>CALUKE010000009.1 GCA_944321165.1 uncultured Odoribacter sp.
CCTCGCAGTGAAACCACTTTTCGACATATCTGGCAACAAATCTTAATTTGGGTGGCGCATTGACGAAGTCAGGAAAAGATCCTGACGATTCTCCGAGAAAACAACTACCGGGCAAAATAGATTCCCAACAAATAAGGACTGCCAGCAAAGACAGTCCTTATTTTTCATTTTCAAGACACAAGCTCCGTTATAACCACTTCACCAAAGGGAAATCCTGCCGATGAGGCAATAAATCATTCTTCGGATAAATACGAAGAGCCAACATCAACAAACCGGGAGAATCCGGAGTGACGTCGATGTGATAACGTGCCACACTGCCCACCTGTTCGACAGGTTTGAAATCATGTTTTTCACGGATCACCAGACGGTCATTTTTCTGTTCGGCAACAATCAGCTCAACCCCAACTTCATTCATGTCCAATTCGCCAATCTCGAGTTTCACTTCGCCGGAATAAGATTTGCCCAATGTGATGATTTGTTTGGAACGATTGGGTAATTCCAGACCGGACAATTCGATGTTGTCCCACTCCCGGGATACCTTCTTTTTCCAATCGGCAATCTCTGTAGCCATGGCATAGTCATTCTCGATCATTTTATGATAACGGGCCGCCATGGGAATATAATATTGTCTTTCGTAATCTTCCAACATCCGGTTCGTCGTAAAATTAGAAGCGACCTTCGCAATGGTATTCTTGATATAACTGATCCACCGGGGAGAAAGTCCGTTGGCATCCCGCTCGTAGAACAAAGGAGCAATTTCATCATCGATAATGTTGTATATCATCTCGGAATCCAGTTCATCCTGCATAGACTGATTTTCAAATGTTCTCTCCATCGGCAACATCCAGCCGGAATCTTTCCGATAACCCTCTACCCACCAACCGTCGAGTACAGAGAAATGCATCACACCATTCATGGCCGCTTTTTCTCCACTGGTACCGGAAGCCTCCTGCGGACGTGTCGGCGTATTCATCCATACATCCACTCCCTGCACCATCTTCTTGGCCAAATCCATGTCGTAATTCGGCAGGAAAATAATCTTACCCAGGAATTGCGGATATTTGGAAACTTCCACAATCCGTTTGATCAGATCCTGTCCTGCCTTATCAGCCGGGTGAGCTTTCCCGGCAAAGATAAATTGTACCGGATGTTTCGGGTTGTTGACAATCTCATCCAGGCGGTCCAGATTCCGGAACAACAGATGAGCCCGTTTATACGTCGCAAAACGACGGGCAAATCCGATGGTCAGAATATCATCGCGCAAAGTTTCCCGGATTTGAATCACCTGACGCGGAGTGAAATAAGAAGTTGCTACTTCATCTTTCAATATGTCCTTGACATGATCGATCAGCCGTTTCCGCAACTGAGTGCGCACCTCATACACCACCGCATCGGGTACATTGTATATCTGCTCAAAACACTTTTTATCGTAATGATGATTCTTAAAATCTTCTCCGAACAGCGATTCTTCAATTTTCTTCCACTGAGGAGCGGCCCAGGTCGGATAATGCACGCCGTTCGTCACATAGGTAATCGGCAATTCTTCCGGCATATATCCCGGCCACAAGCCCTTGAATATTCCCTTGCTCACCTCTCCGTGCAACCAGCTCACCCCATTTACTTCCTGTGCCAGATTGGCAGCCAGATAGCTCATGGAAAATTTCTCGTTCGGATCGGCTACATTGATCTTACCAAGTCCCAACAACTGTTCCCAACTGATTTTCAAACGATCGGCATAATGGGAAATATAAGTACGCAGCATATTCTCCGAGAAAGCATCATGACCGGCCGGTACCGGCGTGTGAGTTGTAAACAGCGAAGAAGAACGAACCACTTCCACCGCTTCGGCAAAAGTAAGATGCTGTTCTGTAATGTACTCTTTTAAACGCTCCAGACCGGTAAAGGCTGCATGCCCCTCATTGCAATGATAGGTCGACGCCTGTATACCCAGTTTCCGCAACGCTTGAATACCGCCACACCCCAACAACAATTCCTGTTTCAAACGATTTTCCCAATCACCGCCATACAAGTGGTGAGTAATGCTCCGGTCTTCCGGTAAATTGTCTTCGAAATCGGTATCCAACAGATAAAGTTCAATCCGACCGATATCTACCCGCCAAATCCGGGCATACACATTTCGTCCTGGAAATACCAAACTGATCATCTCCCAGTTGCCATCCTTGTCTCGCACCGGAGAAACTGCGATCTTCATGAAATCCTGAGCTTCATACTCCGCTTCCTGATCCCCCATCGAAGACAGCTTCTGAGTGAAATAACCGTATCGATACAACAAACCGACTGCCGTAACCTTCGTGCCTTTATCGCTGGCTTCCTTCAGATAATCACCGGCCAAAATACCCAAGCCTCCCGAATAAATCTTCAAAGAGGTATGCAACCCATATTCCATACTGAAATAAGCGACTCCATCCCCCGACATGTGGTCTTTCGCGGCCATATACTCCTTAAATTGCGCATAAACTTCCTTGAGCTTATTCACAAAAGCCGTATCGTTTTCCAGCTCCTTATAACGGGCCAGCGAAATGGAATCCAACAGCATGATCGGATTGTGTCCACAGGCTCTCCAGCGATCGACATCGATCATCCGGAACAATTCGCGAGCTTCTTCATTCCAGGCCCACCACAGGTTCTTGGACAACTCCTCCAGTGCAATCAACTTTTCCGGTATTGAACGATGGATCATCACGCTCACCCAGCTAGGATTGTTCACTGTCAAAGGTTTTTCTATATACACCGTATCGTTCGCATTGGTAGGCAGATCTTTCAGACGATCACAAACCCGATCCAAAGCAATCGCATAGGCCTGCTTATAATAGTTAATCAAATTATCCCATAAGGCAATCCGGGAAACATCCTTGGCATTGTCTCGATCCGACTGCATCTCCTCCGCACTGACAGTAGTATATTTCTTCACCCACTCGGCGATAGATTCTGCCACAGAAGAAGAATCATCATCTTCTCGACGAATCACTTCAATACCCGGGTGATTCATGTTGTAATGTTTTTTTACCCAAAGTCCGAAACCGGCCAAAGTTGTCGTAATAGTCGGTACCTTAAATGCCAGACTTTCCAGCGGAGTATATCCCCACGGCTCATAATAAGAGGGGAATACCGTCAAATCCATACCGATCAGCAAGTCATAATAAGGCATGTTGAACACTCCGTCATCGCCGTTCAGATAACTCGGAACAAAGAAAATTTTTACTTTGTCCTCTTCTGAATTCCGCAATTTCTGCGCCCGAATTCGATTCATCACCGGATCGTTCGCATTGTCATTCAGATAATGGGTCAGATAAAGATCGGTCGTCTTGATTGCCTGATAGGGAACCTCCAAATTATGCAACAACTCCTTATTGGGCCCGGCATGTCCGGCAGGCACCAAAATAAAGGCCAACACCTGTTTATTCAGTCCGTTATTGCTATTCAATTTTCCCATGGCATCGATAAAAACATCGATTCCCTTATTCTTAAATTCATAACGGCCGCTAATCCCCAGAATCAAAGCATCTTCATCTACCGGACGTCCCAAAATGGCCTGAGCCACCTGAAGGAATTTTTCCCTGGCTACTTTTCGTTTGCCATCCCAATCCGCCTCCGAAGGTGTAAATACATTTTCAAAACCGTTCGGGGTCACTAAATCAACCTCCTTATCTAAGAAATGAGCACATTCAACTGCAGTAATCTCACTGACTGTCGTAAAACAATCGGCCTGATGTGCAGCGGTCTTTTCCAGTGATTGTTTGGAAATGACATTGAAACGCCGTGCCAACTCCTCCGGAACATAATTCTTCATTTCCCGGTACAAAGGCAAATTATTTCCGGCAACACAACGACCCAAAACCGTCGCATGGGTTGTAAAAACACATCCCACCTGAGGCATCGCACTTTTCAAATACAATAAGCCTGCCCCCGTCATCCATTCATGGAATTGAGCGATGATCCGCTGCCGCACAGAAGAATTGAAACGTACGAAACTCTCTATCACCTTTCCGGCAGCATACCCGAACAGAGCCGGTTCGATATAATCCCACTGCCCACTGATAGAGTCGAGCTTATACTTTTCCCAGAACGAAGCAAAAATTTCATCTTTTTGCGTAATAAAAGTACTGAAATCCACCAGAATCACGATCGGCTGTCCAGCAACATTCCAACGTCCCACCTTGATTCGCAATCCCTCTTGAGCAGCCCGTTGCCGCCAGGAACGAAACAAACGGGAATCATCGATAAATTCCGGATTTTGTTCCGTATAACGCCAGACATCCGGTCCGATTAAAATATGACTACTGCTGTATTCCTTTACCATATTGAGGGCTTTCGTCGAAATGACGGTATGAATTCCCCCAACTTTGTTACAAACTTCCCAACTTACCTCAAACAAATAAGCCGGATTTTTCAATTTATTGCTATCCATAATTTATTACCGTGTGTAAAAGAGAGTCCGAAGATAAACATTTTTATCCAAAAGACATGACGAAACACTGAAAAATCAAAATTCAGGGATAACATTGTCTGCTCATGAAATCCCTGAATTTTTTCTCTAGTCCACAAAGAATTGATTACTTCGACTTGTCAGCCTCAGTGCGCTCTTCTTCCGCTTTTTTCGGAGTCCTCTCCTTTTTCTTTTCCGTCGCCTCATCAACCCGCAAAATAAAATCGCTCAATACATTCATGTAATTGATAAAAGCTTCATACGGAGTCGCATACGGAGTAAAGTACTGATGAATCGCCCCATCGGAAAAGAGCTTCGTACACATGTAATAAAAATGGTCACTGGCCTGCAAACATTCGAAATCATGCGTCAAAGCAGGATCTTTCAAAGCATATACCTTGTTTTTCACCTTGTAAAGCTCTTCAAAAGCCTCGTTCTGCAACTCATTTCCCAACCAGGCGGTCACATCTCTTTCCTCGTCGGCCCAGGAGATCGGATACGGAACATGCAACGGAGCCACCGGCTGATGCTTGGCAGCGGCTTCTTTCGGAGTCAGGAATTCAAAATTCGTCAATGCAAAGACCTGCTCGGGTAAGTTCGTCATAAAACTGAAAATACCGGAATCTGCCCCCTGATGTTCTCCAAAAGTCTCGTAATCCATAAACAGATTGACGATTTCTCCATCCGAAGCCTGCAGCCAGGCTGCATATTTATCTGCTGTCAAAGGCCATTGATCCCAGCCGTGATCCGAGAAACGGAAAGCGATGTCATCACTCAGACGGAAATTTTTCAACAAAAGTTTTAATTTCGGATTGATGGAATTGGTATATACATAATCCGGGCTTTTCCAACCCAGAATATGCCGGGCTCCCTCGGTCAGCATCGCCTTATATCCCATGCGAGCCACCATGTCGCCGATCTCGTCCGAATAAATCAACTCGGTATTCCGGAAAGTCACCGGTTTCACACCGAATACCTCCTTCATCAAATCAGCATGCAGTTTTACCTGTTTTTTCAATTCACTTTCATCAACCAAAGAAGCCAGAGAATGAGAATAGGTCTCCGCCAACAGTTCCACACTGCCGGTTGCCACCAGCTCCTTGAAACTTTCAATCACTTCGGGAGCATATTCACGGAACTGTTCGATGGCCATCCCCGAGATAGAATAACTCACCTTAAAATTCTTTCCGTATTTCCGGATCAAATCCAACATCATCCGGTTCGCCGGCAAATAACAACGTTCAGCGACTTTACGAGTAATCGTACGATTGGCAAAATCATCGTAATAATCGTTATTTTTGCCTATATCGAAAAAGTGATATTTTCTTAAACGAATTGGTTGATGTACCTGGAAATACAAACACAACGTCCTCTTGTCCATAATTATATATATTTATTGTTATTGTTTATCTTGTTAATTCCCCATAAATCATTTTCAACTGATACGCTGCATTTTCCCATTTCAGTGTATTCACTTCATTCAATCCGTATTTCGCGGCAAATTCAGAAAGCGCCGGATAAGCCAGCAGAGCATAAATAGCATCCGCCATGGCATCAACATCCCAAAAATCCACTTTTATGGCATGCTTCAATACCTCCGCAACACCCGATTGCTTTGAAATAATCGTCGGTACTCCGGAACGCATGGCTTCCAAAGGAGATATCCCGAAAGGTTCCGATACGGACGGCATCACATAGACATCACTATGCGCAAACATCTTCTGTACATCCTGTCCCCTCAGGAAACCGGTAAAATGGAACTTCGTAGCAATCTTCAACTTAGCTACTCTTCGGATGGAACGATTCATCATATCTCCACTGCCGGCCATGACGAAACGCACATTCGGATAACGTTTCAACACTTTATTGGCAGCCTCAATGAAATACTCAGGTCCTTTTTGATAGGTAATCCGTCCCAGAAAAGTCACGACTTTTTCTTTGACCCCCCTATGCACTTCCATATCGGAATAAGATTGAAAATCAACGGCATTATGTACCGTCACCACCTTATCCGGATTGATCCCGTAACGATTGATCACAATATTCCGCGTCAAATTGCTCACTGTCACCACCCGATCAGCTTCCAACATTCCCTGACGCTCCAGATTGTAAACAATCTGGTTGACATTCTCCCCACTCCGGTCAAATTCAGTGGCATGCACATGAACCACCAAAGGCTTGCCGGATACCCGTTTGGCCGCAATACCGGCAGCATAGGTCAGCCAGTCGTGAGCATGGATCACATCAAATTCCTGCTGTCCGGCAATCGTCGCTGCCACCAAGGCATAACGCGCCACCTCTTCCATCAGATTGGCACCATATTTCCCTGAAAACTGGTATTTATTCTTGAACTCAATCCGATTCTCTTCAGCGCTCTCCCGAACACTCTTGTCCACTTCCCGAGAAAAAGTCTCCGGATTCATATAGGGCATCAGGTTTGATCCCACCTCCATAAAATGGATGTTTTTCCAATATTCCTCGATATCATGATACTGATACAAGGATTCCACATCACTGGCATTAATAATTTTTACAGCACTCTGATCTTCGTCACCGCTGGCTTTCGGCATCACAAAGAGTACTTCTACTCCCTGTTTCGCCAATCCCCGGGTCAGACCCAGACACGCAGTTCCCAACCCTCCAGCAATATGAGGAGGGAACTCCCAGCCAAACATCAGTACTTTAATCTTTTTCATATTTCGTTTCTGTTTGAATTTCTTCTAATCATTTTCAGGCCACCTCATTGCTTCTCATATTTCTCGATCAAAGCCATACTTCTGAGAATTTCACCGACACTCCATGCCTGAGAAATACAGCCATTCGGTGCATAAGGAGGATTACCGTCATATATCTCGCCGACAGAGCAAACACCATACACAGTCATATCCTCTTCAAAACCAGACAACAACTCTCTGGCAGTTTTGGCAAATTTTTTACCATACAGACGGAAATTAGCCTCGATATATGCACCCATCAACCAAGGCCATACCGTCCCCTGGTGATAAGCCTTGTCCCGAGAGGCCTGATCCCCTTCGTAAGTTCCTTCATACAAGGAATTTTTCGGTGCCAATGTTCGCAATCCTTTCGGAGTGACCAATTCACTCTTCACCACATCCAATACACTGTGTTTCATTTCATCGGCCAACGGACTGTATTCCAACGAACAAGCGAAAATCTGGTTGGGCCGCACAAAAATGTTTTGTCCTCCCCCATTGACAAAATCAGCCAGATACCCTTTTTCGTCGTTCCAGAACACCTGCACAAAACTCTCCTTGATTTTAGCCGGCATGTTTGCCCACTCTTTCAGGAATTTACTGTCACCTGCTGCTTCTGCCAGCTTTAAGGTATAACAGACCGCATTATACCAGAGAGCATTGATCTCCACCTGATAACCGCTCCGAGGAGTTACAGGCACCCCATTTACAATCGCATCCATCCAGGTCAGGGCTTTCCCTGGTTCATCGGCCCAGATCAAACCGTTATCCATCATTTTAACATACTGGTTAATTCCCTCCCGGTAAGCCTTCAGGACAGACTTCATTTTCGTTCCGTAACTCTTCCACACCGCCGCATCGTTCTGTATGGCATCGCCGTACTCCTGCACTGCCTTAAAAAACCACATCGGAGCATCCACCGAATTGTAAGAGGCATTCTTATCTTTGCCGATATTCGGAAATAAACCGTTGTTCAGCTGACGGATCATGGTATCGAGGACCTCCTTACAGGTTTTGGTATCCTGAGCCGCAGCCAGGGTCACTCCCGGCAAAGCGATGAAAGTATCCCGTCCCCATCTGCCAAACCAGGGATAACCGGCAATAATCTCCGTATCTTTTCCCCGACGTACAATAAACTGCGAAGCAGAATATTTCAAACAATTTACAAAACTGTTCCGGGGAGCTCTTTCATCCACCAGTTTCTGGAATTTCGCCTTTAAACGACTGGTGGCAACCGCATCGACACAAGCCGAGAAAACAATACTTTCTCCTTTCTTGATCGGGAATTCAAAATATCCCGGAACAAACAGATCCTCCCGGAAATCATACCCACGGTTCTCTTCCTCCATATATTCGACATTATAATACCAGTCGGGAGTTGCCACAAATTCATTTTTCTTGGAAATCTGCATGTTCAAGAAAGGAAATCCATTATACAATTTGGAACGGATTCCATTCTCAATCTCCTGGTATTTGGTATTCACCATCATATTCGCTTTCGACAGGCTATGAATATTCCGGTAAGCCAGAAAAGGCTTCAAGCGCAAAGTCGTATCGGAGTGTGCCTCCAACAAGGTATAACGGATCAATACCTGCGGTTCATTGTGTACCAGGACAATCTCTTTTCTCAATTTCACCCCTCCCACCCGATAAGTCAGGGTAAATATCGGTTCATATTCGAAATCAACAATATACTTATGTCCCCGAGGTTCATAATTCCCGGGATATTTATGAATCCCCAGATTGAATTCCCGTCCGTGTTGGATCACAGTTTCATCCAAATTGGAAAGCAACACATGATTTTCTCCGTCAAATTCTTCAATAGGTAATATCAATAATCCATGGTATTTCCGCGTATTACATCCGATAATCGTTGAAGACATGTATCCTCCCGCACGATTCGTAGCCAATACTTCCCGTTTCAGGGAATATTCCAGATTCACCAATTCATCCTTATTAAATTTCAAATAAGCCATAATAACATCTTTTATATCTTAATTCTAATGCATTCTTAAATTTACCTCTTTATTTTCTTTTATTTTTCTCATTTTCAAGCTGTAATTGCAACACAAATGCCGACCGCGAAGGGATGTAAAGACTCAACAGATTCCGTCCTTCCCGATAAAGCGTAAAATGAGGCTGCGCATCATCGATTCGATTGAATCCATCAAAACAGGAATTATCCGTATCCAATACCGACAAATACTTTCCCGGCTCTGCATCGAATTCATAATCCGCAAATGAATGCTGGGGATTGAAATTGAATACAAACAAATAACTGCCTCTCCTGAAAATCAGCACCTGCTGTTCATTGTCCCGAACCAAAGGAACAGGCGGCGGCGTAAAGAAATCCCCCTTCTTAATGAGAGCAATCATCGCCTTGTCGAATTCGTTGAGAAAACGGAAACGCAAATTCTTGTCATCAACTAAACTCCATTGCCGGCGGGCATGCTCATAACTCCAATTGTTGCCTTCCCGCGGAAAATCGATCCATTCCGGATGCCCGAATTCATTTCCCATAAAATTCAAATATCCATCACCGGCAGTAGCAATCGTAAGCAAACGAATCATCTTGTGCAAGGCTATTCCTCGTTCAATCCGCAAACTATGATCAAACACACTCATCGAAGTATAGATATCCTTATCCACCAAACGGAAAAAGATTGTTTTGTCGCCCACCATCGCCTGATCATGACTCTCAACATAACTGACCGTATGCTCATCCGAACGTTTATTGGTCAATTCATAAAACAGGTCCCCGACATGCCATTCTTCATCTTTTTTATCCTGAGTCAGCTTGATCCAATAATCGGGAACTCCCATGCTCATCCGGAAATCAAAGCCCATTCCCCCCTGCTCCGTCGGAACCGCCAAGCCCGGCATACCGCTCATATCTTCGGCAATCGTGATAATATCAGGATTTACCTCATGTAGCAACTTATTGGCCAAAGTCAGATAAGTAATGGCATCTTCGTCCTGATTACCGTCAAAATAGAATTTATACTCCGTAAAATCCCGACCCAATCCATGATCCCAATAAAGCATACTGGTAATCCCGTCAAAGCGGAAACCATCGAAATGAAATTCATCCGCCCAATATTTGCAATTCGACAACAAAAAACCGATTACTTCATTTTTCCCATAATCAAAGCAACGGGAATTCCACAATTTATGCTCTCCCCGTTCACCCGGATAAAAATATTGGCTGTAATCTCCGGCGAAACGACTCAAACCTTCCGCTTCATTCCTCACCGCATGTGAATGTACGATATCCATGATCACCCCGATACCATAACCGTGAGCTTCATCGATCAAGCGTTTTAAATCATCGGGAGTTCCGAAACGAGAACTGACCGCATAAAAATTAGACACCTGATAACCGAAAGAACCGTAATAAGGATGTTCCTGAATTCCCATCAACTGAATCATATTATAACCCAGATCGACAATTCGGGGCAATACGTAAGCCCGGAATTCATTAAAAGTGGAAACTCGGCGATTCTCCATGCTCATACCCACATGCGCCTCATAAATCAAGGGATGTACAACACGACCGACACCGGGATAACGCCACGCATAGGCAGACTCCGGTTGCCAGACCTGTGCGGCAAACAACTTGGTAAGCTCATCCTGTACGACCCGGGTGACATAACTGGGGATTCGCTCGCCTTCACCACCGGGCCATTCAATCCAAAGCTTATAATCCATGCCATGCCAAAAAGCATTTTCCGGCAACTCCAATTCCCATACCCCTCCCTCTTTCCGGTGTAATTTAAAATTCTCCCTCTTCTGCCATTCGTTCGACTCTCCAATCAGATAGATGGCTGTTGCAGCCGGAGCCCACTCACGGAACACCCATCCTTTGCCAGGAAGACGGTGCAAACCAAAATAAAGATGATTATTAAACACATCAGCCAGCCGCCCCTTCCGATTGGTAAACTCCAGTTCTTTCAACACACTGCGCTCATGACGCCTGCGAATGACTGGAAGAAAAGGTTCCAGATAAGGATCGGTGACAGTAATATCGAATTTCATTGTATACCGTTTTTAATATTATCCCACAATATCTCTCATCCCTGCCCGGCACTCTCTACCTCTGCCATTTTCCCTTCAGAAATAGTATACGTTTTTCCAACGGATATGTCCCGGTCAATTATGAAAAAATTATCACTCCAAAATCCCCAATATTATTTTCAATAAACACTTTTACATTCAATTATACATTCGAAAGATAACAACTAATACTCATATTTACAAATTTTTACCCCCATTTTAATGGCAAAAATTACCAATTTTTACAATTGTTACTCAGAGATGACAATTTCTATACACTTCTGCAAAATAATTACAACAAAACAGTGAAAAATCTACCAAATCGGGCGGACAAAAAATATTTTACTATTTTTGTGGACAAATATTGATTCACCCATTCCATGAAACCGTTTTTACTGACAACAGCCTATTTCCCCCCAATCGCTTATTTTTCCTGTCTTCAAAAGGCAGAAACGATCTATATCGAACAATACGAAAATTTCGGGAAACAAAGCTATCGGAATCGGTGTGAAATCATGACCGCCAACGGAGTCATTTCGCTGACGGTACCGGTAGCCAAAGCCAACAGCAAAACTCTATTGAAAGATTTAAGAATCGTCTATGCGACGGACTGGCAGAAACTCCATTTCCGAGGCATCGAATCGGCCTATAAGAATTCACCCTATTACGAATATTACATCGATGATCTGCTGCCTTTTTTCCAAAAACGGGAAACTTTTTTACTCGATCTCAATCAGGCCATTTTATACCGCTTATTCGATCTGCTGAAAATCAAGCGGGATGTCCGATTAACCACCGATTACATCCACCCAGGAAATCCGGAATTCACAGACCTGCGCAACACTTTCCACCCCAAAGCCTCCCATCGCCAAGCCGGATGGGAATATACGGCCATTCCCTACCGTCAAACATTCAGCGACCGCATTCCGTTCACCCCTCATCTCAGCATCCTGGATCTACTCTTCTGTTGCGGTCCGGAAACCATCCAATATCTTTAAAAATCATTCAGAAAATTCATCCGGCAAGATTCGCTTGATAACCTTCAGATTATGGGTATAACGCTTCAAATCTTCGTTAAAGATTCCCTGATGATCGATCTTGTCAACCCGTACCTTTCCTGAAGCGTGAATAATCCGGTTCTGTTCCCAGATAATTCCGACATGGGTAATGACATTCGATTCATCCCCGAAAAAGGCCAAATCCCCCGGCAAGGCTTCTTCGACAAAAGAATAATCCTGTCCAAGAGCGACCTGTTGCGAAGCATCCCGGGGCAAATCAATCCCCGCCATCCGATAAACGATCTGAACAAGCCCCGAACAATCGATTCCATAAGGGGAACGTCCTCCCCACAAATAAGGGGTATTGTAATACATCAACGCATACCCGATGATCAAATCCCGCAAACTCTCAATGCCGACATCTTTCACCTTGCTTACCAGCGTATAGGTATCTTCTCCGATCCGCATTTTCTTGGTGACAGCATCAAAAAAAGGAAAAACACTGCCCGATACGACCAATTTATTTCCATAATCTCCTTCCTTGACCACAATGTTAAACACCTCCGTCGCCAATACTGGAGCTTCTGAACGATATCGGTGGACATATTCATCCGTTACTTCCAGCACCATTTTCCGATCGACCCACCCTTCATAAAAATCATGCAACAAACGCACATACACCCATTTGTCATCCGCTTCCAGAATTTCAAAAATCTCCCCGAAAAGAATCTGAGAAACCATCTCACTCCGTTCCGATCGCTCTCTCCGCATGGGAACAATGCTTAACTCTGCGATACCGTAAGCCATAGAAATATTCAATTACATTTATTATAAAACAAGGATCAACAGCTGAGCCGTCAAGACCCGCAAAAACATGGTCAAGGGATAAACGGTTGCATACCCGACGGCAGGCATATCATTTCCCGCAACTCCGTTCGCATAGGCCAAAGCCGGCGGATCTGTCGTACTTCCGGCAATCAATCCCATCAAGGTAAAATAATTGATCTTATAACACCAGCGGGCAATAATCCCCACAATTATCAAAGGAATAAAGGTGATGATAAAGCCATAACCGATCCAGGCAAAGCCCCCTTCATGCACAACCGTATCGACAAATCCGACACCGGCATCCAACCCCACACAGGCCAGGAACAAAGAAATTCCGATTTCCCGCAACATCAGGTTGGCACTCATGGTGGTATACGTGACCAGTTTATAATGTGGACCGAATTTACCGATCAAAATGGCTACTACCAAAGGACCTCCCGCCAATCCCAATTTCACCGACTGAGGAATACCCGGGAAAGAAATAGGAATGCTCCCCAGCAAGATTCCGAGAGCTATTCCCAGGAAAATCGGGACCAAATTGGGCTCCCGCAAACGACGGAGAGAATTTCCCAATATCTTTTCCACCCCTTTGATGCTTTCTTCCGTACCGACTACCGTTACCCGGTCGCCAATTTGCAACTCCAAACCGGGACTGGCTACCAAATCAACCCCGGCTCTGTTCACCCGTGTGACATTCACTCCAAATCCCCCCCGCAAATGAAGCTGTCCCAATATCTTTCCATTGATTTCCGAACGGGTAATCATTATTCGCTTGGAAACCAATTTAGAGTCCAGCTGTTCCCACTCGGAACGATGCATTTCAATTCTCTCGCCGATAAAAGCGATGATGGCATCCAAGTCTTGGTTGGCCGCAATCACGAAGAGTTTGTCCCCCTCCTTCAAGGGAGTGTGGGAATGAGCGATTTCTAAGGTATGATCCACATGCAACACCCTGGATATCACAAATTTTTTATCGATCAAACGGGCCACTTCACAAATCTCTTTCCCAAACAAAGCCGGATTCCGGACCAAAATAGAAACATGTGTCGCACGAGCTTCTTTTTCTTCCAGGGCATTCTGTGCATTCTCCGTTTCTTGAGCAAACGAAATTCGAAAAATATAGCGTATCAAAATAATGGCTCCGATGATTCCGATCACCCCCAAGGGATAGGCCACGGCATATCCCATGGCGATCTCCGAACCTTCCTGTCCAGTCATATCGAAATAAGCCTGCTGAGCAGCTCCCAAACCGGGTGTATTTGTCACCGCTCCCGACAATATCCCGACCATCGTGGTAACCGGTAAACCCGTCACAGCATACAAAATACAAGTGATCACCACCCCCAGCAAAACAATGGAAACCGCCAACAGATTCAAGCGAATTCCCCCTTTCTTGAACGAAGAGAAAAAACCCGGTCCTACCTGTAATCCCACGGAATAAACAAACAGAATCAAGCCAAACTCTTTCAAAAAATGCAAAGCATGAGGATCCATCCGCATACCGAAATGACTCAAGATAATCCCCACAAAAAGAATCCACGTAATACCCAACGAAATCCCCGCAACCTTAATTTTCCCCAAAAAGATTCCGACAAAAATAACAATCGCCACCAATAAAATCGAATGCCCGATACCAGTACCAAATAATAACTCATGCAACCATTCCATATAAATCCTCCATATTTAAATTCTTTCTGTCACAATCCTTTTCTTCTAAACAATAAGACAACAAAAGTATAAAATAATCTGCAAATCCACCCGATTCTGCCACCATTATATACGAAATCTTACTATCTTTGAAAAGTTTTATTTTAATCCATTTCAACATGATTCGAGGTTTCGGAAGCGACAATTTTTCTGGAGTCCTGCCAGAAGTATTCCAGGCACTGGAAGAAGCAGCTTATGGTCATCAACACTCTTACGGCGAAGACTGTTATTCAGAAAAGGCCATTCAAGATTTCAAAAACATTTTTGGAGAAGATATCAGCGTATTTTTCGTATACAACGGTACGGGAGCCAATATCCTCAGCCTCTCCGCCTTTACTCAATCCTACCATGCGGTCATCTGTGCAGAAACCGCCCATATTCACGTGGATGAATGCGGTGCCATCGAAAAACAGACCGGCTGTAAATTGCTGACAGTACCCACTTTCGACGGGAAATTGACCGTCGGCCTGATACAGAATCACATGCACGGTTTCGGTGATCAACATCATGTCCAACCGAAAATGATTTCGTTGACCCAATGCACGGAGTTAGGTACGGTATACACGCCGGAAGAACTGAAAGAAATCTGCGACTATGCCCATGCCCACCATCTGTACGTACATATGGATGGCGCCCGTCTTTCCAATGCCGTGGCCTATTTAGGCTGTCATCCCCAGGACATTACTTCCCGGGTGGGAATCGACGTATTGAGTTTCGGCGGTACCAAAAATGGTATGATGTTCGGAGAAGCAGTCATCTTTTTCAATTCCGAAGTAGCCAAAGAAGTTCAATATATCCGGAAACAGCTTATGCAACTGCATTCCAAAACCCGTTTTATTGCGGCCCAATTCTCGGCTGTATTGAAACACGACCGATGGCTGAAAAGTGCCGGTCATGCCAACAAAATGGCTCAAATGCTGGCCAATGAAGCGGGAAAGATACCCGGAATCCGCATCACCCAGGAAGTTCAGGGCAACGAAGTATTCGCCATCATTCCGCGGGATAAAATCAGCAAATTACAGTCACAATGCTTTTTTTACGTATGGGATGAAAATGCCTCGGAAGTCCGCTGGGTATGTTCTTTCGACACGACAGAAAGCGACATTATCGAATTTGTCAATCTGCTGAGGGCAGAAATCTGCTGATCATGACCCATCGACTGATTCAAACCGAAGACGGAAGTTGCACCATTTACGTTCCGGAACTGGATGAACATTACCATTCCATACACGGAGCCATTCAGGAATCCAGGCATATTTTCATCCAGGCCGGTTTAATACACTACTTATCCCATCCGCCCCAGTCGTTTTCCGCCACTTCTCCGTTGAACATACTGGAAGCGGGCTTTGGGACAGGCTTGAATGCCTATTTGACTCTGTTGGAAAGCGAACGGTTAGGTATTCCGATAAATTATCACAGCCTGGAAAAATACCCCTTGACAACACCGGAAATTACCGTTCTCGACTATCCGGAACAACTCGGTCAAACCGATCGTTCTCTGTTTCAAAAATTACACCATACCCCTTGGAATACGGCCAGTCGGATAACCCCGTTCTTTCAGTTACGGAAATACCATCAGGATTTTCGGGAAATAACCTTCAGAGAAACATTTGATTTAGTCTATTTCGATGCCTTTAACCCGAAAGTACAACCACACCTCTGGACCCCGGAAGTATTGGAACGATTTGCACAAGCACTCAAAGCGGGTGGTATACTGGTAACCTACTGCGTCAAGGGAAGTGTCAAACAAGCCCTACGGGCTTCCGGCATGACTCTCCGACGCCTGCCGGGTCCTCCCGGCAAAAGAGAAATGCTCAGAGCCACCAAACAGGCATGATTTTCAATTCAATGCCTCCAACAACTCTTCGTCTGTCAGCGGCAAAGGAGAGATCGGTGCCATGACAGAATCTGCAAGCCGTTGTTTCCGTTGCTGAATGGCCAAAATTTTCTCCTCCAACGTTCCGGCAGTGATAAAGCGATACACAAATACCGCCCTTTTTTGACCGATACGATGAGCTCTTCCTACGGCCTGATTTTCTGCAGCAAGATTCCACCAGGGATCAAGAATGAACACATAATCGGCCTCTGTCAGGTTCAAGCCTACGCCTCCAGCCTTTAAAGAAATCAGGAAGATCCGACAGTCAGAATCGACAGAAAAACGCCGGATGACCTGCTCCCGGTCGATTGTTGCCCCAGTCAGCAACGCATATGACCAACCGTGACTCCCTACTTCCTCAGCAACCATTCGTAAATATTTAACAAAAGAAGAAAAAATCAACACTTTGTGTCCAGCCGTCACGATATCCCCCAACATACGGAATACCTCCCTGAATTTTCCGGTACCACCCCAATATTCGCTATCGACCAGACGGGGATGATTTGCAATCTGCCGCAAACGGATCAATGCCTTGAGTATCATAAAGTCACTCCGCAATCCCTCCTGATTTTCCCTTTTCCCCAATATATAATTCCGAACCCGGGCCTGCTCTTCTTCATAAAATTTACGCTGTTCTTCTTCCGGTTCGCACACGACCAGTTCTGTTGTCAATTCTGGTAAATCAGCCAATACTTCTTCTTTCGTACGCCGCAAAATATAGGGAGCAATCAGTCTACGCAAGGCCTCACTCATACGACCGTCAACATCGGCTAAAATCGGACGGATGAAATGATCTCTGAAAAAACGGTGGCTTCCAAGCAATCCCCGGTTCACCCAGTTCATCACAGCCCACAAATCGGTTAGTGAATTCTCGATCGGAGTACCGGACAAAGCCCAAAACCAATGCCCCTGGAGCCTCATCATCGCCTGATGAAGCTGGGAGTCCGGATTCTTCAACATCTGAGCTTCATCGGCAATCACAAATCCGAAAGTCAAGCGGGCAAAGTAATCAATATCATTTCGCAAAGTATGATAAGTGGCAAGCACCACATCCGAACGCTGCAAATAAGCACGCAATTCAGCTCGATTCGCTCCGGCATAAACCGTGACTGTCAACTGAGGTGCAAATTTATGGAGCTCATTCCGCCAATTGTGAATCAAGGACGCCGGAACAACAACCAGACAAGTATGGAATATCGACTCCGTCGGACTTTCTGTCATTTTCATTTCCATATGGGTCGTATCATCAAACAGATCCAGCTGTATTCCCTGTTTTTCCCATTCTCCTTCCGATGTTTTCTTCACCGTTTCCTGCCTGTATTTCAAAATGATCGCTATGGCTTGCAAAGTCTTTCCCAATCCCATATCGTCGGCCAGACAACCACCCAATCCCTCCCGGTACAGACGATACATCCACTCATAACCAACTCGTTGATATGGACGCAAAACTGCCCGGAAATCAAGGGGCAAAGCCACTTCTTCCGGTGAATCGGCAGGCAAAGAGAATTGTCCGGCAATATCTTCACAATTTTTCAGCAAAGCATACTGGCTGCGATGGAAAAACAGAGTAGCCCCCTTTCCCTGGGCAAACAAAAGTAAATCGGTATATGTGGCAAACCATTCCCGAGGAATCAAGAATAGGTTCCCATCAGCAAGCAGATACTCCCGTTTTCCAGACAAAATGGCCTCCCGAAAACTGATCAAAGGAATGCGTCGACCATCTGCCAACACCACCTCTGCTCTCAATTCAAACCAATCGACCGATTCCGACACGGCATAATCCAAATACCAGGAATCGATATAATAACTCCGATGCAAAACTCTCTGAAGGAAACCGATTCCTCTCGCCTTCAAATCAGACAAATGCAACCGGATCCACTCAATGGTATTTTGCCAGGCATCTTCGGACAAAACGTTTTCCGAAACGGACTGACCATCCGGTAGAGATGCACCGACAGAAGAAGCAAAATTCCCTAAACGAAACACCGCCTTCGAAACAGGTTCCAACCCCCAAGCCAATAACAACGCCTGCTGTTGCTCTTCCCATTCCCAATTACGATTTACCTTATAAAATGCATAAGCATCTCCCTCCGTATGCAATTTCACCATGGCCTTTCGTAGCGAACTGCCCGGTACACATTGGTCTCCATATCTGAATTCCAGTGTCAACACAGGATTTCCTTGCCAATCCTGCTCCAATACCAACTGAGCCTGTTTTTCCACCTCCCGGACGATGACCTCAAATCCCTGCACCTCAATTTCTTCATGCCGGATATTTTTCAAAATAAAACGCTGGAAATAGACGGCCTCATTGGCTTTGGGTATCATAACCTCCCTCTTCTGCAAAAACGGCAACAAACGTTGTCCATCGAAATCCTCCGGAAAACAAAACAGCTGCCGACCGGAAATCACCCGACAGGGACGGCGTGTCACTATTTTCAGATCATAATCACTGGGATAAAAAATTTTCTCCCCATCTGTCAAACGCAAAATATAACGTGTAAACTCTCCCGTCCGTTCAAAACGCAACAAAGCCCTCAGAGAAAGGCCTTTCAACATCAAACGCTGACTTTTGTAAAAATTATCCAAACGGCTGCCTTTCAAAAACAGGGGTATTCCATTTTTCGTCAATTCGTCCAGTACCTGTACGACATATTTTTCAATGTAAGGACGTATTTCTTCCCGCACATACGCTTCCTCCACTTTTTGCAAAAACAGACGTTCATCCTTGAATTTTTTACGTCCGAACTGCCTGAAAAGTACAGAGACATCGTATTTTCGGATGATCCCGGCAATCTGCCGGACAACCGGCAATACCTCCATCTCTTCATCTCCGACATACCGGCCTTTGCTTTGGAAAAAATCACCGGCATCTGCCACCCAATTGGCAAATATCATCCAGGAATCCCAACGCTTTTCATACGACAAAACAAAAATAATCCGCTCCATTACATCAAAAGAAAATGTAAAGATAGCGGAAATTTATAGAAAACAACGAACCGAAAAATACTTTTATTCCCACAGCAAAGTATTCTGCTGGCTAAGAAATAAGGATCTGTTCTACCGGTTGTACGTCGGTCTTATCCAGCGGATGCGACTGATAGCTGACCTTGGAAAAATCGATGGTCTTCAAATCAATGCAACGGATCGTATTGTTATAGGAAGTTTTGTAATACAGCTTACGATTGCTCAAATCGATTGCCGATGTCCACTGTGTGGCACTCGGTATATCGGGCACTTCTCCAGCTGTATGCTCAATACCAATGGGTATATCAAAATTATTCAAAATATGAAAACATTGCAATATCGTTTCAAAAGCAGTTTTACAAACCGGAGCTGTCGCCCGATAAAAAGCCACCCGCACAAAACGCGAAGGAGGAGTCACATCTCCCGGAATTCCCAAAAAACCAGCACCGGCACCGAAAGCCGTCAGTGTAACATCACCCAGTGAATGTGAAGCCACTGCCCCGGGGAAAAGATTGACGTAATTGTTCAGATTGGCAAGATGCCAGGGAAAGCCCGGAGCATTTGTCAATACCCCGACTTTATTTTCATAGATATGAATCTCGCCGTCAATGATTTCCAACACCACCTGCCGACCGGTCGTATCTCCGATACGCCAATGCACCGAAGAAGAAGAACCTCCTATTTCCAGACCGATAATCCGGATGTCATCCAAGCTTTTTTCCACTTCCTGTACGGTAGCACATTGTGTCAACATCCAGGCCACCAGTTGCAAATCGTTTACTGTCCGGGCTTTTTCCCGAGCCTCATACTTCTGATAACTGCCATAGTGAGGAAAATAAAACAAACCGGCAGACAAACCGGCTTCATTGATTCCCTCCGCAATAAACTCTTTTTGTACAACCGCCAGACCAACCACACCGTATTTCGCCTTGAAAGTCATACCGTTCTTTCCCTCCGGTGTATAAGAAGTTTGCAATTGTCCGCGGGGAATAATCACATACTCGCTCGGCAACCGACTTTCTCCCCATTCAATCGTACGAGCCTGGATATAAGCACTGTCTCCAGACCAAAAAGAAATCCCCGTACAAGCATAGCCAGCTTTTCCCAATAGCATCGACAGGACAAAAAACAGGCTCGTTATTCTCATTACTCTTATTACAAAACTTTTCATCATTCCATGTCTTATTTAAATTATACCTCAGTCTTACGAAAATAAAATGAATTGGTTCTCATTCATAAAGTAATTTTATCATTTTATAAAAAAATACACCCTGCAATAGATTTTAAACAAATATACAATATTATTTCAAAGGAGAATTGCTTTCTTTGTATTTAAATAAAAGAATAATCGCATGAAATTTTTGTTCAGTCTGTTATTATTTACCTTTACGCTATCCACATACGGGCAGAAAACATTGGCCAAACAATTGCAAGCACTGATCCGTGACCACCAGGCTGTCGTCGGTATTGCCGTATCTTATGAAGGAAAATTCCTTGCCACTGTCAATAATACAAAAGGATATCCCATGATGAGTACATTCAAGTTTCCATTAGCCATAAGCGTTCTACAAAAGTTAGAACAGGAAAAACTTCCGTTGGAAACAGAACTCTTCATTTCCTCTTCGGACCTGCATCCCAACACATACAGTCCCTTGAGGGATCGGTATCCGACAGGCGATATCCGACTGTCTATCAGCGAACTGCTGAAATATACCATCGTCCTGAGCGATAACAATGCCTGCGATATTCTGCTACAATATGTCGGCGGACCGGAAACGGTACAACACGACCTCCGGCAGTGGGGAATTCAGGACATGCAAATTATTGCAACAGAAGATCAGATGCATCAAACCGGAGACCCGTATCTCAACCATACCCGTCCGTCAGCGGCCGTCCGCCTCTTGGATCTGTTCATATCCAGACAACTGCTCTCTCCCGTCTATCACGATTTTCTCGAAAAAACCATGATAGCAACAACAACCGGAGCAGACAAACTGAAAGGCCTGCTGCCTGAAAAAACGGTCGTCGGACACAAAACAGGCAGCTCAGACCGTAGCAGCTCCGGCATAAAATTCGGAGACAACGACATGGGATTCGTCTATCTGCCCAATGGAAAGCGATACACGATCGCCGTCTTCATCATGGATTCTTCAGAAAGTGACCCAGAAAATGCCCGCCTGATTGCCCGCATATCTCAAACAGTCTATGACTATTGCCTTCATAACACAGAAGAAATCAAATGAAAGAAGCATTTTTTAAATTGCATTTGTCTGTATTACTGGCAGGAGCCACCGGTATATTCGGCCGACTGATCACCTTGAACGAAGGCTTGCTGGTCTGGTATCGGCTGCTGTTCGCCGCCTTGCTGTTCTGCCTGTTGCTAAGTCTGCAGAAAAAATTCCCGATCATCCCCTGGAAAGAAATTTTTCGCATTGGAGGCATTGGCGGTCTGCTGGGACTCCATTGGGTATTTTTTTACGGCAGTATCAAGGCATCCAATATCTCTGTCGGTGTCATCTGCTTCTCACTGGTCAGTTTTTTTACAGCCATTTTAGAACCCTGGATCAACCGGCATCGAATTGTCTTCCGGGAAATACTGTTCAGTTTGCTCTCCGTAGCAGGTATTATCCTGATTTTCCAACTCGACACCCGCTATCGTCAGGGAATTATCCTCGGAGTCATCTCTTCTGCACTGGCTGCACTATTTACCATTACCAACAAGAGAAGTGCCGCCAACCACCCCACTCATACGATGTTATTGTACGAAATGCTCGGAGGATTCAGTTGTCTGACCCTTCTTCTCCCTGTTTATCTTCTCTTTTTCCCCGTAAAAACCATCTGGCCGAATCCGGTAGATCTAACCTATCTCCTGCTGTTATCCTCCATTTGTACGGTCGGCTTATATCTGCTCCAAATACAGGTATTAAAAGCCATCTCAGCCTTCACGGTCAATTTAACCTACAACCTTGAACCGATTTACAGCATTATTTTGGCGATGCTTTTTTTTCACGAAGGCAGAGAATTGAACGGAGCCTTCTATCTGGGATTGGGACTGATCCTCTCTTCTGTTATCCTGCAGACTTTTCAGGTGTTTTTCCAGTCGTCCGAAATCAATTCTCCAGAGTAAAGTTCAATTGCCCCTCATCATTCGTTTTCTCCCGATACAACTCAATCAAACGGGAGACAGCGTATTTTTCCAGATCCACATCGGTCACCTGCAAATAGCCATTCATCGCTTCGGTAAAATGCTCCACTTCGATTTCATAAAAACAGGCATGAATGATCCGATGCGATAACACATGCTTCGGCATCCGACAGACATGAAGGATCTGGATCCTTCCAGCTCCCTCCAGCAATTGCCGCCAGGCCTCTGTCTGCTGTAATTCTCCCAGATCAAACGGACGTTCTGTTTCAATCAGCGGATATTCATACAAATTCCGCCAAATGTCCTTGGCTTCCCGTCTGGACAAAAGCGTTACCCCCCGGCAGCGAATATGCAAATAATGAAAATAACGGGATTTCACAACAGTCTTTCCGATTTTTACCGGGAAACGCTCTACCCCACCGGCAGTCTTTGCCATACAACGATCCAGCAAAGGACAGGAGGAACAATCGGGCGACTGAGGGGTACATTGCAAAGCCCCGAAATCCATGATCGCCTGATTATACAGATCCGGACGTCGACGATCCAGCAACAGCTGTGCCAATTCCGCGAACTCTCTTTTACCGGTCGTACTGTCGATAGGTGTATCGATGGCAAACAAACGGGCCAATACCCGATAGACATTTCCGTCGACAACCGCATAAGGCAAACCCCAGGCAAAAGAACAGATAGCTGCCGCCGTATATTCACCAATTCCTTTCAACCCCAATATTTCCGCATAAGTATGGGGAAATTCTCCTCCATATTTCAATACAATCTCCTTGGCCGCAGCATGCAAATGACGTGCCCGACTGTAATATCCCAACCCCTGCCAGTATCTCATCACCTCATCTTCACCCGCTGCCGCCAAAAGCGAGACTTCCGGGAAACGCTCCATAAAACGGTTGAAATATTCCAATCCCTGCACGACCCGGGTCTGCTGCAGAATAATTTCCGAAACCCAGATCCGGTAAGGATCCTTTGTTTCCCGCCATGGCAATTCCCGCTTATTTTGTGCATACCAGCGAATCAACAACTCTGCGATTTCCGTATGCATACCCGGCTCATTCATGAATCAGCGGTATTACCTCCGCCCCGACGTATTTCACTAAATCGGCAGGAGCAATCTTGATCTGCAATCCCCTCATCCCGGCACTGACATAAATATATGGAAAATCCATACAGGAAACATGAATAAAAGTCGGAAAAGGCTTTTTCATTCCGATTGGCGAACATCCGCCCCGAATATAACCGGTTGTCGGCAACAACTCCTTCATATGAATCATCTCGGCATTCTTATTTCCCGAAGCCTTCGCCGCCAGTTTCAAGTCGACTTCTGCATCCCCGGGAACGACACAAACAAAAAAGCCGTTTTTATCCCCTCGCAAAACCAAAGTTTTGAATACCTGTGCAATATCCTCTCCCAACTTTTCTGCGACATGAGTAGCCGCCAAATGTTCTTCGTCCACTGCATAAGGCACCAGTTCATACGCAATCTTTGCTTTATCGAGCAAACGGGCCGCATTGGTTTTATTTATCTTCGTCATGCTGTTCTTTTCATTATCCGAGAACAAACGTTCTCACATTTCGAATTCACAAAAATAGAATTTATTTCGCCGAATTCAAAGATGTCCCCTATCTTTGCGATATCCTAAAACTCAAAAATATGTACTGGACACTATTTCTGACATTCGTAAAAATCGGCATGTTCACGATCGGCGGAGGGTATGCCATGTTGCCGTTGATCGAACGGGAAGTCGTCAACCGAAAATGGCTGGAGAAACAAGAGTTCATGGATTTGTTCGCAATGGCTCAATCCTTGCCGGGAATTTTTGCTGTCAATATTTCTATTTTCGTCGGTTACAAACTAAAAAAGATCAAAGGGAGCCTGCTCTGTGCTTGCGGCACCATTCTCCCCTCTTTCTGCATCATATTGGCCATCGCCCTATTTTTCAATCACTTTCAAGATAACGTCTGGGTGATGAAAATATTCAACGGCATCCGTCCGGCAGTCGTCGCCCTGATCGTGGTGCCCTGTATTTCCGCCGCCAGATCCCTGCATTTGAAATGGAGCGAATTGATTCTTCCGGCCATCGGCACCCTTTTGATCTGGCAAGGAGGCATATCACCTGTTTATATCGTACTGGCCGGTATCATCGGCGGATTGGTATATACTTTCTGGATCAAAAAAGAGATAAAGAAAAAACAAGATTAAAGTCACGATAAAACACTTTGAAATATGGTTTACTGGCAACTACTCCTGGTATATTTAAAAATCGGAATCTTCGGATTCGGTGGCGGCTATGCCATGCTTTCCCTTATTCAATATGAAGTCGTCGACAAATACCAATGGCTCAGTTTACAGGAATTTACAGATGTAGTCGCTATTTCTCAAATGACGCCCGGTCCTATCGGCATCAACAGTGCGACCTACATCGGTTATACCGCAACCGGTTCGATCTGGGGGTCCGTCATTGCAACCATAGCCGTTTGTCTGCCTTCTTTTTTGCTGGTAGTTCTGATTTCCTATTTCTTCAATAAGTTCAAAAACAACAAATACGTAGCCGCCGCATTTACAGGCCTGCGTCCCATGACGGTGGGACTGATCGGGGCGGCCGCCCTTTTGCTGATGAACAAGGAGAACTTTATCGATTATAAAAGTGTACTGATTTTCATCGGGGCCTTCTGGCTCACCTGGAAATACAAAGTACACCCCATTTTGATGATTTGTCTGGCAGGGATCGCAGGCCTGATCATTTATTGGTAAATATCGAAAGATTCTGTGAAAGAAAAGTCAAATCTGTTAAATAATCTATCTACAGGTAAACCATCCATATCTGTTTTGGTCTGACATGATGTATTTAGGGCAAAAAACATATGGATAACAAAATTTTTATTTCAGCCGTATTATTTATATGGCTGTTATTGGGTGGGGAAATTCTCAAGGCCGATCCGACTCAGACATCACCGGTAAAAACAGGCATCATTCAAGGAAGAATCATCGATGCTCAAAATCAGGAGCCGATGCAATTCGTCAACATCAGTGTACAAAAAACAGGGAGCGACATGCCTCTAAAAGGAATGGTGACGGATGAAGACGGTGCGTTCAGCATTTCAAATCTGTCGGTCGGCAGCTATACCCTGACCGTTTCTTTCATTGGCTATAAAACGATTACGAAAAATTTTGTGCTGTCGGCAGACAAACCGGGCATGAATTTCCGGACCCTGTCTTTGGAGGAAGACAGCCAGCTGCTCAACGAAGTGAAAGTAACCGGCCAGCGTTCACAAATGAAATTCGACATCGACAAGAAAGTGTTTAATGTCGCTCAGAATATTTCCTCCACCGGCGGAACGGCCAGTGACGTTCTTACCAATATCCCTTCGGTTGAAGTCGACAACGAAGGAGAAGTTTCCTTGCGGGGCAGCAGCGATGTCACCGTTTGGATCAACGGAAGAGCCTCCGGTCTGTCGGCCGACAACCGGGCTCAGATACTGGAACAGCTACCGGCCGAAACCATCGACCGCATAGAAGTGATTACCAATCCATCGGCCAAATTCAGTCCCGAAGGGACCTCCGGCATCATTAACATTGTCCTGAAAGAAGATCGCCGGGCCGGCTATTATGGAAGCCTGCAAGGCGGTGTCGACAGTCAGGGAGGCTGGAACGCCAGCGGTAACGTCAACTACAGCAGCAGCAAACTGGAAATGTATGCCGGTATCGGTTACCGCGATCGCCAAAGGGACGGCGGAGGTTTTTCAAAACGGACCAATATCGATGAGGCCGGAAACCCGGAATCCTTTCTCAACCAGGTTTCCGAAAACGAAAGCAAAGGGGGACAAACCTTCCTCCGGGGAGGCATCACCTGGCATCTGACTTCGTCCGACCACCTGAACCTGGGGGCTTTCGGTATGTTCGGCGCCCGCAAACAGACAAACACCATTGAATATACCAGCGACATACCCGGTTCTTTCCTGACAAGCCAGCGTCTTTCCGATTCGAAAAACCCCATGCAGGGAGGCAATATCGAACTCGGATACAAACACGATTTCAACCCAAACAGCAACCTGGACATGGTGGTCTCCTGGAACACCTGGAACAGGGACCAGAAAAGCACCTATCTTCAAAATTCCGAATTTGAAGGGGGAAAAGCGACTCACAGTTACCAGTGGCAAAGAAACAACATGCAGTCCCGGAATTGGGAAATACAGGCCGACTATGTCAATTCATTCAACGAATTCAACAAAATCGAAGCCGGATACAAAGGCACCTTCTCCCGGGAAGACAGCCCGGTCGAAACAGAAAGCGGAGAAAATGCCGAACAGGCCCGTCCCGACGAACAACTTTACAACCGCTTCTTCTACGACCGGAATATCCAGGCCGTATATGCCACTTATTCCGGTAGAATCGGACAATTTGGCTATCAAGCGGGATTACGGGGCGAATACTCGTACACCAGCACCCGTTCGCTGGCATACGGAGAGGAAAAACATGACGTTTCGCCCTACAAAGACGATTATTTCAGTCTGTTCCCCAGCGTATTCCTCACTTACAGTTTACCGGCACAGAATGAGATCCAACTGAACTACAGCCGCCGGATCAACCGTCCCTGGGGCCACCAGCTGAATCCTTTTCTGAACATCACCGATTCAACCAATATCTCTTTTGGAAATCCCTATCTGGATCCGCAATATTCCAACTCAATGGAACTGAATTACATCAAAAACTGGGATTCACACATGCTTTCCGTATCCGTCTACTATCGCAATACCAACGATGTCATCCAACGGATCAGCTATCTGGAAGACAATGTGATGAAAAGTACCTTTGAAAACGTATCCCAGAAACAGGCAGCCGGAGCCGAAATTGTAGGCAAGAACCACCTGTTTTCCATTTTGGATCTGACTTCAACCATTAATCTGTACTACAACAAACTGGATGGTTTCTCCTACCTGCCGGACGGAGCCGCAGAAGCCGTCACCGGAAAAAGCGATGAAAGTTTTTCCTGGAATGCCAAGCTCATTGCCAACTGGGCGCTTCCGGCCGATTTTTCATTGCAGTTGACCGGCAGCTACAACTCCCGCCAACTGATTGCCCAAGGATATCGAAAATCCAACTACAGTCTGGACGCCGGTATCCGCAAAACAATACTCGACCAGAAATTAAGCCTGAGCATCAACGGTCGGGATCTGTTCAACTCCCGAAAATGGAAAACCGAAACCAGCGGGACAGGATTCCGTCAATATGCCTCCAACTGGCGCGGCGGACGGACGATCGGCTTCACGCTCACCTACAGTTTCGGAAACATGAAGGCGAAAAAAGAGAAGAATCGTCCGGAAAACTCCTCTATGATGAATGACGAAATGGACGATTTTTAACGCTTACACATGCTGGAATTTCCGGCTGGCACGGAGCATGTGACGTAAAATACTGACCAATTCCTGGGATTCCTGCAACAGGTTCAGATAAACCAGTGACAATTTTACACTGCTATTCTCTTCCTGCATGCGGGTGATTCGCATCTTGTGCAATTGTGACAACTTGCTTTTCAGCTCCTCGCCTTCGACCAGAATCTCATCAGCCGCCTCATAATTGCCTGAATCAATTACATTCCGGGTACGTTCCAAAAGATCGACCAAAGCATCCCGAATCGGTAAAAATTCTTCCACACACTCATGGGAGAGAGGATTGAAATTGTTATCCACATGTTCCTTACAGGGTTCACAAATACGTTTCAGGCAGTACATCATCTGTTCACTGCTATTGCTTCCCAAATGAAACCAGGTATTTTTCTCTATGGCTATATTCCGATCGATACAACGCATTCCCAAAGTCTCCTGCCGCCGTATTTTTTTCAGGAGATCCTTTTCCTCATTGGTCGATGAAACGGCTTTCCGCAAACTCTTCAGATCTTCCTGGATGAATCCGTCCGTCATCTGTACAAAGGTACGGGCGGCAAAATCCAATACTTTCACCAGATTTTCCCGTACATGCTGACGAAGCAGATTCCAGACGGCAGCCTTGTCCTTCAAGGTCAACAACTGCTGGAAAGAGTCGTCCTGTTTTTCATTTTTTATCTTCTGACGGTATTTGTTATTGCTGCGAATCAAAATACATATTGCTACTCCTATCATAATCAGCATCGCCACCATCCCGCCATAATACATGATCAGGGAAACGAAGAAACAGATAATAAAGGCGGCTCCGGCAGTGATAAACCAACCGCCAATGACTGACAATACTCCGGTCACACGGAAGACCGCACTCTCCCGGCCCCAGGCCCGGTCCGCCAATGAACTTCCCATTGCCACCATAAAGGCCACATAAGTCGTAGAAAGCGGTAATTTCAAGGAGGTTCCCAAAGCAATCAGCAAACCGGCCAACACCAGATTGACAGAGGCCCGAACCAAATCGAAAGCGGCTCCATTTTCCAAAATAATTTCATCTTTATTAAAACGACGATCCAGCCATACCTTCACCTTGTAGGGAATCATTTTCGAAATATTGGTTCCCACAGTAGTCATCGTACGCACCAGACTGCGGGCAATCGCCGACGAACCGAACATCTCATTTCCCTCATTCTGCCGGGCCAGATCGACCGAAGTCTTGATCACATTCTGGGCCTTTTTGGAGGTGATCAAAGCAATCACCATGATGACACCCGACAAAAACAGAAAAATAAAGGGTGTTTTGGCAGGAGCATTCAACGCGTCCATCAGATAATTGTCGACAGCTCCATTTCCATGAGCCATAAAATCCGAATAACTGGCAAAACCGGCCAAAGGCACTCCGACAAAATTAACCAGGTCGTTCCCGGCAAAAGCCATCGCCAACGCAAATGTACCCAACAATACGATCACCTTGAACACATTCACTTTACACCAATGCAGGATTTGCATGAGCAGGGTAAAGAAAACAAAACATCCCCCAACAATCTGCAAAGTGTGTTCTTTGACCCAGGCCTTGTGAAGATCCGTCATAAAAGAAGCATCTTTGATTCCTTTGATCAGCATAAAATAAATAATGGCCGTTACAGCTATTCCGCCGAACAGGCCAATGGTCCACTTCAGTTTGGTGGTATAATTAAAGGTAAAAATGATTCGGGAAAGATATTGGACCAAGGTTCCAAAAAAGAAAGCAATCGCGACTGACAGAAAAATACCTAAAATTACCGTCAGAGCCTTTTCCGTATTCAACAACTCTGCAAAGGTCAAACTCTCCGGACCGGCTGCAATCTTGACAATGGCCAAGGCAAAAGTACCTCCCAACAACTCAAAAACCATGGAAACAGTCGTCGATGTCGGCATTCCCAAAGTATTGAAAATATCCAGCAGCACCACATCCGTCACCATCACCGCCAGGAATATGCACATCAGTTCATTGAAATGAAAAGCTTCCGGTCGAAAAATGCCATGACGCGCAATTTCCATCATACCGTTACTCATGGTTGCACCGCAAAAAATACCGATGGCTGCGATCAAAATGATTGTTTTAAAAGAAGCCGCTTTGGCACCGATCGCCGAGTTTAAAAAATTGACGGCATCATTGCTGACACCTACCGTCAAGTCAAAGATCGCAAGCAGAAACAGGAAAATAACAATTCCCAAATAAATTGATTCCATTCTTTAATAATTATTTACAACTGCAAAAATAAAATGAAGTTGTTACGAGAGCGTTTCAAAAATGTTACAAAAATGTTACAAGATTAAGAATGGTTAAAATTCCAATAAACACAATCATTTACAGCAATTTATACAAACACGTTTACAGATTTGGCCGGATATTCCCCCATTTTTTACTCAAGTTAAATAAAATTAAAAACAAAAATTTCGACTACAATCCCCTCGCATATTTTTAATTTTGTTATCAAAATTCTCAGGATGATTTCAAAGTCAATCGCTATCACCGATAACACCGACGGTTTACCAAATCCGCGCCGAATCTGGGCAGTCGTTGCGGCTTCCCTGGCATTGATCATGTCGGTATTGGACGCCAACATTGTCAATGTCGTACTACCGACTCTTTCCCGGGAATTCGGCACTTCCCCTTCAACCACCATCTGGGTAATGAATGCCTACCAATTGGCGATCACCGTATCTCTGCTGTCGTTTTCTTCCCTGGGCGATATTTACGGTTATCACAAGGTCTTTCTTTCAGGAGTAGCCGTGTTTTGCGTGACCTCGCTGATCTGTGCACTATCGACATCCTTCTGGATGTTGACCATTGCCCGGGTATTGCAAGGTTTTGGGGCTTCTGCAATCACCAGTGTCAATACCGCACAGCTTCGCACCATTTATCCACGCAGATTCCTGGGACGAGGCCTCGGCATCAGCGCAATGGTAGTTTCCGTTTCAGCGGTCGCAGGGCCTTCCGTGACCAGCGCCATTTTATCAGTCGGCAGTTGGCACTGGCTTTTTGCCATAAACATTCCGTTAGGACTGCTGGCACTGATCATGGGACTGATTTATCTTCCCCATCGGGAAAAAAAGCAAAACCGTTCGTTTGACAAAACGAGTGCCCTGGCCAATGCACTGACCTTCGGACTTTTGATATATTCCATGGAAGGATTCGCCCACCATGAAAATATTTACCTTCTACTGATACAGATTCTCTTGCTATTGGTTGTCGGCACCTATTACATCCGTCGCCAACTCCGGCAGGAATTTCCCCTGTTGCCCGTAGATTTATTGAAAATCCCCATCTTTTCGCTCTCTGTCTGTACCTCCATCTGTTCATTCACGGCCCAGATGCTGGCTTTAGTCTCTCTGCCTTTTTTCCTGCAGAATACCTTGGGACGTACGGAAGTCGCAACCGGGCTGTTACTGACTCCCTGGCCGGTAGCCACCCTCATCACGGCTCCACAGGCCGGTTATTTAGTCGAACGGGTACATGCAGGAATATTGGGAAGCATCGGTATGTTGATTCTTTCAGCCGGCTTAATCCTGCTTTCGTTACTTCCGTCTTCTCCATCGGATGGAGCCATTATCTGGCGCATGTTTGTCTGCGGTCTCGGCTTCGGATTCTTTCAGACTCCCAACAACAGCACCATCATCGCTTCCGCTCCCATTCACCGCAGTGGAGGAGCCAGCGGCATGATCGGGACAGCGCGTCTTCTGGGCCAAACCTTAGGAGCCACCCTGGTCGCTCTTTTATTCAGTTTTGTCATTCCTCAAAAGGGGACTACCGTCTGTCTCTGGGTAGGTGCAGCCTTTGCATTGACTGCCGCTATCGTCAGTTGCCTGCGTCTATCCCAGCAAATGCCTCTGAGACGCAGCGACTCGTAAGAGGGTCCTCTCATCCGGACTCACTTGCCAGCCTTCCACCCGCAACAGAGCCACCTTTACCGACAGTCCTCCGGTATATCCGGTCAGCTTTCCATGGGCACCGATCACCCGATGACAGGGAATCAGGATCGGCAACGGATTACGCCCGTTTGCCATTCCAACAGCACGGCAAGCCTTTTCATCTCCACTTCTACGAGCCAATTCACCATAGGTAATAACGGTTCCATAAGGAATTTCCTGCAACAGTCGCCATATTTTCAGTTGAAAAGGAGTTCCTTCCAATCTCCAGGGAAGATCGAAACAGGTCAACCGACGCTCAAAATAGGCTTTCAGTTGACGATCTGCTTCCGCCAGCAAAGGCGTTTCCTGCCATTCACCATCATGCGAAACCCGCTCCAAACGATTTCCCACCCAAATCCGGGTCAATGCCCCGTCGGTTTCCTGCACCAGATAAGGCCCGATGGGTCCGTCGTATTTATAAATTGCTTTCATATTTCATCATATCTATTTGCCGATTGCACATTTGTTGTATTTCCGGAAAAAAGACACGAAAAATCTCCCGCAAACAGGCCTCATTCAAATGAACAAATTCCAATACTTTTTCCGACTCTACCGGTACCCCTCGATAACGATTCATAATCTCCAGCGACCGACAGACCCCATCCAGCGAAGCATAAGCACACAGGCGGTCGGTTAAGATAAAATGCCACAAAAAATGTTGGAAACGTTCAGGCAAATAGCGGTAACGCCACAAGAGGGCGGCATAAAACCTCCAGGCAAAACGCCGCAGCGGAAGTGTCGCATAACGTTGAAAATCTATAGCCAGGAAATGATCAAAAAGAATATCATTCACCACTCCCGCATAACGGCCAAAAACCCCTCGTCCCATTCCGACCGCCTCCCGAATCAAGGCATGAGTATCGGCAAAACGATCGATGGAACGATGCAAAAGAATTCCCTGCTGCATTTTGAGCGGGTAGTGCCTGTAATTTCGCCCTTTCACACCATCGCCGACAAAATTGCCGACCTGAATCCAGCGGTCGTCTCCGGAAAGGAAAATATGAGCCAGATAATTCATGATTCTCAAAGCGCTTTTACCAGCCAGTATCCCAAATAAACCACCGACAATCCGACAACAACACTCAAGCCGGTATACATGGCAAAGGAAAACCATTGCTGTTCCCGCAACAACAGGAAATTCTCGTTGATAAAAGTGGAAAAAGTCGTAAAACCGCCACACAACCCCACCGTAAGAAACAAACGCAATTCAGGATTCCAGCAATTACTCCGGTCAAAAAGCCCGTAAAACAAACCGATCAGGAAACAACCGGTCATATTGACCACAAAGGTCCCCAACGGAAAAGAAAAAAACACCATTCCCTGCACCCAGCGCGATAACAGAAAACGAAATATTCCTCCGCAAAAACTTCCGAGTCCGATCACCAACAATGTCTTCAACATAAGCTATTCATCTATTTACAACCATACTCGAATATCCCAATCGATCCAATAGCGTTTCTGCCTTTTCGCATTTCTTTTCCGCCTGCAAATTATCCGGCAGTCCGACACCTTCATTGGATTTCAAATATTCGGCAGGCAAGGTCTCCTGATAAAAACGAATCGTCATGTCCGTCAAATTCGTAAACATTCCGTCGGCCCGATTCCGGGCAGGCAATTTGTCCCGCCACCCGGTATATTCCGCCATCTGCTCTTCAGTATCGAAGCTATATGGATGAATCTGCAAGCCGGCCCGATAAATCAATTCTCCCTGCCAGGGAGCCAGCAACTCATCATACAGATTCGGAGCACCGGCAATGCTAGGACCGATAATCACCGCTTCATGCTCTATCGCAAAATTGATTTTGGCCGCATAGGCCTCCGGAGTATTCTGTTTCAAATCCGAAGGTTCATTTCCCAGCCACAGCAAGAGACAGGTCGGAATGCGCCGGGGAAAGGCCTCCGTCAACTTTACCAGACTCTCCTCCGAGAAAGTCTGCAATATCACCCGGGCTGGAGAATTGGCCACCGCCACCTTTCCCGGCATCACCGGAATCCGTTTCATGTGTGCCGTATCGACATGATACCACCCCAATCGCTGCAACTCACGCGCCAGATCCTTCTCGATTCCGGGGAAAAGGTGCGGTTCCTTGGTTTCCGGATAAATTCCCGGCCGATTCCCGTTATCCATCGGATCTTTCTCATAACAGGGAGAACGTCTTCCCCGAGCATCGACCTGATACATCCGTCTGCCGTTCGGTCCCCGGGCAATCCGGTAGCCTTCGGCAATACGAACCACATCCTCCAGTGTCAATATCTCCAAACCGACAAATTCTTTCCGGGCACGCTCCGGATATGCCTCGTTAAACCAGGAACCGGCATCCAAAGCACACAACTCCTCCCAGGTAAATTCGGAAACCGGTGAAGCGGCCCGCTCCGGATATACCTCCTCGACATTCGTCGTACGCCTCAAATCAACATCGTGCAAGGCAATCAACACCCCATCCCGGGTCCGTTGCAAGTCTAATTCCAAATAATCGGCTCCACTGTTCCGGGCCCACCGCATGGCAGCCTCCGTTTCCTCCGGAGCCCAATAGGTCGTACCCCGATGGGCAATTACTATATTCCGCGGCAAATAACTCAATACTTCCCGGGAAACCGAAGGCAAATCTCGCAGCCTGATCTCATCGGACGGCATACGGCTGCCTGCCACCAACATCAACAATACAGACAATACCATTTTCATTTCCATTTCTTTTTACAGACAACCAAAGTTAATGAATAATACCGAAAAGCAGGAGACTTTCCCAGACATTTCGGCAGAATTTATGCCATTTTTTCTACTACATTAAAATCTTGCTGACATTTTTTCACAACAAATTCATTTTTAACAATATACAAACAATTTTAAACCTTACACCATCTCCATTTATTATCAATATATTACACATAATATTCATAAAATACACCAAATCTTTTTTCTCTCGGCACGCAGATTGCAATACTCTAATCGAACGCGGTTGAAAAACCGATTCAAATAACGAATATGTCAAACTTAAAATAATAGGAGGATTAAATTATGGTACCTGTAAGAAGAACACAAAATTGGTTACCGGATATCTTCAATGATTTCTTTGATAACACTTGGATGGAAAAAGCAAATGCTACTGCACCGGCTATCAACATCCGCGAAACTGAAAATAATTATGAAATCGAAGTAGCAGCTCCTGGTATGACTCGTGAAGATTTCACCATCAAAGTTGAAAACAACAACCAACTGGTAGTCAGCATGGAGAAAAAACAGGAACCTCAAGAAGAGAAAAAAGAGGGACGCTATCTGAGACGTGAATTCTCATACACCAGATTCCAGCAAGCCATGATTTTGCCGGACGATGTCGAAAAAGACAAGATTCAAGCCAAAATGGAACACGGCGTATTGACCATCAATATTCCGAAACAGATCGCCGCTCCGGAAGAGAAAAACGGCAGAACCATCGAAATTAAATAATTTCGACCATAAACATCAACCAGGACAGTCCGCAAGAATTGTCCTGGTTTTTTATTTTCCTCTCCGTGGAATCCACTTCATATTTTACAAATACCCTTTAATATCCTGCAATTCCACCAATTTGTTGACAATAGCATAGATGGTCAGTCCGGCAGGACTGTGAATCTGCAACTTACGGGCAATATTCCGGCGATGGGTAATCACGGTATGCGCCGAAAGGTAGAGAGCATCCGCAATTTCTTTATTGGTCATGCCCTTGACAACACAGGTGATAATCTCTTTCTCCCGGCTACTTAAGATTTCCTGACCAGCCAGTTCTTCTTCCTCTTCCGGAACATTCAGCAAACGATTCAACTTTTCCTTGATGATCTCCGCATCATCATAAATGGTCAACGATGCATCATAATTTTTCAAAACTCCCTGATCTGCCACAGAACACATCAAAGCAATACATTTCACTCCTCCATTTTGGGATACTTCCCGAAACCTCCGAATATCGAAAAAACCGGAAAACGAAGGATTAACGATTAAAATAGCCGGTTTGTGAAATCGGATACATTCCTGCAGGGATTCATCGGACCCCACTTCTATCGGCAGAATTTTCAATCCCTGGATACGCTTCAAAACCAAAGCCAATCCTGTCCGAACGATCATCGAAGTTTCGGCAATCGCAATTTTTAAAACTTCATCTTCCTGCATTTTCCTGTATTTTCTTTTCCAATTCAGCAATCAAAGGTACAAACATATAATCCTCCACCCGACAGTGAGAAGACAAATCTTTTTCACAAGAATAAATATCGAACAGTACAGAATTCAACAGATTATTGTTCACACGAGAAGGGTAATATTTCACAATGATATTCTTTAATTCCGTCAATTTCATCTCGATCTGATTGTGACGGGCCGCAAAAACGGCAATGTTGTACTTGCCGGTCTGTTCTCCGTTCAAAAGAGCTTTCACATACTTGAAAACAATCTCATTTTCATAGCCCATGTGCGCCCGAACCTCATTTACATACTCATCGTAAAATTTCAAAATCAGAAAAGCCACATCATTTCGGGAACAATCGATCGCATCGATCAAACGCCGCCGGATTACCGGCAAATTGTAATCCAGAAAATAAGAATGCGCCTGGCGCAAATAATCCATCAAAGCTTCCACAGACACCTGTTCATGATACTCCTCGGCTGGCACACAACATTCACCGTCCATGAAATTCACGACCGCCAGAAAAGTACCCGTATGTACTCCCTGTTGCTCACAAACCTGCTGCACAGTCTGATCGCCGAATCCCAGAGACAAACCGAAACGACTCATCACCAACAGAAGATTATAATTCTCACAGATCAGATCGCTCATTTTGTCCGTTTCCGCATATTTCAACCGTTTATTCATTCTAAATAAATTTAATCAGGCGAAATAAGTATTTTTTTTTGAACCTTACAATCCCCATTAGTAGGTATTTTCAAACTAACAATCCTTAAAACAACTTAAAGTTTCCGCTTTATAAACTCTTTTTTATACATTTGTCTGAAAATAAAAAAGAATCCGATGAAAATGAAAGCTATCATATTGCTGTTGTTCACCCTATTGGGTGTTGCCTCCTGCATTACCGACCATCCTTCTCCCCAGGTATTGAAAGTATCTGAAGACCTGCTTCGTTTTTCAGGTAACGGAGGTGCCTGGCGCCTGACCATCAACAGCAACTGCGACTGGCAAATCACGGGTGGAGACAGCTGGTGTACACCGGATACGACCGCCGGATCGAAAACCATGGACATACTGGTCAGCGTCGATACCAACGACACCCACAGTGAACGCAGTACCTCCCTGACTTTCACCTGCGAACAGAAACAGGTCGATATTCATATTTATCAGGATACGACAGGAAACAACTACTATTACGAACTGCCGGTTATCTTCCACCTATTCTATGCAGAACCTACGGATTCTTTACAAAATGCCTCCCAGGAAATATTCAACCGGATGATAGAAGAATGCAATCGTTTATACAATACAAGTACAAACAGCGTAGCCATGAACCTGAAACTGGTAGCAGCCACAGAAGATCCGCAAGGCAACCCCCTGGCAGAACCCGGTATCGAACGGACCCTGAAAACCCCTTCTGCCGTCATGAGCTGCGAAAGTTTTATGAGTGAATCCAATACGGAATACAGTTCTTTTCTGTGGGATCTAAACAAATACATCAATGTCTTTGTTTATACCTTTACCGAAACGAGTACTGCCGGAATCTCCCATCTGCCTTATACCCCCAGGGAAAACAGTCTCGTTGGCTTGCAGGCAAACAACTATTACTTTTCGAATCAGCCGACTTATCCCCACTGCATTTCCATCAACAACACCTATATTACCCAAGAAGATGCCTATATCACCCTGGCACATGAATTAGGACACTATTTGGGCCTGTTCCATGTATTCTCAGAAAATGGATGCGACGAATCCGATTACTGCGACGATACCCCCAACTACAACCGGAATACCTACCTGGAATGGCTGCAGACCCTTACACCGCCTTATAATTTCCAAGAAGTTATCCAAAGAACCAGTTGCGACGGTGAAGCCAGTTATATTTCCACCAATATCATGGATTATTATTACTCGTATCAGGATCGGTTCACTGCCCAACAATACAGTCGGGTACGGCATGTATTGGAAAACAGTCCGCTGATTCCCGGACCGAAGAACATCGCCACCACCAAAGCCGCTCCGGACGACATCATTCCGGAAGTCAGAGCCATTCGCTAAAAACGCCTGACCGAATTTATTTTCTCCGCTGCTGCCACAATTGGTAGCTGTTAATCATATTTTGCCACAATACATAGGAAGCCGGGGCAATAGATGCCAGAGAATCCAAATACACCTGAGCCATCCAGATGGCAAGAATCGTATTTTTCTGTCCCAATCCCTGTCCGCCAGACACCGGATCCCCATATTTCCGACCGATGAAACGCCCCATCGCAAATTGAAGGACACAAATCAGCAACGCCAGCGCAGCCATCCACCACTCTTCCGTTACATTCACATTTTCCTGATGAACGATAAAATAAACCGTTTTTCCGGTCACAATGGTAAGCCCCAGAGCCCAGAGATAAAAAGAAAGAATCTGCAGTTTTTTCAACTGCCGGTGCAAAACCGGTAAACCTTTCTCCAACAGCAAAGCCAGCCCGAAAGGCAAAACCAGAATAGGCATCACCTGCCGACAAATATACCAGACAGACTGCCAGAAAGTCATTGCAGACAGTCCTCCCAAGCAGGTAAAAATCAAGGGAGAGACCAAAGCCACCACCAGACTGCTGATCAGCGTATAAGCGGCCAGACAGGCGACACTCCCGCCCAACATGCCTGTAATTACGGCCGCAGCCGTCGCCGTGGGCGCCAAAACACAGATCATACACCCCTGAGCAACCACCGGATCGAACCACACCAATCCGGCATATACCAACAGACAACCCACCACCTGTATTAATAGCAGCCAAATATGCAAACGACTGAATTTCAAATCCCGAAAAGATAATTTACAGTAAGTGATAAACAACATGCTGAAAATCAAACAAGGAGTCAAAAAAGACAGCAAATAAAAAAAGTCATAAAAGAAAGCCCCCGTCAGCATGGCCAACGGAAGCATCAGTGTTTTCATTCTCTGTAACACAACACGTTTGATTTATGAAAAACTAAATATCCGATCATTTTCCCTTACAAGGGTATCCAATCGGATGATTCATCAACAAATGCTGAGAAGAATTCAGATTCAACGCTTTGCGCAATTCCGGCTCATTCATGGTCACCCGGGGAACCGTCGCCAGACCGGCAGCTGTACAAAACAAAGAAATATTCTCAGAAACGCAACCGGCATCCATGGCAGACATCAAAAGTTTCCGCTGGCTATCCCCACCCTGCAAACGGGATAAATCGGCCACCAACAACAAAAACAAAGGAGCCGTCAACAAAGACTGCTGGTGAATAATCCAAGGACGGACATCCTCCTCACTCACCATCACCAACTGCCTGGCTGCCGGTTCATACAAATAAGCCCCTTCCTTCCGACAAACATACAAATCAATCTCCTGAGCATTCATGGCCGAAGGAGCCGTTCGATAACCGAATTCCGGTCGATTGATGCCGTTCGCCGCCCACAACAAATCCGACAAATCACCCGACGACACTTCCTGGGAAGCAAATTCCCGAACCGATTCCCGGCCTTCCAACGCTTTCATCAAACTCATTCCGCGTCCCCGCGAAACAGCCTCCAGTTTTATCACTTTCATTTCTTTTTTCATCGCTTAATTATTCTATTGATCCTCCTTGGTCACTTCACTTTTTATTTTCTCGTACCACTGTACAAATGCTCTGTTTACCAGAGCATTTCCGCCCGGGGTCGGATAATTACCGGAAAAATACCAGTCGCCGGTATGATGAGGACAGGCCTTGTGTAAGTTGTCAATGGTCTGATATACCACCTGAATCTCCGAAGGACAATTTTCCGGAGTAATCATCCGGGCAATCTTCTCCGATATCTCTTTATCCGTAAAAGGAGCGTAGATATCTTTCACATAGTTGACAATCCGTTCTTTCGGCCATTCCATCTGCTCCTTGCTCCGCCGATATACCTCGTCAATCAACTGTTCCATTCCCCTTTCCCTCAACAGAACGATGGCCGCATGGAAGGCAATAAATTCCCCCATTTTCGACATATCGATTCCGTAACAGTCCGGATAACGAACTTGAGGAGAAGAAGATACGATCACAATTTTACGTGGTTTCTGACGGCACAGAATCTTGATGATACTTTGACGCAAAGTGGTTCCCCGAACAATGCTGTCATCTATGACAACAATCGAATCAACCCCTTCCCGAACCGTTCCGTAAGTCGTATCATAAACATGGGCCGCCAGATCGTTCCGGCTATTTCCCTCGGCAATGAAAGTCCGCAATTTAATATCCTTGATCGCCAGTTTTTCCGTCCGGATCCGTTTCGACAAAATCTCCCGGATCTGTTCACCACTCAGCTGCCCGTCCGACTCACAGATCAACTTGCTTTTCTGTTCGTTTAACCAGACCTCCAATCCATGCATCATACCATAATAAGCAATTTCCGCCGTATTCGGAATAAAAGAAAATATCGCATGTTCGACATCATAACCGACACTCTTCAGAATATCTTCTGTCAACAAACGACCCAGTTCTTTTCTCTCCCGATAGATATCGCAATCACTGCCCCGGGAAAAATAGATCCGCTCAAATGAACAGGGAGTTACCTTTTCAGCCCGATGAATGGTGCTTACTTTTATCTCTCCATTTCGCCGGACGACAATGCTCTGTCCCGGTTCCAATTCCCGAACCTCTTCGACGGACAAATCAAAAACCGTTTGAATGACGGGACGTTCAGACGCCACGACAATCACTTCATCACTGGCATAATAAAAAGCCGGCCGAATACCATGCGGATCCCGGAAAGCAAAAAGATCACCGCTACCGATCAGACCGGTAATCACATATCCACCGTCCCACAAAGCCGAAGCCTCCCGCAGAATCTGTTCGATATCGATGTTCTCTTCAATGGCATCATTCATTGCCTGCCCCGACAATCCTTCCGCTTTAAATTTCCGATACAGGCGCTCCACTTCGTAATCCAGCAAATACCCCAACTGCTCCAAAATAATAAAAGTATCCGCATTATGCCGGGGATGCTGTCCCCGCTCTACAATGTAACGAAAAACCTCGTCCACATTGGTCAGATTAAAATTACCGGCCAACGAAAGATTTCGACTCCGCCAGTTGTTGCGACGCAAGAAAGGATGCAAGTAAGAGATTCCCGAACGCCCGGTCGTGCTATAACGCAAATGCCCCATATACATCTCCCCGACAAATGGCAAATCAGCTACCGCCACTGTAGGATCCAACTTCCGGCATTCCGCCATCACCCGATGGACTGTGGAAAAAATCTCCTGAATCGCCCCGCTTCCTTCCGCCCGTTCCCGGAAAATATACTCCTCCCCCGGTCGTGCATTCAGTTTTACCGCTGCAATACCGGCCCCTTCCTGACCCCGGTTGTGCTGCTTTTCCATCAAAAGATAAAGCTTATTCAATCCCCACAAGGCATCCCCATATTTCTTCCAATAATAATCCAACGGTTTCAACAGCCTCACCATGGCTATTCCACATTCATGTTTAATTGCGTCACTCATATTAAGTTATACTATCTTAAAATAATTATTTCCAATGCTTCAACAATACCCGCCTCCACTTTTCCATTCCATCCTCACCACCTCCCTTCAAAACGAATGGACAGCAGGAAACGATGTACTGCTTTAACACGGTAAAGATAACATTTTCTTTGGCATCTCCTTCATGAACACTCCCCTGTTTCATAGATCAAACAACAAAAATTATATATTCACAAAACATTCATTGCCTTTTCCTTTTTCATTTAAATGCCGGAATCATTTTCCGGTTCTAAATATTTTATATAAATTAACAACCGAAAAAATTCATCCATTCTTGTCTATCGGAAATGGATCAAATAAATATTCATAAATTACAATTCAAACATTATGAAAATTAAAAACCTACTCAGCTTGAGCATGTTTTGTTGTATTTTATTCTGTAATTGCAACACAACTCCTCCCCAGGAGGTAAACATTATCCCGAAACCGGTAAACCTGGAAATCAAAGAAGGATGCTTCAGCCTCACACCGGCAACTGTAATCAATGTAGTTGCAGGCAGTGAAGATTTAGAGGCAGCCAACCGTTATTTCAGCGAATTGTTATCCGCTTCCCTGGGTGCGCCGCTTGCCATCACGGAAGGTACGGCCCAGAAAAAAGCCATCAATGTAACAGTCTCCCCACAATTAAAACCGGAAAGCTACGAACTGACCGTCGACCAACAAGCCATCCACATCACGGCCGGAAGCGGCAAAGGAGTATTCTACGCCTATCAGAGTCTGCGACAAATGCTGCCGGTGGAAATAGAAAACGGTACTCCGTTGAAAAAAATCAACATTCAGAATGTAAGTATAAAAGATGAACCACGTTTCGGTTACCGCGGTATGATGCTGGATGTTTGCCGTCATTTCTTCCCGGTCGAAGATGTAAAAACCTATATCGATATGCTGGCTTTGCATAAATTGGATCGTTTTCACTGGCACCTGACAGACGACCAGGGCTGGCGCATTGAAATCAAAAAATACCCGAAATTGATGGAAATCGGCAGCACACGACCCGAAACGGTCATTGGTCGGAACAGCGGAGAATACGACGGAACTCCGGTTGAAGGCTACTATACACAGGAAGAAATCCGGGAAATCGTACAATATGCCGCGGATCGTTACATCACCATCATTCCGGAAATTGAACTTCCCGGACACGCCTCCGCAGCCCTCGCCTCCTATCCGTATTTGGGATGCACGGGAGGTCCGTACGAAGTGGAAAAACTCTGGGGTGTCTTCGATGACGTATTCTGTGCCGGCAAGGAGACTACCTTTCAGTTTTTCGAAGAGGTTTTTGATGAAATCATCCCTCTGTTCCCTTCCGAATACATCCACATCGGCGGAGATGAATGCCCAAAAACCAGATGGAAAAACTGTCCGGATTGCCAGAAACGAATTCGTCAGGAAAAACTGAAAAATGAAGCTGAACTGCAGAGTTATTTCGTACATCGAATTGAAAATTATCTGAATTCCAAAGGCAAGAAAATCATCGGCTGGGATGAAATCCTGGAAGGCGGCATTTCTCAGACCGCCACAATCATGTCCTGGCGAGGAACCCAAGGAGGAATCCGGGCCGCCAAACAGGGCAACCAGGTAGTGATGACTCCGAACAATTATGTTTACCTGGACTATTATCAAAGCAAGGACACAGACAAAGAACCGCTGGCTATCGGCGGATATGTACCGGTAGATACTGTTTACAGTCTGAATCCGACCGCAGGCCTCAACGAAGCAGAAGCGGCGAAAGTGATCGGCGTGCAGGCCAACCTTTGGAGTGAATACATTCCTCAATTCAGCCATGTTCAATATATGACCTTACCACGGATGGCAGCGCTGGCCGAAGTCGCCTGGACACCCAACTCACTGAAGGACTTTGCCGACTTTAAAAGACGAATTCCGGCTTTGATGAAAAGATACGAAGCCTTGAATTACAATTTTGCCCGTCATTTGTTAGCAACAGAAACACAAACGGCAGCAGAAACAGAAACAAAATAAAATCGGATCGACAGTTGGCCACATACAGGCCCGAACGAGCTGCCGACAAAAATCTATACGGAAAAGCTTCCTTTTCAGGAAGCTTTTTCAATAACACCCCGCAACGCAGGAGTTTTCTCTTCCAATCCCTCCTGATACTGGTATATTTCCCAATGTCCATCCGGATACTCCAACAAAGCACTCAAGGATTCCACCCAATCTCCTGAATTCAAATAATGTATATTCCCATAATATACATCGGCATACTGATGAATATGTCCACAAATAATTCCGTTAAAATGCCGCCGTGCCGCCAAATCCGCCAGTTCCCGTTCAAAATCGGAAATATAGGAAACTGCCGATTTCACCTTGTGTTTGATTGACTGGGAAAACGAATAATAGGCTTTCCCTCTTTTTCTGCGCCGTTCATTCAAAATCTTGTTCAGCCATAACAGAAAAGTATATCCGTAATCGCCCAATTTTGCCAACCAACGCATATTCGTCGTAATGTGATCAAATATGTCTCCATGGGTCACATAATAACGTCTGCCGCAAGAATTATGGATATAATCCGCTACAATCCGTATATTCAACAAGTTCAGAGGCACTACCTTATCCAAAAAATCATCATGATTTCCACGGACATAAATCACTTCGGTCCCATGATTTTCCATCATCTTCATGATCACCTTGATCAGATCCGTATAAGATTGTTTCCAACGTTCAAAAGGATTTCGCTGCAATTTCCAGGCATCGATAATATCACCATTCAAAATGAGACGATCACAGTCCACACTTTTCAAAAAAGCAGTCAATTCATTTACTTTTGCATGCTCAGATCCCAGATGTACATCCGAAATCACTACCGTTGCCACCTTCAGTCTTTTCGTCATATCATTTTATTTTTATCCATACAAAGAAAATCATTCGCTGTAACGAAAACATGGAGAAATCATGACATCTTTGTTACAAAATCTCAGTCAGCCCCTCAAAGCAACCTTCAAAATCTGAATGAGCAAAACGAAACCATTTGCAAGCATTCGCATATAATCATACAAATTCTTTCATTTTTCTGAAAAAGAAAATAAGATTCTGATAAAAAACTATCAAAAATATGAACCAACCAAAGCAAGAAATAAATATCTTTACAAGACCTTTGCAGCAAGTACATTTTTATTCAACATTCGGGAACAACCAGGAGGAAGATTTATGAAAAAAACAAGGTTTTTACATTGGTCATTCGTCATCTGTATTCTGATCGGATTCGTGAACAGTTCACTGGCACAGACATCGGACACCATTTCAGTGTACAGCACTTCTATGAGAAAACAAATCAAGAACATGATCATTCTACCGGCTAGTTACCAGAAAAATACCCAGAAAAAATACCCGGTAGTATATCTGCTTCATGGCTATGGAGGCTGTTATGATACCTGGGCGACTTACACCAAACCCGATCTGGCACAAACAGCTTCCGACTTTGAAATGATCATCGTTTGTCCCGACGGTTTGAACAGCTGGTATTGGGACAGCCCCATCAATTCCTCCTACCGCTACGAAACTTATATCAGCAAAGAATTAACGACCTATATTGATACGAAATACAGAACCACCAACAATCGAACCGGTCGGGCTATCACGGGTTACAGCATGGGGGGACATGGAGCGCTATGGTTGGCATTCCGACATCCGGACATTTTCGGGGCATGCGGTTCTATCAGTGGTGGCGTTGACATACGGCCCTTCCCGGAAAACTGGGAAATAAAAAAACAACTTGGTAACTATGCCGACAATCCCCAGCGCTGGAACGAATATACTGTTATCAACCAAATTCCGTATAACAGCAACTCAGGCCTTTTGGCCATCATCATTGACTGTGGATATTATGACTTTTTTTACAATGTGAATCAAAAACTGCATGAAAAGCTCTGTTATTTCAATATTCCCCACGATTATCTGACACGACCGGGAGGACATACCCACGAATATTGGAACAACGCCATCGATTATCAGTTATTGTTTTTTTACAAATATTTCCATCAGAAATAGTCGAACTCTTTAACGGTGTAGTCCACATTCTTTGTGTTCAGGAGATTCCCACCACCAGCGTCCTGCCCGCAGATCTTCCCCAGGTTTGACGGCACGCGTACAAGGTTGACAACCGATACTCGGAAATCCCTGATCATGCAAACGATTATACGGTACTCCATATTGACGGATATACTCCCAGACCTCTGTTTCCGTCCAGTCAATCAAAGGATTCAGTTTCAACAATCCATGTACCTCATCCCATTCCACGGTCTGATTCGTGGTACGGGTAACCGATTGTTCATGCCGCAGTCCGCAAATCCAGACCTGCAGGCCTTCGAAAGCCCGTTTCAGTGGAGTCAATTTCCGGACATGACAACACAAACGCCTTTTTTCGATACTTTCATAAAAAAGATTCACTCCGTGCAAAGCCACCATCTTCTCTACTTCCCGATAATCCGGGAAAAACAGTTGAATATGAATTCCATAGGCCTGATTCGTCCGTTCAATCAAACTATAAGTTTCCGGAAACAGCCGACCGGTATCCAAGGTAAAAATACGGGCAGAAGGGTCGATGCGACAAATCATCGCCGTCAACACCTGATCTTCAATTCCCAGACTCGAAGCCAAAGCAATCTTTCCTTTATACTCTTTCAGAAAATATTCCAATACCCCCTCCGCTTTTTTCTTCCGAAAAAAAGTGTTCAAGCGGACGGCGACTTCTTTCATTTCAACGGGTTCCATACTAACTAAAAACTCCGGTTAAATATTTCTGGGTCAACTCCTGCCGGGGATTTTTAAAAATCTGTTCTGCAGGACCAGCCTCCACGATCTCTCCCATATACATAAAAATCACATAATCGGCAATACGCAAAGCTTGCCGCAAGGTATGCGTCACCAGAACGATGGCATACTCCTCCTTCAACTTTAAAAACAAATCCTCTATGGTCTTGCTAGAGATCGGGTCCAAAGCCGAAGTCGCCTCATCCGCCAAAATAAAATGGGGTTCCACAGCCAATCCCCTCGCCAGACACAAACGTTGCTGCTGCCCGATAGACATGCGTGATGCCGGTGTATGCAAACGATCTTTCACCTCATCCCACAAACCGACTGCCTGTAAATAATAGCGCACGATCATATTCAGTTTTTTCCGGTTGCGAATGCCGTGTATGCGACAGCCATAAGCGATATTGTCATAAATGGACATGGGCAATGGACAGGGACGCTGTGACAGCAGACCCATTTTCCGACGAATATGGGTAATTTCCACATCCGGAGCATACAACTCTTCACCATCCACCAATACACTACCGGATATATGTACATCCTCATTCATATCCAACAAACGGTTCAGACTTTTCAACAAAGTCGATTTACCGCAACCGGAGGGACCGATAATACAAGTAATCTTACGATCCGGTATTTCCACCGATACCTCCTTTAAAATGGGATTGTCCTGAATCGTTACATTCAAATGATCAACCACAATATTCGAGCGTTGAGCATGCTCTACACAAAACTTCTGATTCGGACGGAAAAAACTTCCCTTTAACTCACTCGAATCAGCACGGTCGTACCATTTACTATTTTTACCCAAAAAAAGAATATGCCTCATGAAGTCTCTGTTTTCTTGTTTCATTGGATGAATCATTGAATTCTGTTTTTGGAGAAACGATTGGTAATGATCCGTCCCAATATACTTAAAATTAAAACCAGAATTGTCAAAATCAAAGCTGCCGCATAAGCTCTTTCCTGAACGGCAGGAATCGGACTGCTTAATTGAAAAAATACCGCCAATGGGAGAGTTGCAGCCGGCTGTCCCAAAGAAGTAGGAATATTGTCGGTATAACCGGCAGTAAACAATACAGCCGCCGCATCCCCGATCGCCCGTCCAATGGACAGCAGTGTGGCGGTGGCTATGCCTGGAGCGATCTGCCGGATTACCACCCGGATCGTTTCGTAACGGGTTGCACCCAAAGAATAAGAGGCATTCAGCAAATCCGAAGGCAATTGCCGCGCAATCTCATCCATGGAACGGATAAATATCGGGATAATCAGCAATGTAATCACAATAATACCGCCCGCCAGCGAACTCTTCAAACCGAAATAAACCATGATGGTAAAAGCAAAGGCACCATACACAATCGACGGTATACCGAACAGAACATCATAAGCCAACCGGGCTACAGAAGCCAGTTTGGATTTTTTCTTCAGATAAACATTCAGATAAAAAACAACCGGAATGCTGACAATCAGTCCCAACACCGTTGAAGCGCCTACAATGTATAATGAACCGACAATGGCATTCAGCAATCCGCCCTCCTTTCCGATATAAAACCCACCTCCGGGCAAAGAAAAAATCATATCCCAACTCATCGCTCTCCACCCGTTCCGAATGATGGTATAAAGGATACTCCCCACAAACAGAAATACCAGCAATGTCGTTATCAACATCACCCCTTTCATTGCCTTCTCTTCAAAAAATTTCAATTTCATCATTCAACAATTTTCAACTTACATTCTGTTCTATCTTTCTCAAGATCAGTCTTGAAATCACATTAAACACAAATACGACCGCAAACAATATCAACGCGGCAAACATCAAAGCCGATTCATACAAAGGCAATGATAACATTTCGCCATAATTGTTGGCAATCAAGGCCGGTAACGGATAACACCCGTCAAACAGAGAAGTGGGCAATTGTACAATATTTCCACAAACCATCAACACGGCAATGGTCTCTCCCATCGCCCGGGAAATGGCTAAAGTCACCGACGCGACAATACCCGGAAAAGTCTTTCGCAACAATACATATTTCGTAGTCTGCCAACGGGTAGCCCCCAGCGCCAGCGAAGCTTCCCGCAATTCCACCGAAACACAGGAAAATAATTCCACAAACAGACTGATCAGTAAGGGCAGAATCATTACCCCCAAAACAATGCCGGCAGCAAGTGTAGAATAACCGGTAGAATATTCCACAAAATGGGGTGCCAAAGAGTCGGAAATCCACGGTAACACGACCAATATTCCCCACACCCCATACACCACGGAAGGAATGCCGGCCAAAATATCCAATGCCGGGAAAACCACCTTTTTCACCCAGCGCTTAGAGTTCTCCGTCAAAAAAATAGCAGTAAAAAGAGAAACAGGAAAAGTCCAAAGAATCGCAATCGCCGTCACCCACAGAGTTCCCATAATAAACGGCAAAAAACCGAAATCTCCGCGCATCGGTTTCCACTTTGCCCCACTCAACAATTCCCACAAAGATTTGTCATGCAAAATAGGCAGGGATTTCAATATCAGTCCTATTCCCATCAAAACAACCAGCAAGACGGACAACCATGTAAATATCCACATCACCGAACCGGCAGTCTTATCTTTAAAAAGACGAATCTTCGATGTCTTCATTCCAATTTTAGCACCCGCTTTCATCACTGCTGCAATTTATCCAATTCTTCGTCAAGCAATTCCTGTGCCAGTCCGATATATCCGACTTCCGGAGCATACTGTTGTCCCTCGGTCAGAATAAATTCAAGGAAAGCTATCACTTCCAATTTTTCCGGTTTCCCATGAGAAACCAAAAAAAGATTTCTTGCCGGAGGACTCGGATATTTTCCGGCAGCTATCGCCGCATTCAATTCTGCACTCGTCGCATAAAAATCCTCTTCCGGATCAATTTTACCGTTTCCATTCAAATCCAAAGGCATTACGGCAATGTGCAGATAAGGTTTCTTGGATTGAATATCATACGCATAAGCAATATTATTGAAACCGATACCGATTTTATCCCGTTGTACCACAGAAGTCACTCCCGGATCTCCGAAAACTGCAGTTCCCTCCAAATCTTCCTGTTTAGCCTCCAACCAGGCAGCAAAAGTTTCCGCAGCACCACAAGCATCCGAACGCGTATACACATGAACAGGAATCGTACTGCCATTTCCCAGTACATCTCCCCAGGTTCGAGCCGTTGCATTCACCCACAATTTCTTGGCGACTTCCTGACGCAAACCGATTTTCAGAATCTGTTCGATCAATGGATTTTCAGCATTGACAGTCGGAATCACTGCGTCTTTAACGACAGCGATCGGGAAAGCCCCATTCTCCATTTCCTGTGGATAAATATCCCGGGATACCATTCCCAAATCCACCACTTTGGCTAAGGCGTCCGTAATCCCCTTACCGGCCCCTCCCGCAGAAATATCAATTCGTACTTTCGGATGAATCTTCCGAAACTCCTCCGCCCATTTAACCGCCATCGGGTAAAGAGCAAATGCACCAGACAACTGTATTTCTCCCTCCAAATCCGGATAAGTTTCCCGCCTATATCTCTTGCTTTCTATTTCATCCTGCTTATTTCCCTGTGCCAGCATTTCTCCCTGTACACCTGCCAAAAATAAGACACACAAAGAAAAAATCTTACAAAAAATACGTACACTATACATCTCTATTCATTTAAAGAACACTCACACAATCTTATAACCGATACGATTTCAAGCCCGTCACTCGGCCTATTTTTGCAAGTTATGCAAAGCTATCCATAATCCGTAAAATAACAATGCCTATTCCTCGCTATTTTACTAAGCTTTTTTACTTATTTTATTATAAAAAAATAGCCCCCAACAGGGAGCTACCAAAATCTGTTAAAGTCATCTGATCACTATTCTTCTACCGGTTCAAAATCATCCTTTCCAACACCACACAAGGGACAAACCCAATCATCGGGTAAATCTTCAAAAGCGGTACCGGCTTCAATACCACTGTCCGGATCTCCGATTGCCGGATCATAAATATAACTGCATACGGTGCAAATGTACTTTTTCATAACTTCTTCATTTAATTATACATCCATTTTCAAATTATACGTATTCTCTTACAAAAAGATATATGTCATTTTTTTCTCCTCTATACAAATGAAAAAGTTTCGAGCCTCACGGCGGGAAACTTTTCACTACTAACTAACCTAATACAAACTTATGAAAAAAAATGTCGTCTCATTCACTTATACAAAAATAAGGTGCAAATGTTACATCTTTATTACGAAGTAATCACCTTACGATTAAATGTAAAAGCAAAAAGGATGCCGAAAAAGCATCCTTTGAGTCGTTTAAAGAAAACATTACTATTAATTTGCATTATTTAACCATCTGTCAATATACTGTATTTTGAGGATCGAAATTGGTCCATCCGGCCATCCAGTTATCAGCAGTAGCATCGCTGGCAAAGGCCCCGATATATGACACCCGATCAAAACCACTGCTCAAGAGTATGTCGGAAAAATCAGCAGCATTCAAAAGCGGACTTCCACTAAGTGGACCGTAATTTGGATTGTTTTTCAAACTGTTGGGCTGACTTAATTTCAGCTCTCCAATACGGGCATAAGCAACATTACCGGTAGCCGTCTTAAAATAAGTTTCAGAAAAAGCGGTCTGAGAAGCATCCACATTTGAACCGTCCGTACACAATCCTCCTGCCAAACTCTTATTCTTATCACTGCCCCAAATACCCATACCGGCAAATACGACATGATTTATCTTTAAATCTCCCTGCGTAGCAGCATCCTGAGTTCGGGAACCTTTGTCATTTTCTACAATCAGACCGACCGGGAATCCCAACGCCACAGAATTGAAACAGCACAGATGGGAATTACGCCGGATTTGCATGGCTGCCTGAAATTGTCCCAAACGGGATCCATTGTTGGGATTCAGCCCGGCCCCTTTGATATAATCCGTGGTATTCTGGAAAGCTTCATCCTGTTCCATCGGTCCGACAAAGGTCACATTGCTGAAAACTGCCTGGGTAAAAGGAGCCTGGGTTGTACCGTTAGCATTGTTATCACTTTCGAACCCATTGGAAATAGACTGGTCGGCAATTCCCGGATTGCGTACGCCCAAACAAAACTGTACCTTGCCGGAAAATCCGTTATCGGTATCGAAATCATCATCCCAGCCGTGATAAGCTACCAGATATTTGCAATTCACAGCTCCACCGAACCATTCGAAGGAATCGTCGTTTGAATAAGACACCTGTACATGATCGACCTGTGTACCCGAGCCAACAGAGCCGAAAGTTACCCCATTGATTTCCTGATCTACCCCATACGGATAACCGGCAAACTCAACCCGTACATAACTCAGCACCCCGGAATTATCGGTATCATCCGAACCTCCATGCTCCGTACGAAGTCCTCCTTCAATGGTCATTTTCCCCTGATTGTTCACGGCTTTACCACACAGGACAATTCCACCCCAATCGCCGGGCCGACGGGAACCTGCCGGTTGATTGGAGGTAAAGACAATCGGTTCATCTTTTGTTCCTTTTGCAATCAATTTTCCTCCCGGTTCTGCGATAAGGGTTGCCATGGTATTCTTATCCCCTTTAATGACCGTTCCAGGCTCTATTTCCAAAGAAGACCCGTTTGTAATATACAGCCATCCCTTCATCACATACACCCCTTTGGGCAATTTGTAATTTCCGTTGATTTCCATCTCATCGGCACCGCTTCCCAATTGAGTTCCGTTTTCAAACAGAATATCGCTCAAATTGCTGCCCTCTTCATCTTTATCATCGTCCTTTTCATTGCTACAAGCAACCACCATAAAAGCCGACAATACCCATAAAAGCATCTGCCATTTTCTCAAAATTGTTTTCATAACGATTAAAATTTATTATAATTGAACAGTAAAACTCAGTGCAAAAGATCTTCCCGGAGCAAAACGTTTCGTAGTTTGTTCTCTTTCCACAATATTGCCTTCCGCATCTTCAAACTTGGGAAACTGTTTAAACACAGCATCCTGGGCAATCACATCCTTGACATTCAATTTCAATTCAACTTTTTTCCCAAACTTTTTGCTTACTACTACATCCACAGCATCCCGGGGCATTTCATACATATCCGGAATATCATTATTGATCGACCCTCCGACACTCATATCCGAACGTCCGATACCGACAATCCGCTTTCCAATCCGATTGTATAAAACACCGGCCATCAAACCGCCTTTTTCCGGTTGATAAAACAAACCCGCATTGATCAGATAAGGAGACTGTCCCTGCATGGGCCGGTCATGTTCCAAACTGTTCTCTGCATCAAAAGAAACTTTGCTTTTGATCCACGAACCGTTCAGATTCAGCATAAAACCGCGCATTCCCATAAATGTCAGATCTTTTCGGATGTCAAGTTCTATTCCGTAATTACGGGCTTTTTCGGCATTCTCAAAAGTATAGGTATAACTTCCACCGGCATCTCTGAAAGTCCACTCGATCGGATTTTTAAAATGTTTGTAAAACAGTGCAACCGATACGGATTCTCCACTGGCAGGATACCATTCATAACGCAGATCCAGGTTTTGAATGTAAGCGGGCTTCAAATCCGGATTTCCCTTCACCTCGCTAAACAATTCGAAATCGTCGTAAACCGAAGATGAGACCTCTCTGAATTCCTGGCGATTGGTCGATTTTCCATAAGCAAAACGGAGCAGTTGTTTTTCAGTCAAGTTATAACTGACATTCAATGAAGGGAAAAAATCAGCATTGTCGAAATCAGTCTTTTTGGACAACCAGGCATTCGAACTGATATAATTGGTCAAGGTCATGTTTCGGTTTTCAAACCGTACCCCTGCATATAGATTGAAACGCTGCCAAGGCAAGTTAAAAGCCAAATAAGCCGCATACAAGAAATTCTCTCCCTGATAACTGTTTTTGTTATCCGTATCATCATACAGATACAATTGGTTTGCTGCAAAATAGTTCATCTGCAATATCTCGTCCACAACAGCCCGGTAAACAAATCCTTCCGGAAGATTTTCTTCGTGAAAACGATAATAATAGGCACGATTTTTATAATCTCTCTTGCAAAATTCAGCGTATACACCTGTTTTCAATGTCGGTGCAAAGCTCCCGTTTTCATGGATCAGATAATTATAATTTACCCCCAAAGAAACGATATGCTCATCCAAACGCAGGAAATCCCGGGAAATACTGTTCTGATCAATCCGCATCCGGCCATAATTGACATCCCCAACAATGTCATTCTGCTGCCGTTCGATGATCCGTCGATCCGGTTGATTCTTGTTGGCATAGGCATATCCCAGATTCCAGTCCAATTTTCCTGCCGACAATTCATGAACGGCAGAAAACTGCCCGCTGTAAGTAGTCCGACTACCATATATATTCTCCGTTTTCTCCTGAATATACAATGAACTGATATTCTGCCATCCATTACGTTCCGTATATCGATTACTGCCCAACTGATTGAAGATATTCCGGAAATAAAAACGATGTTTCACTCCCGACAGAGCCAGATTCAGCATTGCTCCGAGCCGGACATGATTGGTGTATTGGCAATCGGTATACTTATACTGATAGACCGGTTCATCACTTACTTTGTTATATACACCGAAGCGGGAATTTTCCATTCCGATATAACTTTTATAAGTATTGCTATAATTCAACGCTCCGGTCAAGGCCAGTTTGCGTTCATCTCCCACCGGCAACAAATTTCCGAACATCCATGAGAAGCGTTGATCCGGAAAAGGTTTTCTGCTTCTCACCTTCCAATCATTATTAAACCCCTCACGGGTCATCTCGGTCACCTGTTCGGCATTCTCATTGTCGAATCCTTGTTTGATCCCTCCTTTTACCATTCTCATACCGTTATCAAAACCGAACCAATCGGTTACACTTCCCCGATTGTATTTAAAACTCCGAAAATGCGTCTGATCATTTACGCTTGTTCCATAACTTATCAAATACTGATTTTTTTCCGGAGTATCTTTGGTACTGATCTTGATAAATCCACCGGTAAAATCTGCCGGGATCTCCGGAGATGGCGATTTCATGATCACAATATTCTCAATCTGTGAACTGGGAATCATATCGAAGGAGAAGGCCCTGGAATCAGCTTCCGAACTAGGTACTGCACTGTTATTGATCCATACGTTATTATATCGTTGCGACAATCCGCGGGCAATGATAAATTTATCATCAATCACCGAAATACCCGGAATCCGTCGGACGACTTCCGATGCATCCCGGTCCTGGGTTTTTGCAATCAGTTGGCTGGAGACAGCACTCATGACTACAGGCGAAGCTTTTATGGCATTGATCATCGCCACTTCACTATTTAACTTTCGGACCGCCCGTACCGTTACTTCCTCCAAAGACTCGGTTGCGGCTTCCAGTAGAATTTTCAGTTCAACCGGCTGTTCATCTTTCACCACCACCCCTTCGATATTCAAAGTCGCATACGAAAGACAGGAAATCCGCAAATTATATTTCCCCGGCTGTATACCTGAAATTACGAATTTCCCCTCCAGGTCCGTAGCAGCTCCCTGGGTCGTTTTCTCCAACAGGACCGCAGCCCCGACAACCGGTTCCCCGCTTGTCTTATCCAACACCATCCCTTTTACAAGCCCATCGGCCTTCGCCTCCGGCATGGCAGCCATCAGCCAACAAACACACAAACAACAGATTTTCAAAAACATACTTTGCATTCGATTCATTTTTCTTTTCTCTTAAATTTCGCTGCAAAGATGTTCGAAGATTGTTACGCTACCGTCACAAAATCATGAAGTAAAAATGAAGAAAATAAAAAAGAGAAGGGAAACCCGATGTTCAAAACAAATACACCGAATTTCCCTTGTTTTTACCGTATCGCTTTTTTCGAGGAAAGAGCCAGCAGTTATATTCTAGTACACAATTCCGCCACCCGGACAATTACCTGTACAGCCTTTTCCATGGAATGAACCGGAATATACTCATAACGTCCGTGAAAATTATGTCCTCCGGTAAAGAGATTGGGAGTAGGCAGTCCCATAAACGACAAACGGGCACCATCCGTACCACCTCGAATGGGAACAATCAAAGGCTTAATATCCAACTCCTGCATCGCCTGTTTGGCAATATCAATGATATAATGCACCGGTTCAATCTTTTCTCGCATGTTGCTGTACTGATCCTTCAGTTCCAACTCGATATTCAGCCCCAAACGCTTTGAAAATTCCCGGACGCCGTTTTCAATGGTGTTCTTGCGCCATTCAAAACGCTCCCGGTCAAAGTCCCGAATCAGGATATCCAGTTCGGTTCTTTCCACATCTCCTTTGATAGAATATACATGGAAGAATCCCTCATATCCAGCCGTATGCTCGGGAATCTCTTTCTTGGGCAATCCCGCCATAAACTCATTGGCAACGGCAATCGAATTGACCATTTTATTTTTTGCATAGCCTGGATGCATATTCCGGCCTTTGAAGACAATATGTGCATTGGCTGCATTGAAATTTTCAAACTCCAATTCGCCCATTTCCCCACCATCAATGGTATAGGCAAACTTTGCACCGAATTTTTTGACTTGAAAGTGATCCGGACCTTTTCCAATCTCTTCATCCGGCGTAAAACAGACACAAATCTTTCCATGTTTGACTTCCGGATGTTCCTGCATATACTCCACCGCCGTCAAGATCTCGGCAATTCCCGCCTTATCGTCTGCCCCCAACAACGTATTCCCATCAGTCGTAATCAGGGTTTGGCCCACATAATTGGACAATTCCGGAAACTCTTCCGAAGAAAGTACAATTCCCTTTTCCTTATTCAGCACAATATCATTCCCGGCATAATTCTCGATAATCTGAGGATTCACATGTTTACCGCTCATCTCCGGACTGGTATCCATATGAGCAATAAATCCGACAGCTGGAGTTTCCCGATCCATATTGGAGGGTAAAAAACCCATCACATAACCGTATTCATCCACTTCCACCTCCTGCATGCCCAGATGCTTCATCTCCTCGCACAACATATAAGCAAACTCCATCTGTCCCGGAGTACTCGGACACATTTCCGTATGCGGATCCGACTGGGTTCCATGACCTACATACTTCAAAAAACGCTCAACAACACTCACCATATAAGCAACAACCACTTTTTAATAAGCCTTGGCAATCAACACTCTCCGCCGGGAAGGTCTGCCTGTCACCATGTCCTTGCCTTCCTCTTCCGGACTATCAAAAGGAATACAACGAATCGTAGCCTTGGTATCAGCTTTGATCTGTTCTTCCGTTTCCGGAGTACCGTCCCAATGACACAAGAAAAATCCGCCCTTCTTTTCCAGTAATTCTTTGAACTCATCATAAGAATCCACCGGAGTAATCATACTATTGCGAAAATCCAGGGCCTTTTGATATATATTTTTCTGAATCTCTTCCAACAATTTTTCCACATGCTCGGCAATACCATCCAAAGGCAGAGTCTCTTTGGTCAATGTATCCCGACGAGCCACCTCAATGGTTCCGTTTTCCAGATCCCGTTCGCCCATAGCCAAACGTACCGGAACTCCTTTCAATTCATAATCGGCAAATTTCCATCCCGGCTTTTGGGTATCCCGATCATCATATTTCACCGAAATACCTTTGGCTTTCAACGCCTCCATCACACCTTCAACTTTCTCACTGATTTTTTTCAAACCATCCGTACCCTTATAAATCGGAACGATCACTACTTGCAAGGGAGCCAATTTCGGCGGCAATACCAAGCCGTTATCATCCGAGTGAGCCATAATCAAAGCCCCCATCAAACGGGTAGAAACGCCCCACGATGTAGCCCATACATATTCCAGCTTTCCTTCTTGATTGGTGAACTGGACATCAAAAGCCTTGGCAAAATTCTGTCCCAGGAAATGTGAAGTACCGGCCTGCAATGCTTTCCCATCCTGCATCAAAGCTTCAATGGTAAAAGTTTCCAGCGCTCCGGCAAAACGCTCGCTTTCACTCTTTGAACCCATAATGACCGGTACCGCCATCCAATTCTGAACAAAATCAGCATACACCCGCACCATTTTATTGGCTTCCTCCAACGCCTCCTCTCGAGTCGCGTGGGCCGTATGCCCCTCCTGCCACAGGAACTCTGCCGTCCGCAAAAACATACGGGTACGCATTTCCCAGCGCATTACGTTGGCCCATTGATTGCACAAAATCGGAAGATCCCGGTAAGATTGGATCCAATTCTTATAAGTATTCCAGATGATGGTTTCTGAAGTCGGTCGAATAATATACTCCTCTTCGAGTTTTGCCGCAGGATCGACCACCACTCCGCCACCATTCGGATCGTTTTTCAAACGGTAATGGGTCACGACGGCACATTCCTTCGCAAAGCCTTCTACATGATCGGCTTCCTTGGAAAAAAAAGATTTCGGAATCAACAAAGGGAAATAAGCGTTGACATGTCCGGTCTGTTTAAACATTTCATCCAATTGTCGCTGAATCTTTTCCCAGATTGCATAACCATACGGCTTGATCACCATACAGCCTCTGACAACGGATTGCTCAGCCAAACCGGCTTTTACCACTAACTCATTATACCATTGTGAATAATCTTCGCTTCTTGATGTTAAAAATTTGCCCATCTTCTTATGATTTGATAAAACGGAGCAAATTTAAAGAAAAAATATAGTAGATGTGATTGATTTTGATTATTTTTATTCCACCATTCATGCAAGTTGAAGCATTCCCTTGGTATACTTTTTGATACAGATAATAAAAACGAATCTAATAACCACAACATGAAATTTATTTTATACATAGTAGGCTTCCTCTTTGTAACAGCCGCCTGCTCCACATTACAGAATTTCAGTTCTACCATGGAGGACGACATCTATTATGTCCCCGGGGAAAAAGCACTGATTGTTCAGGAAGTGGAAAATCTTACCGGACAAGATATCGGAGCCGATTCTTCCATTGATTCCCGTATATTGTCCGAGGAATCCTCCCGCGCTGCAGGAAGTAGTATTCCGCCAGCCACTTTTTCACGTAATCAAAGTTCTGTCATAAATACCCGCACAGGAGAAGTTGAACAGATCGATATGCAAACGCTGACCACAAAAGCGGAAAGCATGCTCGCCGATCAGGAAGAAGTCAATGTCACCCTGTATGAAAACACCGGGTACTGGATTGGTGGATACAAAGGTCCCGAAAGCGATCTGACGGAAATTCAAAGAATCATCAACCTGTATCCGCAAGGTTTCGCTTATTTCGGTAATGGTCAGGAAATTGCCTTGAATCTGTCGTTCAATTCCGATTGGAATGTCTATACGGACAATGGACGTTACTGGTGGTTCCCCTCCAATTCAAACATCAATCTATATTCATCCCTGTTATTCGGGACCTATCCCAAATACATCTGGACAGTGGTATGGAATGATCCTTGGTTCGACAGTTGGACATTCGACGCTACTTTCAACCGTTATCACTGGGGAGTGAATTTGAGTTGGAATTGGGGCTGGAATTGGTATTCCGGTTGGTATGATCCTTGGTACAGAGGATGGTACAGTTCCTGGTATGATCCTTGGTATAATTATCATTTCGGCTGGAGACACCCATATTGGGGCAGACCGTATTGGGACCGCCCATACTGGAATCACCCACACTGGAATCATCCGCACTGGAGCGGCGGCAATTCACATCCGAACAAACCGGTCAGACCGAGTGCATTCGGTCAACGACCGAATTACGGGAGCGGCGTAAGCGGAATAAGACCCAATGGAATCCGGCCCAATACAAGCACGATCAACCGTCCCAACACTACGAATCGTCCGGGTACCAGCAGTTCCATGCGGCCGAACACCAGCAGTTCCATGCGGCCGACAACAGGCACACGTCCGAGTACAACCAATTCCACTACCGGAGGCACTCGTCCGAATACCGGCGGTATCAATCGTCCGACAGGCACCACCACACGCCCGTCAACTACCACCACACGGCCTACGACAACGACACGACCGAATACCAGTTCCACCATCCGTCCGGGGACAACCAAAACCAGTCCGACCACGAATGTAAACAGACCGGTATATCGACCGTCTACAACTACCCGGTCCACAACGACAACCAGACCGACAACGACGACACGCCCCACAACCACTACACGGCCGAGCACAACAACGCGGCCGTCCAGTTCGAACAATCGTTACACCCGGCCGTCTACAACAACAAACTCCAATGTACGAACTTACAGTCGGCCACAAAACAATTACCGACCGACATATAACAATAATAGTTCTTCCAATTACACTCCGCGTAGGACAAGTACTCCGACCCGAAGTTATGTACCAGCCAGAAACGTTCCTCAGCGATCTACGCAGGGGACTGTAAACCGGCCCAACAGAAGGTAACCTAAAAGCAGAACATTATGAAAAACATCATCATACTATCGATCTTTTTGAGTTTAGGACTCATTGTGGAAGCACAAACTTATCAGGATGCTGTACAATATTCCAGAATCACCTCTTTGGGTAGTGCCCGTTCTGCCGGGATGGCCGGAGCATTCGGAGCCTTGGGGGGAGAATTATCCACCCTCAGCACCAATCCGGGCGGAATCGGAGTTTTCCGGAGATCAGAAATATCCATCACTCCAAGCCTGAATTTCGCATCTACTCAATCCGACGGAATCAACGCGAAAGACAATTCTTTCCAAATGGGAAATCTGGGAGTTGTTTTTGCCTTTTATTCCCCAAAATTCGACTGGAAAGGAATCAATTTCGGCATCAACTATACGAATTTAAATAATTTCAACCGGAAATCCGAACAAATCGTATGGAACTCCTCTTCCTCCTGGCTGGATGCTCTGGCATACAGCAGCAACAATTATCCTTCCGATGAATTGAACATCTTCACCAACTATCTGGCTTACCAGTGTTGGCTGATCAACCAGGATCTGGACGAAAGTTCTCCCAATTACGGTTATTATACCCCCATTCTTCAGCAAGGAGAATTAGTAGCACAAACCAAAAATATAAAAGAAGATGGAAATCAGGGGGAATACACCTTCTCATTCGGAACAAATTACAAAGACAAGCTATACCTGGGATTCACCATCGGCATACAATCTCTTTGGTATAAAATGAATTCAGACTATACCGAAGCTCCGGGAGAACAATCCCCCAGCGGACTGGATTACTACACTTTTTACGATTACAAAAAAATGAACGGAGTTGGAACAAACCTGAAATTCGGACTGATCTATCGTCCCATCCCGGAACTTCGTATCGGTGCCGCCATTCACACTCCAACCTGGTATAACATGAATTATAAAATGGCTACCGCCATGTACTCCTCGTTCTGGACAGAAAAAGATCCCAATACCGGCAGAGATGGCTATGCCTTCGACATATACAACGATGAATACTCGGTAGATTTCAACATGCGCACCCCATGGAGGGCCATATTGAGTCTGGCCACCGTTTTAAATCAAAGAGCCATTATCAGCGTCGACTATGAATATGTCGATTACCGAAATGCCAATTTCAGTGAGATCAGCGACTATAACAGCCTACAGGAAAAAGAGCTGAATCAGTCCATAAAAGATTATCTGAGAGCTACACACAATGTTCGAATTGGTGCAGAATTTCGTGTCAACAGCACCTTTAGCCTAAGAGCCGGTTATGCTTTCTGGGATTCACCCTATCACAATGAAACCAACCAGAACTATAATCGTCTCCAGGCACTCACGGCAGGGGCAGGACTCAACTTCGGAAGTTTCTATTGCGATGCTGCCTTCATTCATAAATTCTCAGAAAATGAAACGGTATTCTATTCGGATTACATCTACCAGTCCGATCCGGTAAAAAACAAATACCTCTCCAACGAGGCCCGGATTACCTTAGGTATCAAATTTTAAAAATAGTTTTTCCACACCGGGCGAATGGAAATACCTGCCCGGTGCTTTTTTTCTCACGAATTCAGTTTCTCAATCTCATTCCAAAGAGTCGTATACATTCATAATCATCTCCTCAAACAGCTCACGAACCTTTTATCTCTCCGGTAAATTTCTCAGAGCCTATCTAAACATCTCATATCTACTTTTTACAGGCTATTGATTGCCGATAAAAGCTTATTTATTTACTTTTGTTGCGAGTGTTATCGTGAAGAAAAAATAACAAGATTTTTTGAAAAAAAACGATATAAAGATTTCGGAAGGAAAAACACAAAGGGCACGCAAGCTTACCGAGGACAGCCAAATCGAATATCGTGAGTAACAAACTGGCATTTTCAACTTAAACAGACACTCAAAGCAGCAACAGAAGGGAAACGTTTATCTCACTTATCCCAAAGTATAAAATATATTATTTATCAATGATGGAAAATTCAAATTTAATTTAACAGAAAGATATGAAAACGTTCTTAATGACCATTCTCATGACAAGTGGTTTGTGGAGTATCTCCCATTCAATAGCCCAAGATCGGATTTCCGGCTATTTGCAAGCAGAAAAATTCACGGCTGACAAATTAGAAAACATGCTATTCTCCACTTACGTAGATCCGCACTGGTTCCAACAAGGCAATCTGTTCTGGTACGAATATAAAACGAGCGAAGGAACGTTCTGGTACGTAGTAAACCCCTCTGCCAAAAAAAAGGAATTACTATTTGACCGGGAAAAATTGGCATCACAATTAACGATGATTGTTCAAGATCCCTTCGAAGCACACTATTTACCTATTAAAAATTTAAAAGCACAAGAGGACGGTCATACATTCACGTTCGAAGTAACCTCTTCCCGCGAAAAAAAAGACCCTAAAACCAATAAAGTTGACGGAAAAATAATTTTTTACTTCTCCTATGATTACACAACCCAAAAACTGACTCATTTAAAGGATAAAGAAAAAGAACCCAAAAAACTGGATTGGGGCAGTATCTCTCCTGACAAGAAAAACGTAGTATACGCGAAGGACTGTAATCTTTACCGTATGAGTATTGAGGATTACGAAAAAGCACGCGTGAATGAAAAAGACAGCACCATCACGGAAATTCAATTAACTACAGATGGAACACCGGAATTCGGTTACGGGATACCATACAGTCTGTTAAACACGGATACGCTGTGCAACGGGAAACGTCGAGCTGTTCATGGCTGCTGGTCGCCCGACTCCAAACATTATGCGACTATTATCTCGGATAACAGCAAGGTAAAAGAGCTCTGGGTCATTCATTCCATTGCCATTCCCCGACCAACTCTGGAAACCTACAAATACCCCATGCCAGGGGAAATGACGACTCCCACAGAACATCTTTACGTATTCGACATGACAAATAACACCCGTAAAGAAATAAGGACTTCCGCTTACAAGGACCAAAGTCTGAGCTTGGAACGTCGTCCTTTTCTACAAAAGCAACGAGACATGGATTACCGTCCTCTAGTATGGCAAGGAGACAATCAACGTTTCTTTCTCACACGCAGTAGCCGTGATCTGTATCGCATCGATTTGTGTAGCTACACGATTGGCCAAGACAGCATTGTTCCCCTTATCAAGGAACGCATGAATACCTACCAAGAAACTCGCCCCATCCATGTGCTGAACGGAGGGAAACAAATCATCCAATGGAGTGAAAGAGACGGATGGGCACATCTTTACCTTTATGATGACCGGGGAAATCTCAAAAACCGTATTACGGAGGGACCATGGCACGTAGAAGAAGTCTTGAAAGTAGATGAAAAAGCCGAAGTGATTTACTTTATCGCCAATGGACGCAATCCGGAAGAAAATCCCTACTATACGCATCTCTATCGGGTAAATCTAGATGGTAGTGGATTAAAACAATTAACCTCAGGAGATTATTTCCACAGTACAGTCATGGATGACGATACATATTTCATAGTGGATAATTTTTCTCGTGTAAATACAATTCCACGCGCAGATTTGATTGACCGAAACGGCAAACGGATCATGACTATTCAAGAAAGTGATTTTTCCCAATTATTCGCTGCCGGTTACAAATTTCCAGAACCATTCAAGGTGAAGGCAGCAGATGGAGTGACCGATCTTTATGGAGTAATGTATAAACCTTTTGATTTTGATAGCACGAAAATGTATCCTATTGTGGATTATGTTTACCCAGGGCCACAGGTAGAATCCGTGACCTATCCTTTCACCCGCATGTCTCCGCGCACAGATCGTTTAGCACAGGCGGGTTTCATCGTTATCACAGTCGGACAACGCGGAGGACATCCAAGTCGCTCCAAATGGTATCACAACTATGGTTATGGCAACATGCGTGATTATCCACTTGCTGACCATAAATATGCAATAGAACAAGTGGCCACCCGTCATCCGTTCATTGATATAACCCGAGTCGGTATTCACGGCCATTCGGGAGGTGGATTCATGTCAACAGCAGCCATGTTCCAATATCCCGATTTCTTTAAAGTAGCTGTTTCTTGTGCAGGCAATCACGATAACCGAATTTACAATCGCTGGTGGAGTGAAACCCATCATGGAGTGAAGGAAGTTATTTCCGAGAAAGGTGATACCACTTTCATGTACAAAATCGCCACCAACCCTGAGATTGCGAATCGCCTGAAAGGAAACCTGTTACTCATTCACGGAGATATCGACAACAACGTGCATCCGGCCAATACGATCAGAGTTGTAAATGCCTTGATCCGTTCAGGCAAACGTTTTGATATGCTGATCCTGCCAGGACAACGACATGGATTTGGCGACATGAACGAATATTTCTACTGGCGCTTAGTGGATTACTTTTCCGAACACCTTCGTGGTGAAAAAGAAACCAGCGTAGATATACCTCGTAGATAATAGAAGAGACCGCCCTAAAAATAATCTGCCCCCAAAAGTTGGACAAAAAACTTTTTGGGGGCAGATCGCTTTGGGGACACCCTCTTTTTTACAACGGATAATAACTCCGAGAAGATCCTCTCATCTTAGGAGAAACATACTGCAAATCGATCACTTTCCCTTTTCCCTCAATGATGCGTTTGGGTTTGCCAATCGGCTTTCCTCCCAACATCTCATACATATAAACCTTATAATTTCCATTTTTATAAGTACCAATCATCAGATAATTGAAATTGTTCTCTGCATCATTGGTCTGCGACCAATATTTATGTTCCAAATAAGTAATGGTTTCGTCTGTCGGAAATCCTTCCGGATACATCGGGGACTCTTCCTGATTGTCTACATCATAAAAATAGAGCTGATTATCATTCACCATGTAAATAGCCCGGGTATCCGTACGGTTTGTCGCATACAGATCCGCAGAATTCAATTTTGAAGTCACCGGCAGGGTTACAATTTCTTTCACCGGGTTCGTATATTGAGTCGATGAAGGCATTTCCAACTGATAAAGATAACGTTGATTTTCATGCTGATCATCCACAAAAATAGCATATACCTTATCTACAGAATTGATTCGATTCAACCCCATAAAAATCAAATTATACGAAATATTGTTCGGAGATTTTCCGGAAGCATCCTCCTTGAATGCATGCAGGAATCCATTATAATCGACCGCCAAAAAACGACCGTTCTGCGAATCGAAACAGATCACCGCTGATTTTTTCGGACTGAACACCGCATATCGGCATCCTTTGTGTCCTCCGGATATATCCCTCACAAAACCGAATTTTCCGGTTCCCCAAGAATTATTGTCCACATATTGCATGGATGCATACACTCCTTCACTGCTGATATACACCACGCAAAAACTTACTTGACACATATAATAAGGTACTTCAACCGGAGGAGTGCTATAATAAAACATCGTATTATGATTGTAAATCAAACTCATATCACCTGTACTCATCAAACTGATGTCTTTTTCCGTCATCACGCCCAAAGTAGCCGCTGCCGCATAATCACCGGACACTTTATCCACAAAAGAATAGTTGAAATAAATTCCCAAACGGGTAGGAGCACCTTCCATCGGCGCCCCCAATGATTTCGACAACAGATCATCGTTGTGCGTATCATCATTCATGCATAAATCCAATTCCGTATCTCCGGATTCCGTTTCCTTCAACAGATAGAAACCTTCATTGAATTGGGTCGATACTGTCAGAGGTATTTTCCGATATACGGTATAATCGTTCCATTTATTCTTTACGGTGAAGACCAGCATATAATTTCCCTGTTGCAGATTCACCTCATAAGAAAGATTCTTTTCTCTCCCGATCGTGTCTACCTTTATGGCTTCCGTCAAATAAGAATCGTAATAATTCGGATTATACACCGTCCACAAATACTCAAATTCATCAGCCGGATTCTTGGAGGTAACCGTCGGCTCAATTTCCAATTTCTTGGTTAACGCGACAGCAGTATAGCTATCCTCAATTCCGGCAATAACAATATCCCCGATATCCGTATAATCATAATTCCCCTTATCCTCATAACAGGCAGACACCCCCAATAACAGGCATATATATATCATCAAATCTATCTTTTTCATAATCTCAATATCTTACAAATTTAACTAAAGTTCCGACAGCCTGTCCTTCCAGCGGAGCCTCCCGAAGCGGTTCCAATCCGGCAGCGGCCCTTTCTGCATTCCGTTCATCCAACTTATCCGAAAACCAGGTTCCCAAATACATCAAATAAGCCAATTCCGATGTACCGTTATGAAGCCCCAAGGCCCGGAACCAATCGTCATCAATGCTCTCTCCTGTCACATCTATCATAAACTGATGTTTCACTGGCCCATAAGCCCCCAGAAAATATTGAATGGCATAATTGGTCCATAAAGTCGGTTTTTCCAACATATCTGAGATTGTAATGAGAGTCTCCGAACGATCAGCATATCCTACCTTAAAATCCGGTCCATCCACTAAACGAATTTTCAAATTCACCGTTTCCGATTTCAAAGAAATGTCCCGTTTCACCAAAATAGGCAGATCGACATAATTCCGATGTGCTGGGACCTGATACAGATCTCTCACCTGAGGATCATCAAAAGCAACATAATGTATGCCTGGCAAAGCATTCAAGGTATCGACGGGGACCTGTTCAAATTTAACCACTCTGTCTTTGTCTGAAATCAAACCCATCGTCTGCACTCTCACCCACACCGTATCCAATACGACCTCGGCCGGTTTTACCGTAAAAGTATAACTTATCAACGTATCCGATATAATATTCAATCGATTATCCGGTTCGGAATACATATCATACTTTTCCTCACAAGCACTCAGAAAAGTAACGAACAACAAGGTGATATACCATATGACTTGTTTCATAATTCAAATATTAAAGATTAGGATTATATTCTGTATCGGGTAAATCTACGATGTAATTCTTCTCACTTACCTCCTCGCTTCTCCACAACATTGTAGTTGCCCCCATTCGCTTATATGTAAAAAACATCTGACCCTCGCCAAAAAATTCCCGCCGATATTCATTGACAATCTCTGCCTCCAGAGCTTCTTTGGAAGTAAAACCTTCCGCTTGAATATTTCGGGCCTGCATATAATCAACATACAAAGCATTTGCTTCGGCCAAAGAAGACGTTGTTTCCATGACAATCAGATACATTTCAGACAAACGAATCAACGGAACGACCTGTTTTTGGGTTGCCAGATCAACACTGGAATACGATGCATCCGGATCCTGATAATACTTATGCAAAACAGGTTTATTGACTCCCGAAAGATCGGTCTTCGACATATCCCAAGCAAAATTATAACGATTATTGGCTGATGTCTGCTGTCCGGCAAACAAATCGGCAATCTTACTCACATTCATGTAAAGTACAGAATAATTATACAATTGATCCACCGCAAACAAATCATTGACATAATCTTCCAATTCGAAATTACTCAAGGCCAAAATACATTCCGAAGGCAAAGCAAAATTTCCTTTATTATAATCTTCTGTTCCTGCCAGCATCAAAAGCTTCGTTCCATCCGGATTCTTAGCATCTATGACTGATTTTGCCGCATTATATGCCTTTTCTCTTTCGCCGATATATAGATAAAAGCGAGCTTCCAACGCCTTCACCGCATAATAATTGAAACGGAAACGCCTGTATCCCATATAGGCATCATCCAGTGTAATCCGATTGGCATCCGAAGATTCAAAACGTTCCAGTTGCTCAAAGGTATACTTAAATATCGGATCATGATCCTTCAACAAATTCTCCGCACTCATCAAATCAGACTCAATCTTAGCGACAAAATCAGCATAGGAATAATACGGTACAGCTTCTATCGAGACTGTTTCCGCATATGGCAAAGCAACCTGGATCGTTGGATTCTGGGGCAATTGTCCGAATAAACGCAATACATCCAAATGACAAAAGGCCCGGATAGCATAAGCCTCTCCTTCAATCACCGCTCTTGCCGTCTCATCGGCAATTACATCCCCATTTTTCTGAACATTCTGCAAAACAGCGTTCGCCTGGACAATGACATTATAAAGAGCACTGTACATGTCTTTAATGACCGATTTTGCATGATCATCCTTATAATCAAAATCTTTTAATGCCACCTCGGCAAGCATCGTATTGGGATAATCGATTTCCCAATGCTGAGCCAGAAATTCTACCGCAGAAATATTCATTTGCTCTCCATATAGACTCCGATCGTTCATTTTCACATAACAAGCTGTAAGGGCATCCCTGAATCCCTTATAACTATCATACATCTCATCACTTTTCACCTGAGTACGAGGTTTTACATCAAGCCAATCATTACAGGATGACATTGTTATTCCCAGTAGCAACCAATATATACATAATCTTTTCATAACGAAATTTTTTATCAAAACAACAAAGAAACAGTTAACCCAACCCGTCGTGCAAAAGGATAAGATGTACCTCTTTCCCTCTTGACAGACGAAAGATAAAAGACATCCGACATATTTACTCCCACAGTCATATTTTGAATATGGGCCCTCTCCAGAAAATCCGATTCCCATTTATATTGCAAAGTCGCCGTCTGTAACTCAAATACCCGATCGTTCATCACAAATCTGGATGTGGCATGAGTCTTCACATTGGAAATCTTTTTGAAGAAAACAATATCCCCCGGTTCCGTCCAACGATCATTCAACACCCGTTTATCCAAATTATAGTTCCCGACCACAGAACGCAACACTTCCACCTTATTGATCAAAGTTTCATTATAGAGCTTCCCTCCCCAATGAAAACCGAAAGACAAATTCAGACTCAGATTCTTATACATCAACATCGTACTCGCATTCCCCCGAAAAGTCGGTTCATTTACCCCCAGATATACTTTAGCAGAAGGATTCCAGGTTTCAGTAATATTTCCGTCCTTATCTAAAAAAATCTCATTTCCTGTACTTGGATCGATGCCCAATGAACGAACGGCATAAATCGAATTCTGGGAATACCCTTCATAAAACAAATTATTCACATCCACCTCCTGCAATTTATAATCCTCCGTTTGCTGTTTTATCGCATCCGACAAGCGAGTAATCTCATTCTTGTTATATACCAATTTTCCAGAGACCAACCAAATCAACTCTCTTTTGGTATCCCGAATAAGATAACCGCTTAAGGCCGTTTCAAAACCGCTATTCTTTACTTCACCGATGTTATCCACATATGAACTGAAACCGGTAGCTAAAGGAATATCCATCTGAGACAACAAATTGGATGTCTTTTTTATATAATAATCAAAAGAAAAAGTCACCCGATTATTCCAGGCACTAATCTCCGTTCCAAAATTATACTGATCGGTTGTCTGCCACTTCAGATTTTCATTTCCATGTCCCATCAAAGCCGCAGCGCCCCAGTTTATATATTTTTTGTCCGTATAATACTGATAGGTAGACAAAGCCTGATAAGCGCTGAACTGCTGAGATCCAGTCTGTCCGTATGAAGCTTTCAAACGCAAAGTATTGATCGTCTCTTGATCTGCCAGGAATTTTTCCCGATGCAGATTCCACCCGATACCGGCACTCCAGAAGGGAGCAAATTTATTTTTACTTCCGAATTGGGAAGAACCATCTACACGATAAGATAAATCGGCATAATAACGATTGTCATAAGTATAATTGGCATTCCCCGTAAATCCGATTCTTCTGGAAAAATTTTCCGTCCCGGAAGGTTTTCCATTCTCTTTATATTGAAGAGCATTTCCGATAAAATCTAAATCTTCGTTTGATAACCCCTCAACCACAAATTGATAATCATACTCTTTACTCTGTGCCAACGAATAATCCAAACCAATATATACCTGATGTTTTCCCCGGAAATTTTTGGAATAACTGAGAGTAACGTTCCCATCATAATTATGAGTCTCTCCCACTCCATAAGTATATTGTCCTCTTCTAAAATACCCATCACCTTCGGTATAAGCAGAGGTCAAAAACATGGAATGTTCTGCCGGATAGAACAAATCGCTCATATCGGTTTTTTTGGAAAGTCCGATCTGCCCTCTTAACCTCAAAGCGTCTGTCACATTCCATTCGATGGAGAAATTATTGATCAATTCTGTATAATTACTCTCATTACGTACATTCAGACTGGCATCATAAAGCGGATTCGCGATGGTTTTGGACTTTCCTACATTATAAAATGTCCGGATAATTTCTCCATTTTCATCATACGGCCGTTCATATGGATTCATATTGGCATAATTACTGAAAGAGCCGTACTTACTTTCATAAGCTTTGTTGAGTCCGATATTGGTCTGGTTCTTAAAAATCACATTTTTATATTGATAAGTCAACGTCAGGGCTCCGTTAAAGTTATTTCTCTGCGATCCTTTCATGGCACCCGTGATATTATTATAGGCCATGGAAACTCCCCAACGGAATTCTTCACTTCCCCCTTCCAAACGAAGATTATATTTCTGTCCGATACCACAATGCAACGGTTTGCTCAGCCAATAAGTATCGACCCCATCCAATACATCCCGCAATCTTTCATTGTATTGCTCCTTCAGTTTCAGATCAGTCGTCGGAGAAAGCGTATTGGTATACAATCCTGTCTGATATTCCAACCTCAATTTTTCTTCCGCATTCATTAAATTATAAGAAGAAAGATCCGGAATTTCTATATTCATACCGACCTGAGCTGTCACTTTCAAACGACCTGGTTCCGGTGCTTTAGAAACAATCACAATCACACCGTTTGCCCCCCGCGATCCGTATATTGCTGTTGCAGATGCATCTTTCAAAATATTAATAGAAGCGATTTCTTCATCATTATAATCCATCAGCTTTTGTAAAGAAATTTCAAATCCATCCATAATAATCAAGGGCGTATTCAACTGATTTCTTACACCTTCATTAAATTCTTCCACACTCATCGGCAAAGAAGAATTCCCTCGCATATTCATTTGTGGCAAAACATTCGGGTTACTTCCTGCAGAATTATCCATCAAAATATGAATCGAAGGATCGATATTCTTTAACGTACTGATCAAATTCTGGCCTTTATAAGCCACCAGATCTTCCGATTTAATCGTTGTTACAGCACCGGTATAGCTCTCTCGGGCTTTATTAAACATACCGGTAACGACCACCTCTTCCATTTCTGTCATTTCTTCTTCCATCACAACGACCAATTCTGTTTCACCATTCCAAACAACTTCCTTTTTTTTCATCCCCATAAAAGAAAACAATAAAGTGACCGGATGTTTATCAGGGACCTGTAACTTAAAACAGCCCTCTGCATCCGAAACAACCCCTAAGGTTGTACCTGAAATAACAATTGCCACACCCGGCAGAGGGTGATTCGTCGGGTCCAGCACTTTTCCCTGTATAACCATCTGTTGCTGGGGCTGTGGTTTGACAATTACCGTATTGTCATCAAACACGAACAAAAGATTCAATCCCTCAAAAAGCCGATTCAGCAAAGCACCGACTTCCTCTTCTTTCGTCACAACATTCAATTTGTCTATCCCGGCAAAATTTTTTTGATTATAGACAAAGTAAAGATTGGTCTGCGACTGAATAGCCTGAAATAATTCTATCACAGTGCAATCTTTCAGATTTAAAGAAATTCGTTGATTCTGGGCCAAAGAGTTCGCAGACAAACTCATGCATCCCAAAGCCATTAATAACAACCATAATTTCATGACTTTTCCCATTTTCCGGCACCAATGTCCCACCGGATACCGACTGTTCGATTTTTTTTTCATAAATTTGTAATTCAGATTAATATTACCGATAAATTGCTACCAACACATTTAATAGTCAACAACCACTTGATTCTGTTGAAGTGAAAAATGTACATAAGTCGTTTGCTCAATTTTATTCAACAGAGAAACGATCGACTCCGTTCTTGGCAAACAACCGCTAAATTTTTCCTGTCGCAACTGTTCCTGCCGATACACGATTTCAACATCATACCATAATGATAACTCTTCCAATATATCCTCCATGGCCGCTTCCTCAAAGAAATATTCTCCATAACGCCAGGAAATATATTTTCGAAGATTTGTTTTCACAATCGTAGTCACACCACTACGAACATCTGTCGTCGCCAATTCTCCAGGAGACAATGTCACCGGTTCTTTTCCCGATACATTCAATTCAACCTTTCCTCGAACCAAAACGGTCTGCCAACCATCAGCATTTCGTGTATTAACATTGAATTCCGTTCCCAAGACAGTTACTTCCATTTTATCTCCAATCCGGACAATAAAAGGAATCTTTTCATTAGACTCCACCTCAAAGTAAGCCTCCCCTTCAAGCTGGACCTCCCTTCTTTCCTCGGAAAAAACCACCGGATAAGTTAACTTCGACTCAGAATTCAGCCACACCTGCGATCCGTCAGACAAAACCAAACAAAATTCAGCGCCGCGAGGTACTTCCACCTCATTTTTTTGTATAATTCCAGATATTCCTTTTTCTTCCGTTTTCGGGTAAGTCAACATTTTCTGTGCTTTGGCAATTTTCACACCATCCACCCATAAAGTATCCTGCTCCAGATTACGAGACAAATCCAACACCATACCTTCTGCCGTTTTCAAAAGGACTTTAGAACGATCCGGTTCCTGGTAAGAGGAATAAATCACTGATTCCGGTTCTAAAGCAGAGAAAAAATACCACCATCCTATCCCTACCAATAAAATAATGGCAGCAGCTACACTTCCTCCTACAACGATTCTACGCCGAATTCGCTGCCAATGCTTCCTTTTCAAAGTAAATTCAAACGTCTTTCTCCACCTCAACAGGCATTCTTCTTCCGGCGAATATTCTTTTTGTTCTCGAATTTTTGCATACAATTGCTGATGATCTGGCGATTCTGCCAACCAATTTTGCAATTGCTTTTTCTCCGCTTCCGTTAATGTTCCTTCGATGCCGTTATGAATTATAGACCAATCTATCATACCTTTGTTTTAACTTATATCATACAAATAACACAAGTTTTCACAAAAGGTTTACAAGAAAAAAGATTTTTAAAAAAAATTCAAAGAAAAGTAAAACACCTATGCCAAATGAATCCTCTCTTGTCAAAGACTCTCTGATTTTTTGAATAGCCCGATGAACTTGTACTTTTGCCGTATTTTCCGAAATAGAAAGCAATTCTGCAATCTCTGCAAAACGCATATTCTTATAAAAACGCAGTTTACATATCTCCCGACATTTTTCCGGCAAACTTTCTACTACAGACTGAATCTTTTGAATTAATTCTTCATCATCAATCCATGCTAAAGTTTCCGACTCTTCCGCAGCCTGTATATATAAAGTCTTGTATCTATCCTCTATACTTTGATCTCTCAAATAATTCAGGCATTTATTTCTTGTCATCACCAACAAATAAGCCCCGATATTCACATCAGATTTTAACGAAGAAACAGTCTCATACAAACGAATAAATACCGACTGCACAATATCATTGGCAATCTCATAATCGAAAACAAAATGATAGGCAAAACGATGCAAACGACTGAAATAAAAGTCATACAACTCCATATAAGCCGCCTGCTCATTCTGCTGTAAACGATATATCATTTCTTCCTGTTTCTCCATTTTCAAAATTTTCTGAGATACCCAAAAATATTTTCCGAAAACAAGATTTTTCCAATTTAGAAACAACGACAAAAATACGGAATTATTGACAGGAGCTAAGTTATTCCAGCATAAAATTTATGAATCACACCACTCTTCGAAGAGAAAATATTACTTTTGCAGCGGAAAATAGGGAGATAGACATGATAAAAAGATTTTACATAGAAACTTACGGCTGCCAGATGAATGTAGCAGACAGTGAAGTAGTAGCAGCCATTCTGACAGCCAAGGGATTCGAACATACAGCAGATAAAAATGAAGCTGATATTATTTTAGTCAATACATGCTCTGTTCGGGAAAATGCAGAACAACGCGTCAGAGGCCGAATACAAGGTTTTTCAGAGATTCGCAAACGCAACCCCCGACTATTGGTCGGTGTCATGGGATGTATGGCAGAACGTCTGGGAGAAAAACTTTTCGAAGAAGAAAAAAATGTCAATATTGTCGTAGGACCGGATGCCTACATGGATCTGCCATTATTGATCGAGCAGGCATCACAGGGGAAAAAAGCCATCAACATCGAACTTTCCACGACAGAGACTTACAAAGACATATGCCCATCCCGCATTGATGAAACTGCCATTTCAGGCTTCGTTTCCATCATGCGGGGATGCAACAATTTCTGTACGTATTGCATTGTACCTTATACGCGCGGACGGGAACGTAGCAGAAGTCCGCACAGCATTGTGAGTGAAGTTATTGACTTACAGAGGAGGGGATACAAAGAGGTTACTCTGTTAGGACAAAACGTAAATTCTTATTTATACAAGGATGAACAACACCAGGTTGATTTTCCAGCCCTGCTGGAATTAGTCGCCCGTACCGTACCGAATATGCGAATCCGTTTTGCCACCTCTCATCCCAAGGACATGAGCGACCGAACCCTGGAGACCATTGCCCGCTGGCCGAATATCTGCAAGGCAATCCATCTGCCGGTTCAGTCGGGGAGCAATTCCGTACTGAAAAACATGAACCGGAAATACACCCGGGAATGGTATCTCGACCGAATCGCAGCCATCCGCCGCATCATTCCCGATTGTGGCATTTCAACCGACGTATTCGTAGGCTTTCACAACGAGAGTGAAGAAGATTATCAACAGACTTTAGAGTTGATGCGGGAAGTAGAATTCGACCTGGCTTATATGTTCAAATATTCGGAACGTCCCGGCACCAAGGCTGCCAAGAATCTTCCGGACAACGTGGACGAAGAGACCAAGGGACGCCGGCTTCAGGAGCTCATCGAACTGCAAACCGGCTGGTCACTGGCAAGCAACCGTCGGGACATCGGAAAAATCTTTGAAGTACTGGTAGAAGGAGTTTCTAAAAAAAGCTCGGAGCAAATGTTCGGCCGCAGCAGCCAAAATAAAGTGATTGTCTTTCCGGCCAAAGACCTTCCGGTCGGATCGTTGGTGCAGGTCAAAGTAAAAGAGTGCACCTCTGCTACACTCATCGGAGAATTGATCAACCAATAAGTCCAGAAACCATGAGTCATTTTCGGAAATTACAAAACGAAGAACTGAACCGGATCAGCACCCGAACTTTCAAGGAAGTCGCCAAGACTCCGGTTGTCATTATCTTGGACAATATCCGCAGTCAAAACAACGTAGGATCCGTTTTCCGTACCTCAGATGCCTTTCGGATCGAAAAAATTTTTCTTTGCGGCATCACCTCTACCCCGGAAAACCGAGAAGTACATAAAACAGCCCTGGGAGCAGAAGAGGCAGTTGACTGGGAATATGTAAAAGACACCCTGGAAGCGGTAGGCCGGCTCCGTCAGGAGGGATATCGAATTTTCGCCATAGAACAAGCCGAACACAGCTGCTCGCTGGAAACATTCGTTCCCGAAACGGACCAAAAATATGCCCTGATATTCGGAAATGAGGTAAAAGGAGTACAGCAGGAAGCCATAGACATCGCTGACGGATGTATTGAAATTCCCCAATTCGGCACCAAACACTCATTCAATATCTCTGTTTCCGTAGGTATCGTTTTATGGCAAATCATCCTTCCCTCTTTGGCCCAGCTAAAAAGAAGCCTCTGACAAAGCCTTGAAGATCCGAACAGTCTCTACAGCTTCTTTGACATCGTGGACACGCAGGATATTGGCCCCCTTCACCAAAGAGATGGTATTGAGCACGGTTGTACCGTTTAACGCCTCCGCAGGTGTATTTCCCAACAATTTATATATCATAGATTTACGAGAAACACCAACCAGTAACGGGTAACCGAGTTCCCGAAAACGGTCCATGCCATTCATCAATTCGTAATTATGAGCCAAGGTTTTTCCAAAACCGAATCCGGGATCCAAAATCACATTATCAAACCCCTGCTGATTCAGCAAGGCCAACCGATCGACAAAGAACTGCCGGATATCTGCTACCACCTCTTTGTAAACCGGATGCTCCTGCATCGTCTGGGGAGTTCCCTGAATATGCATCATGATGTAAGGCACCCCCGCCCGAACTACATAATCGAACATCCCTTCATCCATCGTACCGCCGGAAATATCATTTATCATGACCGGACCCAGACAGGTAATGATCTCTTCAGCAACCTTAGAACGAAAGGTATCAATGGAGACAACAGCCTTCGGATAATATTTCCGAATCAGTTCCACCGCCAAAGACAAACGTCCGATCTCCTCTTTCTCCTCAACCGGAAGTGCCCCCGGACGGGTAGAATAGGCTCCCACATCGATCATCCCGGCCCCTTCTTCCATAATTTGATGAATACGCTCGATGATCTTTACTTCACTACAATATTTACCACCGTCATAAAAGGAGTCCGGAGTTACATTCAGTATTCCCATAACCATCGGAACGGAAAAATCCAGTTCCTGTTCACCTAATTTTATTATTTTCAAAGTTTCAATCCTCCATCTTTTTTTCTTCTCAAATCTATTCATTAATTTTACACGTTCAAAATAATATTTGTTATTAATTTTATCCATACTGTCTAACTGTAAGATTATGCCAGAAACCGCCCAAGAATATGATATAGTCATTGAGACATGTAAAGATATTTTTTTAAAAAAAATGCATGATTACGGCATGGCATGGAGAATCCTACGTCCCACATCCATCACCGATCAGATTTTTATCAAAGCCAATCGTATCCGGAGCATAGAAGAAAAAGGGGTCTGCAAGATAAACGAAGGAATTGTTCCGGAATTCATCGGCATCATCAATTATTCCATCATGGGCCTGATCCAACTGGAATTGGGTCCGGGAGACGACAACCTTGACGATCAGAAACGGATCTCCGAACTGTATCTCCATTATTTCCAGGCAGCCAAAACATTGATGTTAGACAAAAATCACGACTATGGAGAAGCCTGGAGAAGCATGCGCATCAGTTCCTATACAGATTTGATACTGATGAAAATCAAACGGACCAAACAGATTGAGGACCACCAAGGCAATACCCTGATTTCCGAGGGAATCGACGCCAATTATTATGATATGATCAACTATGCGGTTTTTGCCCTGATTCGACTGACTGTAGAACCATAATCCAACCCGCCCGAGTATGAAATTAATCAGAAACATTTGTCGTATTTTAGTAGGTCTCGTTTTTATCTATTCCGGTTTTGTCAAAGGAATCGATCCGCTGGGTTCCGACTATAAATTCACCGACTATTTCAATGCTTTCGGAATGAGTTGGATGGGATTCAGCACCCTATTCCTCTCTTTCCTGCTATCCATGTTTGAATTCCTGATCGGGATCTGTTTATTTTTAAACGTCAAAATAAAAACCGCTGCCTGGAGTACTTTGTTATTCATGAGTTTTTTCACCCTGCTTACCTTGATTCTGGCGATAAAAAACCCGGTATCGGACTGCGGGTGTTTCGGAGATGCCCTGACTTTAAGCAATTGGGAGACTTTCTGGAAAAACATCATTTTACTGATTCTAACCCTCGTTATTTTTTACAGCAAGGAAAAATATAAGTCCGTATTCAATTTTATCGAACAAACCGGAATCCTCTTAGTTTCTCTTCTTTTCATGTTTTGTTTGCAATGGCATTCTTACCGCCACCTACCCATCATCGATTTCCGTCCCTATGCCATCGGCAAGAATATTCCGACAGAAATGAGTATCCCCGAAGGAGCCTCGCATGACAAATACGAAATCACCTTGAAATACAAAAACAAGCAAACCGGAGAAATAAAAAAATTCACCGAAGAGAACTATCCATGGCAAGATACCGCTCAATGGGAGTATGTATCCACAGACCAAAAACTCATCCAGGAGGGATACAAAGCACCGATTCACGATTTTGTGATCGAACATCCGGAATGGGGAGATATCACTCAGGAAATTCTGGAAGACAATGGTTATACATTCCTGGTTATTGCCTACGACATCCGTAAAACTCGACCGGACGAACAAGATAAACTAAACGAACTCGCGGCTTATGCCCAGGACAAGGGATATCGGTTTTATGGACTGAGCGCTTCCAGTCCGGAAGATATCCGACGATATACAGAACAATATCCGGTGAATTACGAGTTCTGCTCTACGGATGAAGTACAACTGAAAACCATGATCCGTTCGAACCCGGGATTGATTCTATTGAGACAGGGAACTGTTCTCGACAAATGGGCCGGACGGGATATCCCGGAAGTGGAAGAAATTCAACATAAAGACCTGACTGCTTACTGCCTCGAAAAACAACAAAAAATCACGGACAAGTACGTCGTATACTGCCTGATTCTGTTCTATTTGAGCTGTCTTTTCCTGTATATGGTCAAAAAATACAAAAGAATGGTAAAATAAAAACAATCATCAACTGACAATTAAACAATATAAAGCAATTAAAAACGACAAATCATGAGAAAGAAAATTGTTGCCGGAAACTGGAAAATGAACAAAACCTTACAAGAAGGTATCGAATTGGCGAAAGAAGTAAATGAACGAGTAAAAACTGCAAATGCCAAGAATGTTACGGTGGTAATCGGTACTCCGTTTATTCATCTGGCGGAAGTAAATAAAACCGTTGATCCGGCTTTTATTTCCGTATCCGCACAAAACTGCGCGACAGAAGTCTCCGGAGCCTATACCGGTGAGGTATCGGCAGCCATGGTCGCTTCCACCGGCTGTAAATATGTCATCCTCGGTCATTCCGAAAGAAGAAGCTACTACGGAGAAACGGATGAAATTCTGGTGAAGAAAGTACAACGGGCACTGGAAAACAAACTGGAGGTTATTTTCTGCGTGGGTGAAGTATTGGCTGAAAGAGAAGCCGATAAACATTTCGAAGTCGTTAAATCCCAACTGGAAAACGGTTTATTTAACCTGTCCGCAGATCAATTCGCACACATCGTAGTGGCATACGAACCTGTATGGGCCATCGGAACCGGAAAAACAGCCACCTCTGCCCAGGCAGAAGAAATGCACGCCTTTATTCGGAAAACCATTGCCGAAAAATACGGAAAAGAAAATGCCGATAATACCACCATCCTGTATGGAGGAAGTTGTAATGCTAAAAATGCAGACGAATTGTTCTCACAACCGGATGTAGACGGAGGATTAATCGGCGGAGCTTCCCTGAAAGCCGACGATTTCCTGGCTATCATTGCAGCGCGTCAAAACCATTGATAACAGACAAAACAAAGAAAAGGATGAGACTTTCAGCAAAATCTCATCCTTTTTTATTTATTCGCGTTCAGCTCCATATTCCAGCATCTGCTGCAGGAAATCTTCTGGATAAGTAATTGTAACATCTATCACCTCCCCATCCCGTACTACTAACTGATAAGCCGGATTGATAAAACCGGCATAAGGAGCTACTCCCAATGCTTTATACCGGACCAGTACTTCCCGATGAAGTTCCGGATCGATCTTTACTCCATAATTCTCCACTAAACAGCGGGCTGCCTCGAAATCTCCTTCAGACTTGATCCGTTGCACCTCTCCCAACAATTGTCCGAATAAAGTCCGCAAAGCCTCAAAATCCCGGATAACAAAATAGGTCTTCTCTCCCTTTTTTATTTTTTCGATAACCCGGGCAGACTTTCCCTTTTCATACACCCAGGCGGCAATCATTTGCCGATTCCGCATGTGGGATTCTTCAAGCTGATCTCCGAATTTTATCCGGGTCAATTGTACCATCAACCCATTTCGAATATAACTGTTATACTCGGCTTTTGCCACTTCCAGAGAAGGCAAAATTCCCAATTCAACCAGTTTGGGATCCATCACATAATACAAGGCAAACAGATCGGCACGCGCCTCTTCTATCGTCGAATAATAATTCCGGAGAGCTTCTGTAGTTACCCCCGGCAACAAACGACCGGATCCATGTCCCAAACACTCATGCAAATCCGTATGGACATTACTGCCGATCGTTCCCCATTCCCGGGCCAAACGTATTTCCTCCTCCGAAGCCGCAAATTCATCGATTACTCCGGAAGATTTTGCCGCCATATCATAGGCATAGGTAATATTATCCAAGGTCACCGACTTGCTTCCATACTGTTCCCGAATCCATTCGGCATTGGGTAAATTGATACCGATCGGCGTCGCCGGATGGCAATCTCCGCCCAGCATGGCCACCTGCATCACCCGTGCCGTAACCCCTTTCACCATCGATTTTTTGAATTCCGGACGGATGGGAGCATGTTGTTCAAACCACCAAGCCTGTTCTGCCAGCCTTCGAGTCCGTTCGCATGCTTCCTGATCCACAATCTCAACCACCGATTCCCAACTTCCCTTATAGGCCAAGGGATCTCCATAAACTTCTATAAACCCGTTGATAAAATCGACAGGCGCCTGATCTTCCTGCAGCCATTCAATCGAATATCGATCGAACAAAGCCAAATCACCGGTTCTGTAATATTCGATCAACAAACGAATCACCTGTTGCTGCCGTTCGTTGCAGGCATAGGGGATTGCTTTTTCCAGACACTCCACCACCTGTGCCAACGGCTTTCCATATTTACCGCCGATTTTCCAAACCAGTTCCTGCAATCGACCATTTTCTTTTACCAAGGTAGAATTCAATCCCCAGGAAAGCGGTGTTTCTGATTTCCGACTTTCAGCCCGATAAAATGCTTCCGCTTCCGGCTGAGTGACTCCGACATAATAATTATTAGCAGAAGCCTGTATCAAATCTTTCCCTTCCTCCGATACGACTCGTTTAGACATGTAATCCGGATCGAACAGGACCCGTTCCAGGCGATCGTAGCGGTCCTCCCGACCAATGGCTGTCAATAGTTCCCGAAAATATGCTTTTGAGAAGCCGGGCACAAATTTATCCATGGAATAATGGTGATGGATGCCATTGGCAAAAAAAACTTTTTTGGCATATACCAAAAAACACTGAAATTCATCAGCTGTTCGATCACCGGGATATTCCCGGAGAATCTGTTCCAACACCTTCCGGACTGCCAGGTTATGGACATTGTTCTGATCCCACAATATATCCCGACCGGCCAAAGCCGCCTGACTCAGATAATAGACAAACAGTTTTTCCTTTAAAGTCAACTTCTCAAATGTCGGAACCTGATACCTCAAAATCCGAATATCATCGAACTGTTCCGTTAAAAATTTAAATTTATTCTCCGGAGTTTCCATCTTATCAGTTATTGCTTTTTCCCCTATCTCGATTGAAGCGCTCCAAAATTTCGTCCGAGGCTTTGATCGCATGCTTATACCATTGAAACAATACCTCGTCTTTTTCCGAATCGGACAAATGCCAATCCAGCTGACTCGCCCGAAGACGCCGAATCACCGAATACATGATAATAGCGGCACAAACACTGACATTCAGACTCTCCGTAAAACCATACATCGGTACTTTTACAAACTCATCCGCCTGTTCAATGACCAGATCGGACAAACCAGTCAATTCCGTCCCGAAGAAAAAAGCCATCTTTCCCCGATTCAGATCGATATCATCCACCTCGACATCATTCCGATGAGGAGTGGTGGCAATGATACGATATCCCGCAGCCCTCAACTGTTCGATCGTCGCCATGGTATTATTTTCCAGCTCATTGTGACGATGAATGGAAAGCCACTCCCGAGCTCCCTGTGAAACCGTTGAACTCATGTCGTACACATTTCGGTTTTCGATCAAATGTACATGCTGGATTCCGTAACAATCGGCAGAACGCATCACTGCACTTTGGTTGTGCGACTGAAAGAGATCCTCCAAAACAAGAGTCACATAACTGGTCCGTTCCTGAATCAGACGGTCGAACAACGCGTTTTTTTCATCAACAACAAAATCACGCAAATAGTATACCTGTTCTTTTATAGATTTCATGACCAACAGAATCAAGGATGTTGTGCAAAATATTTCCAGAGAGCAGCCGCCTGTGTCGCCTGCACAATCTTGTTTTCCGACAACATATGCTTCACCTGTTCCGGTAACAGCAATTCCACGGCAATATCTTCCGTCGGTTCCAGATGTCGCTCCTCGACTTTTTCAACATCTGTCGCCAAAAAACAGTATGTCAGATTATTATGTGTACCGGGATTGGCACTCACAATCATATAAGATTCCCAATGCCCGTTTCCGAAACCCGTTTCTTCAAGCAATTCCCGTTTAGCCGCTGCCAAGGGACTCTGATCCTCGGCATCCACTACGCCGGCACAAATTTCATAAGACACCCGTCCCAATCCATGCCGGTATTGTCTCTCCATAATCATCTTTCCCTCTCGAGTCAGGGCAATCACACATACCCAAGCCGGATATTCCAATACATAATAAGTAGGAATGATATTTCCATTCGGCAACTGGACCTCATCTCTACGTGCTGTAAACCAAGGTTCCCGGGCAATATACTCAGAATGGAGCAATTTCCACTTTTCTATCTTTTGTTCTTCCATGCCATCTTTTTATACAAAAGAAGGGGTGCTTCCTTGAAAAACACCCCCAACTTTTATGCTAATTTTCTGATCAGAATTTCTCTGCCAATTCAGCACCTGCCTTGAATTTAACCACTTTTTTAGCAGGGATTGTGATCGTTTTACCGGTCTGAGGATTTCTTCCGTTTCTAGCACTTCTTTCAGATACAGAAAAAGAACCAAATCCAATTAAAGCAACTTTATCTCCACCTTTCAGCGCTTCACCAACTGTTTCAACGAAAGCCTCCAGAGCTTTTTTAGAATCTGCTTTTGTTAAACCTGCTTTTTCAGCAATAGCATCGATCAATTGAGCTTTATTCATAATATTAATTTTTAGGGTTAGAACTTTTAAACCTTTCTCTTCAGGCAAATGTAGCGATTTTATCGAGTATGTCAATAGTTTTCAAGAAAAAAATCCACTTTTTTCATAAAAAATAGCAGTCACAAACATCAGAAGACACTTTCTGCACATTTTTCACCATCCATGGCTGCAGAAATGATTCCGCCGGCATAACCGGCCCCCTCTCCACAGGGATGTAACCCGCTTATTTCCGGATGCATCCATTGTTCGTTCCGAGGAATTCGCAAGGGTGAAGAAGTTCGAGTTTCTACTCCCAACAATAATGCCTGGGGAGAAATAAAACCGGGAGCCTTTTTCCCGAATTCTTTCAAACCATTTGCCAAGCGTTCAGCAATCAATGTCGGCAACCAGACATTGATCAAAGAAGGGGTTAATCCTGGTTTATAAGAAGAAACCGGCAGAGTCTCACTCGCCGTTCCATTCAGAAAATCAATCAAACGCTGTGCAGGTGCATACAAGCGTCCTCCCCCCTCTTTCCAAGCCTGCCGCTCTAAATTTTCCTGAAACTCCAGACCGGCAAACAATCCCCGGTATTGTAAACTTTCCAATTCCGCAGATCCGACAGCAGTGACGATAGCAGCATTTGCCCAGGGTGTATTTCGAAAAGAAGAAGACATACCATTGATAACCTGCTGTTCAGGAGCCGTTGCAGCCGGAACAATCACCCCACCGGGACACATACAAAACGAATAGACCCCTCGGCCAGCGACATTGGTCACAAAATTATATTCGGCTGCCGGCAACCATTTTCCTCGACCATTCTTCGTATGGTACTGCATACAATCGATCTCATGCTGCGGATGTTCAAGACGCAGACCGACAGCAAAGTCTTTCGCTTCCATCCGAACCTCCCGCTGCCGAAGCATACGATAAACATCCCGAGCAGAATGTCCGGTTGCCAGAATAACATGCCGGGCCAATATTTCCTCACCGCCGGCAACAACTCCACGCACTTTTCCTCGACTGATCAACAAATCTGTCACCCGACAATGGAAACGAATCTCTCCGCCATATTGCAAGATCGTCCGACGCATATTCACGATCACTCCTGACAATTTATCGGTTCCTACATGCGGATGCGCTTCTATCAATATATTCGGATGGGCCCCATGAAAAACCAATATTTCCAACGCTCGACGCACATCTCCTCTCTTTTTGGAGCGAGTGAACAATTTCCCGTCAGAAAAAGTTCCGGCCCCTCCTTCGCCAAACCCGAAATTCGAATCCGCATCTACCTGCCCGGTTCGATACAAACGATTCAAATCTTTTTTCCGTTCTTCAACAGCTTTTCCTCTTTCCAGGATCAAAGGACGAAATCCCCTCTCTATCAATCGCAGTGCAGCAAACAAACCGGCAGGTCCCGCCCCGACAACGATCACCGTTTCTTTTTCCGACACATCCTGATAAGCGGGAATAAAAACCTTTTCCTTTTCTTCGATTCGGTCAATATGAACCCCCACCACCAATTGCAACCACACCTCCCGCCGGCGGGCATCGATCGACTTACGAATCACATCAACCCGACAAACCCGGTTGACGGTCATCCCGATCTGTCGGGCAACCCGCTCTTTTATACATTCCTCGCATCCGCCCTCTTCCGGTTTTACCCGTATTTGAATCTCCGTATACATGATCCCAGTAAAAATTTTGAATGAAAATCAAAATTAAAACAAATCCTGTCTATTTAAAACTAAAAATCGTAAATTTGTAAACAACTTGATAATTTTACCATTTAATGAAGATGAACAAAATAGCAATTATTACCGGAGCAACATCCGGCATCGGACAAGCAACCGCAGAAAAAGCCGCAGAAGCAGGCTTTGACTTGATCATCACCGGTCGCCGGGGAGATCGTCTGCAAGCATTAGCGGATAAAATCCGCCAAACAGGAAGAGAAGTCCTTCCCCTGCAATTCGATATTCGTCATCCCCAGGAAGTAGAAGCTGCCGTTCAAAGCTTATCGGGGAAATGGCGGGAAATTTCCGTATTGGTAAACAATGCCGGTCTGGCAGTCGGAGTAGCTCCGATTCAAGAAGGGATTTTAGATGACTGGGAAAGGATGATCGATACCAACATGAAAGGATTGCTTTACATGACACGGGCAGTAGCCCCCCTGATGATCGCCCGGAATGCCGGTCATATTGTAAACCTGGCGTCCATCGCAGGCAAGGAAGTCTATCCCGGTGGTAACGTCTACTGCGCTACCAAACACGCCGTAGACGCTCTTTCTAAAGCCATGCGAATCGACATGCTGAAACACCACATCAAAGTCACCAATATTGCACCAGGAATGGTAGAAACTGAATTTTCCATTGTTCGTTACAAAGGAGACAAGACTGCGGCCGACAAAGTATATCAAGGTCTCGAGCCATTGACAAATGAAGATATCGCAGAAACCATTATTTTCGCCATTACCCGTCCGCCTCATGTTTGCCTGAATGACATCGTTATCATGCCGACAGCCCAGGCAAGTTCAAGAGACGTAGACAGAAAATAAATTTATTGAATCTTATGCAACCCCTAACAGGTGTACACTCCCCAGGTTCGTACACCTGTTTATTTTTTCCTGATTTTTACTCCAACTCCAAACCGAATATGTTTTTCAAATCGGCCACCACCGGATTGATTTCCAGGAAATGCTGGAATTTCTCTCCAGCTGTAAACAATTTCTTTTCCTCTTGAGAATTTTGCACATCGAACAGTTTAAACGACAATTGCAGGTATCCGTTATTCAAGTATTTCATCAAACTATTCTGCAAATGCATTTTAAGAGCATCGAGCTTATCCCATTGCAATTGATTGTCCACCGCCAACACAATCTGCTCTTCCTGAACCTCCGGCCGATGGGTGGTCAAAGCAATACGAACCGTCGGCTCGGGGGAATGTTCTTGGATATATCTTTCCAGGGCATGAATCACTTTGGCTTCATCAAAAAGCGTCCGTTCCTTCAACTGAAGACGCTGTTCTACGTTCTTTTGAAGCTTTACCACCGGTTGGGTTTGGTTGATCTGCCGAAACGCATCTTTGATTTTAAATGACTCATCCGGACGAGGCCGATTCTTCTCTGACAAGCGTTTTTCATGTTCGATTTTGGAATTGTTTTCCGGAGAAGTATGAGAGGTCGTTGTCGGTTGATATTTTCCCTGAAATCCTTCGATCTTCAATAGTTCATCAACTTCAGAAGCCTTCAGATTTTTTTTTTTAGCTCATTGATCTGGCAAAGTTTTATCAGAGTCAATTCAATACACAGCCGTTTCTCCATCCGCACCTTGTATTGCATTTCACACTGTTCAATCAACTTCAAGGCTTCGTATAAAAAATCGACAGAACATTCTGAAGCCTGTTTGGCATAACGAGCCTTTATACCGGCACTGACTTCCAACAGTTGAACGGTGGCCGGATCTTTGGAGACCAATACATCCCGAAAATGTTTTCCCAATCCAGCAATCAAATGTCCTCCATCAAATCCTTTGCCCAGAATTTCATTAAACAACAAAAAAGAATCTCCGACCTTACCGGCCTGAAACAAATCGGTCAAACGAAAATAATAATCATAATCCAATACATTCAAATTTTCGATGACCTTTTCATAAGTTAAATTCTTCCCACAGAAACTAACCACCTGATCGAAAATCGAAAGCGCATCCCGCATCGCCCCATCCGCCTTCTGCGCAATGACATCCAAAGCGGCCTCCTCCGCGGTAATTCCTTCTTTCGCCGAAATATACTTCAAATGCTCCACCGTGTCCCCCACTTTCATCCGATTAAAATCATATATTTGGCAACGAGACAAAATGGTCGGAAGAATCTTATGCTTCTCAGTAGTCGCCAAAATAAAAATCGCATGTGCCGGAGGTTCCTCCAAAGTTTTCAGGAAAGCATTGAAAGCCGACGTACTTAGCATGTGCACCTCATCAATGATATATACACTGTATCTTCCCACCTGCGGCAAAATCCTCACCTGTTCCACCAACCCTCGAATATCATCGACACTATTATTCGAAGCGGCATCCAATTCATGGATATTCAATGACCGGCCGGCATCAAAAGCCCGACACGATTCACACTCATTGCAAGGCTCCGCATTGGGCTGCAAATTCATGCAATTGATCGTTTTGGCAAAGATACGGGCACAAGTTGTTTTTCCAACCCCCCGAGGACCCGTAAACAGATAAGCCTGCGCCAACTGATGATTCATAATGGCATTCCGCAAAGTGGAAGTAATCGCCTTTTGTCCGATCACCGTATCAAAACTCGCAGGTCTGTATTTTCTTGCCGAAACAATAAAATTATCCATGAATAATTAATCGTATATGACTAAACTTTGAGTAGGTAAAATTAACAAGCTTTTGCAGAATTCCCAAATTTCCGTACCGGCATTTTGTTCCTTATATTTTTTCCAATTCATTTTTCGCTACCCAGCCTTCATTTCCATCCGCCAAACGAATATTATACCAGTCGCCCAGTTCTCCCACAACCCGGACTTTCAGGCCTTCGTGTATCAGGAACAGACTCGTCCCACTATTATCCGGAGCTCCTTTCACTGTCACACTCGGAGCCGTTATGATTGCATACTCCCGATCAGTCATTTTTTTGTTCTGCTGTTGGGCAAAAAAGATAGTAGCTATAGTCAGTACCAAAAGAATCAGGCCCACCACAAAACCGGTCTTTTTAAGTCCCACAGCAGGAGAATAAAAAAACAACGCTGCCATAACTAAAAAAAGGATAAAGAATACCACCGAAATGTATCCCCATTGATCTGCCGAAAAGTAACTGACCAGTCCCTTATACCATCTGACCAGAAACAATTCTGGCAGGACCTCAATCTTATCGACAATGGCCTGCTGTGCCATCCCCAGATTATAACGGGCAGCCGCATCCGAGGGATCTAACAGTAAAGCCCGTTCATAATTCAGAATGGCCTGAGTATTTTCTCCCAGTTTATAACAGCAATTTCCCAGATTGTAATACAACGTAGCCGACTCCATACCGCCTGCCCTCAATGTACGATAGATCTCCGCAGCTTCACTGTACTTACCTTCGCGATAATACTGTTCAGCCTGTTTTTCAGCTTCCGGATCGACAGCGGCATTCGTTCCCAAACAGATCAATAATACCGGCAATATCAATAATATCCTTTTCATAATCCCTAATCTTTTATTCTCGAATCTCATGACCGAATTGCTTTATCCAACTTCGTAATCACCTCTATACTATCGGCATATACTTTTTCCATTTCCTGATCTGAATTGCTTCCCGGAGCATAACGGGCATATTCACATGTATCCAGCACTGCAATAAACTCTTTGATACGCTCTTCTTCCACCTCTTTTTTCTGAAGTATTCCACTGATATTATCACGATTCAATTCAGCCGGATCAATATTCAATTTATAACTCATATAGCCCCAGAGAGCCTTTAAAACTTCTTCATAGAATTGCTCAGCATTGTGACTCTTCATTGCCATTGCCGCCAATTTCAAACGTTTTTTGGCCATCTTATTGGCAGCCTTATTCTTCACCCGAACGATATCTGCATTGGCTTTAATGCGCCGCCGGTTCAATACTGCACCGATAACGAACAACACAAAGGGAATCAGCAAAGCCAGCCAATACTGTGGAGTAGCGAAGAAACGTACTCCGGCCGCCCTCAATTTCAATCCATCCGTCTTCAGATAACGAATATCTTCTCCCACTTTACGAACATCCTCTTTTTTGAAAGACTTCACCTGATTTCCCGAAAAGGTATCACTTTCACCTTTTTCCACTCCTTTGTTGACATGAATATTGTACTCCGTACCATTCAGTGTCTTATAGGTATTGGACTGAGAATCAAAATAAGAAAAACGAATTGCCGGAATCTTATAATCACCCGAATAACGAGGAATAATCAGGTATTCAAAAGAAACCGTACCGGTAGTTCCACGCTCCGTAACATTCAATTCTCTGGATTCTTTTGGATCATATGCTTCAAAATCCAGCGGGAAATTGATAGAAGGAGCTTTCAACAATTTCAAGTTTCCAGTTCCACGGAAAGTCACTTTATAAGTAATGGCATCATTGGCATTAACGGTATCTGCCGATATGGAGGTCGACATGGTTATATTTCCAACTGTTCCCGAAAAACCTGCCGGTTTTCCAACCTGAGGCAGCTCCTTTACAGTAACCGTTACCGGCTTACTTCTCCGCATCGCCCGAACATCTTTATAATTTCCGAAGAATTCATCGAAGAAATTACGTCCACTATTGGCCAGACGCTGCCGCACAATACATTCCAATTCAAAAGGTTCAATGGTAATCTCCCCGGTATGTTGAGGATACAACAACATTTTCCGAATCACTCCGACATTGTAAATCTGACCATCGACAGCCTCCCGAACCAGTTCAATCCGCTGAGGTATAGGCACATCTTCTGCCAAAAATCCATTAAAGTCCGGAAATTTGGTTCGTCCGAAATTAACCAGATCCACTTTGGTATATACTTTGATCGTCGCCATCAAACTCTCTCCCATGTAAAGACTCCGCCGACTAAGTTCTACCTTTACGAACAAATTGTTCTCATTGACAGCCGCGGTAGCATCCGGTTGTGCCGCCCGATTTCCGGAAGAAGAGTTATTACTGCCGGCATTACCGTTCCCTTTTACCACCTGAATCTTCAAACGATTGGATTTATATTCTTTTCCGCCCACAGAAACAGTAGCTTCTGGAATCTCGTAATTACCCTCCTTTAACCCTTCCAACACATATGTATAAGAAAAGGTAACACTTTGAGTCTGCTTGCCATTCACATTCGAAAAATAAGACGACTGTCCAACCGCAGGTCCCATCACCTGATCGAATCCATCCAAAGTAGGGAGTTGGAGGTTTTTCCCTTCCTGATTCAACGTATACACCAACTTAAATTCCTCTCCGACAGCTACGACAGAAGGAGCCGAAGCCTTAAATTCAACCTGCTGGGCATAAGCAATCGAGGTAAAAAACAGCAATATAACTAATCCGATTTGTTTCATTTCTAATGATATTTAGACGGCAAAATTACCAATCTTTTTCGATTTTCATTTTCTTGGCTTTCTGTTCTTGTGCTTTTTGTTTTTGCACTTTTTCCTGAACATTCTTTTCATCATTCTGCAAAGCCTCTAACAAGCGCTCAGCATCTTCTTTCGAAATTTTTCCCTGCTGCTGTTGATCCTGAGCATTTTGGTTCTGCTGATCCTTGTTCTGATCTTTGTTCTGATCCTTGTTCTGATCCTGCTGATCCTTGTTCTGATCCTGCTGATCCTTGTTCTGATCCTGTTGATCCTTGTTCTGATCCTGTTGATCCTTGTTCTGATCCTGCTGATCCTTGTTCTGATCCTGCTGATCCTTGTTCTGATCTTGCTGATCCTTGTTCTGATCTTGCTGATCCTTGTTCTGATCTTGCTGATCCTTGTTCTGATCCTGATTTTGCTGATCCTGTTGTTGTTTATGACGGGCAAACTCCAGATTATATTTTGTCTGTTCGGAATTCGGACGTTTTCTCAACGATTCTTTATAAGCCTCGATACTTTCGTCCGTTTTTTCCATGGCCAACAAAGTATTACCGATATTGTGATAAATTTCTCCCAAACGTTCCTTGTCAGTCTCCTGCTTTGCCAAAGTAGAAAATTGCTCCAATGCCTCCTCGTATTTTTTTTGCTTATACAAAGCATCCGCCATATTAAAAGCAGCTTCAAATGAATTAGCCTTTTTGTCGGCTGCTTTCCGATATTCCACCTCGGCTTTTTCAAAGTCCTGCTTTTCAAACAAATCATTACCCTCCCGGATAAACTTACGTTCCTGCTGAGCCATTACCGGTATTCCCAATACCAGTAAGCACCCTATAATCATTACAGACCTGATCATATCATCCATTGTTTATCGTTTTCTTTACTGAACCTTCTCTTCACGCTTAAAAAGATTGATCTTCATAAAATGTTTATTCTTACGTCCGAGAATTATAAATTCGAGAAAAATAAAGAACAAACCAACCAATAAGAAATACTGATATTTCTCTGCATAATCACTGTATACACGTTCTTCAAGTAAACTCTTTTCCATACGATTCACCTCATCCAACAAACGGTTCAAACCCACTTCCGTATTGCTAGCCCGGATATACAATCCTTCTCCGGCCTTGGCAATATCCTGTAAAGTCTGTTCATCCAGCTTAGAAATGACCACATTCCCCTGGCCATCCGTCATGAATTGTCCCGGTTTACCCTTCTCAGGTATGGGGGCACCTTGTTCCAATCCCATACCGATGGTATGAATTACAATTCCCTTTTCATGAGCCTGTTGAGCGGCAGCCACCGCATCATCCTGGTGATTTTCACCATCGGTAATGACTATAATGGCTTTGGAAGTTTCCGTTTCCGGCGTAAACGAACGGGCAGCCAGATCAATGGCAGTTCCGATAGCGGTTCCCTGCACCGGCACAATTTCCGTACTGATATTCGACAAGAAAAGTTTTGCTGAAGAATAATCTGTCGTAATCGGCAATTGCACATAAGCGTCACCGGCAAACACGATCAATCCGATTTTATCATTCGATAATTTTTCCACCATTCGGGATATCGCCATTTTTGCCTTTTCCAAACGACTGGGTTTAATATCCTGAGCCATCATCGAATTGGAAACATCCAGGGCAATCATCAATTCTACCCCCTTTTTCTTTACCTGCTGCAATTTCGACCCAAACTGCGGACCAGCCACTCCGATAATGACAAAAAACAAAGCCAGAAGAAGCATCACAAATTTCCATGTTCCCCGTTTGAAAGACAAAAGAGGCATCAATGGCTTCAATAACTCCGGATTTCCGAACTCAGCAATTGCCTTCTTCTTTCGCTGTACCATCACCACATAAAATACGATCAAAAGTGGGATGACAATCAAAAGATATAATAATTCTGCATGTGCAAACCTAAACATAATGCATCATTTTAAAGTTACAAAGACTACGGTATTTTCCTCAGCAGGGTATATCTCAAAACAGCCTGAGCAATCAATAAACACATACCCAACAAACCGAATATAAAATACTGTTCATCCTTCTTACTGAAATGTTTTACCTCAATTTTACTTTTTTCCAACTGATCGATCTCTGTATAAATTTGCTGCAACTTATCGTTATCGGTTGCCCGGAAATATTTTCCACCCGTCACCGTTGCAATCTGTTGCAATACAGCCTCGTCGATTTCCACCGGAATATTTTGCAATTGAACTCCGAAAGGCGTCGGCACCGGATAGGGAGCTTCTCCATAAGTTCCAACCCCGATCGTATATACCCGAATGTTAAAAGCTTTTGCCAATTCGGCAGCCGTAACCGGAGCGATCGCCCCCTGATTATTGACGCCATCCGTCAATAAAATGACCACTTTGGATTTTCCCTGACTGTCTTTCAATCGATTGACCGCATTTGCCAGTCCCAATCCGATGGCCGTTCCATCCTGAATCATACCACTCTTCACCTCCCGCAACAAATTAACCAACACTGCTTGATCTGTCGTCAAGGGACACTGTGTAAAACTTTCTCCAGCAAAAACCACCAGTCCGATTTTATCCTGAGGACGTTCAAGTATAAATTTGGTTGCAACCTCTTTGGCTGCTTCCAGACGATCAGGCGTAAAATCTCGGGCCAACATACTGGTAGAAACGTCCACTGCCAGCACAATATCAATCCCTTCGCTCGTATATGTCTGCCAACTGTTATTCGACTGTGGACGGGCCAACGCAATCACCAATAAAACGATCGCCAAAACCTCCAGTACAAACAACAGATGTCTCCACCAAATCCGACCGGCATGTTTTATTCCCTTAAATGCCTGTAATGAAGGAAACTGTAAATCCGCATGCGAACTTTTTTCCTTCAAAATATACCACAATATCATTGGTACCAAAAGTATCAATAACAGGAAATATTTCGGGTTTGCAAATTCGAATCCAAACATTTTATTTTAATTTACAAATTAACTCATGCACTTTTGTCAAATGCCTGTTCTTCTCATTTATCTTTCACAGCTTCCGGAGTTTGTTCCTGCTCATGTGCTTCCTGCTGTTTTTTCTCTTCTTCCTCCCGACGCTTCTTTTCTTCTTCCAGCCTTCTTTGTTCGGCGAGCTCTGCTTCTAAACGCTGATGCGTGTTATTGACAAAATCATATGCCACCTCCAAATAACGGGCACTCTCATCCTGCAATGGCGTAAATTTGGCAAATTTCACAAAATCGGCGGTTGTCAGCATTTCTGCAATTCTTTCCCGTTCCTTGCTTTCAACCTCCCGGCAATTGGCCAAAGCCTGCAAAATCTCCGTAGAAGTCTGTTCCATGGCCGGGATTGAGAGTTCCCCGTCTAAATATTGTCGAACCGTGTCCGTCAAACGAGTATAATATTCCTTCTCCTTACCCAACTGCCACATCTTATTTCCTTTCAACTCATCCAACGCACGAATCGCCAATACATAAGGAGGAATCTCTTCCTTTTTCGGAGTAAACAAAGGCTTGTTTTTACGGCGACGATCCCAATACAACCAGGCCAGCAAAAGAACGGCTATCCCCAGAAGAACCCACAACAGATAGGGTAAGATCTCGGCAAATGTCCAAGGGGCTGCATAAGGCATGACAATGTCATAATTCCCTTTTTGCGGGTCAATCTCAAAAGTATTCACCACCACCCCAACCGGATCGGTACGCACGATATTGTCATACTCCTCGCTTTTTATGGTAATCGGCAAAGAAGGAACAACGTATACCCCCGTATCAAAAGCCGTCACCACATATTTTTCCTCCAACAGCCAGCGTCCGTCTTTTTCTTTAACCGAATCTCGAACCGGACCAGAAATAATTTCCAAACCATTCACCACCGTATCCTGCAAATGCGGGAAAACAATCTGCACACCCGGATCAATCTTTACCTTTAAGGTAAGATTCTGCTGGTCTCCGATCATCATATAATTGGTATCAAGCGTCACGCCATACTCCACATGCTGGGCATTCAGCGTCTGCCATCCACCCAACAGACACAGACATAACAATATTTGTTTCAAAAACCTCATAATTTTCACGATCTATGACTCAAGTTCATTCTTAAGCCCGTTTCTTAAACAAAGCAATCAAAGCCCTGACATAATCTTCATCTGAACGGATATTGGCAACGTCTACCCCCGAACGCTTAAAGGTTGCATCCAATTTTATTTCCCGCTCCCGGGCATATTTTTCATATTCCTCCCGTAATTTCCTATCTGAAGTATCTACCCACATCTGTTCGCCGGTTTCCGCATCCTTCAGATACATCATACCTACCGGAGGCAACTGATTCTCCCGAGGATCATACACCCGCAAAGCCACCACATCGTGCTTACGGTTGGCTATTGCCAAGGCATGCGCAAAATCATGTTCATCGATAAAATCAGACAACACAAAACAGGTACAACGTTTTTTAATGGAATTGGTCATATACTCCAAAGCCTGTTCAATATCGGTCTGTTTGTTCTCCGGATAAAAATCAATCAATTCCCGGATAATGTGCAAAATATGCGTCCGACCTTTTTTCGGAGGAATAAATTTTTCAACCTTATTCGAAAAGAAAATCACTCCGATCTTGTCATTGTTTTGAATAGCAGAGAATGCCAATACCGCTGCAATCTCGGTAATCTGATTCTTTTTCAGTTTAGAAATGGTTCCGAAATTTCGGGAAGCACTTACATCGATCATCAACATCACCGTCAATTCCCGTTCTTCCTCAAATACTTTCACATAAGGACGGTTATGACGTGCTGTCACATTCCAGTCTATATTCCGGATATCGTCCCCGTACTGATATTCCCGCACCTCGCTGAAAGTCATTCCCCGCCCCTTAAAGGCCGAATGATATTCGCCGGCAAAAATATTTCTAGACAGACCCCGGGTTTTGATTTCGATTTTCCGGACTCGTTTCAATAACTCAGAAGTTTCCATATCATCGAGTAAAAAGGTAAAAGATCCACTATGGAACTTCTACAACATTCAAGATTTCATTGATAATATCCTCGCTGGTAATATTATTTGCTTCGGCCTCATAAGTCAAACCGATACGATGACGCAAAACATCGTGACAAACAGCCCGCACATCTTCCGGAATCACATATCCCCGACGTTTGATGAATGCAAAAGCCTTGGCAGCCTTGGCCAAACTGATACTAGCACGTGGAGAACCTCCATAACTAATCATATTGGTAAACTTGTCCAGACCGGTTTCTTGCGGGAAACGGGTGGCAAATACGATATCGATGATGTATTTCTCGATTTTCTCATCCATATATACATCCTTCACAACCTCTCGGGCACGAATAATATCCTCGGGTTTCAAAATCGTGGAAGCCTGCGGAAATGTTTTTTCCATGTTCTGACGTACAATCAGCTTCTCTTCCTCCTTTTTCGGATAATCAATCACCACTTTCAGCATAAAACGGTCGACCTGAGCTTCCGGCAGCGGATAAGTACCTTCCTGTTCGATCGGGTTCTGAGTAGCCATTACCAAGAAAGGTTCCGGTAAACGATAGGTCATATCCCCAATGGTCACTTGCCGTTCCTGCATAGCCTCCAGCAGAGCCGACTGCACTTTGGCCGGAGCACGGTTGATTTCATCAGCAAGAATAAAATTAGCAAAAATCGGTCCCTGTTTCACCACAAACTCTTCTTTCTTCTGAGAATAGATCATCGTACCTATCACATCGGCCGGCAACAAATCGGGTGTAAACTGAATACGACTGAATTTTGCATCGATCGTAGTTGCCAGTGTATTGATTGCCAAAGTCTTTGCCAACCCGGGCACTCCTTCCAGCAAAATATGTCCGTTCGAAAGCATACCGATCAAAAGCCTTTCCACCAAATGTTTCTGGCCGACGATGACTTTATTCATCTCCATGTTGATCATGTCCACAAAAGAGCTTTCCTGCTGTATGCGTTCATTCAATGCTTTGATATCAACAGTATCCATAGATTTAAATTTTAATTGTTATATCCTATAAAATTCTATTACGAACCAAAAAAGAATGTGTTTCTAAAAAGAGCGACATTCTGTTCATTCGTTATCTGACTCAAAATGTTAAAATTTTGAATACACCAAAATTAGTCAATCTATATTCAAGTGTTAAATTCTTAGCCTTAAAAAAAGTTAAGTTCCCGTTTAAGGTTTTGCAAAAAAAATAGCGACAGATCTGCCATCTCGGGCCATTTCACAAACGTCAATGTCAGTTTTTACGCTTAAAGAAGGTTCGAATACCTGCCATAAATATATAAATAGTGAATAGAAAAATCAAACAACGTAAAAAGAAGTCCTTGGTAAAAACAGGCCCCGGTCCCATAAGATGATGTACCAAAACAGGTAGCATATAGACTAATAATCCACCCAATATCACCCATTGGACAATCCAGTAATAACGCCTCCAAGAGTGTTTTTGACCTTTCTCTTCCCCTCCAGTAGCCTCTTCTGACTTTTGTTCCGACAAACGCTGTTGCAGCCGCATTCCGGCCAACAACAGAAACAAACAAAATGCAATAAATATAATTGTATCTCTACCCATCATGTTCTTTATTGTGGATCAACATCGCAAAATATCCGGATTGTACCGAACTGTTTCTCACGATGCAAATCTATTAATTCTTTTCTTAAAAGCTCCTTTACACCAGAATAAGAAATTCCATTTTCCAATTTCAACAACAACACCAAACGATACATACCGGCTATTTTACCTATTTCCGGTACTGCCGGACCACAGACTCTTTTTCCCAGATGCTCTCGCAAACGACTTGCCAGCAAGTTGGCAGCATTCCGGAGTTGTACCGCATCCTTCTGCCGCAATTCAATCTGAATCATACGACCGAAAGGCGGATACATAAACAGTTTACGCTCCCCTTCCAACAAATCGAAGAATGTCCGGAAATTTCCTTCCATAACCCACTGATAAACCCGATTTTCCATATCAGCCGTCTGAATCATCACTTTTCCCCGTTCTCCTTTACGGCCACAACGTCCACTAACCTGCATCAACATAGCGAATGCCCTTTCTTCTGCCCGGAAATCCGGAAAATTCACCATACTATCAGCATCCATGACTCCGACTAATTTGACATGTTCAAAATCCAAGCCTTTAGTCACCATCTGGGTTCCCACTAAAATATCAATTTTTCCCTCTTCAAAATCTTCAATAACCGCTCGAAAACGGGCTTTACTACCCATCACATCCAAATCCATGCGAGCTACCCGACTTTCCGGAAACAAACGGTGAATTTCCTCTTCAATTCGTTCTGTGCCGGGAACTCTCTCCCGATAATGTCCGTTTCCACAGGAAGTACACTGTTCCACCATCGGTCGCATTGAACCACAATAACGACACATCAAAACATGACGCTGCTTGTAATAAGTCATACTGACATCACAATGCGGACATTTGGGAATCTCCCCACACCGGTCGCATTGTACATAGGAAGCGTATCCACGTCGATTCTGAAACAAAATAACCTGTTTCCGTTCTTGCAACACTTTTCGAATTTCATCTACCAGCGAAGGCGAAAAACTTCCCTGCATCAATCTCTTACGCCGAAATTCCCCTACATCCACCAACTGTATTTCAGGCATCTGCACCCCACCAAAACGATTGTCCATCTGCACATATCCATATTTGCCGGACAGAGCATGCTGAAATGATTCGAAAGATGGCGTCGCAGACCCCAAAAGCACATGAGCCCCGAACATTTTCGCCAACATAATCGCCACATCCCGTCCCTGATAACGAGGTGCCGGCTCTTTCTGCTTATAAGACATATCGTGTTCTTCATCCACAATTATCAATCCCAATTCCCGAAAAGGCAGAAATATGGATGAACGTACTCCAAGAATTAAGCGAAAAGGTCGTTCGCTACACTGTTTTTTCCACAATTCAGCCCGCATGGCATCCGACATACCGGAATGATAAATACCGACCTGATTTCCAAAAGCTTTTTGTAAACGTCGAACAATCTGAATGGTCAAAGCGATTTCCGGCAACATATACAATACCTGTTTCCCCCGGGCCAGATATTCCCGAATCAAATGAATATATACCTCAGTCTTCCCTGATGAAGTCACTCCTCGTAACAGAACACAATTTTTTTGTTCAAAAAAGCATTGAATCTGCAACAATGCCTGCTGCTGTTCTTCATTCAAATGACAAAAATACCCTCCAGTCTCTTCGCATGCACTCAAACGACTGCACACTCTTTCTTCTACCCTCAAAATCCTTTTTTCACACAAACCTTTCAATGCCATTGAAGATTGACCCGTCAAACGTAAAAATTCACTTCTTTCCAGTTCCGCTTTCCCGGTTTCAACCCAACGGGCAAACATATTTTGCTGAGCCGGCGCCCTTTTCAAACGCTCAAACCATTCCCCCAGCTCTTCCTCCGAAAATTTCCGATCCCAGCAGACGATACGTTCTGTCTTCTCTCGGAACCATTCATCCACCGTTTCCTTTACGCAAACATAATTCCTCGCAAGCAAATCCTTCACCAGCGGTAATAAACTCCGAATATTCACGTATTTTTTCACCTCTTTCAGAGAAACATACTCGCCAGGCTTTAAAAAAGCAAGAATCATCCGCTCATTTTCAGACAAACCGACATAATCAATTTCCTGAGTCGTCCGAGAAATACTCGTAAAACTTTCCAGTCGAAAAGCTACCGGCAAAGCAGCTTTCATCACTTCTCCCGGAGTCGCCATATAATATTCACTGATCCATGCCAAAAACTTCAAATGCAAAGAAGAAAATTTCACCATCTCATCAGCAATTCCCTCGATCGGTTTTACGGTTATTCCGGCCGGAACTTGCTCATGCAGGCGATATACCAAAGCCGTATATTTCTTATTCCCGGCAAAAGTAACCCACACCAACGTTCCTTCTACCACCTCGCTTTCCAAGGATGAGGGTACGAGATAAGTATACATTCCCTCTACCGCCAAAGGTACTATCACATCTGCATATGGCATGAATAAATGGATTGGTTCATCAGGATCAAAAATAATCCATTTTCACCGAAAGTCAATAGCCCGATAAAAGAAATCTCTCCAGCCGGCTTTCAAAAATTTTAGCCATCCGGGAAAGATTCCGGATGGCTAAAATATCATTATCGCGTTTCTTCTCTAGACAGATAATATCTGCACCAGTCCCAACAATTCAGGATTCAGGTTCTTCGTATGTTTGATCGTTTTGTTAAAAGGAACATGAACGATTTCCTTATTCATGATGCCTAACATAATACTCTTTTGATCGTCCATCAGAGCATCCACGGCAGCCGCTCCCAGCTGACTAGCCAATACCCGGTCAAACTGAGAAGGAGAACCGCCTCGCTGCATATGTCCCAACACAGATACCCGAATGTCGTATTCGGGGTGCTTCTGAGCTACTTTTTCTGCAATGCTATAAGCTCCTCCCGATTTTTCTCCTTCAGCAACGATCACAATTCCACTCGAAGTTTTCGGATTGTAATCCTTTTCGATAAAACGTTCAAGATCGGTCAAATCAGTCTCAATCTCAGGAACCAATACCGCTTCTGCCCCGGTAGCAATCGCCGTACGCAAGGCAATAAAACCGGCATCCCGACCCATCACCTCTACAAAAAACAAGCGGTTATGGGCACTGGCTGTATCTTTAATCTTATCGACAGCCTCAACAGCAGTATTTACAGCCGTATCATAACCGATTGTCGAATCTGTTCCATACAGATCGTTATCGATCGTTCCCGGAATACCTACCACCGGAATATCATGTTCCTGAATCAGCAATTTGGCTCCCGTAAATGAACCATCTCCACCAATCACTACCAAGGCATCAATTTTATGCTCAGCAAGTTGCTGAGCAGCCTTCGTCCGCCCCTCTTCCGTACGGAATTCCGTACTACGGGCAGATTTCAAAATAGTACCACCCCGTTGAATAATATTACTAACATCATTCGATTTCAATCGTTTAATATCCCCCTCTATCAATCCCTGATAACCGCCATAAATACCATAGGCTTCACAACCATTGTAAATAGCGGCACGCACCACTGCTCGTATGGCCGCATTCATTCCTGGAGCATCCCCTCCAGAAGTCAATACACCAATTCTTTTAATTTTTCCCATAATCAATCATGTAATTCATTTATTGTAGTTCTACTTTATGTTTTATCTCATCCATAATCCAGGCCGGAGTGGAGGTTGCTCCGCTAATACCAACGGTCTGTGCCCCCTGCAACATTTCCGAAGTAACATCTTCCGCTTTTTGTACCAAATAGGTACGTGCATTCACTTCCCGGCAAGTCTCATACAGTTGCTTCCCATTCGAACTCTTTTCTCCACTGACAAAAATCACCACATCATGTCTGCGAGCAAATTCTCTCAACTGCGGAATACGATTTGCCACCTTCCGGCAAATGGAATCATGTACAATGACCCGTTCCCCGCCTTTTTCCTTCAGTAAAGAAGCTATCAGCTGAAAGCCATCCAAACTCTTGGTGGTTTGAGAAAACAAAATCACCGGCCGCGAAAAATCGATTTGTTGTACGTCTGCAACACTCTCGATCACCAAAGCCTCACCATTTGTCTGACCGACCAAGCCGACTACCTCTGCATGTCCACGTTTGCCATAAATCACTACCTGCCCGCCCTGCTCCCGAGTCTGCTCATAAGCTTTCCGAATTACTTTCTGTAAATTCAACACCACCGGACAAGAAGCGTCGATAACCTCAATCCCATTCTTCCGAGCCATCTCATACGAAACAGGAGGTTCTCCGTGAGCACGAAACAATACCCGACAATTATACAGTTGAGTAAATTGTCCATGTTCAATCGTCTCCAGTCCCATTTTTTTCAAACGCTCCACCTCCAAGTCATTATGTACAATGTCACCGATACAATACAGTTTTCCCCGCTCCAATTCCTGCTCAGCTTTTCGGATGGCATTAACCACTCCGAAACAAAAACCCGAATGTTTGTCAATCTCCACTTTCATAAAAGTATCATCCGATGTTTTTAATTTTCAGTGCTTTTCTGTCTTATCTCCTCAATTTTCCTCAGCATAAACTCGATTTCCTCCTCCACCGTCATATTACTGTTATCCACCACAATCGCATCTTCAGGCTGTTTGAGAGGACTTACCGCTCGATGGGAATCGATATAATCGCGCTTTCGAATATTTGCTTCCACCTCTTCGAAACTTACAGTTTCACCCTTCTCAATCAACTCCCTATAACGTCGTTCCGCCCGAATTTTCTCGGAAGCGGTCATAAAAAATTTTACATCCGCATCGGGAAATACAACGCTACCAATATCCCGTCCATCCATAATGACACTCTCCTTCCTCCCCATAGCCCGCTGTTGTTCCACCAAAAAAATACGGACAAAATCAATGGCAGCAATAACACTTACCTGCTCAGAAACTTCCATTCCCCGAATTTGATCCTCCACATACTCTCCGTTCAGATAAGTTTCATAACGTTCCAAGGCAGTATTATACTTAAATCCGATTCGGATATCTTTAAGACATGACTGCAAACCGGCTCTATCCACCTGTCCCTCTACAATCAATCCCCGACGCAAGGCCTCTAATGTCACTACCCGATACATGGCTCCCGTATCTATATAAGTCAAACCCAGTCTGGCAGCGATCAACTTGGCAACAGTACTCTTTCCCGTAGAAGAATAACCGTCAACTGCAATAACCCATGTTTTAAATTCAGTTTTCATAACGCGTACAAAGATATAACATTTTCTACAAATTATCCATGTCAACAGATCCGATTCTCTTCAGAAACCCGATGGCTACCCGACAGCCCATTACTTAAAAAAATAAAACATTGCTTAATTTTATTTAAATTTCAGACCTCTGTTTTCAGGCCAGTCACATGAAAACGTTTCAACTTGCATTTTTATACCAAACAAAAGAATATAATTGCAGTTCGTAAGTATAAAATGTAAATACTGTTAAATTGTAAGTTAAAATCCATTTTGGAGTAACCCTTTTTACCCCTTTAAGTGTTTTATAGGTGTAATTTGGAATTAAAATTGAAGGTTGCTATGAAGTGTAGATTTTTATTGACAGTGGGAATTATTTTAGGAAGTATGTGGACAGGGTTTGCTATTGAAAAAACAAGTTCAAGTTTAGATAATTTAGTCAAAATTTTCGAACAAAATCCAGCAAATCCGCAAACGACTATACAGCTCTTAAAGGAGTTGAACAAACAGGGGAAATCCAGCCAAGAGGTATTGGATCGTTATTTCAAGACGCAGAAAGAATCGGATTACTTCAAAGATTACAATTGGACCATTGTCCGGGACTATGTTAATGATATAAACTCTCCGCAATTGAGATACGTATTCGATCATCAGGAAAAATTCATTCAGCATTTTTCCAAAGACGATGTTTTTCAAAAATTGGACAATGTATTGGTTAACCATTTGGAGAAACTTTACAAACAAAACGAAACGGCTTATGAGATGCAGCTAAAACGGATTAAAGAGGAAGGTTATGAACATTACGACGTAGTTTACGACTACTTTGACATCAAAAAGCTGCGTATTTCCAAAAATGCCGAAGATTATTTCTACAAAGCCAGAAAATTATTCCGCTATTTCCCGGAAAATCGGGAAATGATCAAAGAAATCACGGCGGGAGCCTTAGAAATCATGACCGATGTATCACGTCTGAAAGTCATCCAGTTATGGGCAGGGAAAACCGTCGAATCAAAATCCGATTTCGATGCCATATATAACTATGTCAAAATCTCACAAAAATGCGGTTTCAACGATGTTGCCCAAAAATATGCGACCATTGCCAACAACCTGGCTGCCAAAAACAACAATCAAACGATGAAACAGCAAGCCAGCGAATTGATGAAAATGTTGAACTGATACCTGACGGTTATTTCACTTATAATGATAAAGAGGGTGACTAAAAAGTCTTAGCCATCCTCTTTTTATTCGTACTCCTGATGGAGGTCTCTTTCAAATATCCAATTCTCGGCAAGGAGAATGTCCTTTGGGCCTCTTTGTTTTTTCTCCACGCTTTCAAGATCCCCCCCGAAACAAATCGATTTCTCGTTAAACAAAAAGTCTGAACATTCATATCAAAATAGATTGACTTTGCAATACTCCCGCAACATATGGAAATAAAAAATCAAGTCCTGTTTGCCCTTCAGCATCTCTTTCAACTCTTTCATTCCTTGTTTTAACAAAGTAAGCATTCGGACAAATGCACCTTTTATAGTTTGAGGTTTGGTTGTAGCTTTGCGGTAGCGAATACAATCAAACC
>CALUKE010000010.1 GCA_944321165.1 uncultured Odoribacter sp.
GCAAAGTTAACACTTTACTCCTTGAATCTACTACTTTTAAAGACCAAAACGTTGCACTTCGTTTTGGAATCTACAAATTGTACGATTTCCCGGGAGAGGGAAGTTTATGCAAATCGTTCGTGTTATGAAATTGACAGTTTTGTTTATGATTTGGGGATGTTTGGGGATTTCTGCGATGTCTGTGGCTCAGAATCAGCGGGTTTCTCTGGACCTTCAGCATTGTACCGTCATGCAGTTGTTCGAAGCGATTCAGCAGCAGACCGGTCTGTACTTTTTTTATGATCAGAAACATTTTCAGGGACAGGATCGCTTGAATGTGAAGGCTGATGATGAAGAGGTTGGTAATTTGTTGAAAACAGTATTTGCTGATGCAAAAGTGGAATTCCTTTTCGAAGACAATACGGTCATTGTGCGTCCGATGAGTCCACAACAGCCGGAAGGTCGGAAAATCCAGGGCGTTGTGACGGACGAGAAAGGGGAAGTATTGCCGGGTGTAACCGTTATATTGAAGGGTACGACCATCGGTACTTCTACTGACGTAGACGGTAAATATGTTTTGCTTTTACCGGAGGGAGCACAGGCTCTGGTGTTTTCCATGGTCGGTATGCAGACGCAGGAAATCAAGGTGGCAGACTTGAAGGCAGAGACTTTGAATGTGGTTCTTCAATATGCGGTGAATGAGTTGGAGGATGTGGTGGTGACCGGTATTTTCAAGAAGGCGAAAGAAAGCTATACGGGAGCTGTTTCTACCGTAACCAAAGAAGAATTGCAAATATATCGGGGACAGAATTTGTTGCAGACCCTGAAAAATATCGATGCTTCGATTAATTTTGCAGTGGACAATATCAACGGTAGCAATCCGAACAACTTGCCGCAAATCAACATTCGGGGAAATTCCTCTTTGCCGATGAGTGTACAGGAATACAATGAAGGAGCCCGGAACGATGTGAATGCTCCGCTGATTATTATGGACGGTTTTGAGATTTCTTTGGAACGGTTGATGGACTACAACGATGAAGAAATCGAGGCAATCAATATTTTGAAGGATGCCGCCGCTACGGCCATTTACGGTTCGCGGGGGGCGAATGGCGTCATCGTGGTGATAACCAAACAGCCAGAAGCCGGAAAATTGCGGGTGAATGCCGAAGTCGGTTTAGACCTGGAGGTGCCGGACCTGACCTCTTACGATCTGCTGAATGCTGCCGAGAAATTGGAATTGGAAAGATCGGTCGGACTTTACAACAATGATGTAGCACCGAGCAATGATGTTTGGTACAAGGAGGCTTATTACAAACGCTTGCGGGCAGTACTTTCCGGTACCGATACCGATTGGTTGAGCAAACCCTTGCGTACCGGAGTCGGCTCTCACTACAATATTCGTATGGAAGGAGGAAGCGAAGAATTCCGGTGGAGTGCGACGGCTTCTTACAAAGATATCCGGGGTGCCATGAAAGATTCTTATCGCCGGAACTTTAACGGGTCTTTTACCTTGATGTATCAGGTGAAAAATTTCACTTTCAAAAATCAGGCTTCTTATGGAACATCCCGGGGACAGGAAAGTAAATACGGGGTTTTCAGTGATTATGTAGAACAGCAACCGTATAATGCACCTTATGATCAGGATGGCAATCTAATTCGTTTCTTCGATGGTTTCCATAAAAATACAGAGCAGGTGCAAAATCCATTGTATGATGCGACCTTGAACAGTTTTGACCGGAGCAATTATCAGACGTTGACCAATAATTTCTCGGTGGAATGGAAGCCATTGGAAGCATTGATCGTACGGGCTCAGATCGGTCTTACCGGAACGAATACAACCGCCGATGTATTTTTGCCGGCAGAGCATTCTACTTTTACGGAAGATGACTATTATTTAACGGACGAAGGTTTTCTGCGCCGGGGTTCGTATTCGTATACCACCGGCAGAAGTCATACTTATGATGGCAATTTGACGTTGGCTTACAGCAAAGTGTTTGCAGATAAACATCAGGTGTATGTCGGTTTTGATTATTCTTTGTCAGAATCTCAGGGATATGATTACAATATCCTGGCCGAAGGATTTACCAATGAGGACATCAATTTTCTGGGAAGTGCCCGGCAATATGCCATGGATGAAGGGCCTACCGGATCGAAAACACTGTCACGTCGCATGGGATTGACCGGAAATGCCAACTATATTTTTGATAATCGGTATTATGTGGATTTGTCCTATCGTATCGATGGCAGTTCCTCTTTCGGTAGCGAGAAAAAATACGCTCCTTTCTGGAGTGCCGGTATCGGCTGGAACTTGCATAATGAATCTTTCTTGAAGGGGAGCTTTGCCAATATTCTGCGTTTGAAAGCCTCTTATGGAGAGACTGGAACAATGCAGGGTTCTTCTACCGGAGCAACTACGACTTATGAATATTTGACGGATAACCGTTATATGCAATGGACAGGAGCTTCTTTGATGGGATGGGGAAATCCTTTCCTGACTTGGCAAAAAACAGATGAATTTAATGTGGGCGTTGAATTCGGTCTCTGGCAGGGACGGGTGAAGGGAGAATTTAACCTTTATACGAAGAAAACCGGAAACCTGCTGTCATCCATGGATCTTCCCCATTCCATGGGATTTTCATCGTATCTGGCCAATGTCGGGGAAGTGAAGAACAATGGTTGGGAAGCTTCGGCAACTGTTTATCTGATCCGCAATCCGGAACGGGAAATCAATTGGATTGTTGGTGGACAGTTGGTGTACAATAAGAATTATATCTCTAAACTTTCAGAAGCTATTAAAACGCAGAATGAAGCTTATTTGAAGGAGGACATCGATGTGGCCAATCTGTTTTATGAAGGGCGTCCGCAGAATGCCATTTATGCCGTTCGTTCTTTGGGAATCGATCCGAGTACGGGAGAAGAGGTCTTCCTGGACAAGGATGGCAATCAGACAGATATCTGGAATGCTTCCGACAAGGTCTATCTCGGTCCGAAAGACCCGCAATTCCGGGGAAATGCCAATACGATGTTTATGTGGAAAGGTTTGACAGTCAACATGTCTTTCGGATTCTATTGGGGCGGTAAGGTGTACAACCAAACTTTGATCGACCGGGTAGAGGTGACTAAAAATACGTTGATGTATCAGAATGTCGATGCCCGGGTGTACAACGACCGTTGGCAAAAGCCGGGCGATGTGGTTTCCTTCAAGAAGTTTGATGACACTGCCACTCGTGCGACTTCCCGTTTCGTGATGGACGACAATGTACTCGAATTGCAATCCGTGGGTATTCAATACAAATGGGACAGTGAAAATTTGCGGAAATATTTGCCGGTCACTTCCATTACTTTCGGTCTGAATATGTCTGATCTTTTCCATTTCTCAACGGTGAAAATGGAAAGAGGAACCAGCTATCCGTATGCGAGAAATATATTGGGTAGTGTGAAATTTTTATTTTAGGAACGGTTAAAAAGAGGTAGATATGAAAAAATATTATTTTATATGGGGAATAGCATTGGCGCTGAGTTGTTTGTCTTGTAACGACTGGCTGGATGTACGTCCGGAGACGGAACAGAAGGAGGAGGATCAATTCTCTACTTACAAGGGATTCCGGGATGCCTTGATTGGATGTTATATGGCGATGGGGGGAACGGATGTTTATGGCGAGAAATTGACCATGAGTCATATCGAATCGTTGGCGAATTTGTGGCAGACCTTTTCTTCTTCGACAGGGGATCGTTTGGCGGATTATTATCTGTCTTTGCATGATTATCAGAGCGATGAGGCTCGTAGTGCCATGCAAGCGATCTGGTCCGGATTGTATAATGTGATCGTTCAGGCCAATATGATTATTAAATATGCGGATGAAAATAAGGAAGTATTTGAAAGCGAGGCTGCTCGTGCTGTAATTCAAGGAGAAGCCTATGCTATTCGGGCTTATTGTCAATTGGATGTGTTGCGTTTGTTCGGACAATTGCCACAGAATGCGACAATACAGGTGAGTTTGCCCTATACGTATACCACTGCTTTTAATGAAAGACCGGAATATTACGATTTTGCCAATTATGTACTTCGTCTGAAAGAGGATTTGAACAAGGCCGAAGAGCTGTTGAAAGACAACGATCCTGTATTCAGTTATACTTTTGAAGAATTGGGAGGTCCGGCCTATGGAGTTTTAGAGGACGAGTTCTTTTATTATCGTCAGACCCGTTTGAATTATTGGGCGGTAAAAGCCTTGAAAGCACGTATGTATCTTTATTTAGGCGAGAAAGAGAATGCTTACAACGAGGCTATGGCTTTGATCAATGCGGTGGATGTGAATGGAAACAGACTGATGGAATTGAGCGGAAATTCAGATATTGTTGAAAATGGATACAAAGCCTGCCCGAGTGAATGTTTTTTCCGTTTGAGCAAATACAATATAAAGACCGTGGCCAGTTTCCTGATAGGAGGAAATACGGATGCGACTTATTCCGATCTGTACATCAGTGCAGAACAATTGAATGATTTGTTCGAAGGACAGTCGACCGACTCTCATAACCGTTACCGGTATGTTTGGAATCGTTCTGTCCGGGATTATTATGATGATCCCTGTGCAGCAATCTTAAAATACTATTTCTCTGATGAGGTGGAAAATGCCGCTGTCAATTATCAGATTATTCCGATGTTGCGGATGTCTGAGATTTATTTGATTGCCATCGAAACCACTCCAAGTCTGGCGGAAGCCAATCAGTTGTATGCGGATTACATGTTCGATCGGAATGTGGTGTTGTCGGGCGATGCATTTACTTCTTTGTACGATATTCCTCAGGTGATAGAAGATGAATATCGTCGGGAGTTCTTTGCGGAAGGACAGATGTTCTATACTTATAAACGGATGAATACGAAGACCGTACTTTGGAACTACGAAGAAATGACGGAAGAGGATTATGTTTTGTGGGAGTGTGTAAGTAGTGAGTTTAATGCTTAATAATGGGGTATATGAAATCGATAAATAAGATAATTTTCGGTATGTTGTTTTTGGGCTTGTCGGCCTGTGAAAAAGACTTGCCGGTATATGAAACTTCGGTTTGTCAGCTTAATTTTGTCTATGGAACGCAAGAAGGGTTGCAAACAGATGAGGTGACTGATGATATGCGTATGTTGTCTCACTCCTTTATATTGAATTCAGGAGAAGGGGTGATGGTCGATACGGTGTGGGTAAGGGTGAGAACCATGGGCTATCTGGCGGATCAAGATCGGCCTTTTGAATTGATTCAGCTGCCGACAGATGGAAATGATGCTGTGGCAGGAACGCATTATGTGGCTTTTGATGACCCTGATTTGCAGTCTTTTTATATGATTCCTGCCGGTCAGGCGGAGGTGTTGGCTCCGATTGTGGTGCTTCGGGATCCTTCTTTGGAAGAGAGCGGAGATGTCACCTTGAAGTTTACTTTTCAGGAAAATGACTATTTTAAATTGGGTTATCCGGAATTTTCCACTTATTCTTTGGTGATTTCCGACCAGTTGACCAAACCGTCTATGTGGGGAAGTTGCAGTTTGGATTATTATTTCGGAACCTATGGAGCCGTAAAACATGAGCTGATGATCAAATGGATGGATCAAAGCTGGGATGATGCATATATAGAAACCCTTTTTGAAGAACTATACGCAGGTTTTTGGTTGCCCAAGGACGAGGCTTATCTGAGTTATCTTGGTGATTGGTTTGCTGAAAAATTGCAGGAAGAGAATGAAGAACGTCTGGCTGATCCTGAGATCGGTGACGTTTGGCGGGAGGCGAATGGCGAACCTGTTGATTTTACTCCGTTGTCTTATTAGTAAAAAGTGAAGAGATGAAAAAATATTTTATATTGGTTTTAGTGTATTGTTTGTCTTTATTGACAGCATGTTTTAAGGACGATACGGTGGTGGCTACTGATGAGTCTATGATCAGTGATATTACGATTACCGGTCTTAAAGATACGACGGTTACTGCTTTCAGCACAGTTTTGGAACTGGAACCGGAAGTAGTCGGTTATACGGAAGATGAGTTATCTTATGCCTGGTATGTTTATGGCGGAGAGCTTCCTGTAGAAGGTGGGTATCGGACTGTGAAAATTGCAGATACGAAAAAATTGTCATATCTGGTCGATTTAAAACAGGGGAGCTATACGTTGGTGTTTGAAGCAACTCACAAAGAAAACGGTTATACGATGCTTGCCGAGATGGATTTAAAAGTTTCAACGGCATTTTCTCAGGGATTCTATATTTTGAAAGAAACGGAGAATGGAGACTGTGAACTGGATCTTTACAATCGGGATAATGGTGAATGCATGTCGAATATTTTGGAAGCAACTCAGGGGGCGGCCTTGACGGGTGCTCCCCGGGAATTGGGCGTATTGTACGGGAAGGCTTATGTCGATCCGGAGACCGCAGAGGCTGGCGGTGCAAATCTATTGTTCGTAGCATCCGGTGATAATGAGATGGCTTGTTTCCGGACAGAGGATATGATGAAAGTGTTCGACCGTTCGAGCATATTGTTTGGAGAAATGACTGCAGATGAGATTCCGTATTGTATGGCTTCAATTGCCAGATTGAATCTCTTGTTTTCCAATAAGGGGGTTCGGGGAGATACTCCGACAGGTTCTTCTTGGGTTGAGGGCGCGACAGGAAAATTGGGATATCCGAAAGGAGATGGCGCGAGCCTGTTTATTCAGGCCTGCGACGGTTCGGGAATGTTGTATTGGGATGAAAATGCCCATCGTTTGAGATATTATGCTGGATCCGTAGAGGAGGTAGAGTATTTTGGAGATGAAATCAACTGGGATGAGGTATTCCCCGTCGCTACCGGTTGGAATCATCTGGCTGGTGTGAATACGATGTGGTATATATTTGAGGATCAGGACGGGCAGCGCTACTTGGTATTTGTTGATACCACTCATGCTGTGACCGAGGTTCGGCGGTTGGATCCGGCTTCCCATATTGCTCAGGCCGATGTGATTGCCGGAAATGCTTTGACTTCCTATTCTATTTATGTGGAGCATGATAATCAATTGTGGATATACAGCCTGGAAGATGGAACGGAGGTTGCTTTGAATCCGACGGGATTGCCTGCTGGTCAAATCACTTATTTGTCTGATCTTTATTTCTCAAGCCTTTTCGATTATCTGCTGATCGGTGTGCAAAATGGAAACGAGTATGCGCTTTGCATGTATCAAATCAAAGGTGGTCAGACCTTGGGAGGACCGGAGCATCTTGTTGAAGGAGAAGGAAAATTGAAAAAGGTGCGTTATATTTCTCAAAGTGATATGTATCTGCCGAATTACTATGCATTTACAGATTATGCTGTAACATTGGGTATGGGACCTGATTTTCCGTATTAAAATAAAACGATGAAAAGAGTATTGTTATGGATGATGGGCTTGTGGGTATTGTCGCCTGTTTCTGCCCAGATCGATTTTCGAGATATCAGTTTTGCGGAAGCATTAGCCGCTGCAAAGGCTGAGCATAAAATGGTGTTTATGGATTGCTACACATCCTGGTGTGGCCCTTGTAAATTGTTGGCATCAAATGTCTTTCCGCAAAAGAAGGCCGGAGATTACTTCAATCCCCGTTTTGTGTCCATCCAGGTGGATATGGAAAAGGGAGAAGGAATAGATTTGAGAAAGAGATATGACGTAAATGCTTATCCTACTTTGTTGGTATTGGATGCGGATGGGGAATTGCTGTACCGACATGCCGGTTATTTGGAGGTAGACGCGTTGATTGAGTTTGCGGAGAAGGGGGGTGAAGGCGATAAACTGACGGAAATGAGATTGCGTTATGAATCCGGAGATCGTTCGGCTGTTTTTATTCGGGATTATTTGGCTTTGCTGGATGAAGAGGCGATGTCCGCCGCGATCCGGAAAGTGACGGATGATTTTCTGAAGGATAAGACAGACGCTGTATTTTCAGATTCTCTGGTATATGAAGTATTTCGAGCCTATGCAATTCCTGTCAGTGAAGTTTTTCAACAGGTCTATGCCCGTAAGTCTGAGTTAGCTAAACGCTATGGAGCTGAAAGCGGGCAGGCACTTGAGTTGGCATGGGAAAGTTATGGTCAGAAATTTCTGAAACGCCAAGCAAAAGAAGTGGTCGGATATGATGCTGCAGGATTGAAAGCGTATGGATGTCTAATGCAGAAATGTAAAGTTCCGGAAGCAGATGCTATTTTGGCTGAATATCTCATAGATGGAGCCATGGCGACCGAAGATTGGGAACTGTTGTTGAATGCCCTTTGCGATTATGTCTCGTTCAGCCGATTGGAAGAGGGACATTTGAATTATGCTTGTTGTATTTTGGAATGGAAACAACAGGATCCGGAGGCCCGTCAAAAACTGGCATCGTTGATTCGACAAAGAGTGGATGATCTGGAAGGGGTAGAAGATACGTCTGGACGTACCATGACCGTGGGAGATGAAACCATGCCCATCTTGGAATATTATCGTCGATCTTATAAAGAACTCTTGCAAAAATTGAAATAATTAGTTGGAAATGAGATGGTAGTCTGTTTCCAATTGTGCGGGAAACAGGCATGGAACATTTATCTGCCGATTCTCTGGGAAAGGGTGAATCGGCGGATAAATGTTTTTTTTGTGGTGTGGAGTGCGATAATTTTGTAATTTTGTCCTTAAATGAATTTGCATGAGGGTTCAGAAGGTAAATAACAGTATCGCAAAAGGAGAGAAAGTTTCGTTGGACGATCTCTATGATCGCTATTAAAATGAACTGGTGTTGTGGGCGGATACGATTCTGAATGATATGGGACTGGCGGAAGATCTGGTGCAGGATCTGTTTGTTTCTCTGTGGGAAAAAGGGGTGGATGAACGTTTGGATATGAAGGGGGCGCGGGCATATTTGTATGCATCCGTCCGCCATAGAGCCCTTCGAGCCATGAAGGGAGAGAGAAAAATAATCGATTTGCCGGAGATGAGTGAGATTATGGAGGTATGGGAAGAAACCGATGGGACACATGAGCAGATGGTGGAATTGGTGATTGGAGAGTTGGAAAAATTGCCGCCCCGAAGTCGTGAAATATTGGAATGCATTCATTTGAAAAACATGAAATATGCGGAGGTAGCCGAAATGTTGGGTATTTCGATTTCTACGGTAAAGACACTGTTAGTCAGAAGTTTAAAGTCTATTCGAAAGTCTGTTTCCGATTCTGCTTATCTTTTTTATGTCTTGTATCTAAAAAAAATAAAATAATTTTTCTTTTCCTTGTCAACCGATTTTAGGATTTGTGTCTATTTATAGATGAAATGAATAAAGATATGAATCGGGAAGAATTGGACAGTCGGTTGTTGGCATTCTGGCAAAAAGAACCTTTGACGGAAAAAGAATGCGAAGAAATAGAGCAATGGTTGCAGGAAAGTGAGGAGCACCGTTGTTACTACCGGGAATTACAAAAAGCTTTTTTACGTCAGCGCTGGGTGATGCGGGAACCGCTGATCCGTCGGAAAGCAGAGCGGCGTTATCAGGCGGTTGCCCGTCGTCGTCGCCTCGGACGCTGGGGATGGATGGCTGCTGCTTCTGTCTGTTTGCTGTTTCTGGTCGGGACCTGGTATTTTTACCGGCAATCGACCGAAGAAGTTGTTTCTATGGCTGAAAATGAGCAAATATTGCCGGGTTCTGCGAAGGCAAAATTGTATCTTTCTTCCGGGGAAGAGGTACTGTTAAACCAGGAAACGCAGTCCATTGCCGATCAGCAGGTCGTTATCGATGTTGAACAGAATGGTGTCTTGGCCTATAACGGAGAGTTCTCCGAATGGCGGGAAAAGATGATTTACAACCGGCTGATCGTGGAACGAGGGGGGGAGTATAAACTGGTATTCTCCGATGGATCGGAAGTATGGGTGAACTCCGCTACGGAATTGGAATATCCGGTGCGTTTTGCGGAGGATCGTCGGGTGGTGAGTTTGAAGGGAGAGGCTTATTTTAAGGTACAGGCCGATTCTGCCCGACCGTTTGTCGTGGAGGTGAACGGTATCGAGGTGTGTGCGCTCGGTACGGAATTCAATGTCAATTCTTATGCGGAACAACAGGTGAAATCAGTATTGGTAAAAGGAAAAATCAGTGTGGGTAAGGAGGATGAACGGGTGATCGTAAAGCCTTCTCAACTGGCTGTCTATGATTGTGTGACGGGAAAGACTGTCGTGGAAGAGGTGGATGTGCGGAAATACATCGACTGGAAAGATGGAAATTTCATTTTCAGTGAGGACCGTTTGGAGGAGGTGATGGAGAAGATCTCCTTGTGGTATGATTGTGACGTCATCTTTGTCGATCGGGGGTTGAAGGAGATGCGTCTGTCGGGCAACATGCTGCGTTATGAACGGGTGGAAAAATTTCTGCATTATCTGGAAATTACGACTGGTGCCCGTTTTGAGATACAGGGAAAGACGATTTTGGTAAAATCGAAATAAAAACGGAAGGATCGGCAAATCCTTCCGCAGAAAAATGCCGGAAACCGGCCAGTATTAATTAGTTACTTACAAAATTATGAAAAAAAATGGAGAAAGTAAAGGAAATTTACGCTCGGCTCAGAAAATCTTTAGAGTCATGAAAATTCTGTGTTTTTTTATGTTGGCGTGGCTGATTCAGGTAAAAGCTGAGACTTATGCACAGAGTCAGCTGGTTACATTGAATCTGAAAAATTGCAATGTGGAGGAATTCTTGCAGGAAGTGAAAAACCAGACCGGGATTCACTTTATGTATCGGAGCGAATTTGTCAAATCAATGCCCCGCTTTAATTTGGAAGTAGAGCAAAAACGTTTGGATGAGGTGTTGAAACAGGTGTTCGAAGGACAAGGAATCCGTTGCCGTTTCGAGGATGAGGTGGTGATTCTGGTGGAAGAACAACAGGAGGCGGAAAAACGGGTGATTAAAGGTACGGTAAGGGATGCCCAGGGAAACGGCCTGCCCGGCGTGACGGTCATGCTGAAAAATACGACGATTGGTACGGCTACGAACATCGATGGCCAATATACCCTGACTTTGCCGGCAGGAGATTATACCTTGTTGTTTTCGATGGTGGGTATGAAAGATCGGGAAGAATGGATCGGCGATCGTTCCGAAATCGACGTGGTGTTGCAGGTAGCAGTTGCTGAAATGGATGAAGTTGTGGTGACCGGTATCTTCAAGAAAGCGAAAGAAAGTTACACCGGAGCTGTTTCTACTGTTACGAAGGAAGATTTGCAGATTTACCGTGGACAAAATCTATTGCAGACTTTGAAAAATATCGATGCTTCGATCAATTTGGCCGTGGATAATGCGAATGGTAGTAACCCGAACAACTTGCCGCAAATCAACATTCGGGGAAATTCCTCTTTGCCGATGAGTGTACAGGAATATAATGAAGGAGTTCGGAACGATGTGAATGCTCCGCTGATTATTATGGACGGTTTTGAGATTTCTTTGGAACGGTTGATGGACTACAACGATGAAGAAATCGAGGCAATCAATATTTTGAAGGATGCTGCTGCTACGGCTATTTACGGTTCGCGGGGTTCTAATGGTGTTATTGTAGTGATTACCAAGCAACCAGAACCTGGTAAGTTACGAGTAAATGCAGAAATTGGAGCAGATATTGAGGCTCCCGATTTATCTTCCTATGATTTGTTAAATGCAGTAGAGAAGTTGACTTTAGAAAATTCTTTGGGATTGTATCATTCGGGCATTCCTTCTACGGATTTGGAATATCAGGCAATTTATAACAAACGTCTGCGTAGTGTACTTTCCGGACAAAGTACAGATTGGTTGCATAAACCTGTTCATGTAGGTGTTGGTTCTCATTATAATCTTCGTATGGAGGGAGGACGAGACGAATTTCGTTGGAGTACAACACTCAATTATAAGAATGTTGAAGGTGCTATGAAAAATTCCGGGCGTAATACTTTTAACGGTTCTATTACCTTGATGTATTCTAAAAAGAATTTAATATTCAGGAATTATACTTCTTATGGTGTTACTCGTGCCAAGGAAAGTAATTATGGAAATTTTAGTGATTATGTCGCTCAACAACCATATAATTCTCCTTATGACGAAAATGGGGATATTACTCGTTATTTTGAGAATTTTTATGGAACAGGGCGCGGATATGGTGAATTTAATCCTTTGTATGATGCGTCTTTGAAATCATTTGATAAAAATGGTTATGAGGAGATTACGAATAACTTTTCTGTTGAATGGAATATTTTAGATGGATTGACTTTTAGAGGACAATTGGGAATTTCTTCTATGAATGATCATAGTGATACCTTCTTGTCTCCCAAAAGTTCCTATTTTACAGTAGACATAGATACTGCTCCTGAATATAGCACTGATGATGGTTTCCTTCGGCGAGGATCGTACACATATGGTACGGGTGAAACGCTTAATTATAGTGGAAATACAACTCTTTCATACAGTAAAGTATTCAAAGAGAGACATCAACTTTATGTAGGATTGGATTATTCTATTCAGGAAACGAAACAGAATTTTTATATATTTCAGATCGAGGGATTTACAAATGAAAATATGAGTTCTATTGGTAATGCGCGTCAATATGCGAAGAATGCAATACCTTCCAGTTCTACGAGTCATATGCGGAGATTAGGATTTACAGGAAACGTCAATTATATTTATAATGGTCGTTATTATTTGGATCTATCCTATCGTATAGATGGTAGTTCTACTTTTGGAGCAGATAAAAAATATGCACCATTCTGGAGTTCCGGTATAGGTTGGAATATTCATAATGAAAACTTTTTAACGGGGAATTCAGTTTTAAATGTTTTGCGATTAAAGGCTTCTTATGGTCAGACAGGTTCTCAACAAGGTTCCGGCTCAGGGGCGACAACATTGTATAAATATCAAACGGATAATAAGTATATGAATTGGACTGGAACTGTTTTGCAAGAATGGGGAAATCCACGTTTGACTTGGCAGACGACAAATGAATTTAACATCGGTACGGAGTTCGGACTTTGGAATAGTCGGATTCGTGGTGAATTCAATTTTTATGCGAAGAAGACTTCTAATCTTCTCTCCAGTATGAACATACCTTTGGCAATGGGATTCCCTTCCTATATAGCTAATATTGGTAAAGTAAAGAATAGAGGATGGGAAGCTTCTTTCAGTGCATATATCATACGGGATCATGAAAAAGATTTCAATTGGATGGTGTCGGGGCAATTGGTTTATAATAAGAATTGGATATCCAAGTTGTCAGAGGCGATTAAAAAGCAGAACGAAGCTATGTTACAGAATGATAATTACGATGTGGCTAACTTATTTTATGAAGGTAGACCTCAGAATTCAATATATGCCGTACGTTCTTTAGGCATTGATCCAAGTACAGGTAATGAGATTTTCTTAGATAAGGATGGTAATGAAACAGATGTATGGAAAGCTGGTGATAAAGTTTATTTAGGTTCTTCAGATCCTTTGTATCGTGGTAATTTTAGTACAATGCTAATGTGGAAAGGATTTACTTTAAATCTTTCTTTCGGTTATTATTGGGGAGGAAAGATGTATAATGAAACTTTAAAAAACCGGGTAGAAGTGACATTGGGAGATTTAACGGTTTCAAATGTTGATCGGCGGGTTTATACCGATCGCTGGACAAAACCTGGTGATGTTACATTCTTTAAAAAGATTGATAACAATCCGACTCGGGCTACTTCTCGTTTTGTTATGGATAATGATGTGTTGGAACTTCAGTCTGTTAGTTTGCAGTATAAATGGGATAACAGTTGGATTCAAAAATACAATGTCCAATCTATTACTTTTGGATTGAATATGTCTGATTTGTTCCATTGGTCGACTGTCAAGATGGAACGTGGGATCAATTATCCGTATGCCCGTAATATTCAGGGAAGTATAAAGTTTGTATTTTAATAGATTAAATTATAATGAGGAATTTTATGAGAAGAAAGATATATATATTATTCTGTGTGGCACTTGTATTGAACTTGTATGCCTGCAGTGATTGGTTGGATGTGCGTCCGGAAACAGAGCAAAAAGATAAAGATCTGTTTTCTACGTACGATGGATTTTGTGATGCCTTGACTGGATGTTATATGTCGTTAGCTAGTCAGGATATATATGGAGAACGATTGACAATGACACATATTGAGTCATTAGCTAATTTGTGGTATATGACATCTGTACAGACAGAGACAAATCGACAGGCAGATTGGCTTTTGAAGCATCATGAGTATACCTCTATATATGCAGAGGATGCTATTGAGGTAATGTATGCAAAACTCTTTAATGTGGTTGCTCAGGCAAATATGATTATTAAGAATGTAAATGAAAATGGCGAACAAGTTATTTTAGACCCTGATATTCGTGCGGTGATACAAGGAGAAGCTTATGCAATTCGTGCATATTGCCAATTAGATATATTACGTTTGTTCGGGCAAGTTCCGCAAGGAATACAAAAGGTTGAGCTTCCTTATTCTGAGGTAACTTCCATAGATGATATACTTACATATTATGATTTTGATGCTTATGTAGAAAAATTGACATATGATTTGGAAATGGCAGAATCATTATTAAAAGACAAAGATCCGATATTTGAATATACTTTTGATGAATTGAATAGTGGTGCATTTGCTGGGATTAGCGAATTTTTATTATATCGTCAGTCTCGATTGAACTATTGGGCTGTAAAAGCGTTGGAGGCACGTATGTATTTGTATGTGGGGAATCGAACGAAAGCTTACGAGGCTGCGATGGAAGTTATTAATGCGGAGTTGAATGGCCAGGCTGTAATGACAATGAGTGGAGTAGAAGATTTTACTGTCGGATATAAGCTTTGTCCTTCGGAATGTCTGTTTTATTTAAGTAAATATAATGTAATGACCTATTCTCAGTCATTTTTGATCGGTGGAAATACTAACGTCGCTTATGATGTCCGGTCTCATTTGGTCTTGTCGTCAGATATGTTTGATGAACTTTATGAGGGACAGAATATAAATTCACATAATCGTTATTGGAATGTATGGAATCGGCAAGTGGAGTATGGAGGTCAAACATATGTGGCTACGACTAAGTATTATTGGAATGAAGGAAATGCGGATGCTCCCATGTTGCATTATCAGATTATTCCAATGCTTCGTATGTCGGAAGTTTATTTGATTGCTTTAGAGTCAACAAATTCTCTTGAGGAGGCGAATAGACTGTTCCAGACTTATATGCGGGCTCATGCTGTTTCCAATATGCCTGATTTTTCCTCATTGGACGATGTACAATCATTTGTCATTGGTGAGTATAGACGTGAATTTGTAGCAGAAGGACAAATGTTTTATACTTATAAGCGGACCAATACCCGTGAAATGTTGTGGTGTGACGAACCTGTCGAAGAGCAAGATTATATTTTGCCTCTTCCGCGAACAGAATATAATCCCAATTAAAATAGTGTATTTATGAAGACATTGAATCAAATATGGATATATAGTGTATTGGTTTTATTGGTAAGTTCTTGTGAAAAAGATTTAAAACCATACGATGATACTGACAGCTGGCTTAATTTTGCTTTTTATAATAATTATAATGATCTTGTAACATCGGAAGAAGTAAGTGATGAAATGAAACAAACTACTTATTCGTTTGTTACAGCGAGTGTTGCTGCAGGAGAAGAACTTCAGAAGGGCGTTGTTGAATTTGAAGTTTTTACAATGGGTTTTTTGTCTGATAAAGATCGTCCGGTGAAGTTAAAGCAAATTTTGACTGGAGCAAATGACGCAATACCGGGGGTACATTATGTCGCATTTGATAGTCCAGAATTTATGGATAAATGCTATATTCCTGCTAATCAGAATAAAGCAATGATATCTATAACTCTATTGCGTGATGCTTCTTTAAAAAATGGAGATGTGACTTTGAAGTTTGCAATTGCGGAGAATGAGTATTTTAATCCTGGTTATGCTGATATGATTGAACGTACGCTTTATATTTCTGATTTGTTAAGTCAACCTGGGAATTGGCCTACGACAAATGTTGGCAATTATGGTCCGTTAAAGCATCAATTGCTTATGGAATGGACTGGAGATTCTTGGGATGAAGCATATATTGATGATTTGCTTACCGGAGATAAGGGGTATCTGACGTATTTGACCCGTTGGCTGAAAGAAAAATTGGAAGAGGAAAATGCCAAACGTTTGGAGCAGGGATTAGACGTTTATAAAGAAGAGGATGGCGAAATAATTACGTTTTAAAATAAGTAATGACGATGAAAAACATAATATTAGGAGTTCTATTTATGGAACTTGTTGGATTATCGGCATGTTGTAACGATGATTCAACTTTGGCGAGCATGAATATAAGTGACATTGAGATTGGTGCTATCGCTGATCAGTCAGTTGTTTCTTATGTTGGTGATAAGCTTGAAATACATCCGGAAATATCGACGGAATATGCAGAAGATCAGTTGAGTTATGCGTGGTATTTGTACGAGAATGTAATGGGTGAATTTGAAGATGGTTATAGAACTAATCAAATATCTACAGAGAAGAATCTTTCATATGAAGTAAATTTACCTTCGGGAAGTTATACTTTGGTTTTTGAAGTCACTTCAAAAGAAAATAACTATGTAAAGACTTCTAAGGTAAATCTTTCTGTATCGACTTCATTTTCACAAGGTTTTTATATTTTAAAAGAGACATCCGATGGATGTACAGAGGTTGACTTATATGGTAATGGAGGGTTGGCTACCAATTTAATGGAACGATTCTCCGGAGAATCGTTAAAAGGAAAGCCTAGAAATTTGTCCTTGGTTTATAGTGGAGAATATATTGATACGGATTTAAATAAGACTGCCTCTACCAATTTGATACATGTATTTACTGAAGACAATGTTTATCGTGGTTTCCGTTCGGAAGACATGAAACAAGTTTTTGATAATTCTAATTTATTTTATGGTGGAGATATTCCGGGAACTGAGGAGCCATATATTATATTTCGGACTCCTAATTATACGGCATATTTTTCGAATACGGGGATCCGTACAGCCCAAACAGCCAGTTATGGACAGGCTGCAAATACAGGAATGATGGGATATCCGGTAAATGAAATTGGAACCAGCAAGCATGTTCAGTTATTGTATTATGGAATGAATTTAGTATATTGGAGCAATGAAGAGCATAAATTGCGAACAATTGATTATCGTTTTAGAACTTCTTCAATTGTAGAAGTAGATGCTAATACACAATATCCTGATGATTTGGAGTGTATATCTTCTGGCGTGAATATGATGAGTAACGGAGAAGTGGTAACTGCTTATTTTTTATGTGAACAGCCGTCCAGTGGGGATCGTTATTTATTATTAATTGATACATTTAGTCCAGAAATGATAAGTGAGACCATCAAATTGGATGCAAAATTTCATGTGGCATCCAGTGATATTGTGACAGGGAATAGGCTATCTGCGACTTATCTATACAGTATTTATAACAATGAATTATATGCCTATAGTTGGATGACGGATGATGAGCAAAAATTCAATCTCCCGGGAATACCTGCTGGTGAAACCATAACTTATATAACCAATCAATATTTTTATTATTATGATAGTCCTACTGATTTTGATAGTTTTATAGTTGCAACTCAAGTAGGTGATCAATATAAATTATATTTTTATAATAAAGAGAATATGAGTGGTGGTCAACCTGTATCTGTTGGGCAGGTCATTACTGGGGAAGGAATTGTAAAGGCGGTTCGTTTCTTATCATCAGTATCTCTATCTGGAAGTGATCATATGGATAATCCGATTTATCCTTTGACTGATTAGATAAACATAAATTTGATTTTTTGATATTAAACGATTAGAAAGAACAATGAAGAATATAGTATTATTGGCCATAATTCTTATTTTTAGCGCTCAAATCTTGGCACAGACGAATTTTCGTCCTATTACGTATGAAGATGCGATCACTGAAGCGACAGCAGAAGGTAAATATGTTTTCATTGATTTTTATACAGATTGGTGTGCTCCTTGTAAAATGATGACAAGAGATGTATTTCCCCAGAAGAAGGTAGGGGAATACATGAATAGCAAATTTGTTTGTATACAACTCAATGCAGAGAAGGAAGGTAAAGATTTGGCGGAGTTGTTCCAAGTGAAGGCCTATCCTACCTTTATTGTTACAGATATAAATAAGGAAGTCATAATGAAAAAAGAAGGGGGGGCTTCTCCGGATAAATTTATTGCTGCTATTGATAGAGAGATTGACCCGGAGAAATCTCCAGAACGTTTGAAGGAACGTTATGATGGTGGAGAACGGACGCCTGAATTAATAAAGGCTTATGTTGATTGGAAGATGAGTGATCAAGGTCAGGACGAGGCTCAGGAAGAAGTAGCTGTTATTATTTCTGATTATTTTAATGGTATGTCGGATGCAGACAGGTTATCATCGGAAAATTTATTTATTTATACAAATTATGTTGAAAGTCCATCAGATCCGATTGCTCAATATATGGTTAAACATCGTGATGATTTTGCTCCAGAAGTAAAAGATGTTGTGATGAAATGCATATCTGATATGTATAAGCAGGAAATATTTAATTATTTATGTGCAGGAATTCCTTACGATGAATTTGAGTATCAGTTTGTGAAAAAGACAATCAATGAGTTGGGCATGAATTCGAGTCATTGTTATGATTCTTCTTTCGAGTTGATAGAATGTCATTCCAAAGGAGACTTGGATACTTTTTTAGCTCTTTGCGAGGAAAAATATTCCGATTTGGATAATGATCAGAAATTTTATTTGATGGCTGGTTTTTCGAAATTGATGGATATGGATGATAAGGAACTTCGTCAGCGTGCTGCAAAGTTTGTTCGTGGCAAATTGCCGGAAATGGAAGTGCGTCTTTTGTTTTTTATTGCTCGTGTTTTGAGTGAGTTGGAAATGGAATAGAGGAATTTTATATTTTTGTTTGTTATAGTTAATTAGATTTGTAAGTAATTTTTCAATATATGTTTTGTGTCAAATTGACGGTTATGGGGGAATAATGAGTTGATTACTTTTGCGAAGTATATTTCCTGACGGATGATGATCGTAGGGGATGTGATTATGCCGATTTGGGAATACTATTGTTGTACTTACAGAAAATGTTACAAGAGGTAAATAAATTATCCGAGTAAAAACGATATTGAAAGACTGAATATATTTATCTATCCATTCTTTGGAAAAAGGAGAATGGGTGGATAAATATTTTTTATCTTTGCAAAATTCCGAATTGATGCATGCATGGACGAAAAGCTGGAAAAAGATATTATCCGACTGTTGGAACGAGGAGACGAACGAGGGATGAAGTTGTTGTTCCAATTGTATTACAAGGCATTGTGCGTGTATTGTATGCGTTATCTGCTCAGTTACGAGGATGCGGAGGATATCGTGCAGAATGTTTTTGTTTCTTTTTGGGAAAAGAAGCAAGGGCAGGTTTTTGTTGGATCTTTGCAGGCTTATTTATACGGTGCGGTTACAAAAGCTGCTTTAAAAAATATGCGTGACAGAGGAAAAAGATTTTTTTCGGAGTTTGAATTGCAAATAGAGAATTCCTGGGAGAAAATCGGGCAAGAGTCGGAAGAACAACGGGAAAAATTACGGATTTATTTGTGGGGGGCCGTCGACAGGCTTCCGACTAATCCGCAGAAAGTATTGAAAGAGGTTATTCTTAACAATAAATCTTATAAGCTCATCGCTGAAGAAATGGGAGTTTCTGTCAGTACTGTCAAAACACATTATGCCCGGGCATTGCGGCATTTACGCAAGACCGTTGATCCGGAGATGTTCCGTTTATGGTTGTTGTGTGTGATCCTCCCCCAAAAATAATTTTTATTTTTTTTGATGTTTTTGTCGTCTGTTTTCGATTTTTTGGAATATAAAGAAAAAATTGAAAACAGAAATGGAAAATATATATCGTTTGTTAGCAGCTTATTGTGCCGGCTCTTTATCGGAAGAAGAGGCTGCTGCATTGCGTAAACGCATAGAAACGGAACCGGAGGTTCATCAGTTGTTTGATGAAATCCGTCAGACAGAAATTCTCCTGAAGGAAGCCCGAATGCAGGAAAGAATGTCCGAAGAGAGGGCATGGTCGGTTTTTCAGGCAAAATGGAAGCTCGTCGTTCGTCGAAAACATCGGCGGATTCGTTACTATGCTTGGGGAAGTGTTGCTGCTGTCGCAGTCATACTGTGGTGTATCTCGTTTTTGGGGTTTCCTCGGGAAGAGGTTTTGCCGATTGCACAGCAATCGGCAGATATACAGCCAGGTTGTCTGAGGGCAACTTTGTTGCTGGCGGATGGTGAACAAATCCCGTTGGGAGCTGCTTCTGCGGCGCCGGTGATGACTTCTGCGGGAACTGTCATTGCCAATGACAGTTTGCTCGGTTTACAATACCAGCAGGGGAATGGGCAGATGATGAATGAGGAGGTTCCCTATCATACCATTGTCGTACCTAAAGGAGGGGAGTATCATTTTACTTTATCCGACGGTTCGCGAATATGGCTTAATTCTGCGTCCGAGCTTCGTTTCCCGACTCGTTTTACGGGAGCAATCCGAGAAATATATGTACAGGGGGAAATATTTTGTGAGGTGGCAGAGGATAAGAAGCATCCTTTTATCGTGCATGTCGGGGAGCGTGCCATTCGTGTATTGGGAACGGCTTTTAATGTCAGTGCCTATCCGGACGAGCAGCAGTTGGTAACCACCTTGATTCGGGGAGCCGTGGAGTTCAGTTATGAAGGCGGTTGTGTATCACTGGAACCCGGTGATCAGACGATCCTGGATGCGGCGGGACAGATCCACCGGCAGAAAGTGGATGTTTCCCTTTATACCTCTTGGGTGAAAGGCATTTTTGAGTTTGACGAAATGCCTTTGGAAGAAATCGTCCGGCAGTTGGCCCGTTGGTATGATGTACAGTTCTGTTTCGAAGCGGAAGAATTCCGTTCTCATCCTTTTACCGGCTTCGCCAGTCGGGATCAAACCTTGGAAAAGGTATTGGCAATGATCGAAAAGACGACCGATGTGAAATTCGATATATCCGGAAGAAATGTAAATGTAAAAAGGACGGAAGATGGTGCGAACATCTCCCGCCCGGATTATTAACCAGTTCTTGTACAGAACTTATAAATTCATTACAATTTTATGAAAAAAAAACGATTAAAAAGCATGCGTTCGCTGAAAAGTGTAACGATGAGACAATTTTTCAGATTCGGTCTGATAGCTGTCTTTGTGTGTGCGTGCCAAATGGGGGCCTGGGCGTTTATGCCTGAGAAAAAAGTATCTTTGAATGTGCAGGCAATGAGTCTGAAAGAGGTGTTGAAGGAGGTTAAGAAGCAGGCTGATGTACGGTTGGTGTATAGCGATGCTGAAATTCAGAAAGGCAAACCGATTACTTTGCAGTTTACCGATTTATCATTGGAGGCAGCCATGTCGCAGATTTTGAAAGATCAGCCGTTTGTATCTGAAATTGAGGGGGATGTGATTATTATCAAGCCGGTGAAGATGCAAATGGTGTCTGCACCACAGGAACGGCGCTTGGTGAAGGGAACGGTGATTGATGCAGAGACCGGCATGCCTTTGCCGGGGGCAAATGTTTTCGATGCGAAACGGCAGAAGGGAACGGTGACCGATATCCATGGAAATTTTTCTCTTCAGGTCGCAGCGGACTGTCAGGAACTCACGATCTCGTTTATCGGTTACGAGACGGTGAAAGTGAATATTCAAGGGAAAGAAGAGTTTCAAATTCGTTTGCAGGAAGAGGCAAAGACCATGGAAGAGGTGGTGGTCACCGGTGTACAGACGATCGAAAAGGGACGTGCCACCGGAGCCTTTGCTTTCCTGAAACAGGAGGATATGAAAAACATTTACTCGACCAGTTTGACGGAGAAGCTGGAAGGGGCTGTCCCCGGTTTGTACGTGAATAAGGATAATGAGATAACCATTCGAGGAACCAGTACCTTAAATGCGAATACCAAGCCGTTGATTGTGGTGGATGGTTTTCCTATGGAAAGCTCCGAACTCAATTTGAACCCCAATGATATCGAGCAGGTGACAGTCTTGAAAGATGCCGCCTCTGCTTCTATTTGGGGTATTCGGGCGACGAACGGGGTGGTGGTGGTTACCACCAAGCGGGGAAGTAAAAGCAGCCCGTTGAATGTAAGTTATTCCGGAAATATTACTTATAGCGGAGCTGTCGATTTTCGGGATTTACATCTGTTGTCTTCGAATGAATGTGTTCAGTTGGTATTTGACAATACGATGGCGGACGGTATTTCCACCTATGCCTTTGTAGGAAAAAACGAAGTGGAGAAAATTTATGATCGTTATGATCGGGGAGAAATTTCCCTGGATCAGGCTTATGGAGAGTTGGATGAATTGGGTAAGTTCAACAACCGCAAACAGATTGAAGATCATTTTTATAGAAATGCATTTACCCAGCAGCACAATATCTCTATTTCCAGTGGTGGGGAACGAACCCGTACCTATGTGTCGCTCAGCTATGACCAGAACAAGAGCGAGTTGGTGGGCGATGAATATAATAAATACAATTTGTTGGTGAACAGCGATGTTGATTTGCGGAAGAATTTAACTCTTTCTTTGGGGGTGCGAGCCACTCATCAAAATTCCAAAAGAAACGGAGTCGATATGACTGAATATGAACCTTGGAAACGGATCCTGAATGATGACGGTTCCTATTATTGGGAACAGGGCGGTGTCGATGAAGAGTATGCCGCGCTGTGTGAGGCATTGGGGATGAAGAATTGGAACAAAAACAGTTTGCAGGAGATGCGTATGAACGACAAGACAACCAAGTCGTACAATGTCTCTTCTTCTTTGAAATTGGCCTGGAAACCGATTGAAGGCCTGGAACTGTCAACTCAGGGAAATTATGAGTTCGGAAATACCGAAGCAGTCGACTGGTATGCAGAAGATCATTATTTTACACGTGACTTGACGAATCGGTTTACTCAGGTCGAGGTCGATGATGATGGGATGCCATTGTCTGTTGTAAAATTTTATTTGCCGACTTCCGGAGGAATCAAAGATATTACGAATGAACATTTGGTGTCGTATTCTGTTCGGAATATGATCTCGTATGATGGAGAGACGGGCGATTGGATGTATAAGATTATGGCCGGGAATGAATTCTATTCTTTGGAAGGAAATTCATACAACAATCGTTTGTGGGGATATAATCCGGATTTATTGACTTCTCAAAGTGTAGACCTGACTACTTTGCAAAATGGGGTAGAGGGATATGATGGTACCGGATGGCCGCAACAGCTGTATTATACGCCAGAATCTTCTGAAACTTTGGAACGTTATACTTCCTGGTTCGGTACATTCAGCCTGAATTGGAAAGAGCGGTATGATCTGTTTGCCAGTGTTCGTTTGGATCAGACCAATCTATTGACCAATGCCAGTGAGTTTCGGAACAATCCTTCCTGGTCTGTCGGAGCTAAATGGCATTTGGCGAAAGAGGATTTCTTCACTTCTGAAAAAGTAGATGATCTGGGGATACGGGTTTCCTATGGATTGACCGGAAATATCGATAAAAGTACGGGACCGGATATCGTGGCGGTTTCAGAAAATAATTTCTACATAAATTCGCTCAATTACCTGCATGTGACTAATCCGGCGAATCCTGCTTTGGGATGGGAAAAAACGCATAGTTTAAATGTCGGGGTGAATGCGTTGTTGTGGAACGGTCGGTTTTCTGCTGAAGCGGATTTCTATTTAAAAAAATCCAAGGATTTGTTGGCAAATGTGGAGATTGATCCGACGGTGGGATGGACTTCTGTCTTTAAGAATTCTGCTCAGGTCACGAACAAGGGGGTGGACTTGTCTTTGTCTGGACAGATAGTGGCCAATCATGCGGTGGAATGGGATGCTACCCTGCAATTTTCATTCAATAAAAATGAAGTGACTTCGTTGAATTACACTCCGACCCGTTCCGGGGCTTACAATGGGTCGCCGGTGAAAGGCCAGCCGGTGGAATATGTGGCGGTGCACCGTTATGGCGGATTGGATGAAAACGGAGATCCTACTTTTATGAAAAAAGGCGATGATACCCAATACAGTTATGATGAATTGGGGAATCTGACCATCGATGACCTTTGTTTTATGGGGCGTACGACTCCGCCCATATTCGGCAGTCTGAGCAGTAACATTCGTTTTCACGATTTTACTCTGGGTTTTATGGTTACTTATCGTTTGGGGCATAAGATCCATTTACCGAATCCGGCTCCGATGATGTTCGGTAATTATACGGAATGGTATAGTGAAGAGTATCGTTGGGTGGAAGGACAGGACAATACGGATAAATGGGTGCCTTATCATTATGCCGGACTGTATGTAGAACCGGTTGATCGTCAGAACTGTTTAGCTGAGAGTGACCGTTTGATAGATAATGGCGGTATGATCCGTCTGAAGAGTGTCAGTTTGGAATACGACGCCACTCGTCTGTTGAGAAAACTCCGGATGAAAGGCGGATCTTTGCGGATCAGTGGAGAGAATCTGACCTACTGGGCCGCCAATCGTTATGGCTTGGATCCGGATCAATTGTCCTATAACAGCAGCGACGGGACTTGGGTGAGCGGTTTGGCGCTGAAGCCACGTATGGTGCTTTCGTTGAATCTGAATTTCTAATTTAAAAACGATACGATATGAAAATATATATATATTGGATAGCATGCTTATTGTGTTTTGCGGGATGTGGTGATTTTCTGGATGAAACTCTCAAGGGAACGCTGATCCCCAAAACGGTGGATGATTTTGCCATGATGCTCGACAGTTACGACAGTCATGCGGATAAGATTGCTTACGGAAACTGTTTGACGGATGCCATGGATGATGATGTCCAGATTCCGGAAGCTAAAATCAGTCGTTATCGGAACTGGGGAATCCGGAGTTTTTGCTGGGAGGATTATATCTTTTCCGAGAGTGAGAATGATGAGGCCTATAACTCGTTTTATCATGTGATTTATATCTGTAATTATATTTTGGATAATCTGGAAACAGCCAAGGGTGGAGGAACTTTTTCACGGGAATATGTAGAGGGAGCTGCTCGTTTCCATCGGGCAAATGCTTATTTTAACTTGGTGAATCTGTATGCCCGTCATTATGATCCGGAGACGGCGGCAACCGATCCTGGCGTAGTGCTGCTGTTGAAAGCTGATGTCAATGCGAAAGAAAAACGGGCTTCGGTACAAGCCGTGTACGATTGTATCTTGGAAGATCTGGATTTGGCTGAAGATTTGCTCGACGATACGGCGGAATATACTTTCCGGGCATCGAAAGCGGCTGTGTATGCCATGCTGGGACGCGTATATCTGTATCTTGGTGAATATGGGAATTGCTTGGAGGCTTGTCGGAAAGCCCGGGCGATTACCGGGGCTCCGGAAGACTACAATGCATTTAGTCTGTGGGGAAATAATCCGGATAACGGGATCGACGGTATGTCTTGGGATACTTGGGAATTACCGGATATTATCTGTTACAAATGGGAAGCGACTGAACCCTGTTCTTATGGCTATAATTTATCGGATGAGTTGATGGAATTATTTGACAAAGAAACGGATTTGCGCTGGTCTTTGTTTGTGACGACCTGTAAATATGGAAGTGATGACTTCGGTACGGATGAACCTCGTATTTCTGTTTTCTTTTATCCGGGTAATAGGGGGTATAATGTGGGCGAGGTGTATATTACGGAAGCTGAAGCGGCTGTTCGGGAGAATGATATTGACGGGGCACTCTGGGCGCTCAATGAGTTGGCTCGCAAGCGGCATGTGACTGGTATGTATACCGAGGTTACTGAGCGGGATCCGGAGAAATTGTTGCGTCTCATCCTGGATGAACGGCGCCGTGAGCAGATGTTCAAGGGAACTCGTTGGTTCGATTTGAAGCGTTTGAACCGGGATGAACGTTTTGCGAAAACCGTTACGCACGTTTTGAGTGGAAAAACCTATACCTTGGCGCCCGATGACAATCATTACGTGCTTCCGATTCCGTTGAAAGCCATAGCTGCCAATGATTTGTTAGAACAGAATCCAAGATGATGAAGTGGCTGGGAATTATATTGTTTCTGACTGTGTGGATACAGGAAGGGTCTGCACAGTCGGATGCCGGTATCCGTTTTTTTCAGGGTACTTGGCAAGAAGCATTGGAGGAGGCCAAACATCAAAACAAGTGGCTTTTTGTGGATATTTGGGCCAGTTGGTGCGGACCTTGTAAACGAATGGCTGCTGAAATATTGGTACAGAAAGAGGTGGGAGATTATTTCAATGAACGTTTTGTTTGCTATAAATTGATGACCGATCCATCAGATAAGGAGGAGAAAAAAGTGGCAGAAGAGGTGTCGAAAAGGTATCATGTCAATTTCTTGCCTACTTTATTGTGGGTGGATGCGGAAGGGACACTGTTGCATTATACGACTGGATTCCAGTCTAAAGAGGCATTGATTCAACAGGCAAAAATAGCTCAGGATCCGGAACGGCGATTGGGAACGCTGCTGCAGCGTTGGAAAAACGGAGAACGCTCCCTGGAGGCGGGAATGGCTTATTTTTCTGCTTTCCCTCAAGATTCGAAGTCGTTCGATGAGTTTTATCTGCATTTGTCTCCTCAGGAACAATGTGATACCAATTTGCAGACGATGATGTTATTCAGTTTGACGTTGGCTACCGATTCCCGGGTTCCTCACTATATAGCTTCTCATTGGAAAGAACAGTTTGCCGTTGCGGATCGTCCGGATTATTGGATTTCTTTTTTGTCAGGGGCTCTGGAGCGGGAATTGGAAATCTGTTGGACGAATCAACAGGCTTTTAAACAGGTTGGAGACCGATGGAAAACATACGGATTTCCTTTTACTGAGTGTGTGATTGATAAATCGATCTGCCTGCAGAAATTGGTGAATAAGGAGTATGATGATGCTTATCGGCAGTTGGAGACTATGATGGGAAAATATCGGGATGATCAGTTGTTTTTCATAGTCGCTGTACTTTACGAATTGTTTAACCAATTGTGCGAGGGAGAGTTGACTGATTCCCAGAAACGTCCTGTATTAATGGAATATGCGGAACGTTTTCTGGCCACCCAGCCGGAGGATTGTGATCCGGTTTATCAGGCTCAAATCCGTTTGTTGAGTTATGTCGTTTGCGGTGAAAAGGAGAAAGCGGAAAAATGTATGGACGAGATTTTGCCTCGAGTATCGGATGAAGATGAACGGGCGTATTTGGATTTCCTGTTTTCGCCATTAAAACAGATGGATAAATAGGCATTTTAAACACTTGATTAATTGTTTTGTTCGGAGTGAAAATATCGGTTCACTCCGAATTTTTTTTGTGTTTTTAAATGTTTCTCTTTAATATTCAATGGGAATCATGGGGCGTTTCTGGAAATTTTCATGTACTTTTGTTCTTTCTGAAAAGCTTGGAGCATGAGAGTATTGCCAAACAAAAATACGATGGAGGTTGATGAGAATATTTGCCGGTTGTTGGCAGCGGGCGAGTGGAAAGCGATGGAGCTGATGTTCCATAGATATTATAAACCGTTGGTCGTATGGGCGGATACTTTTCTGGATGATTTGTCGATGGCGGAAGATGTGGTGCAGGAGTTGTTTATCCGACTTTGGGAGAAGAAGCGGGGTTCGGTTTTGGAAAGTGCTTCTTTGTCCTCTTTTTTGTTTGTGTCGGTGCGCAATCGGTGTTATCACTGTCTGGAAAAACGGGATGTGCTCCGGCATACGGTAGATTTGCAGGAGGTAGATGCCGCTTTTGAAGAGTATAATGAAAGACACGACCGGATTATTACCAAAATCTTGAACGAGATCGATTCTTTGCCGCCGCGGTCCCGGGAGGTGATGTCGGCGGTTTTTGTGGAGGGGCTGAAATACCGGGAGGTGGCAGAGAGATATGGAGTTTCTTTGTCGACGGTAAAGACTTTGTTGGGGAATGCGGTCCGGCGGTTGAGGGAACAGTTGGGAGCAGATGAATTCTCGGTGTTTTTGTTTTTTTTCAAAATAAAAAAATAATTTTTTCTTTTCATTAGACCTTTTTTCAATTATCCGGTACTTTATACGAAAAAGGATAATTTATGAAAAAGGAATCTCAGGAAATCATATCGGAAGAGCGTTTGCTCGCCTATTTCCATCAGGAACTGGAAGGGGAAGAGCGGAAAGCGGTGGAGAACTGGTTGTCTGCTTCGGAAGAGCACCGGAAGTTCTATCGGCAGATCTGTCGGGTGGGGTTGTGGTATCGGTGGAGTCAAAAAGAGTCATTGATAGACGAAACGCATGCGCTCAAACGTTTAAGACGGATAAAAGGTCGGCGGGCTCTTGTGCGTTGGCGGTACGCAGCAGCAGTCGCCGTATTGCTGGTCGTTGTCGGAGGTGGATGGTGGTGGCATTCCCGGAATGAAGCTCCGGTGATGGTTGCCACGGAAGTATTGCCCGGTTCTCCGAAAGCCCGTCTGCTGCTTTCTACGGGGGAATACATCGATTTGTCCCAGGATAATGTAGCTGTAAAGGAACAAAACGGAACGATGGTTCAGTGGGACAGCGTCGGAAAGATTCGTTATCAGCCCACTCTGCAGTCGGAAACTCCCGCTTTGTTGCGCAATCGCATCGAAGTGCCCCGGGGTGGAGAGTTTCAGGTTCTGTTGGCGGATGGTACCCGGATTTGGCTGAATGCCGACACCGAATTGGAATATCCGGTGGAATTTGCCGATCATTTACGGGAAGTCCGCTTGCGGGGAGAGGCTTATTTCGAGGTGCAGAAAGATTCCACTCGTCCTTTTGTGGTTCGGGTTGGAGATTATTCTTTACAGGTATATGGTACGGAATTCAATATGAATACCTATGATACGACTCATTTGGAGGTGGTGTTGGTTCGTGGTTGCATCGGTTTCAAAACAGATGAGCTGGCTCCGGAGGTAAAAATGCATCCCTGTCAGGTCGGTATCGCCAATCTGGAAAACGGAGAAACCCGGGTATTCGATGCGGATGTGTATCCTTATGTTGCCTGGAAAGATAATAACATGGTATTTGTGAACGAACGTTTGGAAAGCATCATGCAAAAAGTGGAACGTTGGTATGATGTGGAGGTGTTCTTTGCGGATGAGAAATTGAAGGAGTTGCGTTTCTATGGCGATATCAAGCGTTATGCGGAAATACGGGAGCTGTTGCTTTATCTGGAGCGGACTTCCCGGGCCCGTTTTCAGATAGACGGACGGACCATTGTGATTCATGCTAAATAAAACACCGGAATAATTGCGGTATTCCGGTGTCGTGTGTAAACAGATAAATACAATTGCGGTGTATTTGTCTGATGTGTTACTTATAATCAAAACAAATTTATGAAAAAAAAGTGTTTGTTAGGTCATTTATTTGACAAGATTCATCCTAAAATTTGGAAAGCGATGAAATTGTGCTTTGTTTTCGTGTGGTGTTTTGTGTTGGCCGGTTATGGAAATGGGTTGGCGCAGAACCAGAAAGTTTCACTGAATTTGAATAATGTGAGTCTGTATGAGGTATTCAGCCGGATCAAACAGCAAACCGGGGTTCGTTTTTTGTATAATGTGGAAGAGTTGGGGAATTTGGATAAGGTCAGCATACAGGCTGACGATCTGCCTTTGTCGGAAGTGCTGCAACGTTTGTTCGACGGGTCGGCATTGACTTGTGTGTTTGATGACGATCTTATCACGGTGATTCGGAAAGAATTGCCTCAGCAGCAGAAAAAGACGGTTCGGGTGAGTGGTACCGTGCGGGATGCCTATCACCATCCGCTGCCCGGGGTCACGGTGCGACTGAAAGGTACGGTTTTGGGGACCTCAACCGATGCCGACGGCCGTTACGTATTGGAGTTGCCGGAGGGTAAACACACCTTGGTATTTAGTATGGTCGGCATGGAGACGCTCGAAGAGACAGTCGGCAGCCGTCGGGAGATCGATGTGGTCATGAAAGAGGCTGTCAGTGAGATGGAGGAAGTGGTGGTGACCGGTTACTTCAATCAGGCCAAGAACAGTTTTACCGGTTCTGCCCGGACGATTACGGCCGAAGAGTTGCAGACGGGAGGTAACCAGAACATCCTGAGTGCTCTGCAAAACATCGATCCCTCTTTCGTAAAGCTCGAGAACAATCAGCTGGGTTCGAATCCCAATGCCATACCCGACTTCCAGATCCGGGGCAGCGGCAGTATCAGCGGCATGCGGGATGAATATTCGGGGAATCCCAACATGCCGGTCTTTATCGTCGACGGTTTTGAAACCACGGCCGAGAAAGTGTTCGATATGGATCCCTATCGGGTGGCTACCATCACCTTGTTGAAAGATGCCGCTGCGACAGCCATTTACGGTTCCCGAGCATCGAACGGAGTGGTGGTCATCACGACCGTTGCGCCGGCCAGCGGGAAAATGGCGATAAGCTATAATGGCGACATGACTTTCTACATGGCGGATTTGAGTGCGTATAATTTGTGCAATCCGGAAGAGAAATTGCAACTGGAAGTATTGGCCGGTTTGTACGATATCGATAAAAAGGCATTTTATACACAGGATAAATGGTCTGATAGCCGATATATGGAAGAGGCATACAATCGTCGTTTGGCCAATATACGGGAAGGGGTAAATACCTATTGGTTGGATAAGCCGCTGAATGGATTGACCTTGGCCCATAAGCATTCGTTGCGATTGGACGGAGGAAATGATTACATCCGTTATGCCATGGAGGTCAACTACAACAATACGCCGGGAGTGATGAAAGAATCCGGACGGGAACGTTTGGGTTTAGGCCTGGAATTGCAGTATATTTATAAGAACCTGACTTTCCGGAATCAGTTGACCTATTCCCGGGTGAAGGCGACCAACTCCCCCTATGGCAGTTTCAGTGAATATACGAAATTGAATCCGTATGTGAAATACAAGGATGAAGATGGCAATCTGATTTATATGTTGGAAGAAGATGATCGGCGGAGTGCTGTTGATGATAATGCGCAGATTTACAATCCATTGTATAATGCGACTTTGGATATGTTGGATGAATCGCGCTACAACGATCTGACCAACCTGTTCGGAGTGGACTGGCAGATCATGGAAGGTTTGCGTTTGAAAGGGAGCTTTTCGTTTACCCTGCAGAATACCTCTTCGGATCTGTTCAAACCGGCCAAGCATACCGATTTTGCCAATTATGAGGGAGAGGATTATGATCGTCGCGGTTCGTATACGGCTTCCCGGGGCGATGTATTCGATTACGATGCCAGTATGGTATTGAGTTATTTCTGGCAGCAGAATAAACATGTGATCAACTCCAATTTGGGGTGGAATATACAGCAAAGTCGTACGAAAGAGTTTTCTGTTACTGCCGAAGGTTTTCCGAACGAACGCTTGGATTACATCAGTTTTGCCACTCAATACGAGAAAAACGGATCACCTTCCGGAGACGAATATACTTCGCGGTTGGTGGGATTTTTGGGAAATCTGAACTACAGTTGGGACGAACGTTTCCTGTTCGACCTTTCTTTCCGGGAGGATGCATCTTCGCAATTCGGTGCGGATAAACGCTGGGCACCTTTCTGGTCGGCCGGTTTGGGCTGGAATCTGCATCATGAAAAGTTTATGGCAGATCTGGATTGGTTGCAACAGTTTAAAATCCGTGGTTCCTATGGATTGACCGGTAGTCAGAATTACGATCCGTATCAGGCGATTACGACTTATCAATATATGACTGGAGATCGTTATCATTATGCGGTGGGAGCTGTTGTAAAAGCGATGGGAAACAGGGATTTGGCCTGGCAGCGTACGTGGCAGCAGAACTATGGTTTGGACTTGACGCTGTGGGACAGTCGTTTTGAGCTTTCTGCCGATTACTATATCAAGACTTCCAAGGATGTTTTGACGGCAGTGACGTTGCCTCCGTCTCTCGGTTTTTCTTCTTACATGGATAATTTGGGCGAAGTGGAAAACCGCGGATGGGAGTTGAACATGCGTTTGGCGATTTTGAAAAATCAGCAGCAGGGACTTTACTGGAGTGTGAATGCTTCGGCCATCCACAATAAAAACAAACTGTTGAAGATATCGAATGCTTTGCGGGCTTATAACGAGGCGCAGGATGCCGAAATTACCGAGGGAGAAAAGGAGGACGGAATCAGTCGTCCCCGGGTGCGTTATGTAGAAGGGGCTTCCATGAACTCCATTTGGGTGAATCGTTCGTTGGGAATCGATCCGGCGACGGGAAATGAAATCTTTGTGGCTCAGAATGGGGATTTAGTGTCGGAATGGTCCTCTGCCAATTATGTGATCGGTGGATGTACGGATTCGGATGTGGAAGGTACTTTCGGGACGAATTTTTCCTGGAAAGGTTTTCAGTTGAATATGACCTTCCGGTATCGGATCGGCGGTCAGATGTATAACCAGACACTGGTGGACAAGGTACAGGATGTGGATCCGCGTTACAATGTGGATCGTCGGGCTTTCGAGGACCGTTGGCAGAAACCGGGCGATGAGGTGCGTTTTGCCGCTTTTTCTGCAGATTTGAATGGGATAAATCTTGATCAGGTTACCCGTCCGACTTCCCGGTTTGTAGAGGATTACAATTACCTGGAATTGGCGACGTTGAATCTTTCCTATGAATTCGGGACGTCAAAACTCCAGAGGTTGGGAATCAAGCGTTTGAAAGCCATGTTTTATATGAATGATGTATTTCATACTTCTACGGTAAAACAGGAACGGGGAATCGATTATCCATTTGCCCGGAACTTCAGTATCGGCTTGCAGGCACGTTTCTAATAACATTAAAATGAATAAGATATGAAGAATGCAATTAAATATATGGTGGGCTGTTTATGGCTGTTTTGTCTGGCGTGTAGCGATTGGTTGGATGTGCAGCCGAAGTCACAGGTGAAAGAGGAGGATTTGTTCGCTTCCGAGTCGGGTTTCCGGGATGCATTGATAGGTATTTATGCGTTGATGGGATTACCTGAGACATATGGCGGAAATAGTACGATGGGTTTTGTGGATGTGTTGGCGCAGACCTATTCTTCGGTAGCTACTGCTTATAATAAAGCAATGGTATATGATTATCAGGATGAGACTGTGAAAAGTGTGGTGGATACCATGTGGAGTTCCAATTACTATGCCATTGCCAATTGTAATTACTTGTTGAGTAATATCGTTGCGAATGGGGAAGTCATGAATGAGAGTTTACGCAGTTTAATCGAAGGGGAAGCGTTGGCATTGCGGGCTTTCCTGCATTTCGATCTGTTGCGGGGATACGCACCTTCGTATAAAATGGGAAAAGATGAACCGGCAATTCCTTATGTCCGGGAAATTACCAATGCTCCGGTTGCGCAATCTACGGTAAGCCAGGTATTGGAGTATATTCTGGAAGATTTGGAAAAGGCCAAAGAGTTGTTGGAGCCGATTGATCCCATGGGCCCTTCATTTACCGATTATACGGAAGAGGATGAATATGGAGCGGATGATTACATTACGGATGACGGTTTCTGGCTGTATCGGAAATCCCGCTTGAATTATTACGGGGTGGTGGCTCTGATGGCCCGGGTGTATCTGTATAAAGAAGATATGTCCAATGCCTTGACCGCCGCCTTGGAAGTAATCCATTCGGGACGATTTGAGTTTATTACGGATCAGATTGTTGCGGATGAATCACGGGACTATTCGTTTGTCGAAAGTATGGGGCGTCATGAATATATTTCTTCGTTGTATGTATACGATCTGAAGAAAGGACGCTCGGAGCTGTTCTTCAAAGATTTGTCTACCTATACTTGTGTTATGAATGCAGAACGGAAGTCGAGTATCTTTGAAAGCATCGGTCTGGATTTGGATATGCGTAGCAAACGCTTGTTTGCCATCCCCTCCGGTTCGCAAACGGAATATGTCTGTAAGTACGAGACCGGCACTCAGATTCCCCTGTTGAAATTGTCGGAGATGTATCTGATAGCAGCAGAGGCTTCCGGAGATATCAGTTATTTGGAAACCTTGCGTTCGTACCGGGGCTATGCGACTCAGCCCTTGCCGGCGGATGCCGATTTGCAGCAGGAATTACGGAAAGAGTATCAGAAGGAATTTATTGCAGAGGGGCAGTTGTTTTATTATTACAAGCGGCAAAATCTGACTTCGATTCCGTTTACTTCCCAGACCATGAACCGGGATGTCTATGTATTCCCTGTTCCGGATAATGAGTTGGAATTTGGTGATTTCAAATAAAATTGAATGGTATGAAAAAGATATTTTATAGTGTGGTGCTTTGGGGGGCTTTGTTTGCCGCTTGTCAGGAAAATAAGATGGACGATTTTGAAAGCGACGGTGCGGTTTATTTTCAGTTGAACACAATGAATTGGAACGATGCGATAGACAGTTTAGTGTATTCTTTTGCGGGGAAAACCGTGGAGGAGGATACGATTAAATTACAGGTAAATCTGATGGGGAAAGCGGTCGATTACGATCGGACTTTCCACCTGATTGTCGATGCGGGGAATACGACGGCAGAAGAAGGGGTCCATTTTGAACCCTTGAAATCTGCTTATGTTTTGCCGGCCTTTGCCTATAGTGTACAGATTCCGATAATACTATATGGGCAGGATCCTCAGTTGGAAAGCCGTTCCTTTCAATTGGCGGTAAAATTAGTCGCGACAGAAGACTTGCAGTTGGGATTGACAAACCGGACTTTTGCTCGGTTGATTTTTTCTAACATGTTGACCCAGCCTTCTTATTGGGAGGATGCCTACCTGGACTATTATTTCGGACCTTATTCCAAAGTGAAACATGAATATTGTATCCAGAAATTGGGGACGGATTTTCCGGCAACTTATACAGAGTTTATCAACGATTGGGATGCTTGGGTGGCCTATGGAAAATATATGGATAATTTCTTTTATGAGAATTATCCCATTTATGATGAGAATGGAAATGCGATAGAACCCTGGTTGTAATGTCAAAACAGAAAAATATGAAAAAAATTCAATGGATAATAGGGTGCTTTTGTTTATGTCTATGGAGTGCCTGTACGGAAGATAAAGGGAATTACGATTATACTCCTTTGAATGCTTTGTCGTTTAGCGGAATTGCTGCGCAATATACAGTCGAATTGGATGCATTCTTGACCATCCCGGTAACGATTGTTGGAAAACAAGAATTCCAGGAAGAGGATTACGAATATCTGTGGTATGCCTGGCGGGTCAATAATGCTGCGGATCCCGATACGCTTTCTTTTGAAAAGGATTTGAATGTAAAAGTGAATATGGCTGTCGGGGATTACACCTTACGGTATATTGTCCGGGAGAAGGAGAGCGGTGTTTTTTATTCTTCGGAAACGGACTTGTCTGTCATCAATTCTTACTCCAAGGGGATAATGGCTTTGAGTGAGGTAGGCGGTACGGCTGAAGTTACTTTTATCAATGTGGTCAATACGGTGAGTAAGAATGTGTATGAGGCAATCAATGGCGAGCCTGTCGGTATGCATCCCCAGGGAATTTTTTACACCGGAGGAGGAGAGTTTGTTCGGGGGCTGGTGACGATCGCGACAGAAGAGAAGACAATTCTGGCAGAGCCATCGGATTTTTCTTACCTGATGGATTTTCCCGAATTGTTTTATTTTGCACCGGAACCGAATGTCATGCAGTGTTTGTGTAAAAGCGATTGGGGATATGATGAATATGTCATTGTGTCGGGGAAAGTGTATTATCGCAGACTTGCTTTTGTTGAGGATTTGTTTACTAAATATGATCCGCAGATCAAGGGGGATTATGAGGCGGCACCGTTCTCCATGTACGAAGCTGGATATGCTTTTTTCTACGACCAGAAAGGGAAGCGCTTTATTTATGATAATTATGGGGTGATGATTCCGGTGGAAGCCAGTACGGGAGATTTTAATTCAGCCGATATGCAGGCTATTATGGTGTATGGAGCGGCTTTTGGAGAAGATGTCCGAGCTGTGATGGAAGCGGACGACGGAACGCGTTTTATGATAGCGGCTCAAAAGAGTGTGTCATATAGCGCTGATTATTCTGAAACTTATATTCGGGTGCTTCCGATCCGAAGATTGGATATCACTCGTGCAGAAATGTTGGAGACGACCTGCTTTGCCGTTTCTTCCCAAGATATCGATTTCTTGTATTATGCTTCCGGTAACAAGATCGTTTGTGTAAGTACGATTACCGGTAATGTCCTTTCGGAGTTTACAACCACGGAACCGGTCGATTATATGGAATTCGACCGTTCGGAAAATCCCGGGCGTTTATATGTGGGGGTGAGTGACGGGTCCGGTGCCGCCGATTCCGGTTCGATTTATTATTTGAAAATGAATTCGGGTGGAAGTCTGACTGAAGAGGAATATTTTGAACATGTTTGTGGGAAAGTCGTTGATTTTGAATATAAACCGTAAGAATATGAAATGTTTGTTCGTTTTTTGCCTATTGGTTGTTGGTTGGGGGTGCCAATCCAAACAGACGGTTTTGAAAGGGCATATTGAGAATTATCGGGGGGAATTGGTCCGAATCTGTCCGGAAGGCAAGTCTGATCAGCGGGATACGGTTGCGGTCGATTCGATGGGAAATTTTGTTTTTATACCTCGAGCGGATGCTGTCGGGATATATGAGATTTCAGTGAAAGACTATTCTCCTTGGGTGTCGGTTTATTTGGCGGCAGGGGATCAGGCAGAGGCAGTGTTGACCTTGCAGACTGATAAAAGAATTCAAGTTGTTTTTGCCGGTGATCGGACAAAAGAAAATCAATATCTGTGGGATTTTGATGAGATAACAAACGACCGGATGTGGTATACTCCGGAGATGACAGCTTTGTCTTTTCGTGCCTATAAAGAGGCGGTTGATAAAATGGACAGGGAATTGCAGCATGCATTGAGTCAGATTACGGATCCTCAGGTGTATGAACAATTCGAAGAGAAACAGCATTTGATGTTTCAGGTTCAATTGTCTGCCTATGATTGGAGACATTCTTTGGATGACGAATCAAGAGAATCATCTCCAGACGAAGATTATGTTGCTTATGTGGAATCGATTGATTTGAATGATCCCAAAGAATGCAACAAAGAGGTATTGGAGAATGTGATTGGGTGGTATTTGAAGCGCGAAAATCCGGTCGATGAAAAAGATTATATGCTTTCTTATCTGGATTTGCTTGATCGTTTGGTATCCAATGCGGCCATTAAGAATGAGCATGCGACTGAATGCTTGTTGGAGAAGTTCCGTTTTTTTTCAGGCGTTTCTTTGGATGAAACTGTCGAACGCTACCGGATGTTGTGTTCGAATGATTCTTTGAAACAAAAAGTGGATGCGGAATATCAGGAATATGTGCGGGTATATGGAAATCTGATGCCCGGGAAAACAGCTCCGGATTTTGAGATGGTGGATGAAGATGGAAAGAGTTGCCGGCTTTCGGATCTTCGGGGAAAATATTTATTCATCGATGTTTGGGCCACCTGGTGTTTGCCATGTCGGGATGAAATTCCTTATATGGCAAAATTACAAGAGCATTTTGCCGGAAATGATCGGATTGCCTTGATCAGTATTTCCGTGGATGCCAATCAGAAAACGTGGCGGAATTTTTTGAAGCAGGAACAGCCCACATGGGCACAGTACGTGGTCGACCGGGAGAACAATGCTCTCTTGGAAAAGGAATATCGTATTTATGGGATTCCTCATTTTATGCTGTTGGATCCGGAGGGCCGTTTTATTTCCTATTCATTTGTCCGTCCTTCCATGCCTGAATGTGCTGAAATGATCGAGCAATACATGAACTGAATCCATTTGAAGTACCTATTATTGTAAGCTATGGTATTGAATTCCAGGGACTCTACAAATCAGGGTCCCTGGAATTCAATTTTTTGTAATATATTTTGTGAAAAGTTGATAATGAAATAGAGATGATTTTATATTTATAAATATTTTTTACATTTGTACAAATGTAATTCAATTTTTAAATTGTGAAAAGTATAGCTGGTGATGTGAGGAATGCGCAAGAGATTGTCAAGGCCTTGGAACGAAGAGATGAACAGGCCTTTGATCATTTGTTTGTGACCCGTTATACTGTCTTGTGCCGTTTTGCCAAGGCTTTTGTCGGTTCTTTTGAATTTGCCGAAGATATTGTTCAGGAAGTATTTATTCATATTTGGGAAAAGGGTTTGAAGCTGGATAAAAACAAATCTTTGGACAGTTATCTGTATGTGGCGGTAAGGAACGGGTGTGTGAGTTTTATTCGCCGGCATCAGGATAAAGTGGGGTTGGAGGAGATTGTTTCCTTACAACAGGAAGAATCGGAGCAGAATGATTTCCAGAAAATCTGGCAAGCCGTGGAAAGTTTGCCGGAGCAATGCAGGCTTATTCTGAAATTGGTGGTCTGGGAAGAGATGAAATATGTCGAAGTGGCGGAGTATTTGGGCATATCAGTCAATACGGTGAAGACACAAATCAAAATCGCTTATCGTGAATTGAGAAAGAAATTTTCCATGCAAAATCTGGTTTTGTTTTATATACTCGCGGCAAAAATGAATGAGTAGCTCAAATTTTTTCTAAAATAATTTGATTCTTTTTCACCCTTTTTCTGTTTTGTTGCGTCCTCTTTCTGAAAATTGGAAAGTAAATATACTTATGGACGAACAAATCGAACAATGGATTATTGATAAATTGAATGGTCAATTGCCTGAAGAGGAGGAGGCAAAATTGGCGGAATGGTTGCGGGAGTCCGATAATCACCGACAGGAATTTGAAGAGATGCAACGAGTACATCGTTGCCTGTTGGGAATGAAAGAAGAGTTTGTTCCGGATATTCAGGCTCAACTGGCATTGGTAAAATCTTATCCTCGAAAAGTGTTGACACGACGGACTTGGCTGGCTTATGCTGCTGTCGTCGTGCTTTTGCTGAGTGTCGGCATCGTTTGGTGGAAGCATCAACAGGCAGGAGATGTTTTCCGTAATGATGAAGAATATGTTCAGTTGGTTACACCGGCACAGAGTCATGCTTATTTCGTTTTGTCGGATGGAGCACAGATTGCGGTTGCTCCGAATTTGAAAGATACCGTGCTTCGTAAAGAGAGGGCTGAGATTCGCATCGATGCGGATCGGACGCTTCATTATGTCCCGCAGGAGGATGGTGTGAACAGCGTTCAGAAACTGGTGGTACCCAAGGGTGGAGAGTATCGGTTGATGTTGGAAGATGGATCTGTCGTATGGTTGAATTCTGATTCTGAACTGTCATTTTGGGATGGATCCAATTCACAGGAGCGGGTGGTGTGTTTACGGGGAGAGGGTTATTTCAAGGTGAAAAAGGATACTCTTCGTCCATTCCTGGTGAAAACCGAGAAATTGACGGTAAAAGTGTTGGGAACAGAATTTAATTTGTCCGATTATGAGGATGAAATCCATGCAAAGACCACTTTGGTGAATGGGGCTGTCGATGTGCTATCCAAGCAAGGGGAAACGGTCCGTTTGCAGCCGGGACAACAGGCTCAAACCACGGGGGAACAGTTGTCTGTGCAGGAGGTGGATGTTGCTTCTGTCGTTTCGTGGGTAGAGGGGAAATTTTATTTTGACGAAGTGTGTTTGGAAGAAATTATGCGGCAGGTAAGCCGTTGGTATGATGTAGAATATTCTTTCCAACAAGATGCTTTGAAAGAAATCTGTTTTTCGGGAGCTATTCAAAAGTTTCGTCCGTTGAATGATCTGTTGCGAATGATTGAAGCGACAGCTCCTGTGCATTTTTTGATAGAAGGGAAACACCTGATTATTACGGATAAGAAATAAAACCGGAAAAGTTTGCCCACTTCTCCGGTTGAATATTAATAACCTGCTTTGTCTGAGAAGTCGATGTCGAGGACAAAGCTATCATTAACCATAAATACAAATATATGAAAAAAAATCATGAATTATTGCCGTTTTTCAGGAAATGGTTAAGAAAAATCTTGTTTCTGATGCGATTAACTTGTTTGTTTTGTTTATTGGGTTTGTTGCATGTTTCTGCTTCGGTGTATTCTCAAGTAGACCGGGTTACGCTGGATGTTTCTGGGGTGACGGTCAAGCAGTCGTTGCGTATGCTTGGAAAGGAGTTTAAAAAAGATTTCTTTTATAGCAATGTACAGTTCGATGCTTCTCGGAAAGTGGATTTAAAACTGGATAATGCTACGATGGAGGAGGCTCTGAAACAAGTGTTTCCAGGTAAATTGGTGAATTATTCTATTGATGGGGATTTTGTTGTAATTCTGGAAATCAATGAACCACTTGCTCCCCAACAGCAAAAGACGACGGTTCGGGTGAGCGGTATCGTGCGGGATGCGTATCAGCATCCGCTGCCCGGGGTCACGGTGCGACTGAAAGGCACGGTTTTGGGGACCTCAACCGATGCCGAGGGACAGTATGTGCTGGAGTTACCGGAGGGTAAACACACCTTGGTATTTAGTATGGTCGGCATGGAGACGCTCGAAGAGACAGTCGGCAGCCGTCGGGAGATCGATGTGGTCATGAAAGAGGCTGTCAGTGAGATGGAGGAAGTGGTGGTGACCGGTTACTTCAATCAGGCCAAGAACAGTTTTACCGGTTCTGCCCGGACGATTACGGCCGAAGAGTTGCAGACGGGAGGTAACCAGAACATCCTGAGTGCTCTGCAAAACATCGATCCCTCTTTCGTAAAGCTCGAGAACAATCAGCTGGGTTCGAATCCCAATGCCATACCCGACTTCCAGATCCGGGGCAGCGGCAGTATCAGCGGCATGCGGGATGAATATTCGGGGAATCCCAACATGCCGGTCTTTATCGTTGACGGTTTTGAAACCACGGCCGAGAAAGTGTTCGATATGGATCCCTATCGGGTGGCTACCATCACCTTGCTGAAAGATGCTGCTGCGACAGCCATTTACGGTTCCCGAGCATCGAACGGAGTGGTGGTTATCACGACCGTTGCGCCAGCCAGCGGGAAAATGGCCGTAAGCTATAATGGCGACATGACTTTCTACATGGCGGATTTGAGTGCATATGATTTGTGCAATCCGGAAGAGAAATTGCAACTGGAAGTATTGGCTGGTTTGTACGATATCAATAAAAAGCAGTATTACAACTGGAACCGATACTATGATGAGGTAGTTATGCAGAAAGCCTATAATTGGCGTTTGGCCAATATACGGGAAGGGGTAAATACCTATTGGTTGGATAAACCGCTGAATGGATTGACCTTGGCCCATAAGCATTCGTTGCGTTTGGACGGAGGGAATGATTACATCCGTTATGCCATGGAGGTCAACTACAACAACACGCCGGGAGTGATGAAAGAATCCGGACGTGAACGTTTGGGTTTAGGCCTGGAATTGCAGTATATTTATAAGAACCTGACTTTCCGGAATCAGTTGACCTATTCCCGGGTGAAGGCGACCAACTCCCCCTATGGCAGTTTCAGTGAATATACGAAATTGAATCCGTATGTGAAATACAAGGATGAAGATGGCAATCTGATTTATATGTTGGAAGAAGATGATCGGCGGAGTGCTGTTGATGATAATGCGCAGATTTACAATCCATTGTATAATGCGACTTTGGATATGTTGGATGAATCGCGCTACAACGATCTGACCAACCTGTTCGGAGTGGACTGGCAGATCATGGAAGGTTTGCGTTTGAAAGGAAGCTTTTCGTTTACCTTGCAGAATACCTCTTCGGATCTGTTTAAACCGGCCAAGCATACCGACTTTGCCGATTATGAGGGAGAGGATTTTGACCGGAGAGGTTCTTATACCGCATCCCGGGGCGATGTGTTCGATTACGATGCCAGTATGGTATTGAGTTATTTCTGGCAGCGGGGCAAACATGTGATCAATTCCAATTTGGGCTGGAATGTGCAGCAGAGCCGTACGAAAGAGTTTTACGTAACAGCCGAAGGTTTTCCGAACGAACGCTTGGATTACATCAGTTTTGCCACCCAGTATGAGGAAAACGGTTCCCCTTCCGGCGACGAGTACACCTCCCGTCTGGTGGGATTTTTGGGCAATCTGAACTACAGTTGGGACGAACGTTTTCTGTTCGACCTTTCTTTCCGGGAGGATGCATCTTCGCAATTCGGTGCGGATAAACGCTGGGCACCTTTCTGGTCGGCCGGTTTGGGTTGGAATCTGCATCATGAAAAGTTCATGCGGGACTTAGACTGGATACAACAGTTTAAAATCCGTGGCTCTTATGGATTGACCGGCAGTCAGAATTACGATCCGTATCAGGCCATGACCACCTATCAGTATTTAACGACAGAGCGTTATCACTATGCCATCGGTGCTGCAGTAATGGCCATGGGAAATGAGAATTTGGCTTGGCAGCGTACGTGGCAGCAGAACTATGGTTTGGATTTGACCCTGTGGGACAATCGTTTTGAACTCTCTGCCGATTATTACATCAAGACATCCAAGGATGTACTGACGGCCGTGACCTTGCCGCCTTCACTCGGTTTTTCCTCCTATATGGACAATTTGGGTGAAGTGGAGAACCGCGGTTGGGAATTGAACATGCGTTTGGCCATTTTGAAAAATCAGCAGCAGGGACTTTATTGGAGTGTGAATGCTTCGGCCATCCACAATAAAAATAAACTGTTGAAGATATCGAATGCTTTGCGGGCTTATAACGAGGCTCAGGATAATGAAGTGTCAGATGGAGAAAAGAGCGATGGCGTGAATCGGCCGCGGGTGCGTTATGTAGAAGGTGCTTCCATGAACTCCATTTGGGTGAATCACTCTTTGGGAATCGATCCGGCTACGGGACGGGAGATGTTCTTGACTCCCCAGGGAGAGATCGTTTCGGAATGGTCCTCAGCCAATTATGTGATCGGTGGATGTACGGATTCGGATGTGGAAGGTACTTTCGGGACGAATTTTTCCTGGAAAGGTTTTCAGTTGAATATGACCTTCCGGTATCGGATCGGCGGTCAGATGTATAACCAGACACTGGTGGACAAGGTACAGGATGTGGATCCGCGTTTTAACGTCGATAAAAGAGCTTTCGAGGACCGTTGGCAGAAACCGGGAGATAAAGTACGGTTCGCCGCTTTTTATGAAGAGTTGAACGGAATCAATATCGATTATGTCACCCGTCCGACTTCCCGGTTTGTGGAAGATTACAATTACCTGGAATTGGCGACGTTGAATCTTTCCTATGAATTTGGGACGTCAAAACTCCAGAAGTTGGGAATCAAGCGTCTGAAAGCCATGTTTTATATGAATGATGTATTTCATGCTTCTACAATAAAACAGGAACGGGGAATCGATTATCCATTTGCCCGGAACTTCAGTATTGGTTTGCAGGCAAGGTTTTAATTTGATAAAAGCATAAGAATATGAGAAAGATATTGATATATATAACAGCTGGAGTATTGCTTCTTTGTATTGGATGTAATAACTGGTTGGATGTGCGTCCTCAGTCACAGGTGAAAGAGGAGGATTTGTTTGAATCTGCATCTGGTTTTCAGGATGCATTGACGGGAATCTATGTTTTGATGGGTAGAGCGGAAGCTTATGGCGGACAGCGAACCATGGGATTTATGGATGTGGTTGCCCAAACTTATTCGTATGTGGATTATAATTATGAGGATGCTTTGGTTTATAATTATAAATCCGATGCGATTAAAACCTTGATTGATACGATGTGGAGCACCAATTACAATGCGATAGCCAACTGTAATTATCTGTTGCGGAATATCGCAGAGTATGGCGATGTGATGAGCGAGCGTTTGCGCAGTTTAATCGAAGGGGAAGCGTTGGCATTGCGGGCTTTCCTGCATTTCGATCTGTTGCGGGGATACGCACCTTCGTATAAAATGGGAAAAGATGAACCGGCAATCCCTTATGTTCGGGAAATTACCAATGCTCCGGTTGCGCAATCTACGGTAAGCCAGGTATTGGCGTATATTCTGGAAGATTTGGAAAAGGCCAAAGAGTTGTTGGAGCCGATTGATCCCATTGGTCCTTCGTTTGCCGATTATACGGAAGAGGATGAATATGAGGTGGATGATTACATTACGGATGACGGTTTCTGGCTGTATCGAAAATCCCGCTTGAATTATTATGGGGTGGTGGCTCTGATGGCTCGGGTGTATCTGTATAAAGAAGACATGTCCAATGCCTTGACCGCCGCCTTGGAAGTAATCCATTCCGGACGCTTTGAATTTATTACGGATGCGATTATTAGTTCGGAGTCTTATTATTATTCCTATATGGAAAGCATCGCCAGACATGAGTATATCGCTTCGTTATATGTATACGATTTAAAGAAAGGACGCTCGGATTTGTTTTTTAAAAATTTAGCCGAATATGAATGCTTAATAGAGAGTGCTCGTAAATCGTCTATTTTTGATGGAATGGGGCTGGATTTGGATATTCGCAGTAAGCATCTGTTTGCTGTGCCGGAAGGAACTTCCAATGAGTATGTGAACAAGTATATGACGGGTACTCAGATCCCTCTGTTGAAACTTTCCGAAATGTATCTGATTGCGGCGGAGGCTTCCGGTGATATCAGTTATTTGGAGACCTTGCGTTCGTATCGGGGTTATGCGACTCAACCGCTGCCTGCGGGGGCCGATTTGCAGCAGGAATTGCAGAAAGAGTATCAGAAGGAATTTATTGCAGAGGGCCAGTTGTTTTATTATTACAAGCGGCAAAATCTGAGTTCGATACCTTTTACTTCCCAGACCATGAATCGGGATGTCTATGTATTCCCTGTTCCGGATAATGAGTTGGAATTTGGTGATTTCAAATAAAATTGAATGGTATGAAAAAGATATTTTATAGTGTGGTGCTTTTGGGGGCCTTGTTTACCGCTTGTCAGGAAAATAAGATGGACGATTTTGAAAAAGACGGGGCGGTTTATTTTCAGTTGAATGCAACAGATTGGAATAATACGACCGACAGTGTTGTTTATTCTTTTGCCGGGAAAACTGAAACGGAGTTAATGGTTAATTTACAAGTTAACCTGATGGGGGCGGCAACCGATCGGGACAGAGAAGTACGGATAAGCATCGATAAAGAGAGAACTACTGCGGAGGAAGGAATCCATTATAAAACGTTGGCAACCTCCTATACTTTGCCGGCAGGAAGTTACAGTATGCAGATTCCGGTGACTTTGATTGGCACTGATCCCCGTTTAGAGGAACAGATGTTTCAACTGACCTTAAAATTGGAACCTTCCGATGATTTACAATTGGGATTGTCGCAACGGACTGTTGCCAGAATACAGGTCTCTTCGATGTTGGTCAAGCCTTATTATTGGGATGATTTTTATTGGGGGACCTATTCTAAAGTGAAACATGAGACTGTGATATTATTGTTGGGGATAAATTTCCCGGAAACCGAAGAGGAGTATTGGGATGATTTTTATACGTGGGATGCTTATGCCAATTATATAAGTCAGTATTTCGGGGAAAATTATCCGATTTATGATGAAAATGGAAATCCGATTGATCCGTGGTTTATAGATTAAGAAATATGAAAAGAATGCAGATAATAATAGGCGTATTGCTGTTGATGACGGGGATCGCCGCCTGTACGAAGGATAAAGGGAATTATGATTATACCTCATTGAATGAATTGACGATCGAGCCGATGAAAGCGGTTTATCAAGTTGAACAAGATTCTATGCTTGCCATTTCGTTGACCATCTCGGGTAAAGATGGTTTTCGGGAGGATGAGTATGAATATTTGTGGTATGCTTGGCAGCCTAATTTTGACGACTATATTCCGGATACGCTTTCGTATGAGAAAGACCTGAATGTGACCATGTCTATACCGATCGGGGAATATACATTGCGTTATGTTGTGACGGAAAAAGCAACAGGGGTTTTTTATTCGCTGGAAACGGATCTCTCTGTGATCAATTCCTATTCCAAAGGGGTAGTGGCATTGAGTCGTATCGAGAATGGGGAATCGGATGTTACATTTATTAATGCAGTTAATACGGTAAGCAAGCATGTCTATAAAGAAGTCAATGGTGTTTCTGCCGGACAAAATCCGCAAGGTATTTATTATTTGGGAGGTACTGACGGGACGAAAAATGTGCTGTTGATTGCATCGGAAGATAAGGCGATAACAGTTGAACCGATGGATTTCTCAGATTACAGTAGTTTGGCTCACTGGTTTTATATTGAGCCGGAAGGAATAGTCGAAGGAATGGGGACAGATGGATGGAATGAATACCTGATTATGGACGGGAAGGCATATGGTCGGGTGGTATATCCTGCTGCGAATCCAACGGGAATGTATGATCCGAAAGTGAAAGGTGAATATGAACTGGCTCCTTTTATTTTGTATGGAGAGGGGGCTTTCTTTTATGACAGTCAACGGCGGTGTTTCCTGTTTTATGCCGGCTATGGAGATATGATTGTGCCGGAAGCATTGGGTACGGCTTTCAACGCGGCTGATATGCAGATGGACATGCTGTATGGTACTGCTTTCGATGCGGATATGCGTGCGGTGATGGAGGATGATTCAGGAAAGCGATATATGATTTCTGGTTTGGAAGTGAATGATTATGATAGAGAAACTTGGGAGGATATTATTCAGATCAATGCATTACGTAAATTGGAAATGACACAGCCTGGAGCGGCTGAAGCAACCTGTTTTACCATTTCGTCCAAAGATCCGGACTTCTTGTATTATGCATTTGGCAATAAGATCATGTGTGTGAGCATGATCACGGGTAATGTGCTGGCTGAATACACCATGGATCAGCCGATCGATTACCTGGAATTTGATCAGGCCAATAATCCGGATCGCCTGTATGTGGCTGTTAGTGACGGTTCGGGGACGACGGACAGCGGATCCATTTATTTCTTGCAGATGGCCTCGGATGGGAGTCTGACGCAGATAGAAGGCTGTGAGTTCAGGAATGTATGTGGACAAGTTGTTGATTTCGAATATAAACCATAGTGTGATGAAATTTTTTTTAATTGCATGGATATTATCTGTTTGTTCGGGTTGCCCACCCGAACAAACAGTTTTGAAAGGCCATCTGTCTTCTTATAAGGGAGAAGTCGTAACATTGCAGTCGATGGAAGATTATGCCTTGTATGATACCTTAGCAGTGGATGCTTCCGGTAATTTTTCTTATGTGCCTGCTAATCGTGCTTTTCGAATTTATGCATTGGCCGTAAGTGGTTATCAGCCTTATCGGATACCGGTTTATTTGGAAGAAGGTGATCAGGTGTCAGTCAATTTGGAATGGACTTCCGATACGACTGTCGATGTTAAGTATTCTGGTGATCGGATGGCTGAAAATTTGTATCTGGCAGCTTTTCATGAGTTGGAAAATTCGAGAATGGACTATGATTCGGATATACAGTCGCTTCCCTTTATTGCTTATAAAGCAAAGTTAGATGAAAAAGAACGAGAACTGCAGGTTTTGTTAGATCGGATCAGTGATTCTGCAGTCAAAGAACGCTTTGCCCGGAAACAGCATTTGTGGTTTCAGAATCGAACGGTGAGTTATACTTTGATTCTTCCCCGAAAAACAAAAGATGGCGAGATAATGGAAGATGCTGATTTTACGACTTTTATAAAATCCTTGGATTTAAACAATCCGGCGGAATGTAATAAATATATCATTTGGCAGGTCATTGATTGGTATCAAAACCGGGATCCGGAATATACTTGGGAAAACAGACATATGAATTATATGAAGTGGTTGGATGGTTTAGTCTCAAACTCGGAAATGAAGAATGCTTTTGCGACAGATCAGATAGAAGGCGTGATAAGAGGATCGAAAGGAATACCTCTGGATACTTTGTTGGCATGTTATAACCGTATCTGCACGAACGATTCGTTGCGACAAGCGGTGGCAGAACAATATCAGGAGTATTTGCGGGTATACAATAATCTGATGCCCGGGAAGGTGGCTCCGGATTTTGAAATGTTCGATCGACAGGGAAAAATCTGTCGCTTGTCTGATTTGCGGGGACAGTACGTGTTTATCGATGTTTGGGCGACCTGGTGTCACGGGTGTGTGATGGAAATCCCTTATATGGAAAAGTTACAGGAACATTTTGCCGAGGATAAACGGATCAAATTAGTGAGTATTTCCTGGGATTATACCCGGAAGGCTTGGTTGGATTTTCTGGAAAAGAGACCGGCCTCTTGGCCGCAATATATGGTCGATCGGGCAAATATGGATGTGATGATGAAGGAGTACAGAATCGCCGGGATCCCCCGTTTTATGTTGCTGGATCCGGAAGGGCGTATCGTTTCTTTTGACTATGCATCTCCATCGGATCCGGATTGTGTGAATATGCTGGAACAGGCGATGAAAAATTTTTGAACCAATCATGAACGATTTTGATAAGATGAAAAATATTTTTAACTGGTGGATATGGCTGCTGTTTGTTTGTATAAGCTGCCAACCCCGACAAACTTTTCTGCAAGGTCATTTGGACAATTACCAGGGCGAGACGGTAACCCTGTGGTCTCGGGAACAGAGCAATCTCAGAGATACGTTGTCGGTAGATGATGCTGGAAACTTTTCTTATGTACCAAAAACCGAGAATATACGAGTGTATGCCTTGAGTGTGAATGATTATCAGCCGTATGAAATTTCGTTTTATATGGAGAAAGGTGATCAGGTGACAGTGAATCTGACTTTGTCTCCGGAAAAAACGGTTCATGCAGAATTTTCCGGCGACCGGATGGCTGAGAACGTATATATGACGGCCTTTCATGAACTGGAAAATTCGGGAATGGCTTATCTTCCGGAGATGCAGGCTCTTACTTTTGCTGCTTACAGGGCGAAGGTCGATGAAAAAGAAGAGGAGTTGCAAGCGTTGTTAGATCGTATCGCTGATGTTGAAATAAGAGAAAATTTTGCTCTTGAACAACATTTGTGCTTGCAGTATGCATTGGTCGGTTATGCGTCCATACTTTCCAAGCGTGCCAGGGAAGGGGAAATGGTGGAAGATCCAGATTACGCTGAGTTTGTGAAAACTTTGGATTTGAACAATCCGAAGGAGTGTGATAAATATATTGTATGGCAGGTAATAGAGTGGTATCAAAGTCAGGATTCAACGTATGCATCGGAACCGAAGCATCTCAATGATTTGAAATGGTTGGACCGTTTGGTCGCTAATCCCGTAATGAAAAATGATTTTGCGACAGATCACATGGAATTCGCGATAAAGTATGCAGAAGGAAATTCTTTGGACAGTGCGGTAGAGTATTATAATCGGATCTGTACGAACGATTCACTACGACAAGCGGTAGCAGAACAGTATCAGGAGTATCAACGGGTATTTTACAATCTGATGCCTGGCAAGGTGGCACCGGATTTTGAAATGTTCGATATGGAGGGAAAAACATGTCGTCTTTCTGATTTGAAGGGGCAGTATGTATTTCTTGACATATGGGCAACCTGGTGTCATGGTTGTGTGATGGAAATTCCCTATATGGAAAAGTTGCAGGAGCATTTTGCCGGAGATGAACGGATCAAATTAGTGAGTATTTCCTGGGATTATACCCGGAAGGCTTGGTTGGATTTTCTGGAAAAGAGACCGGCCTCTTGGCCACAATATATGGTCGATCGGGAGAATATGGATATCATGCAAAAAGAGTACCGTATGTCCTGGATTCCTCGTTTCTTGCTGTTGGATCCGGAAGGACGCATTGTTTCTTTGAATGTTGCTCGTCCGTCGGATCCGGAGTGTGTGACGTGGTTGGAAGAGATTATCAGTCGATAGCTTAGATTAAAAATGTCAGGATGAAGTAAATCCCTAAAGTTTTTTACAACTTAGGATTGCTTCATCCTTTTGGGGTATTCCCGGTTTATTCCCAATAAAATGATGAAATAAAGATATAATATTCTTTTTTATTTGTCTCGGTTATATTTTATATTTGTATTTATTAATGACGGATGATAAATTCGGAAGAGAATATAAATATGAGTGAGGCTCAATTGCAGACAAAGTCTTTAAATGCGGAATCTTCGGAGTTTCTGAATCAGTTGTACCGGGATATGCGGCCTCGTTTATATCGTTTTGCTTATTCTTATACGATGAATGCCGAAATAGCCGAGGATTTTGTGCAGGATTCGTTTGAGCGTCTCTTGGGGGTCATAAATTCTTTGCCGGAAAATGTGGATATCTGTAATTATCTCTATACCTCGGTTAAAAATGCTTGTTTAAATTATTATAAACATTTGCAGGTAGAGGATTCCCATCGCTCCAAATTGGCAGAAGCTCTTATTTTTGCCAGCACACTTGAATATGAAGAGCAGGGGGAGCTTTTCGATAAGGTAAATGAATTGCTGCAACAACTTCCGGAACAGCAGAGATTGGTGCTGGAAATGAAATTGTTGAAGAATATGAGTTATGCTGATATTGCCAAAGAAATGGGTATTTCAGAGCAGACTGTACATACCCATGTCAAGCGGGCGTATAAGTATATTCGTGAACATGTGCCGGTTCTTTATGGCATGTTGGTGTTGATGGAGTGTGTGTCTCGGGCATGATAATCTGAATAAATTTTAAAAAAAAGTATTTTTCTTGTACCCCATTTTCGGATGGAGTTGTTTGTATCTATGTAAGGACCTAAAAATAGAGAAGAATGGAAATAGATACAATTAAACGGGTGGCGCGAAATAAAGCTACCCGGAAGGAACGGAAGGAAGTGGAACAATGGGCTTCGGAATCTGTAGAACGACAACAATTTCTGAATAATGCCCGTTATTATTATGGAGGGACTGCGCAAGCACGTCGTCGAACCCTGTTTTATACAGTAGGAGGAATGGTTGCCGCTGCTTCATGTCTCTTGTTTTTGTGGATAAAAGTGTTCTCTCCGTCTGCTTCCGTTTCGGATGTCGTTTCTGGGCAGGCCCCCCATGCCGGTATACAGTTGGTGTTGTCGAATGGCAGTACTCTTTTCCTTTCTGAGAAAGATCAGATTCAAGAGAAGTTGCGGTCTATCTCCCGTGAATTTCAGCAAAAGGATGGAGAAAGTTCTCTCCCGGAATCGAATGGCGATACTTTGCGGCAGTTGAATTATAACCGTGTTATTGTGCCGAATGGGACGACTTACAGTTTTACGCTTGAGGATGGTTCCCGGATTATGTTGAATGCGGCTTCTACCTTGCGTTTCCCGGAACATTTTGCTCCAGGAGAGCGGAAGGTGTATCTGGAAGGTGAGGCCTATCTTGAAGTAACACACAATGAACAAGCTCCTTTTTGGGTTGAAACCAAAGATGCTGTTGTCCGGGTGTTAGGAACTCAATTCAATGTCCGTTCTTATCCGGGGAAGGAATATATGACTACTTTAGTTGATGGGAAAGTGGAGGTGACATCGGGTGATGATAATGTTGTTTTGTCTCCCGGAGAGGCTTGTGTGTTGGAAAAAGATGCAATAGGGTTGAAGAAAAAGGAAGTGGATTTGATGGAGGTGTTGGCATGGAAAAATGGAGAATTTGTCTTTAAGAATATGCCGTTGGCCGATATTATGGAGGAATTGTCTCGATGGTATGATATTGAGGTAAGCTATGTTTCTGGTGCTATAAAAGAAAAACGCTATTACATCTATATGGATCGGATGAAGACCTTGGAAGAAGCATTGCATGAAATTGCTTGTGTGGCAGATATCACTTACCGTTGTGAAGGTAAAAAAGTAATGATTGAAGAGTTGTAAAAAACGGGAAACATTGGCCTGCTTCCCGCATTTAAAATGATAATCGTATAATGATAGTCACATTAACACCTGCAAAGATATGAAAAAAAATAATTCTTCGTAATGCTTTAAGTTTCTTTAAAGAAAAGGAAAAAGGAAAAGTGACGTTGGCCCGTTCTTTCCGATAGATAGTCATATTAATTTTTATTCTTATGAAATTAAAAAAATGTAATAATGTGTGGCAGAAAAGCCCTGCATGGAAGTGTATTGTGGCTTGTTTGCTCAGTTGCTGGCTGGGAATCCAGACTTTCCCTTCTTATTCCCAAGAAAAAATTCCATCGGTTTCACTGGATATAAAAAATGAATCGCTGATTCAGGTGATTGAGAATTTGCGAAAGCAGACAAATTACAATTTTATGTTTAATGCAGACGAGGTGCAGGGGATAGCGGGTATTTCATTACAAGTTGTGAATGTACCTCTTACAGAGGTTTTAAATAAATTGCTCAGTGGTACTCCGGATTTGACCTATACAATTGATGGCAAGACCGTCGTAATCAAAAAGCAGATCGTGAAAGACGTGAAACGTTGTCTGGTGATGGGAACCGTCTATGATCAGCAGAAGCAGCCGATACCTGGAGTTACAGTGAAGTTAAGCGGCATGATGATCGGGACAGTAACGGATGTTGACGGATGTTTTGTTATGACTTTGCCTTCTGAAGAGGGAATGTTGGAATTTTCGTTTGTCGGTTACAAAACCGCAAAGACTACTTATTCATCTGCAAATGCGAGCAATTTAGTTATTTATTTGGAAGAAGACGTGATTACAATGGACGAAGTGACAGTGGTCAGTACGGGTTTGCAGTCTGTCAACCGTCGGGATATGGTCGGTTCTTTTTCTCAGGTAAAGGCAGAGGATATAAAAATTCCGGGAAAAGTGAATATCGTGGATATGCTTCAGGGGCAGATACCAGGTATGGTAGTGACCAGAACAAGTGCTCGGGCCGGTTCCAGTGCGAAGATTAAAATCCGTGGTACGTCTACCTTGGGCAATACGGATCCCTTGTTTGTGGTGGACGGAATTATTCAGGAGGATCCGATTCGTATGAATGCTGCGCAAGGACAGATTGATGATATTGAGAATATGATCGGCGATCAGGTGTCCTGGTTGAATCCGGATGATATAGAGACGATTACCGTATTGAAAGATGCTTCCGCTACGGCTATTTACGGTTCACGGGCATCCAATGGTGTGATTGTGATTACGACAAAGAAGCCGAAACGTGGCGATCGTATTTCTGTGCGTTATACGGGCAGTTTCAGTTTTACCCCTCGTTTGCATTACGATCAGTTTAATTTGATGAATTCACGCGAACGTGTGCAATTTGCGGATGAGGCATTTGCTGCGGGGGCGCTTTATCAAACGGAACCGATAGCAGACATGAATACTCCGGAGGGAATCATGCGTCTGTTTTTCCAAGGGAAACTTTCTGAAGAAGATTATTTTAATCGTCGGGATTATTTGGCGACCTTGAATACCGATTGGTTGAAACTGTTGACCCGCCAGGCAGTGACACATACACATAACGTAAGTATCGGCGGAGGAGCTGAACGGGTTTCCTATTCCGCATCGTTGGGATACAGTAAACAGGAAGGTCAGGAAAAAGGAAATGATACGGAACGTTTTACGGCCAATACGTCTTTGAACATGCGTTTGCACGAAAAGCTGCAGGTGGCCTTGGGATTGAACGGAACTCTCGGGAAGACATTGGGATATGCCAACGGTGTGAATCCTTTGCAGTATGCCACAACAACCAGCCGTGCCATTCCGGCATTCGAGGAAGACGGTACCTATGCCTATTATTTGAGAACGAATACTTATGGATACAATGGTGAAAGTAAGTATTTGTCGTATAATATTCTGAATGAAATGGAAAATAGCCGTTCTACGGTAAAGAACGGGAGAATCGGAGTGACTTTGAATCTGAATTGGGATCTGACTCCCTGGTTGAAATATCAGCTGACAGGAGGTTATTCCTATAATAGTGTGAATACGAACAGTTACAGTTCAGAACGCAGTTTTTATGTGGCCGATGAATATCGCGGATACGATTACGGTGCAGTCACTTCTAGCGAAGATCCTTGGTATAATGCTGCTTTATTACCTCATGGTGGAGTATTGTTTGCAACTACGGCTTTACAGCAGAGTTATAATATACAGAATAAATTGTTGATTTCTAAAAATTTTGATGAGAACAACCGTTTGAATGTCATGTTGGGAACGGAAGTACGTTCTTCGTATAATCATACCGAACAGACCACTTATTTCGGTTATGTTCCGGAACGTGGTTACCAATTTATAAGTCCGACGAAGCCTGAAGATTTCAGTCCGGTTGCGACGAATAACACTTTTTCCGGTTTTGGTGTTTTGAATACCTTGTTTGGGGGCAGTGGTGCTGCTGCCATTGCAGAACGGACGGAAAATTTCTTTTCGCTGTTTGCGACGGTCTCTTATTCATTTATGAATCGCTATGTGTTCAATGCGAATGTAAGGAATGATGCTTCCAACCGTTTCGGACAGAATGTAAACCGTCGTTTTGATCCGACCTATTCGTTCGGACTTTCCTGGAGAGTATCGGAAGAACCTTGGATGGCAGCCTTGCATGAGGTGATTACCGATCTGAATTTCAAGGCAACTTACGGTATACAGGGGAACGCCAATCTAAATACGAGTCCGGATTTGATATTGAAATTGGGAGGAATAAAATATCCGAACAACGTTTATTACTCCTCGATTTCATCTATTCCGAATCCGAATTTATCCTGGGAACGGACACATACCTGGAATTTCGGTATGGATTTTCAACTGTTCAACCGGTTTAATATCGTATTGGATTATTATACCCGACGTTCCAATGCTGTGGTTACGCAGCCGATTGATTTTGAGAATGGTGTGAATGAGATGAATATCAACGGAGGAATTTTATATAACAACGGAGTGGAATTGACGGTTAGTTTCAATCCGGTGAATACGGAAGATTTTGGTATCAATTTAAGTGTGAATACCTCTAAGAACTGGAATAAAGGTGGAGAAACTCCATTTGATCCGACATATTCAAACTTTTTGAACGGATATTCAGAGGGGATTTTGAAGGAGGGATATCCGTTGAGCTCCATTTGGTCGTGGGAATTTGCGGGATTGAATCCGGAAAACGGAAATCCTCAATTTGGAAAGATGGATGCCGATCCGGAAACTGTAAAATCGGATCCGACAGCCATGCTTGTTTATTCCGGTGCAACGGAACCTGATTTTACAGGAGGTGTGAATTTTGGCGTACGTTATAAGAATCTCACGTTGAACACTTCGTTTTCTTTGCTATTGGGTGGAGTAAAACGTTTGAATAGTCCATACAGTAAATTTTCGGATGGATTTAAATTGCCTGGAATGGAGGTGAATGTAAACAGAGATCTGCTGAATCGTTGGAAAAAACCGGGAGACGAATTATATACGACTATTCCGTCATTGCAGAATATGCTTTATACCCAGAAAATACCATTGGGCAATGAAATTGGGGTGATGGGTATGTATGCGATGTCTTCGGAATTGATTGTCAAATCTTCTTTTCTGCGTTGTCAGAATTTGGGCGTAAGCTGGAGAATGCCTGCCGAAATGGCCAAGAAAATCGGTTTTAGCAATTTCACGGCAAGTGCTTCTGTAAGTAATCTGTTTGTGGTGGCTTCTAAACGTTTTAATGGATTCGATCCGGAATTGCAGGACAGTGTGATGCCTAGAAATTATTCGTTAAGTGTAAGTGTCGGTTTTTAAATATAGAGTCAGATGAAAAAATTATCATTGATATTATGGAGTGTTCTGTTGCTTGGAACGGCCGGTTGTTCCGATTTTCTGGAGCCTCAATCTTCGGATGAATATGTGCCGGAAGATGCAGAAGCATTGAATGAGATGTTGTTGGGAAATGTGTATGTCAGTTGGCAGAATCCCTTGTATTTGTATCTGTATCATAATATCTTCAGTGACGATGTTACGGTTACGGACGCTTCTGTCGGGTTTTATGAATATGATAAATTGGAAGGAGACGCATATTTTTCACTGTATACGATGCAACCGGATATGTTTGTCGGCATGGAGACATCGGGAGTTGGAAAAATTTGTTGGGATGATTATTACAAAGCTATTCTGGGATGTAATGCCGCTTTGGATTATCTGGAAGGAGTGCGGGGATCTGCAGATATGAAGCGGTATGTAGCCGCCCAGGCTTTGGGGTTGCGTGCGTATTACTATTTCCAGTTTGTTAATTTATATGGAGCGCCTTACAATGCCAATCCGGATGCTCTGGGGGTACCATTGAAATTGAACAGTGACTTGACAGTGAACCACATGACCCGGAATACCGTGAAGGATGTGTATGCACAGGTGAATGAAGATCTGAGAGTATCCGATTCTTTGTTCTGCATGTTGCCTGAATCTATGCAGTTTGACAAAGATTACCGCATGAGTCTGCCCGGCGTACGTTTCCTGCGTTCCCGTGTGAATCTCTATATGGAGAACTGGGATGAAGCGATTCGTTGGGCCGACTCGGTTCTGTTGTGGAAAGAGTTTAAGCTGTATGATTTGAAGACTTTTGTTGCGGGTACTCCGGCTGACGGACTGCCTTCTATGCCGAATTTTTCTGATTATTCCAATGCAGAGGTTATCTGGTGTAACGGATCTATTTATGATTTTAACTTATTACTTGATAATATGTGTGAAGATGAAGCTTTAGATCCGACTATGCGTGTAAGCCATCCTTTCTTTAATGCTTCACCTGAATTATTGGCCACATACGATAAGGATCTGACAGCATCGGAAGAGGATTTACGTAAAAAACTTTATATCCTGGATGCATTCAATCATTATGGACAGGCAACCGGACGGAAAAGAGCCATTGGCAAAATGCCGCTTGATTCCCGGTATTATTATCAAGCGATTTCTGATAATATAGGATTGGCTGTATCGTTTCGTTTGTCGGAAGTATATCTGAATCTGGCGGAGGCCCATGCGATGCTTGGAAATGATGGAGAAGCATTGTATTACCTGAATGAATTGCGAAGGATGCGTATTAAAGATTGTCAGAATCTTGCAGGGTTGTCCGGAGAAAACCTGATTCAATTTGTGAAAGACGAACGCCGCCGGGAATTATGTTTTGAGGGACACCGTTGGTTTGACCAACGCCGCTGGGGAATGGAATCGTTTACCCGAAAATGGAAACAATTCAGTGAGGAATATACGAATTATGTGATTGAGAAGAATGATCCGGCATTTACCTTGCCAATACCGGATGAAGTGATTGAACGAAATCCTTGGATAGTATTTACAACTAATTATTACTCAATAGTTTGTAAGTGATAAGTCAGAAATATGGTCGTTGTCTTTAATTGTACATTCTAAAGGGGAAGATTTAACGCTTTTATTGATTATTAACTTCCTTTTGTATCATAATTGTGCAGAAAAAAGAATTTCTGCACAATTATGATATTCCACTCTATTTTTAGCTCGTTTTCTAAATCTATGCTAACATAGGTAAGGTTTATGGAATAACCTATTAAATTGAAAATTGAGCAATCTGAAAAAAGTCAGGTAAATGACAGAAAATCTTTTCAATTCAGATAAGTAAGTTCTGAACATGGAGAATCTGGAAAGTTAGTGTTCCATGCTGACTTGAATTACTTTCTTCTTCAATTGACATTAATTATTTTTTGTTGGCTCTTCTTCTGTCTTTTATAATCGCATCTTTATTTTCCAATGCCCATCCAATCAGAGCATTAATATGTGGAAGTAAAGAACGTGTCCTTTCGGTCAATGCATATTCAACCCTTGGAGGGACTTCGGGATATACTGTACGGGTAACATACCCGTCATCTTCCAATGTTCTCAAAGTTACTGTCAGCATTTTTTGAGATATATCTGGAATCTCACGCTGTAACTCTTTGAACCGAACCGTTTCCATACCAGCCTTATTCAGTGTATATATAACCAAAAGTGACCATTTGTCACAAAGTTTTGCCAAGATATTCCGTATCGGACAATTCGGAAATACCGCATCTTCTATTGTTGTTCTATCCATAAAATTATTTATTTCAGTTCACTCTACAAAGGTAAGCAAATTCCTTTTAGGTTGCAAAAAACTTTTTTTCAAAAATATTTTGCCTGTAAATGTCTGATAATAAGCAATAGTTACTTCTATGTAAGTATCTGACATTCAAGTATCTACTTGTGTGAGTGAAAAACTCTTTCTATTTTTGCGGTGTAAAAGGAACAAAGATACTTTTAGTAAGTAATAAACTTTTTAATACATTGGATCATGAAGAATGTAACTTTGATTGGAGCGAGCGGATTTGTAGGAACCGCCATCCTGAACGAATTGCTGTCAAGAGGTCACAAAGTGACAGCCGTCGTACGTAATCCGGAGAAGATTAACGTATTAAATTCCAATTTGAGAATTGTAAAGGCAGACGTATCTGATACGGATGCAATGACTGAAGCCTGCAAAGACAAGGATGCGATTATCAGCGCATACAATCCGGGCTGGGCAAATCCTGATATCTACGAGGAAACTTTGCGTAATTATCCGTTGATATTGGAAGCAGCCAAACGGTCGGGTGCGAAAAGGCTGTTGTGTGTAGGTGGAGCAGGCACTTTGTTCTGTGCCCCGGGACTTCGTGTGGTAGATTCCGGTGCTATTCCGGATGCCATAATGGGCGGTGTCAAGTCTCTCGGCGAGTTCTATCTGAACACATTAATGAATGAAAAGGCCATTGATTGGATTTTCTTCTCACCTGCTGGAACACTGGAGTCCGGCAAGCGTACCGGAAAATTCCGTCTGGGTAAAGATAAGCTTATCGTAGACGAGAATGGCATCAGCCATATTTCCGTGGAGGATTACGCAGTTGCGATGGTCGATGAACTGGAAAACCCGAAACACCATTATGAGCGTTTCACCATCGGATATTAAGCAAACTATTGTATAACTCAAATTAAAGACATAAACAATGAAAAAGGTACTATTTATTTTGTTCAATCTCTTAACAATTACAGTTATGGCACAGAATAAGGGACGCTTCGAGGTGCATGACCTCGGCAATTACAAACTGCACGTTTATTACACCAACGATGCGTTGGGCGATGCAAGTTACATCATTGAGGGAAAAGATGCTCTTGTAACCATGGAGCAACCGCTGTTCAAGGATAATGTGGCTGAATTTGACACCTATCTTTCCAAGTTGGATAAACCTGTGGAAAAACGCATCACGGATTATCATGTGGGAGGAACAGGGAAACATGACGTGGTAATGGCTCAAGGTATGCCCGAATTTACCAAAGGCAAAATCTATGGCGGCATGATGAAAGGCTTTGCACAGGCCTTCGGCGATGCAATGGCAGACATGCCAACAGGCAAGGCTACGGAAGTCGCTTTCGGTACAACACAGACATGGGCAGGGGTTTCTTTTGAGTTCCGTCACGGAGCGACATCGGATTTCCCGGGTGCAAGTATCCTGATCGGAGGCAAAGCTTATTATACACATTGGACTCCAGCAAAGGCACATGTCAGCCATTTACAGATTTCTTCTCTGGCAGCTATCGATGCCGAAATTACTGAAGCTGAAAAGTCTCTTGCTTCGGGTGCTGAACTGTTCATCGGCGGACACGGAGGTGCGGAAAAACGCGATGCAGTTGAGTTCAAAATCGCTTATCTGAAGAAAATGAAAGAAATGTTGGCTGCAAACAAATCTTCTCAGGATTTTGTGGATGCAATGAAAAAAGCTTATTCCGGTCTGCCAGGAGAAGCCGGACTGGAAGATTTGGGCAAAGCCCTCTACAAATAAGAATAAGACATATTGTGCATGATGCTTCGGATGGTATGACATTCAGGTACCATCCGAAGCCTTTTTCAAGCAAGGAATAAACGAGATTCAATTATGGAAAAAGTATTTGATTTTTTAAGCAAGCATAAAGATGTGGCATTTGCTACCGTAGAACAGAACAAACCCAAAATCCGGGTATTCCAAATCATGAAGCAGGAAGGGCATACCCTGTATTTTGCTACTTCTCCGCACAAAGAAGTGTATCGGCAACTGCAAGAAAACCCCAATATAGAGTTGCTTGCCATGGATGGGAACATATCTGTACGGGTGACCGGGCGTGCCATGTTTGATGTTCCTGATGGATTGGCCCGTGAAATTTATGCGGACAATCCAGTTTTGCCCCGTCTGTACAAGCGATATACGGATTTAGTTTATTTTCGTTTGCCTGTCACCAGATTGGACTATTATGATCTGACCCCAACACCTCCCACTTTTGAGCATTATGAATACGAAAGCGAGGATTGATAATCTGCGGTTCTTACTTCGCACGTTACTCGCTGAGCGGAAAGAATATGTCGGATGGCAGATACCCGATACACTGGAAAAGCAACAGTCCATGATGCGGGCTTTGCTTAACGTGCGTTCTCCGCAGCCGATAAACCCGGAGTTCCTGCAAGCCCAAGATACCGAACTAAGGCTGCAACTTGCGGACAAGGGTATTGTAGCCTTGTCTGACATACCGACGTGTCATTCAGACCGCAGACTTCGGATATGGCAGGGCGATATTACGAGACTGAACGTGGATGCAATCGTCAATGCGGCCAACAACAACCTATTGGGTTGCTTCGTTCCTCTACACCGTTGTATCGACAATGCCATCCATTCGGCTGCTGGTGTACAGTTGCGCCTGGAATGCGACAGACTGATGCAGAAACAGGGACATCCGGAGCCCACGGGCTGCGCCAAGATAACCAAAGGATACAATCTTCCGGCAAGGTACGTACTGCATACGGTAGGTCCGATAGTTGGTAATGCTCAGCCTACATTAAAACAGGAACAGCAATTGGCAGACTGTTACCGTTCCTGTCTCTCATTGGCAAGCGCACATGGATTGTCAAGTATTGCTTTTTGTTGCATATCCACTGGAGAATTTGGATTTCCACAAGAGCAGGCGGCGCAAATTGCGGTAGAAACAGTGATAAACTGTCTTAAAACGACATCACATATTCAAACGGTTGTTTTCAATGTATTCAAAGATGAGGATTTATCCATTTATAGAGAACTTTTGCCATAAGGCTATTTCCGAAGGCAATTATGAAAGCAGATTGCAAAAACTGCGTAATATCCTTGATCATGCAGATTATGTGGTCATTGGTGCAGGAGCCGGACTTTCGGATGCGGCAGGTATCGCATACAGCGGAAAGCGTTTCACGGACAACTTCACGGACTTCAGTACAAGATATGGTCTGACAGACATGTATTCTTCCGCATTTTATCCATTCAAGACGGAGGAGGAACGATGGGCTTATTGGGCAAGACACATTCTTATGAACCGTTACGATATGCCTGCTACAGAATTATACCGCTTACTGTTCAATGTCATAAAGGATAAGAATTATTTCGTGATTACCACCAATGTGGACGGGCAGTTTGAAAAGTCGGGATTCGAATGCGAACGGATTTTTACCGTACAGGGTGATTACGCTTACCTGCAATGTGCCAATGGATGCCATGACAAGCTTTATTACAATGAAGACCTTGTCAGGGAGATGGCACGACAGACAAAGGATTGTCGCATTCCCTCTGAGCTTGTTCCCCGTTGTCCGGTATGCGGTGGAAAAATGGATGTGCATGTACGGAAAGACCGTTATTTTGTGCAGGATAACCAATGGTACGCAAGCTATGAACGCTATCAGAACTATATGGAAAAGGCTTGCGATGGCAAAACGCTTCTGCTGGAACTCGGCGTAGGTTTCAATACTCCGACCATCATCCGTTTTCCGTTTGAGAAACTGGCGGTCCAAAAGAGAAACGTCACATTGGTGCGCATCAATAAGGATTATCCTAATACACAAAACCGGATGACTGGTTTTGTCCCTTTTGATGAAGACCTTAGCTCAGTTCTGACAAACATATGCAGATAAAGATATTTTATGGCAACCTAAATATACTTTATTTTTAGGGATAATCTAAAGAGAGATATGCTCATCAATGTCATACTTTAATTCTTTCTCAATCTCTTCAATAGTAGGCAAACTGCCACGGAAGTCTTTGGGCAAGGCTTGCCCTAATTCATAATCAGAAATTCCGATAGGCTTCTGAATATCACGCAAGGCATATTCAGCTTTGATACGGTCTTTACTCTTGCAAAGCAACAGTCCTATAGTCCGGTTGTCCCCCTCTCGGCAAAGAATATCATCTACGGCAGAGCAGTAGAAATTCAGTTTGCCGATATACTCCGGTATAAACTCCGTATCTTTCAATTCAATCACCAAATAGCGGTGCAGAAAGGTATTATACATCAATATGTCAATATAATAATCATCACCTGACACCTCTATGTGATACTGCCGGCCCATGAAAGCAAAGCCAGCACCCATTTCTACAAGGAATTTCTCCACATGCTTTACCAAACCGATTTCCACGTCACGCTCATTGTATTGCTCTGTGAAAGTCAGCATATCAAATATATACGGGTCTTTGAGCATGGATTTCACATCGTTTGCTTCCGGTGTCGGGAGGGTTTCTTTGAAGTTGTTTGCTAACGCACCATGCTTGCCGTAGTCGTCAAGTTTAATGGCTTCTTGCAGATAACGTGTATTCCAATGCGATGTAATGCTTTGAATCATGTACCAATAACGTGCCCGAATGTCCTTGACCTGTTGCATAAGAATAAGATTATGAGTCCATCCCAAATGCTTTATGGGGAGGGTGAAATTATATTCTTCTAATTGCGCAATCACTGATTGCGTAATTGGAGAAAATACACCTTTCACCATCGTAAGTTCCTGATTATATTCGTTGAAGAACTGTATCATGCACTGCATATTACGTACAGAAAAGCCCTTTATCTCGGAATAATCATTCTTCAAATCCACTGCTAGCCGTTGCAAGGTTTTCTTGCCCCAGCCGTCTGCATCCTGACTTTGCTGCAACATGCCGCCAATATCCCAATACATCCTGAGCATTTCTTCATTGGCAGCATAAATCGCCCTTTGCTGGGCTATCAGTACCCGTTGCTTGATTTTGCGAAGCAGTGCCGCATAACCACGAAAGTTATCCGACATGTTTTCAATTGCTTGTTTATCTGTATTTTTAGCCATAATCTTCTTTGATGTTTCCACAAAATTATGCTTTTTATTCGATTGTACATCAAATTCTTACAATATTATTAGTTATATCCCTTATAGGCTATCTCCTCATCGAAAATCCTCTTTTCTGCTGTTGGTCATAATTCCCTTCCACCACATTGTCGACTTCCCGTCTGGCTTTGATTTGCTCCCGGTTATCAAATTCACCCTTTTGCCTGGCTGTGAAATACAGGAAATCCCCTGCCGCCTGATGTGATTGTCTGTCATCTCCGAACAGGTTAAGGGCACTCTTGATGTCAGATACCTGTTCCGTGTCAAAACGTGGCTTGTAATAATCACGGGCGAAACGAATGACACTGTGTACCGCCTTACGGAAGATGTCGCTCGTTTTTAGCAGCAGGAAGCTGAGACAGCCGATGATATGGCTTTGCCATGCAATCCGGTTTTTAAGCCTTGTGGTTTCCTGTGCATGTTCCGTTTCCTTGCGATTCAGTTCGGACCGGTGTTTGGCCTCCAGTTGCATCAGCTCACGGCTGTGGTCGTTCTGTATGGTCTGGATTTTATCCTGCAACCGTTCGATGGTTTCCTCGTGCGTGGAAATCTCACAGCGCAAATCCTCTATTTCATTTTTCAGGGCTTTCGATTTCCCGGTAGCCCAGCCGACTGCGGCATTCAGAAGTTCGCTTCCTTTTTCCTTGTTCAGTCTGGAGCGTTTCTCGCTGATAGCCCTGTCAAGGTCTTCACTCTGCCGTTCCTTCTCATTTGCCTTTTCAATAAGGGCATTGGTAATGCTTTCCGTTTCCTGCATCTTCTGATTTGCCATTTCCAACTGATGTTCCCGGTATTGCCTTGTGGCATCAAGCCGCTTCATTTCCTCCTTCTGCTTCCCAATGATAAAATCGTTACGCTCCTGATGTTCCTTGCCCGTAACAGCCTTTGACTGCCCACGCTCCATCAGGAGTATGTCGGATGCCAGATTCTGCATTTCTGTCATATCCTCGTCATTGAGCTTGCGGCTCTTGCCTGTGTCATGGTTCATCCAGTCGAAAACGATATGGGCATGGTAATTCGGTTTGAACCATCTTTCACCGACTTGGAAACTCTCCCTATCCCCGGCTTCCGGCTGACCGTTCAGCCAGTGTCCCTCGTCCTTGTGCAGGAAGATCTGGAGCGGAGTGATGCCCCAGCGTCTCTGGCACTCCTCGCCAAACTTGCGCACATCTGCCAGTGTCGTGTCCGGTCTGATGAGTAACACTCCTTCTCGGATTGGCGAGCATCCAGCCACTTTGGTAATTTTTCCGTTCTTGCCTTTGCGTTCACGCTCCTTCTCCTGCATCGCACGGCCTGTCTTTTCCTTGACCATACGTTTGATGTAGTCATAGTGCGCCTGCAGGTCGGGGTTGCCGAAGCCCGGGTTTATCCACTGCTCGTTACTGGCAGTCAGTTCGGGCACGATGTAGATTTGAGACTTGACGATATTGCGCATGTACTCGGCAGTTCTCCGGTTATGAGCCCCGCTTGATGTGACTCTGCAGGGCTTGATATGTATGCTTGATTTTGTTGCCATATTCTTAAATTTTGATTGTTGATGAAATCTTCTGTTGTCCGCTCATAACCGCACAGGGTTCTTAGGGGTGTAACCCATAAGCGGAGATTGCAAAGAGAGGGTCACTCTTTGCTCGGGGTTCTCAGGGGAGAAACGCCCTGAGTGGGTTCTTAGGGCAAAGTCCTGAGTGGGTCGGGGCAAAGCCCAGCCCCTCGGGAGAGCCCACAACTACGAAAGCGGAGCGTGTAGTTATAGTGGGCTATATCAATGGCAAGCCATTGTCCGTACACTACAACCTCCGGTTTCCGCTCTCCTCCGTTAGGGAGGGTTTCCGTCACCGCTGCCGATTGAGGATGCACCGACCAGCACAAGCCCCAGATCATCTATCAGCTTTTGAAGGGCGGGGTTCTTTTCTATCATCCGTTGCAGGATTCTTTCCGCTTCCACCAGATGGTCGGCAGTACAATTTATCCTGCTTTCCTGTATCTGGAAGATTATCCAGTCGGCTATGTCGATATGTGCCGCCTTCTGCTCCGGCGTTGCGTTCTTCTCTATGAGGTCAGACACCATCACCTTGCAGAAGGTCATGCCGTCGGCACGCTCTTTCCATTCGGCATAGGCATCGGCATCCGGAAAGAGAAGCACGGTCCGCCCGGTCAGCACACGGAGCTTTTCCTCCCGCAACTGGCTTTTGCCTCCTGCCGCCAGCCATACATAACCGGGGAAGAGGGCGGAACCGATAACGGCACTCTTCTCGGATTCCACCAGAACCGCCACCTTGTCAGGATAGACACTCAACAGGTGTTCTCCGAAAAGGCATTGGGAAAGCTGCCATCCCTCCGCCAGTACCCGTTGCCTTTTCAGTATGCTGTGTATCCAGTTCACTGCCGATGTCTGTCCGTCCTTTACACGGTGTCCGTCCCCGGGATTGTACTGCATCACCTTGCCTGTCCGCACCTTGTTCTCCCGGTCAATCTGCCAGAAGATGACCGCACCGTCACGGGTTGCTCCCAGACGGTAATCCTCCATTAACCTTTTCAGCACTTCCTTTGCCTTGCAGCCGTAATAGGAATCAAGCAGTGCTGAAAGGAAACGGCAGAAGTTGCTGTGCACGCTCTGCGATTTCTCCACATAGTGCGGCGGTATGTAACCGATGGCTGTCTGTTGCAGCGGTTGCTTGGGCTTCTGCGCCATACATTGCCTGCCGGAAGAGAAACCACCGGCGGTCCGGCATTCGGGGTGGTCGTGAAAATACTGTTTGGGCGTATAATGATACCCGCAACCGCTTTCGTGATTGCATCTGCCGACTGACGGGTGAAGGGGCGTACCGCTTTCGTCCACGTAGTAGGCAAAGGAACGTCTGTCCCCGCAATTCGGACAGGTATGCCGTGTTGACGTTCCTTTATATTTCTGTAATGAATAATTGCTCATGACTTTTTTGATATTTGGTTTTCTACTGTTTGTCCCGCTGTCCCACTGTCCCGCCCCCTAAAGGCTGGGACAGTGGGACACTTGGGACACCCCGGGACACTCTGGAAAATCAGGGCCCGGTTTGTATGCTCCCATGTCCTGTAAATGATACGGTCAGCTGTCATACAGACGTGTGCAGGCTGCTTTTTCATGGTTTGTCCTCCTTTTCATGTCCTGCAAACAGCTCCGCCTGCCTTGCTTCTCCTGCTGTTCCGCTTGTCCCATCTGTTCCATGCTGTCCCACCTGTCCCATTGTCCCGTTCTCCTTGGGACGGGACAGCGGGACACCCGGGACGGCTGCGTTCCTGTCCTCCTTGCTGCGCTGGATTATCCGGCTGACGGTGGACTTGCCGCAATTGACCTGCGAAGCTATCTCCCGGACTGACTTCCCGGATTGGGACAGTTGCAGGATAAGGCAATCCCTTTGTCCCGATTCGTTGTCACCCGGTTTCTTCAGATGTTCCTTTTCGGTTGAATAGCCCCTGAACACGAATTGCAGGAAGGCATCCGTTTTCTCAATCTCATAGACAATCACATTGTCGGCATCATACGAGAATGTCCCGTAACGGACCTTGAGCTGCTTCACATAGCGGAGTCCTCCGTCCAGTGCGCTTTTCCCGATGACAAACACGCTGTCAAAGAAATTGTAGAGCCGCTTGCTTCCGGCAAGGTCGTTGGACGTGATGGGACAGTCCAGTGAACGCTTTGGGGTGTGTGCCAGGACAAGGATGGAAAGCCCGTATCTCTTTTTGAGATTGTTGAGCTGTATCATCAGCCGTCCCGCCGCATCGCCTTTCTCCATGGCACAGCACAGGTAAGTAAGGTTGTCAACGATGAAGATCCTGCAGCGGGTCTGCTGTGCCATCTGTTCGATGCTGCCGATGATTGTCCCTTCAAAGTCGGCATCCAGAAGGGCGTCGCAGTCAAGCGATACCCGGTACAGCCTTTCGGGAAAGGTGTAAGGCTTTCCGTACTCGTCGGTATAGCGGAGCTGGAATTGCTTTTCTGACAGTTCAAAGTCCAGATAAAGCACGTTGTCAGTCCGGGCTATACGGTCGGCTATCTGCACGGCAAGGATGGATTTCCCCACGTTGGAATCTGCAAAGAGGCAGGACAGTTCCCCCTCGTACCAGAAGCTGTCCCACAACGCACGGGGCGTGGGCAGCTGCGATGCTTCGAGTATGGTCCGGTTGGCGGTCTTTATGCTCATCACGCCGATATTTTCCGGCATACCGTTCTGCATCTGGGCTGCCCTTGTCAGGTCGCCATGGATCATGCTGATATAGTTCTTGTCCTCTTCCATGGCTTTTACCAGTTACGTTGGCCGGGCTTGCGGCGGTGGGAGGAGGACATGGACTCGCTGAGTTCCTCATCGGACAGGGGTACGGGATTCTTGCGGGAGGATTCCAGCCATCTGTCCAGTTCGTCACGGTAAAGGCAATAGCGTTTGCCGGGCTTGGTGGCCGGAATGCTTCCGTCCGACAGTTTCATGTAGAGCGTTCCCTTGGGAATACCGAGATATTCCGCCGCTTCATCCACGGACATGGGGACATGGGTGTCCACAGCCTTTGCATTGTTCACACTGCGCTGCTCGGTAAGCAGGCTTCTCAAGCTCATCACTTCGTCCCGAAGCTGGGCTACGACCTCGGGAAGGTCGTTGAATGTAATCACTGTTTTTTCCATTTGCGTACTCGCCTCTTTTGTAAGGCTTGGCGCAAAGGACCGCAATGATATGGCCGTGAATATCTTCACGAAAGGTCATTGCAAAATAATTCCCGAATAACGATGTCCAACCGTGAATGACGGGCAAAGCTATTCGGGAAACAATGAGATACAGGCTGTTACGTGTTGCCTGATACTTGTCGTTATTGCTGTTATATCCCCGGGAAACGGTCAACTGTTCATTTCCCGTGCATAATCTTCGGGATAATGGAAGTCCAGACTGCCGTTTTCGGGTTCGTCAATGGGAATCAGCGTCTTTGACGGATCGACCTTGAAGTTCTTTATGGTCGCTATATCCGTGTCGGCAAACTCACGTGGAAAAAGGGTCTTGATAAAATTGGCACGGTTGTCCCCGTTGTAGTATTTCTTGTACATGAAACGCTCGGAGATGTTCCACACGAAATGGCGGAGCGGAATGTTGGTAATCTCCCGGGTCAGCCGTCCTGTTATCGGCTTGGGCTTGTAGCTGTGAAGGCACATCCACTTGTTGACCTCGGCACAGATATGGTTGACGGTCTCCTTGTCGGCAATACGGGGCATGACGAAGTGGATGTACTCCATGACCATGCGGATCCGTTCCGCCTCTTCCTGCTTCTGTCTGTCCTCATAGCTGGCACGGTTCTTTTCGTGCAGTTCCGGGGCAATGGCAATCTCTACCGGTTTTATATCCGGGATTGCTTCCCCGTTTGTCGGTATCGGTGTCGGAGCTGCAGGTTCATTCGCATCCTGTGGCTGTTCTTCCTGAGCCTTTATGATTCCGGCAGATGCCTTTTTCTTGCCGGACTTGAGTTTCCAGATCTCGTATGAGTCGAAAATGACCGTCTGGAAAGAGAGATAGAACAGCCAGCCGAGAATGTTGCTGCATACAAAGACTATCAACCTTACAAAATTGTCCTGATTGAAACTTGCGGAGACAATCAGTGTGATAAAAAAGGAAATCAGGCAGATGGCAACGCCGATGAATCCCAGAATGATGTATTTGTCCTTTATCGTTGGTTCCATATCGTTTTTTTCGGTTATTACTTGTAACTGTCAGGTCTTTGCAAATTTAATGGTATTCTTCCAATTATTGCTCATTAGCCTTGGTTGGCGGTTTCTTTTTCAATGTTTTTCACCAAAAGTCCGGAATCATACCAAAATATCATACGATAATGACTTTTTAAGGAATGGTGCCATCAGAAACAGAGGGAGCGGTTAAAGCCTTCACGCAATAACCGCTCCCCCCTGAATACCCTGAAACAGGCCTATGTCTCCTTGCGTTTCAGGGTTATCTTGTCCACCACGTCACACATCTGCTGTGCAGCCATCTTGGAATAGATCTGTGTGGTGGTAATGTTCTTGTGTCCCAGACAGGCTTGTATGACAGCCATGTCCGTACCCATTTCCACGTGCAGGCTTCCGAATGAATGCCGGGTGCAATGGAAGGTTATCTTCTTGGTTATGCCTGCCGCCGACAGCCAACGCTTCAGGGGACCCTGCAGCATCTTGTCCTTGAAGCCCTCGAAGATTAGCCCTTCATGCCGCTCCCCGAGCAGTCCGTAGGCTTCATCGCTGATGGGATTGTGTACGATCTGCTTCGTCTTCTGCATACGGGTGGTAACGAACATCTTGCCGTTGGTGTACGGCTGTATCTGCTGCCAGGTAAGCTGCCTGATGTCGCTCTTTCTCAATCCCGTCAGGCAGGCGAAAAGGAAAGCCTTTTTCAGAACCTCTTCCTCGCATGGCGTTTCGGCAAGCCGTATCAGTTCCTCCTGGCTCAGATGCTCCCTCATGGTGGGAATACTCTCGATACGATCCAGAAAGCCGTTGGGATTCTCCTTTATCTTCCTGTCACGGTAGGCCGTATGCAGGACGGCACGGAAAGCTGACCAGTAGCCTGCCGCAGAATTGATATGCAGCTTTTGGTTGGTGTGTATGGTCTGGGGAGCGTTCAGCAGGTACTCCATGAACTTGCGGCACAGGTCCACGTCCACCTCTTCAAAGGTACATTTGCCGCCCACGAACCGCTCGAAGTGCTTGTAGACGTGCTGCCACTTGATATTCCTCCTGTCTGCCAGTTCCTTGAAGTAGGCGAGGAAATCCCCTTTCATCCTGGCCTTGTCAAAGAAGCCGTTGTTCTCGTTGAAGATGGCTTCGTAACGCCTGTTGCGGAGTATCTCCGCCTTCTTCATCATGCGTGCGTTGAAGTCACGCTCCTGCTGGTTGGCAGGTTTGGCAAAAATATAAATACCCAGAGCTTCACGTGTGATCACTTTCATGGTGGTGTTGTCACGGTAGCCGGGATAATAGTCCAGACACAGCGAATACTGTGTACCGTTCTTGATCTTGCGCTTGCGCAAGGTTACTGTCTTGCATTTACTCATATTGATGATGTTTTAATGGGTTGTACATTTCCGGAGGTGTCTCCGTGTTCACGGTAGCAAAGGAACAACGTGAAACAACCGTGAATACCTCCACGGCAATCATTTTGAAATAATTTTTCGGTAATAGCGGTTGTTTGCGGTTATTTGTTCCTTTCAGCCATGACACGCTCCACGTCGGAGCGCAGAAGCAGGTTCTTCACGCCGACCTTTATCTTTTCGATGTGCTTCACCTTGACGATATGGCAGATGTTGGCGGAGGAAAGCCCGTAAATCTGCCGGACCTGTTCCACGGTGTAATAACGCTCGTCGTTCACAAGGTCGGTTCTGCGGAGTTCGTCCAGATGGGACTTGGAGTAATAGGTGCGGCCGTATTCTCTTTTGGTCGGTATCCTGTGCCGGTAGGCGTATGCCCGGAGTGCGGCAGGCTTCATGCCGAACTGCTCTTCCGCTTCTTCGGTCAGGAGCCAGTCGGTAATACTGTCAATATCAACTGCCACACCGAAGAACTCGTCAACATGCTTCTTGCTGTAATAGTTCTTTCCTGCGATGCGGCAGATGGGGATGCGGTTGCGTTTGGCGGTGGTATAGAGCCATGACTGCTTGACCTTATAAAGGGACATCACCTCTTCACCGGAATAGAAGTCCAAAATCTCATCGCCTCCCTTTTCCCTTTTTTCTTTTTTGCCCGGAAAGGAAGATGAAGCGGATTTTTTCGGTGTGGAAGTGCTGCCGGGCAGGATGCGGTGGTAGGGATTTCCCTCCAGCATCCGCTCGATGTCGGCTCTGCGGATGAATGCCATGCGGTTGCTGATGCGTGAGGCTTTCAGCTTGCCCATGGCTACAAGTTTATAGATGTACTGTCGGGAACAGCCCATGAGTATGGCTGCTTTGGAAAAGGTGAGATACTCCTGATGCTGTATCTCCATGATTGGCCGGACGGCCTTGAAGAGGTTGTTCTTCTGTGTCATTCTGGCTCGCCGGGCTTCCGCCTGACAAGCCTCGCTGCAATACCTTTGCATTCCGCTGCGGGTTACAAAGGACTTGCCGCAAAAACTGCATTTTCGGGTTGCTTTCATACTGCTTTATCGTTTACTGGTTCATTTCTTCAATCCTGTATTCCTGAAGTGGTGAACGGATGTAAACGGCAGTCAACGGTTGTCGCCTTTCTACACGATGTGACCATCGATGAATGTCGGGGCGGATATTGTCGCTTGTCGTAAACGGTTGTAAACCCTTGTCAACTGTCTGCACGGTGTGACAAAAAACAAGCCCCGCAAATTCTCCACGTCAGAAATACGTCTCAAAAATATGTGGAAATTTGGGAAACATCAAAAAGCAGCCGAAAAGTGTTAATTTTTAGAATGTATTGATAATTAAATATTTATGCTTGGATATTTCTGATTGTTTTTGGTTGTTCTACGATTCTAAATACTAAAACAGAACAGAATCCCTTGGCGAAAGAACGTCACCCTTCTTTGTAGTCATTAACGAATAAAAGAAAGAAATATGAAGAATAGATTTTTATACCTGTTTTTTGCCGGCTTGGTATTGGCGTTGGTGATTACGGCTTGCCATGACGAGGAGAAATTGTTGCCTTTGGAACACAAGGCGGATTTTGTAAAGACCTTTCCGGAAGGAGATAATGCCTGGGATCGTGATTTGGTGGAAATTGCCGACCGTTTCGGGGTGAAATGCATTTGTGACGATCTGACGTTTGAGGATATTTCCAAAGCTTGGGTTGCTACCAGCGGAGAATATGTGGGAGAAGGATTGCCGAAAGACAGTATCCGTCTGAAACAGCTGTACACCCGTTTTATGAAAGAGCATGTGTTTGCATTCTTGAATCCTGATTATACAAAGGGTGTATTGCCCAATTACATCTATTTCGCATATCGTTATTTGTCGAAGTATGATGTGTTGTTGGAGCCAAAACCGGATTGGTATCAGCATGTCAAGAGTAATTACAATGGGATGGGCTTCTGGCTGTTTTGTTGGGCTACCGGTGAATTTCCCGGATTTTTCGGAGTTTCAACAACTGTTAACATGTTTACGAAACCGGCTGATATAAGAAAAGAGCGTGAGAATATTTTGAAAGAAATTTTGAAACGCATGGTAGATGCCGGGAATATAGAAGTGCCGGTTGAGTTTTTTAATGAATTTGATTATAAAACGGAAATAATGTGGTGGCCCAATCAGGTGGGAGAGCTTAATTATTATAAAAGACGTGGTTTCCCGGAACAGTTGTTGACCCGGCCGTATCCAAGTGCAGGATCGGATTTGATGATGGTGAGCCAAACGAGCCCTACGTTGAATTTTGTGGCTTATCTGTGTCTGGCATTGCGTTATCCGGCGGAGGTGATAGAGGAAAATTATAAAGATTTTGATAAAGTTATTGAATATTACTACTTTACGGTAGATTATATGAAAAAACAATATGATATGGATCTGACCCTGGTGGCTGAAGAGGTAACAGAGGATTTGGATGCCGGATTGTAAATGATAAAATCAAGCGGAGGTATGTTGAAAAGTATATGGATTGTGTTTGCCCTGTTATTGGGTTCTGTACTGACATGCGAGGCCCGTTTTCAGCTGAGGGGAAAGTTGCAGTTACTTCGTCCGACGGAGATCGTTGTGGAAGACCTGAATGGACAGGAAATTGTTCGTTGTGCTGTGAAAAGTGGGCAAAGTTTTAAGAGTAAATCTCTGGATATCGTGCCTGATTTGTATAAAATAAAATTGGGAAAAATGGAGCAATATCTGGTATTGAATAATAAACCTCTGGAATTTAGCGGTTTCCTGAATGAAGATGATGAAAAGCAGGGGAATCTTTCATTGAAAGGAGCGGAGTGGATGGAAGAGTTTACTGCGGTTCGTCAGGATTTTATGAAAGACCGGAATGCTGCAATGGCAACCTTGCTGCGTCTGGGACAACCCGATTCTGGGGTAACACCATTGGTGGCTTTATCGGTCGTTTACCTCGGAGATTTGTTCCTGGATCGGATTTATGAGCCACTGGCTGATTTGATAAAGGTGATGCCTCATGAGGTGAAAGAGAGTTTGATATACCAGAAAATAGCCGAAAAGGCGAAGCAGTATGCGGCTTTTGGCATCGGTTTGCCGGCATTTGATTTTACCTTGCAGGATGCGAATGGACAATCCTATTCTTTGTCGGATTTTCGGGGTAAGATCGTTTTACTCGATTTTTGGGCGTCTTGGTGTGGACCGTGTCGGTTAGAAATGAAATCTCTTCACAGAATATATGATGAAATCAAAGGTGAGGATTTGCAGTTTATCAGTATTTCATTGGATAGCAAGCGTGAAGCCTGGCTGAAAGCCAAAGCAGAGGACGGTATGCCTTGGTTGTCATTGTGGGAAGGATTGGATACCTCGGATAAAGGTGATGCCTTTCAAGAATCGAAGTTGCGGGAAAATTACGGTTTTTTACAAATTCCCTTTATTGTGTTGATCGATAAGGAGGGGCGTACCGTGAAACGTTTTCTGAGAGGGGAGGATGTACGTACAGAGATAGAAAAACTAAGGGAGATTTATTAATAATATTAAAATAATGACTTGTATGAAAAAAACGTTGAGTTTATTGTGCGGAATTATATTGTCGGGAGGAGCTCTTGTGGCTCAGGACTATACATTGAAAGAGAATTGGCAGAACGGTTCTTTTGAGGAGGAAGGGGTTTATGGAGCAGAGGTGGATCGAGCCTTGGAGTTCCTGGGAGGCAAAAAAGCGAAACATCGTTCGATTGTTGCAATCATCGGGGAGGGAATTGATACGGAACATAAAGCATTTAAGAATTATTTGTGGAAAAATCCGAAAGAAAAACCGGACGGAAAAGATAACGATGGAAATGGGTTGGTGGACGATATTCATGGGTGGAATTTTATCGGTAGTAAGGATGGGTCGGTCATGGAAAATTTGATGAAGGAAGGAGATCGTGAATGGCTGAGAATGAAAGATAAATATGGTGATCTGATTTTTGACGGGAAAAACTATTACAAATACGAGAATGGACAACGTGTTCAGGTGGCTGCCCCTGAGGATATGGAAGAATATGCATATTATCGAAATCTGATAATAAATTATGAAACCTCCCTGGGCTCCGCATATGCGGGACTTATTTTTTCATATGAGATACAGCGTTATGCGAAAATCTTTTTCGATCGGATGCGAGAAAAATTTCCAGATCAGGAAAAGTATTCATTGAATGATTTCAAGGAGGTAAATCCGGTAGAATCCTTTTCGAACGAAAAAGACAGCCTGGAAATGTTGGTGTATTCTGTGATGATGATGGGAATGAATTTTAATGAATCTAAATATAAACAGAGCGGCAAGGAGTTGGAGGATCTTTCTTCATTGATAGAGTATTATGAAGGGGATGGAATCGTGAAAGCCGCAGAGGAATCTTGGAACGGATATTTGAAGTCTAACGGAAACGATGAGCGTGCAACGTATATTGGGGATGATCCTTATGATATCAATGACCGGGGATATGGAAATAATGTGCATTTGTTGTCAAATTCTGCCGGGGGAACGGTCGCTGCCGGAATAATTGCCGGGAAACGGGACAGAAAGGGACGAAACAATCCGATTTGTGAAAATGCGGAGATTATGACTTTGAATGTGTTGAATAACGGAGGAGAACCTTATATGAAAGATATGGCATTGGCAATCCGTTATGCCGTGGAGCATGGTGCAGATATCATTTTATGCGGATTGCAACAGACAGTATATCCTCCCAAGCAACGGATTTGGGTGGAAGAAGCATTGAAGTTGGCAGAAGAAAAAGGAGTTTTGGTGATTTTTACCGTCGGTGAATATGCTGCTGATTTAGGCGATTTTACATTTTATCCCAATCGTTTCCTGACCACTCCGGAATTAACGAATTTCATGGTAGTCGCCCCTTCGAATGAACAGGGCAATCCGTTTATCAAGTCAAATTTTGGAGACAAGGAGGTAGATTTGTTTGCGCCTGCCAAGAATATTTATTCTACCTATATGGGGGATTCTTATCGTTTTAATGATGGAGCCTTTTTGTCCGGGGCCGTAGTTGCAGGGGTGGCTGCCCTGATAAAAGCTTATTATCCGGAGTTGACCGGAACTCAAATTCGGAATCTCTTGAATGAAAATGTAACCTCGCGGGCCGGCGTTGAAGTGGAAAAAATGTTTATGAGTGAGGATGGAAAACAGAAACAGGATGTTTATTTATTTGATGAACTGTGTTTATCCAAGGGTATTGTAAATGCTTATAAGGCTATTCAGGCTGCAGATGCATGGGTGGGCAACAAATGATTATAATGATGAAAAAGAGTATATGCTGTTTATTATTGATATGTTTTTCTGTTCTGGGGTATTCTCAAAAATTGACAGGATCTTTCCCGTATGAAATGGTGGGAGATAAAATGATTGTGAATGTAAAGATCAATGGAATAGAAAAGCGTTTCGTTTTCGACACGGGGGCCAGGCTTTGCAGTGTCAGTCGTGAGGTGGTCCGGGAATTGGGATTACAGGATACTTTGGTGCAGCAAGTGGTGGATGCCAATAATCACCAGACAGAAAGCCGAATGGTGATTCTTGATAACGTGGAATTTTCCGGGATGGTTATGAACTTTCAGGGTTTCAGGGCCTTGGTGATGGAAAACAATATCTTTGAATGTTTTGGGGCAGATGGATTGATTGGCAGTGAATTACTGGCTCAGACAATCCTGGAAATCAATGGGGCTGAAAAGAAAATCACCCTTACTTCGGCTGAACGGGCTCCAAAAGTTTCGCTGAGAGAGAGTTGTAATTTTGTGAAATCCGGAGTGATGCCAATCGTTGAGACTCTGTGGGACAATATGAGTGTTCCTGTGTTGTTTGACAGCGGTTTCGGGGGATTTTTGAAGATGCGTCCGGAAGATTATGAAGCTTGTTCTTCGGTGCTGGAAGTATTGGCTGAAGGAACTCAGGAAGGTTCTATTAGTATCGGAGGAAAAGCGGAGAATCGTTTATCCCGTCGAGTAAAGATTTCTTCTTTCAGGATCTGTATGGCAACTTTTACCGATGCCGTGGTTGAAACAGCTTCTGCTCCCTATTCATTATTGGGAATGAAATTGTTGGATTATGGGAAAGTAACCATTGATTATCCTCGTATGCGTTTTTATTATGAACCTTACGGACGGGATGTGAAATTGGAAGCCCCCTTGAATGATTACACTTTGAAAGTATCTTCAAAGGGGGATATTGTGGTAGCCGGTGTTTGGAGTACTGAAACTTCTGGAATACAGCCCGGAGATGAGGTGTTGAAAATAAATGGTAAACCGGCAGGAACCTATGACTTTTGCGAAAGTATAACAACCGGTTTGAAAGATTTGCAACAAAGGAGCAAAAATGTACTTGAGATAAAAACCGCCGATGGTATAAAGAAAGTAGTCTATAAGTATAACAAGAAAAAAGGGAAGAAATGAAAATAGGATTGTTATTTGTCATGATCAGTTTGTGCTTTTCTGCTTTGCATACGGAAGCTCAGGTGGAAAATAGCGCTGTAGCGGTAATGGATTATCGTGAAGTGGACGGAAGAATTGTGGTGGAAGCCTTGTTGAATGGTAAGCCGGCCTTGTTAGCGCTTGATTTGTCCGGCCATAATGCGATTTTGGAAGAATATCTGGATGATTATGGGATTGATTCGGAGAAAATTGGCAAGTTTCCTTACAAGGAATACGTATGCCGTTCCTGTATTCCGGCAGGCTCTGTAATCATTGATAAAGTTTCCATCGGAAATTTGGCTTCTGGTTTAGAAAGTAGCTTTTTTGTATTGAAGGATGCTCCGGAGTTGAAGGAAATGGGAGTAGTCGGTACGATCAATGCGGTTTTGTTTCAAACTTGTGTCTTGACCATTGATGCCAGGCGTAAGAAGTTGACCACGACAGCACCTTACCGTCCGACTTATATGAAATTGACACATCGTCAGAATGCGAAGTTTGTATCGTATGGGGCCTATGTTTTAACGGAATGTGGGATAAACGGTCAATCCCTGGAGGTCGCGTTGGATACCTGGAGTAAGGGTGGCCTGAATTTAACCGCCTCCGATTTTACCCGTGTGGCAGGAGAAAAGACCGGTAGCTGCATTCCGGTTCCGAAGATGGATTTTAGTACTGCAACACTTGAAGGCAGACAGGTGGAGTTGCCCGGTTTTAATTTTGTACGTACAGCCTTGGAAAATGTGAAGGTAGTAGAAAATCCCTGTTTGAAACACTCTGTGATCGGGTTGGATATTTTGAAAGAGGGGATCCTTTCGATCGATATTGCGAAGGATAAAGTGTATTTCCAGTTCCATGATATGGTGGAGATTGATGATGCTGCAGAAAAAGCGCCGGAAGTAAAGATAGAAGAAGGAAAATTGAATGCTATCACACGGGATTATTTTATTGAGCATATTTTTGATTATCGGGATGGAGAAGCATTCCAATCAAAGAGTGACCGGATCATCGTGATTGATTTCTGGGCGACTTGGTGTGGCCCTTGCATGCGATTATTGCCGGAAATGGAGAAAATGGCGGCAGAATACAAGGGGCGTGTCCTGTTTTTGAAAGTCAATGCAGATAAGGAAAAGGAATTGTGCAGCGTATTTGGAATACAGGCATTGCCGACTTTGATGTTTATTGCACCGGGAAAAGAGATGATCCGGGATATGGGAGCTGCTCCCGAAAGATATCGGGAAATCATAGAATCTTTGTTAAAATAAATAATAAAAATACCAGATGAAAAAAATTTTTAGCTTATTTGTGCTTGCTTGTTTACTGTTAGGACAGGGGGTATTTGCTCAGGCAAAATTGGAAGATCCCCTGCCACAGGATCCGAATATTCTTGTCGGAAAACTTCCCAATGGCATAACTTATTATCTGCGTCATAATGCAGAACCGAAAGAACGGGCCAGTTTTTATATCATTCGAAAAGCTGGAGCCCTTTTGGAAGAAGCGGATGAGAACGGTCTGGCCCATTTCCTGGAGCACATGGCCTTTCAAGGAACCCAGAATTTTCCGGGGAAAGGGATCATTACGACTTTAGAGAGACACGGTATTTCTTTCGGCAAAGATATCAATGCCTATACGGCACACAATGAAACTGTCTATAACATCAGTTCTGTGCCGACGACTGATGAATCCCTGTTGGATACCTGTTTGTTGATTCTTCATGACTGGTCCTATTACTTGACTCTCTCCGATGAAGAGATCGATGCGGAACGCGGAGTCATTGCCGAAGAATGGCGAACCCGACGGAATTCGGATTTTCGCATCACCGCTCAAATATTTCCTGTTTTACTGAAAGGTTCCAAATATGCGGAACGCGATGTTATCGGGTCTTTGGACGTTATCAAAAATTTCGAGTACCAGACCATTCGGGATTTTTACCACAAATGGTATCGTACAGATCTGGAAGCCATTGCGATTGTGGGAGATTTCGATCTGAAGAAGATGGAACAGCGCGTTAAAGATATACTGTCCAAGATTCCGGCTGTAAAAAATCCGGCACCCCGTCCCTTCTATGAAGTTCCGGAGCATGATGAGATTTACTACTGTCTGGCGACAGATAAAGAGGCTACCGGTTCGTCTGTCCAGTTGATAAACTTCATGCGTAGTACTCCTGCTGCGGAAAAGAATACGCATGCCTATCTGAAGGATAATTTATTGGCAACTCTTTATATCAGTATGATCAATACACGCCTGGCAGAACTGATGCAGCAGGCGAATCCCCCCTATATGGGAGGCAGTATCACTTTCGGCGGATTTGTCGATGGATATAATGCCTATACGTTGGCTGCCACCGCCAAACCCAATGAAGAGGCAATCGCTCTTGAGACAGTATTGACCGAAAATGAACGGGTGAAACGATATGGATTTACAGCAAGTGAACTGGAACGTATCAAAACCAATCTCTTGACTACTTTAGAGTCGGCTTACAAGGAAAAAGACAAGACCCATAACGACGCTTACATAAATACAATGCAGGCGAATTTCCTCTATCAGGAACCGATGGTGGATTTTAGCTATTATTATGAATATATGAAGCAACTGATACCGACAATTTCTGTGGCCGAAGTAAATGCCAAGGCAAAGGAGTGGAATGTGGCAAAAAATCAGGTTATTATTGTGAGTGGTCCTTCAGAAAATGTCCGTCATTTGACGAAAGAAGAGTGTTTGGCCATCATGGATCAAGTTTCCAACGCAGAAATATCTGCCTATCAAGATGTGGAAGTCGGTGCAGAGTTAATGACGGAGGAATTACCGGGAGGAAAGATCGTAAAGACTAAACAATTGCCGACATTCGGTGCTGTAGAATGGACCCTGGATAATGGGGCGAAAGTTGTTTTCCGTAAAGCCGATTATAACAAAGAAGAAGTAACACTGGCTTCTTATAGCAAAGGTGGCACCTCTCTGTATGATTTGGACATGTTGCCTTCCGCACAGAATGTTTCCAGTTTTATCGCTGGTTTCGGATTGGGAGATTTCAATGCCGTTACTTTGGGAAAACTGCTTACCGGTAAGATGGCCAGCAGCAGTGTCAGTATTACCGGTATGTCAGAATCGGTACAGGGTGCATCGACCCCCAAAGATGTGGAAACAATGATGCAGCTGGTATATCTTCGTTTTACCAAACCACGTTTTGACAAAGAGATATTCGAATCCGCCATTAGCCGAACTCGGGCGATGTTGCCTTCCGTTATGAGCAATCCTCAAACAATCATGAAAGATTCCCTCACTTTAATTACGAGTAATTATCATCCCCGGGCTTTGATCTTCAATGAAGATTATCTGAATCAGTTGACTCTGGAAAAAATGGAACAGATATATCGAGATCGTATCAAAGATGCCAGCGACTTTACTTTTTTCATTGTTGGTAATGTCGAGGAAGAAACGATTAAACCGCTTGTGGAAAAATATCTGGGTTCCTTAAAATCCGAATATCGGAAAGAAAACTGGAAAGACAACAAGGTGATGGGGCCCAAGGGGAAAACGGTGAAAAAGATTGAGATCGAGCTGGAAGAACCGAAAGCTGTGGTCTTCACCCGTTTTTCAAAAGAGATGAAAAATTCGCTTCAGAATGATTTTTGTAACAGTATATTGAAAGGTATTTTAGATTTAAGGTATACAGAAAACATCCGTGAGAAGGAAGGAGGAACCTATGGCGTTGCGGTACAAGCCAGTTCAAGTAGAATTCCGCGTAGCATCTACACCATGTCCATGCAGTTTGATTGCGATCCTGAAAAGGCAGAGTACCTGAAGTCGCTTATTTATCTGGAAATGGATAAACTGCAGAAAGAAGGGCCCACCGAAGAAGAGTTGACAAAGGTTGTAAGTAACTTGTTGAAAATCAGAGAACAGTCTAAAAATCAGAATAGCTATTGGATGAATGTATTGACTACTTATTATGTTGTTGGAACCGATATCCATGATCCTAAAAATTACGAAGATATTTTGAACGGGATTACGGTAGAGGATATTCAGAAATTCACCAGATTGCTGATGAAAGATGTAGATATCGTAGATGTTACTTTTGTTCCCAAGAAAAATAGCTGATAGCTTGTTTTTATCACTTTAGAATTGAGTGTATGTCGCTTCAAATGTCGATATACACTCATTTTTTATATTTTCCGGTGTATGATTAAATTGTTTGGTTAAATAGGTATAATTGTGTAATTTTGATAGCATGAAGAAGATTTTTCTATAATGTGCTTAAATAATTACTTATGAAAACATTCATTTTTATGGTAAGCATGGCTGTCGCTTTATCGGCCGGAGAAGCGATGGCGCAGCAAACGGCTTGTAAACCTCCTGTCATGGGATGGAGTTCGTGGAATGCCTTTCGGGTAAATATCAGTGAGGATATTATTAAACGTCAGGCGGATTTGATGGTGGAAAAAGGATTGAAAGCGGCTGGATATCAGTATGTAAATATTGATGACGGTTTTTTTGGAGAGCGGGATGAATCCGGTCAGATGCATGAACATGCACAGCGTTTCCCGAACGGTATGAAGTTGGTGGTCGACCATATTCATGCTTTGGGCTTGAAGGCTGGAATATATACGGATGCCGGTAATAATACCTGTGGATCGATGTCCGATAGGGACAAGACCGGAGTCGGGGCTGGTATTTACGGACATGAAGCCCAAGATGCCCAATTGTATTTTGGGGATTGGGGATTCGATTTCATTAAAATCGATTATTGTGGAGGGAATTACCTGGGACTGGAAGAAAGAGACCGTTATACTGATATCCGTCAAAACATCGATATGGTGAAAGAGGGAGTGGCGCTGAATATTTGCCGTTGGGCATTTCCCGGAACCTGGGCAAAAGAGGTGGCTGATTCCTGGCGTATCAGCGGCGATATCCGGGCTGAATGGAATTCGATCAAGTATGTGGTTGGGAAAAATTTGTATTTGTCGGCTTATGCAGGAAACGGGCATTATAATGATATGGATATGATGGTGATCGGTTTCAACGATGGCAGTCCGGTAGGGGGTGGTGGTTTGACACTTCAGGAGGAAGAGGCTCATTTTGGATTGTGGTGTATTATGAGTTCTCCTTTGTTGATTGGTTGCAATTTGGAAAAAATTTCGGACTCTTCTTTGAAGCTTTTGAAAAATCCGGAATTGCTGGCTTTGAATAGAGACCCGTTGGGATTACAGGCTTATGTGGTACAGCATGTGAATGACGGGTATGTCCTGGTGAAAGATATAGAACAGAAGCGCGGAAAGGTGCGGGCTGTCGCACTTTATAACCCATCGGATTCTGTCTGTGCTTTTACGGTTCCTTTGAGTTGTCTGGAGTTTGAAGGAACGGTTCGTATCCGGGATTTGGTAAGGCAACAGGATCTGGGAAAGGTGAAAGATACCCTGATACGGGAACTTCCGGCTCACAGCGCATTGATTTTGCGAGTAGAAGGGAAAAAACGACTGGAACCGACACTGTATGAAGCAGAGTGGTCATATTTGCCTCTGTTCAATGATTTAGGTAAGAACAGTAAGGCGGTTCGCTATCAATCACAGGAAGAGGCTTCCGGGAAAATGATGGTGGGGTATCTGGGTGGACAACCGGAGAATTATGCCGAATGGAAAGAGGTGTACAGCGAGACCGGCGGTTCATATGAGATGACGATCCGTTATGCACAAGGTGGTGGGCGACAATATGAATAAATTTGTATCAATCTGATAATATGTATTTTATATTGATATAGCAATATGTGATATGCAATTTAGTACCATTTTAGCATCACTATTTTATCTCACTTTTTCATGTGTTCTATCACATAAGTGGCATATTTTTTCAAAATAGGATAGTCGGAAATATAAGTCAGACGAAAATAAGAGTTAAGGCTTATAACGCATTACAATAAGTTAAATCACTTATTCTCTAATTTTATAAGCTAATTGGCTTATAATATTTTGGTCGGTAGAGATATTATTTATACCTTTGCATTGAACAGTAATTAAACGGATTCAATCTATGTATGCAACCATTTCTGCCGATATAGTTTCGTCCACATCTTTGTGTATTGAAGAAACCATTGCTTTGAAGCAAAGGATAGAAGATTTATTTTCTGTCCTCGAAAAGAGATTTCCCGGATTTTGGGGCAGGTTAATAAAGGGAGATTACATAGAGTGCCTGTTGCCTTCAGCTAAGGACGGCTTCAGAGTTGCTCTTATTATTAAGAGTTGCATTAAGTCTTTTCCTATTGCAGAACCGAAAAAGAAAAAACTGTTCCAAGCATACGGAATCCGTATAGCTATGGGAATAGGTAATATGCGTATTGTCGATAAGGAACACGGCATAATGGATGGAGAGGCGATTTATTTATCAGGACGGACATTAAGCGGAATGGGGACTCCAAACAAAAATGGTACATTCCTTATTGAACCTGCTGATATGCAACTAAAACCGGCATTACAGACTGTCGGTATGCTGACCGATGCCTTGCTCAATAATGCTACAAAGCGACAGAGTGAAGTCATTTATTATAAACTTTTGTCTAAAAGCGAGCAAGAAATAGCAGATATATTAGGCGTAAAGCAGTCTGGAATAAACCAGCACTCGACTTCTGCTAAATGGTATTGTATAGAGGAGGCACTAAATTACTTTGAACAACTAAATTTTGAAAACGCATGAATAGCTGGTTATTATTAAGCCTGTTGATGGCTCATGTGATTGGAGATTTCTATCTGCAAAGTGATAAATACTGCAAGAGGAAAGAGGAATCAAAACTAAAAAGCCCTTTTTTGTATGTTCATTCCACAATCATAGGACTGCTTTCATGGGCATTTGTTCCAACAGTTGATTTTTGGGTTTACGCGTTGCTCATATTAGTAACACATTTGATGATTGATGCGGTGAAATCATACATGTGCAAAGGTCTGTGGCCTTTTTTAGCAGACCAGATTGCTCATATTGTAATTTTGTGTTTTATTGCACATCAATATGTATCGCTATGCCATTTACCAATTCAAGGCATAGATTTCTTTGAACATATATCCATTCCAACATTTGTGTTTGCCATATTATGTTGTCTGAAACCTACCAACATTCTTATAAAACTGATATTGGAGCGATATAAAATAGGAGAAACCGAATCTTGCAAAAGCATGAAAAATGCAGGGGCACTCATCGGAAATTTAGAAAGAATCCTGACATTGGTATTTGTTTTGATCGGCCAATATGAAGCTGTGGGATTCATCATAGCCGCAAAATCTGTACTTCGATTTAAGGACACAGATACAGCCAAGACAGAATATGTATTAGGTGGAACTTTATTGAGTTTTGGTATAGCCACATTATTAGGCTTAATGGTAAAACAATTATCATTAGTATTCTAATTTTACACAATGAGAGAATTAACAGATAAGGAAAAATATATTGTAAAAGGATTGTTTGATAGAAAAAACAATTTCAAATTGGAAGAACTGCGTACGACAAAACTGCTACGAGATAATCTTGATTGTTTTGCATTACGCTGGGAATTAGCCAAAAGGAAAAGAATCAAGATTTATATGAAAAAAGAAGATGCTGAAGATATTACAGAACTAAATAAACAATATTTCAAGATTTGTGATTTCCTTTATTTCATGAATGAATTAGAAGTGAATCATTACATTGAGCTCCAGACAATATCATTTGCTAATGATACCTCTAAACTGGTGAAACAAGCATTATACGATACCTCAAAATATCAATATGGACTTCCCAAAGATATTGAATATTCTGGAAATCTTGATTGCTTTTATGAAATAGCAGATAAAGGGAAACGACTATATGCCGTGGAACATATAGAGCAGAATGCCTACACCGATTGCGTTGATTTACTTAACAAATACTACGATAAAATTATTTATCCATTACCATTGTTGGAAGACTTAGTAAAGCATGAATACAAATCTATCGAACAAAGGAATTTTGAAAAACAAATAGAAGAAAATGAACTACACCATAAAGAGCAAATGAAAAATGCTCGTATGTCTTTTTATGCTGCATTATGTGCTGTCGCCGTTTCGGCTATAACACCCTTCTGCGTCGAGAAATGTGCAGAACCTATTAAAATAGAGGAATCTCAATTGGAATCCTTGAAACAGTCTATCATACAAAGCCGTTCTAATTTTTCCGATACTTTATTGCGGCGATCTAATAGAAATGTTGATACATTGATTGTAGAATACAACTAATTAAGATTCGATTATGGCTAAATTGTCTTTTACAGAAAAACAATTAATAGAAAGGGTATTCGGCATGGGAAGTGGATATGTCCTAAATTTTTCCAACCGAGAATTTGAAGAGTTTATGAAAGATGTCGTATCGTATAACATATATCAAAAATATCCTGGATTATCAAAAGCAAAAATGCTTCGACAATTTATTGAAGATGAATCTGACGCATATGTCGGAAAGATGATAATTTTGCTCATAAACTATATGAAATCAAATTCATTAGACAAAAATATCACCCAAGAAGATATAGCTAAGCTATATGAATTTGGGCAGAAAAAGTTAGGAAAAGATTCTATAAGTCATAAGAATACGACAACCTCGCCAAACAAGACCTCCAAAGTTGATTTTGAATACCTAAAAAGAGAATTGTTAAACATAGAAAAGAAACAAACTCAGCAGCAAAAGGGGTATGCTTTTGAAATCTATTTAAAACATTTATTCGAAGCATTTAATTTGGATGTAAGAGCTTCTTATCGTACCGAGAATGACCAAATAGATGGCAGCTTTATCTTAAATGGTAATACGATTCTTATAGAAGCCAAGTACAGAACAACCGAAATATCCAAAAATGACCTATTACTATTTTCACATAAGATTGAAACGAAATCACCTTTTACCAAAGGCGTATTTGTAACTTTATCAAGACCGTCTGATAAAACAATAGAATATTTTTACGACAAATCATCAAGGCTTATCCTTTTTACAGTTGAAGAAATCTATATTTTATTGGAATATAAAATTTCCCTTATAGATATTCTAATAAAGAAATTTCGTCATCTGGAGGAAACTGGAACCATATTTCATCACGTTATGTGCTTGAGATAGGATGCGTGAAACAACTTTCCACGCATCCTAAACAATTACAAGTTGATTTTAGGTAACTCATTTACCATATCCACGGTCTGGCAAGAGAGAATAATAACTGACAACAGAAGGTCGAGGATATAACGAGGTTGCTCATGTTCCTTTGACCAGTCGTTAGGGTCGTTTTTGATTTGGGATGCTTTGTCGATGGTGACGGCATAGCGTTCCATTATCCAGTCG
>CALUKE010000011.1 GCA_944321165.1 uncultured Odoribacter sp.
CTCGAAAAATTCCTATAAATACCTAACTCTCAATATTTTCAAAGAACTTTTATGATTTTTTTACCGGACACTAATGATCGATTATATCAAATTAACTCTCGATTATTGTGTCCGCTTTTACAAACGTCAGTTTCAAACAGGTACAGCGGTTAATCACGACATTTTGGCACGACTGGAAAAATTACTTGACAACTATTTCAACTCATCCATTTCTTTGGAAAAAGGATTGCCGAGCGTACAATATTGTGCGGAAGCATTATGTCTTTCAAGCAACTATTTAAGTAATCTCGTCCGTAAAGAAACAGGAATCTCCACCTTGAAACACATTCACCGCAAAACCTTGGATATCGCCAAAGAGCGTCTTGGCGATCCCTACAAATCAGTCAATCGCATCGCCGAAGAATTGGGTTTTTCTTCTTCTTCGCATTTCACCAACTGGTTCAAAAAAATGACTGGAATAACTCCACACGAATACCGGTTGTCCATCTGATTATTTCTCTTTCATCTCTGAACGGCATTCCGAATCATCTCAACAGTTTTATCTATACCCATTTTAGAACTGTTTAACACCAGATCATAATTCTCTGCATCGGTCCAGCGTTTCCCGGTATATCGCCAATAATGATTAGAACGTTCTTTGTCAATCCGTTCAATTTCAACCGTAGCATTTTCTGATGAAATACCGTATTCTTCCACAACTCTTTTCCGCGCCTGCTCCATCTCTGCCCTGACAAACACCCGGAAACATCCGGCATGATCTCGCAACACAAAATCAGCACATCTTCCGATAATAATACAAGAACCTTTCGCCGCCAAATCCCGAATAATCCGGCTTTCGGTAACAAATATAGCATCATCAGCGGAAAGCTCCATTTCAGGAATAACACCACCTCCTTCCACAAAAACCATTTCGAGTAATTGCATCGGTGTCATGGATTGTTCTCGTTCCATCACAACTTTCGGAGAAAAACCCAATTCTTCAGCTGTTTTATCAATTATATTCTTATCATAAAGAGGTATTCCCAGTATTTCCGCAAGTTTTTCACCAATCTCATGTCCGCCACTTCCATATTGACGGGAAATCGTAATAACCAAAGGAGTATTGCCAGAAAGAACTGTCGATTGTACTGGTTTTTCGACGACCGTATCCCCTGCCAGCCAACGATCCAACCAATGCATGTGAGGGGAAATAAAGCGAACAACGATTCCTACATAAAACATAGAAAAAAGAGTCCCTGCACCAACCAGATCCCAACGCCAACGACCAAAAACGATGTAACAGCATGCAACGGCAATAGCGACCAAAAATATATCGAAAACCATTTTCACTTTACCAAAATCGACACGAAAAACCCGTGAAATCGTAATCGGCAACCCCTCGCCCGGAATCAGCAAAACATCACTACGAACCTCCCAAACCACCCCAATACCCAATATCGCTCCCGCCACAACCAACTGAATCCACCGGGCGGAATATCCCAACAATGTATCACTCCATTGCAACGGCTCTGTCAACCACATACCCAAATCCGAAAAAAGACCGAACAACAAGCAAACACCAAGTTGCAAAAATTGTATTTTTTGAAAATTTTTACGAAGCAACAACCATTGCAATAATACAAAAAAGAACTGCATACAAAAAATATATCCCCCGACGGTCAAAGGCGCAGACGGAATCATACTTAATACATACGGTGGACAAGTGATCGGTGAAGAGCCCAGATTCGCCCGGATGGTCAAAGCGACTCCTATTCCCAAAACAAATAAAGAAAAGATGAACGACAAGGTCCGTCTTCCCCATTCCGCAATATTTCTTTTTTCCTTCATCGTATTTTCAATTTTAATCCGATTATAGCACCGGAATTCTTCCACAGAATCATAAAAAGGGAAAAAATCAGTTTCCATACGCTATAATTTTTCACAAAATTATAGCGTCACCATCAGCCACATACTACAAAAATCACGGATAAAATTGCAAATTTCATCGGAAATGACCGATGAAATAAAATAGAAGTCGAGTTAAAATAGGACTATCCAAGCAAAATGCCAACCTCCTCAAAAGAATACAGAGAAACAATCAAAGAATAAATATACCCTGGCATCCTTAAAACTATCCTCTTCTACAGAAACAGCAATTCCGCAGAATACCTCAGGATCAAAGACAAATACCCGCTATTAAATATTAAAAAAGTTCGGGTTATAGCCTTTTTCCAGCATGCTGTTATATTTCTCCTCATCGAAAGAATAAAGGTAAGCCCCTTTCTTCGATGTAGAATAATCTTTTTTACCGGTATTGATCAGGATATTCATGCTGTGAATCTTTTTCCGGAAATTCCGCTTGTCGATTTCACATCCAAAAATCGCCTCATACAACATCTGTAAAGAAGGTAACGTAAACTCTTTCGGTAAGAGATTGAAACCGACCGGACAGTTCGTCGCCCGTCTTCTCAAACGTCCCAATGCTTTTTCAACCATCTGGTTATGATCGAAAATCAAAGGAGGCACCTGATCCAGCTGAATCCACATCGCATTATAGGAACTAACCGCCTCTTTATCATAATTCCGGATATCCATTAAAGCAAAATAAGCCGCAGAAACAACCCGCGCACCCGGATCCCGATCGACATCACTGAAAGTCATCAACTGCTCCATATACACCTTCTCTAATCCGGTACAATCTCTCAATACCCGCTCTGCCGCCTGGTCAAGATTCTCTTCCGCCCGGAGGAAACCTCCCATCAATGACCACTCCCCCTTGCAAGGTTCAAAATTCCGTTTCAACAACAGCAATTTCAAACCTTCCTCATCAAAACCGAAAATAATGCAATCCACAGCCACCTTAAAATCGGCCTCTTGCGTGTAATACCTTATACTATCCATGAAAAATTTTTCTGCAAAAAAAATAAAAAAAAATTAGATCGCAAATTTTTTTTTCAAATTCAAAGTGTAATGTATACGCTTTAATGATTAATCGATATAATCAATGGATTTTCCAGTCGTTTCTTTTCTCGATTCAAGCACTCAAACCAGTCTGTTGCTTCTTTCACCTCTCCCCATTGACTCCAGGCAGTGCCCATCCAATATTCCACGACAGTTCCCGGATATTCAGTAATCGCCAACAGGTGTCCCTGAGTTTCTTCAATCTTTTTCAAAGCATGAGGAAAAACTATCCCAACCGCTAAATGACCATTATTCTCGCCATTATTCCAATTTTCCGGTTCCCAATATCCCAAAACGCCTCGAACCGTATCCCGCCAGATTTCACCAGGTTGATCCCGTAACACGATACCGGCAGCAACCAGACTTCCTGCAGGCAATCCGTCATAAGTTTCCCGAATCCGGCAAAAATGAGTATTTGCATCCAGACTGATCTCGCGCCGTTCCGTTACACGATAATCTCCCACCTCATAAGGTGCATAATCCAAAGAAAAGGTAAACCGTAGAGGCCCTTGATCCAAAATCCGACAGTCCGTAAAATTATTGCCCATGACTAACTTTCCGTCCCGTAAAGGAGCCATGGCACCGCCTCCCAGCGTACGTCCCACTGCATATACATCCATTCCGTCGCCATGATTGCGATGATAATCTCCCCGTTTATACCACTCGTTCAACACCAGACGTTCGGTTCCCTTACACCAGACATCGATGCCATGACTGATTTCGCCGGTAGCTTCCAAAGCCGGCCCATAGACCCGATAAGCCACCCGATTGTTCTCCCAGGCAAAATCATCCATCCGTTCGGGAACAAGCCGTCCATACACCAAGGGCTCATAGGAGGCCGGCTGCCCTTTCCGTATGAAAAAGGTCTTTTCTTCCTCCGATGCCAGGGATACCGGAAAAATCAAGGCAACCGGCAATTCCGTCCCTTGATAAATCACCTGAGAGGGGATTTCCCGCTGCTCTGCATCATATACAATCAATTGCCGAGGATCCACCGTTTCCAGAACGTTTTCCAATTCTTTCCAGGCGACTTCGACTATTTCTCCACAACGCTCTTCCAGAAGGGGGTTGTGAACAAGTACCTCTACCTGCTGTTGCCGGCTGCACCCCATCATCCACACACACCACAAAAACAGCCAGATCCCTTTATTTATTTTTCTCTTCATTTGATTATCAACCATTATTTGCAATCGAAACGATTTTTCTTCCCTTTCATTATTTTATAGCATGATCTTTCGGAAATTCCTGACCACCCCAGGCCTTTTTCTGGGTCCAATCTTCAGCCGGATCTGTCCAAAAAGGATGATCTGCCGGCAATCCCAGTGGCAAAAAAACCAAAGTAGTCATATATAAACTGCCATTATTCGTATACCAGTCCGAAGTTCCGGGCTGTGACCCATTGAATCCCAAAGTCAAAAATCCTTTTTCATTAAAATTCTGTTCTCCTTCAAACATCCGTTTCATCACAGCAGTCAAGGCCGCCCGCACCTGGCCGCCCGAAAGCTCTTCCGGCAATTCCTCACGCCAAGCCAACATGGCCAAGGGCTGAAACACCGCCATGCGATAGGGAATAGAACGTCCGAAAACCGGATAGGCACCTTCCGGAGAGATAAAGCGTTCCAAAATAATCGCATATTTCTGCATCCGTTGTAAAGCCCGCGGATAGCCGTCCTTCTCCATATTCCACACATTCCGTTTTCCTCCATCGGTCATAATCTCCAGGCATTCGAGATTCATCGGCTGGATTACATAACTATTATAATAATCAAACGCAAAACCGGGTCCATCCGAATACCAACCGTCACCGACATACCATTCCTCTATCTTCCGCAAGGCAGAAGTCACCCGATAAGCATCCCACTGCGCCCCTGCCTTTCTCAAAAAACATTCTATGGTAGAAGAAAACAACAACCAATTGGTATAAGGTGGATCCACCCGACGCAATTGCTGAAATTCCTGAATATAACGCTGCTTGGTCAGAGTATCCAAAGGCACCCACAACGCATCATAAGCCCGAATAAAACTTTCAGCCACATAAGCGGCATCAACCAACGGCTGCCCCTCTTTTCGCCATAACAGATAGTCCGGACTGTTCGGATCCACAGCATGCGCATAACTCTTCAGCGCCCATTCTCGAAGCTGTTTCCGCTGTGCCCCCTCCGGCGTATCATCGTCCGGCAAACTCAGCCAGGGGGCCAGGCCGGCCATGGTACGACCGAAAGCTTCCATATAGGTTACCCGCCTATCCCGACCATCCCAAGTAGGACTCAGTTCCACCAGCATATTCTGTTGCAACTTTCCTTCACTCATGTTACTGAGTATGGGACTCACGATCTTGTATAAAAGATTACACCAATAGGTACGATCGTCCTGTTCTTTCTCTTGCTTGCGTCTTGCTTCTGCTCCCTGTGGCAGCAACACGGCCATCAGAAGCAACAGAGAAAATACCTTAAAAACCTTCATTTTATCATACATTAAATTTATCATTGAATACGCCAAACCTCCAAACGGGCAGGAGCCGGCAAAGCACCATCCCGCTTCTGATCTCGATTCGGAGAAAGAGCTTCCCAACGTAAACAATAGTGATGCCGATCAGAAGCGATCCCCTGCCCTATCACTTTATACACCAACATACCGGGAAAATTCGAACGGACCACATCCATCGAATCCGGATAATTTTTCACATATGCTTCCTCTCGCAAAGGAAGCAATGTATTCTCATCAACAATCACCTGTCCGTCCCCGATATCCATCCGATGATACCCAAAACGCAACTGTCCCTGTTGCCAAACTTCTGGTGCATCGATCAATAACTCATTGACAATCGTTCCCCAACCTTTGAAATCCCAACGATAGGTCCACTGGGTTTGCCGAACCTGTTTCCACTGGCCCGACTCAAAACGAGCCAACATCAACTGAGTATATCCTAGCGAATCATACTTATGATACCCGATGACAGGTTGGCACCGGGAATCGAATCCCAACTTTATACCGATATTTATCAACCCTCCCTTTACCGGAGTCGGATCGACAACCAATATCGTATCCGACAGGGTTATCGGCAAGTCTACCGCTTCTCCGCGGACACTTTCCCAATGCGACAGATCCCGGCTGCGGGCATATGAAAGCGTATGATTGGATGAACAGTCGGGATTATCTCGCCACACCCAAATCAAATGATAATAACCATCCGGGCCAACGACAGGTCCCTGCATATAAGCACTTCGCAACCCCTCACCATCGATCAGAGGCCGATCCAGCAAGCGACTCCAGGTCTGCCTCTCCACATCCAGCACATTGTATATCTCATATCCGTTTCCACTACGTCCGTAACGGTAATGATAAATCACCTCTCCCCGAGGACCGGTCATAAATTCCGGATAGGTTGTTACATCTTCCTGCGCAACCATGCTGTCCTGACGTACGATCGTATGAATTTGCCATGGACAAAGGCTTTTAAAATAATTCATCGGACTGGAATGCATATTGCCGCAAATATGAATATATCCGACACTATCGACATACATGGCAATAGAATTATGACTGTCCCAACCCACCTTGCTGTTCAGTTTTTGATAATCCCACTGATCCGAACCCAAACGACGGCATGCCACCGTCATCACATGAGCCGTATCATAATAGGCGACATACTGCCAATCGCCTGCTGTATACAAGCTGAAATTTACCGGAAAATCCGAAGGTACAAAATCTACGCCCACCACCTCCAGTTTTTCCTGACACCCCCAAAGGCTGCCTAACAGCAAGCCGATCATCATCCATATCAATTTCATAGCATCAAAATAACCATTTATCTCACTTCATCCATTGCTTTCTCCGATACCTTTTTCCCCAAACCTTCCAACGTAGGAATAATCTTTTGAATTGTCCCGTCCGCCTCAAAATTCATCCGATCGATACATACCTCCCGGTGATAACCGGCTGCATCCCCCATATGAATACCATCAGGACGACAAAAACGGTGATATACGATATACCATTCATCTTTTCCCGGAATCTGCAAAACCGAATTGTGTCCGGTGCCGAATATGCCCAAATCAGGATTTTTAGCTAAAATCAAATTGTTGTCCGGAATCTGAATCGGTCCCAGTGGAGAATCGGCCATGCCGTAACGTACCCGGTAGTCCTCACTGCGGGTATCATCTTCCGACCACAGAAAATAATATTTCCCTTGTCGATAAAATACACAGGTCCCTTCCCGAAAAGTACCATCCTTCGGAGTGATTACTCGAACGGTTTCCGGACGTATACTCATCATATCTTCATTCAATTCGGCAACGGCCATAAAACAGTTTCCCCAATACAGGTAAGTCTTTCCAGAGCGCGGATCGTAAAACACGTCCGGATCGATGTTTTGTCCGCCCGTCACTCCTGCCGGCAACTGATCGACCACCGGCTGATCGCCGGCCCGGAAAGGTCCAGCCGGATGATCCGCCACGGCCACTCCAATCCGTTGAGCCGCCGTATAATAATAAAAATACCGATATGCGCCATTTACTTTCTTTTCGATAATACAAGGAGCCCAGGCATTCCGTTTCGCCCATTTCACCTGACTCGGTAAATCGAGAATGATACCTTCCTCCTTCCACTCTTTCAAATCGGAAGAAGAAAAAGCCTTGAAACTGTTTCCACCCCAACTGGAATATCCATCCGTCGTCGGATAAAGATAATAACGTCCGGTCTGATAAGCATACAAAATAGCCGGATCAGCATAAAAGCCTTTGATCACCGGATTACCGTTTTCCGGTTCAAATACCCGGTAGACCGTCCGCTTCCGGGCATTTCCCCACACCCGTTCCAAACGTTCGGCTTCACTCACCGTAATCGGAATGATCGTCCCGTGTCGAGGATGGAAATCCATGGAAACCTCTTCATCTATCACCCGAAAATGAAGCAAATCCGTCGATTCAGTAAACTGATATTTCCCAGCCATGTATACGTCATACATCAACACATACCGCTCACTGCCAATCAAAGGGAAGACAGAAGAGCCCTCCACAGCCTGATCTGTCTGCTGCAGATACTGATCATATTCCTTCCAATGACCGGAAGTTAGCGAACGAGTTACTGCTTTTTTAATGCCATTACCGTGTCCTTCCGTTTTATAAAACAAATGATATTTTCCTCTGTAAAAAATAATATCTCCATCAATACAGGATTTCCTGTTTTCAGGCAAAAACAGGTGTTTCGGTTCCCCTTCAATGTCCGTAAAACCTGGGTTGGCATAAGCATAATAGATCTGATCCGGGCCTTCTCCGAATTTCATGGACCAGTAGATCATATATTTTCCGCTTTTTGCATCATAAATCGTCTGAGGAGCCCACACCCGTTTCAACTGCTCATATCCGGGCAAGTTCTTTTGCTGCATATTCACCACCGAAGAAGTCCAGTGAATCAAATCTGTCGATTTCAGCAATACCATTGCCCGGTTGGAGTCCCATCCATTGGCCGATACCATATCGGTTGCCACCATATAGAATGTTTTTCCGTCCTCTCCCCTCAAAATATGTGGATCCCGCACCCCACCCGTCGAACTGATTTCTTCCGAAGAAAGGACCGGTTGATTGTCATTCAGCGCCCGATAATTCAATCCGTCGTAGCTGATCGCAAAACGAATCGCTTCTTCAGCCTTATCATTCCCGGTAAAATATACAAACAGATACGCCTTATATTCTTCTGCTCTCAGAGAGCACAACGTCAGGAAAAGAATTCCCAGACACAATACGGTTCTTTTCATATCTTTCTTCATTGCCGATCAACATATTTTGCTACTTCACAAGCAGCCAGCAAAAAGGCCCCGACACCGAAATCTGCTGTTGAAGAAGCATCAACGACCTGTCCCGGGATCGCTTTTTCACCGATAGGCTGAACATATCCGATTCGTCCATCCGGCTGCAAGGCTATGGTCGAAAGGTAATTCCATCCTTTCAAAGCCACGGGCAGATAGGTGGCCTCATCCAACCATCCATTGTTAATTCCCCAAAACAGACCGAAAGTAAAAAAAGCGGTCCCGCTGGTCTCTCTTCCCGGAGCCTGCTGAGGATCAAGCAAACTGCGGGTCCAATAACCTTCTTCCTGCTGACAGCGAACAAGGGCCTTCGCCATCTCCCGATATCGCTGAATGTATTCCGCTCGATGAACATCCTCCGCAGGCAAATCGGTCAATACTTTTGCCAAAGCCGCAAAAACCCATCCGTCTCCCCTCGCCCAGAAATCTTTCTTGCCATTCAACGTCTTGTGTTGGGGATAAACATACTTTCCATCCCGGTAATACAATCCCTCTTCATCATCATACATAATCTCATTGGCATAAGTCCAGTACTCATACAACTTTTCCAGATACAACGGATTCCGGGTAACCCGATATAACTTTGTCATCACGGGCATTACCATGTAGAGGCCGTCCGCCCACCACCAGTAATCATTTCGGGATGTACCCATTTCATATTCCATCACTTCTCGCGCCCGGGCAATTTTCTTCGGCTCCGGATCCAAATGGTACAGATCGACATAAGTTTGAAAACAAATCTGCCAATCACCGAACAGCACATGCTCATCGGTTTCCCCATAAGTGAGTTTCCATTGCAACTTGTCGTCGGATTTCGCTCCTTTCCACTGATTATGTTCTGCCCAGGCTTCTGAATAAGCCCGATACTGTTCTCGTCCGGTCCTCTCATAAGCAGCCATATTCCCGGTATGGTAAGCCGCAACATGCCAGAAAGCCCATTGTTCTGCAGGCTGGTTTGTCTGCCAATAATCGTTTACCCGACAAATAATTTGCTCCACCGTCGCTTTATCCGGCAAGTCATTCTTTTTCTCTTCAGCTTTCGTATTGCCAGCAAGCAAGCCACACAAAAACAATCCTCCGAAAATCCATTGTTTTCTCATCATTTCTACAAAATTGTTTGCATAAAGATTGGTTAACGAAGATAATCATTATTTTTCAAACAAGTATTTAATTATCAAAAAAAATGGAACCTCGAGTAGAGGTTCCATTTTTCATTTATCTTTTACAATCCCTATCCCAAATAAGTCTTTAACAACTTGCTTCTGGAAGAATGTCTCAAGCGCCGGATAGCCTTTTCCTTGATTTGTCGAACTCGTTCGCGCGTCAAACCGAATTTTTCACCGATTTCTTCCAATGTCATTTCCTGGCAATTGATACCAAAAAACAGTTTAATAATATCACGTTCCCGTTCGGTCAGAGTCGACAGAGCCCTTTCCACTTCTGTCGAAAGAGATTCATTGATCAAAGTCCTGTCAGCAATGGGAGAATCATCATTTACCAATACATCAAGCAGACTGTTATCCTCGCCTTCAACAAAAGGGGCATCCACAGAAATATGACGTCCGGAAACTCGCAAGGTATCAGCCACCTTTTCTGCAGGCAAATCCAATGAATCAGCCAGTTCCTCCGGAGAAGGACGCCGTTCATTTTCCTGCTCAAAACGAGAAAATGCCTTGTTGATCTTATTCAATGATCCCACCTGATTCAAGGGCAAACGGACAATACGCGACTGTTCAGCCAGCGCCTGCAAAATAGATTGACGAATCCACCATACGGCATAAGATATAAACTTAAATCCCCGGGTTTCATCGAATTTTTCAGCTGCTTTAATCAACCCCAAATTACCTTCATTGATCAAATCCGGTAAACTCAATCCCTGATTCTGATACTGCTTCGCTACGGAAACAACAAACCGCAGATTCGCTCTCGTCAATTTCTCCAGTGCTTTCTGGTCACCCTTCCGAATCCGTTGAGCCAATTCAACTTCTTCCTCGACCGTGATCAGATCCTCTTTACCAATCTCCTGCAAATACTTATCCAGAGAAGCACTCTCCCTATTGGTTATTGATTTTGTGATTTTTAGTTGTCTCATACTATCTTATATATACCACTGCAAACGTCTTGCAAAGGTATGGTTTTTTATTCATTTACCAATTTGTTAATTTAACCAATTGGACGCTATTAACATTTTTTAATTCATCAATGAAAAAGCGAAATATTCAACTCTTCCACGAGGACTGACAGCCGTAACAAAAACCCCCTCATTTCCTGCAGCTTTCAAAGCCCGTTCCAAGTCCTCGCCATCATAAATCGTATGATTGTTGATTTTAACAATAATATAACCTTCCGTCAAACCGGCCTCCTTAAATTTTCCATTTTTCAATTCTGTAATTTTAACCCCCTTGTTCAATCGGTAGCGGTATTGATCACTCCGAGTCAACGGTTGAACCTTGGCTCCCAAAATACCGGTCTGATCCGTCAAAGCGGTATCTCCGTAGGTATTCTGCAAAACAATATCGACCGCTTTTTCTTTTCCATCCCGACTCAAAGTTACTTGTACCGCATCCCCCGGTGCATATTTGGCCAATTGTTCCTGCAATTCAGCAAATGACTTCACATCATAACCATTCAATTGCAAGATCACATCTTTCGGCTGGATACCGCCTTTTTCAGCAGCACTGCCTTTTAACACTTCAGCCACATAAATACCAGACTGTTCCTTCACCTTATATTCTTTGGCCAATGCCGGAGTCAATTCATCCATAGAGATACCGATCAACGCGCGTTGCACTTTCCCGTATTCCCGCAAATCACTGACCACCTTGCGAGCGACATTCACCGGAACCGCAAAAGAATAACCGGAATAACTACCCGTAGGCGATTGTATGGCTGTATTGATCCCGATCAATTCTCCTTTTGCATTCACCAAAGCTCCCCCACTATTTCCCGGATTCACAGCGGCATCCGTTTGCAAAAAAGACTCCAGACTCATTTTTCCGCTCAATTGACGAGCCTTGGCACTGATAATGCCGGCTGTCACTGTTGAAGTCAAATTATAGGGATTACCAACAGCCAGCACCCATTCTCCCAATACAACATCGTCGGAATTTCCATATTCAATGGGTTGCAAGCCGGTCGCATCGATCTTCAACAAAGCGATGTCCGTATCTGGATCCGCACCAATCACCTTGGCTTCAAACTCACGCTTATCATTCAAAGTAACCATCACCTTATCACTGCGGTCAATCACATGATTATTGGTGATGATATAGCCATCTTCCGTGATAATCACCCCCGATCCGATTCCCATATTTTGAGGGACTTCCCGTACCTGAGGACGCACTCCCCCAAACCAGAAATCCAGCGGATTGCCATAATACTCCTTTCGCATCTGTATGGTCATCACATTCACCACCGTAGGAACAGTTTTTTTTGCAGCTTCCCGCAAATCAGCCAAAGCAAAACTGTCATTTTGTCCGCTATTGTTCGTAGTCTGCACGACAGGACGGGCAGAACCCGGTCCTACCACCGAATGTTGCAAAGAAGGTTGTACGGTTTTCGTCTCCAAACCGTCTGCTACCACATACGCAATCAGGCCGCCTGCAAGCCCTAATACCAAAGGAATTATAAATTTCATTACTTTCATATTCTTTCCTGATTTATATTACAAATTCAAAATTATCGTTTGTCACAAATGATAATAACAATATCTTTGCCAAGTATTCATTAATAATTTCTTAATTAGTAAAGCTTAACATCGCACTATGATTATTAAGTTTCAAAAATACCAGGGAGCAGGCAACGATTTCATTATCATAGACAACCGAAACAAGTTTTTTGATTTTTCCCCGGCAATCGTCCATCATTTCTGCGACCGCCGTTTTGGTATCGGCGCCGATGGTCTCATGTTACTGGAAAATTGTCCGAACTATGATTTCAAAATGCGCTATTTCAATGCAGACGGCCAAGAAGCCAGTCTATGCGGAAACGGAAGCCGATGCATCATTGCCTATGCCCATCACCTGGGATTATTCGATCATCAAACCCGCTTTCTGGCTGTAGACGGCGAACACCGGGGCGAAATGACCTCTTCCGGAGTAAAAGTCAGAATGAACGATGTAAACCACATCACCGTCACTCCGGATTATTATTATCTGAATACCGGATCTCCCCATTGTGTAAAAATTGTCGGGGATGCCTTTCAAACCGACGTATTCACACAAGGAAGAACCATCCGTTATTCTCCCCCGTTCCAACCGGAGGGCACCAATGTCAATTTCATCACTCCGACCTCTGATTTTATCAAAATCGCGACTTACGAGCGGGGCGTAGAAAACGAAACCCTCGCCTGTGGCACCGGTTGCGTAGCTTCCGCTCTGGTGACAGCACTCATTCGCCATGCCGATCACGGCACCTATACCTTACAAGCCAAAGGAGGAACCCTGAAAGTAAGTTTTCAACGAATCTCCGAACAACATTTCACCCACATCTGGCTGGAAGGTCCCGCCGAATTCGTCTTTGCCGGAGAAATAGAAATCAAGACTGCTCAGTCTTTCTGAGTAGTCTCCTCCACCTTTTTAAACACTGCAACTACCTGGTCTTTGACAAGAAAAGAAAGTTTATTGTCTTTGATGGAATAGGCATCCACCGCATCCAACATCTGGAAAAATTCACTCTCGATCTGCGAATCCGGGCAACTCATCCGGGTTGCTCCCATCGGAGAAAATTTCAGATGATTCGATTCCATCTCGTAATTCCCAAAAAAACGATTACAACCACCTCTTCCGTTCACCCGATGTTCAGCCTCGCTAAACTGAATAAAAATCTCACTGTCAGGATCACTCAAACTCACCTCCCGATCATTCAGTGTTTGCAACACCCACTTCACTCCACCCAATTTCGCCATATTTTTAGATGAATTACACCCTGTCGCGGCCAACATAACACAAAATAAAAATAAAACACTTTTCATGACTTTCATCTTTTCGATCCAAACTTTGACTTATATATGCAAATATCATGCCATTTACAAGATTGAATAAATAATTATTTATTTGAAAACTCATAAGAAACACATTCCAAAGCGATTTCTTTGATCGGAAGTAAGAACTTTATCTCTCTGAAAAGCAGACTCTCATCAACAAACAAATAAAAATTTCTCATACGGCTCAAATAAAAACCCGATTAAAGATAAAATTACGTAATTGGTTTGTATATTTGTACCTTAAATTTTAAGAAAACCATAACACTTCATAAATGATTCACCCACCGTCTTCGGAATGGGTGAATGGTTATGCAGTTAGTCATGATAAACACTTAATTATTAATAATTAAAACAACATGTCCAAGGTAATCAAATTAAAAAAAGGCCTTGATATCAAGTTAAACGGAGAAGCGGAAAAAGTCGTGCAACCGGCTGGTAAAATCACCAGCTGTGCATTGAAACCGACGGATTTCCGGGCATTGACTCCGAAACTGATGGTCAAGGTCGGCGATGAAGTGAAAGCGGGAGATGTCCTTTTCACCGACAAAACTCATCCCGAAATCAAATTCACGACACCGGTCAGCGGCAGCATCGAGGCTGTCAACCGGGGCGAAAGGCGTAAACTGTTGGAAGTCGTAGTAAAAGCAGATGCCGAAATTCAATACCGGGATTTCGGGAAAGCGGATGTCAACAAACTGAAGCGGGAAGAAATCATCACCCGTTTGTTAGAAAGCGGCGTATGGCCCATGATCAAACAACGTCCGTACGACATCATTGCCCATCCGGAAAATACGCCAAAGGCCGTATTCGTATCGGCTTTCGACACGGCCCCCTTAGCTCCGGACTATGATCTGATCCTCAACAACCAGGAAAAAGATCTGCAAACCGGAATAGATTGCCTCTGCAAGTTATGTGGAAAAAATGTAAACCTGAATCTACCGGCCGACACACCGTCCAGCTCTGTATTTCTGAAATTACAGCATGTCGACCTCAATTATTTCAGTGGTCCGCATCCGGCAGGGAATGTTGGAGTACAAATCCACCACCTGAATCCGATCAATAAGGGTGAACAGGTATGGGTGGTCAATATACAGGATGTAGCCATTATCGGCCGTCTCTTTAACGAAGGTCGGTTCGACGCCCGGAAAACCATCGTTCTTGCCGGTTCGGAAGTCAGCAAACCCCGATACGAGCAAACCATCCTGGGTGCTTCCATCCAGACCCTGACCGCTGGCAACCTGAAAAACGCCACCGAACAACGGATTATTTCCGGTAACGTACTGACCGGAACCCAGGTAACAGCCAACGGCTATCTCGGTTATTACGACAACCAGATCACGGTCATTCCGGAAGGCAACCACTACGAATTTTTAGGCTGGGCCACACCCGGATTCAATAAATTTTCTGCCTCCAAACTGTTCCCGTCCTTCCTGTGTCCTCAAAAACATTACACACTGGACACCAACTACCACGGAGAACGACGGGCATTTGTCGTCAGCGGACAATACGAAAAAGTATTCCCCATGGATATCTATCCGGTGTATTTGCTGAAAGCCTGTCTGACACAGGACATCGACCGCATGGAACAACTCGGAATCTACGAAGTGGCTCCGGAAGACATGGCCTTATGCGAATTTGTCTGTACATCCAAAATCCCCGTTCAGCAAATTTTAAGCAACGGCATTGAACTGATGATGAAAGAAACCAATTAAAATTTAAAATAAAAATGAATTTTTTACGAAATTATTTAGATAAGCAAAAACCTAAATTTGAAAAAGGAGGAAAGCTGGAAAAACTGCACTCCGTTTTCACCGGTTTTGAGTCTTTTCTTTTCGTGCCGAACACGACCACATCCGGAGGAGCACATATCCGGGATGCCGTCGATTTGAAGAGGACCATGATCATCGTTGTCCTGGCCCTGGTTCCGGCACTGCTGTTCGGTATTTACAACGTAGGTTACCAGCATTTCAACGCCATCGGAGCTTTGGCGGAGACCTCTTTCTGGCAGCTCTTTTTCTACGGTTTGTGGAAAGTGCTCCCGATGATCATTGTTTCCTATGTAGTCGGCCTGGGCATAGAATTTGCCGTTGCTCAGATAAAAGGCCATGAGATCAACGAAGGTTTCCTGGTATCGGGACTGTTGATCCCCATGATCATGCCGGTAGAAGCGCCACTGTGGATGATTGCCTTGTCCACCGCTTTCGCCGTGATTATCGGCAAGGAAATTTTCGGTGGTACCGGTATGAATATCTGGAACCCGGCCCTATTGGCACGCGCCTTCTTCTTCTTCTCTTATCCGTCCATGATCTCCGGCGACAAGGTATGGATTGCCAGCGATACGGCCGATGCCATTTCCCAGGCGACACCCCTGGCCCAGATGGCTTTGGGACAACCGCTGACTTACAGCACCGCCGACATGTTCTGGGGTTTCATTCCCGGATCCATCGGTGAAACGTCTGTCTTCTGCATCCTGTTGGGAGCGCTGTTGCTATTGCTGACCAATGTAGCCAGCTGGCGCATCATGCTGTCCGTATTTGTGGGAGGATTCCTGATGGCTCTCATTTTCCAGCCGATTTCCGGCGTTGCCGCTTACCAGCAACTGTGCATGGGAGGTTTTGCCTTCGGAGCCGTATTCATGGCCACCGACCCGGTTACATCTTCCCAGACCAATACCGGAAAATACATTTACGGATTGCTGATCGGAGCCATGGCAGTCATTATCCGCTGCATCAACCCCGGTTATCCCGAAGGCATGATGTTGGCCATCCTGCTGATGAACACCTTTGCTCCGCTGATCGACTGGTGTGTCGTACAATCCAACATCAAACGCAGGTTGAAAAGAGCCAAAGCCGTTGCACGATTGTAAATGGCGGATGTAGATAACCTTATAAAACTAAATTCTATGAATAAACAAGGAAATACATACACATTCCTGTATTCAGTGGTTCTGGTAGTAGTCGTAGCAGCCCTGCTGTCCGTCGTTTCTCTTTCATTGCAACCGCGTCAGAACGAAAACCGGGAAAACGAGAAGAGACAGAACATCCTGAGTGCCATACACATTTCCTCCACGGCAGACAATTCGGCCGAACTGTTTAACAAATACATCAAAGAACAGTTCATCGTCAACGCCAAAGGAGAAAAAATCGAAGGCAATGCCTTCAACGTCAGCATTGACAAACAATACAGCCTGCCGGTGGACAAACGGGAATTACCGGTATTTGTCGCCGATGTAGACGGAGCCACCAAATACATCCTGCCCATCTATGGCGCCGGTTTGTGGGGAGCCATCTGGGGCTATATTTCTTTGGACGAGAACAAAGAAACCATTTACGGTACGTTCTTTGACCATGCCAGTGAAACGCCTGGTTTGGGTGCAGAAATCACCACACCGAAATTCAACGAGCAATTCCGCAACAAAAAGATCTTTTCCGGTACCCAGCTGGTGGGTATTGAAGTCGTAAAAGGCGGAAGCACTCCGGGAAGCAATCAGGTAGACGCCATCTCCGGAGGTACCATTACTTCCAAAGGAGTTGAATCCATGATCAAGAATTACTTAACCTATTACGAACCGTTTTTAAAACAAAGATAAAATGAGCGCATTATTTTCAGCCAAGAACCGGGAGTATTTACTCGGTCCTCTGAGTAAGAACAATCCGGTCATCGTGCAGGTGCTGGGTATCTGTTCTGCTCTTGCCGTTACGGCCAAACTGGAACCAGCCATCGTGATGGGTTTATCGGTTACCGCTGTAACTGCCTTTTCCAATGTGATTCTGTCCCTGTTGCGCAACACCATACCGACTCGTATCCGTATCATCGTACAGTTGGTAGTCGTCGCAGCACTGGTAATCATTGTCGACCAGCTATTGAAAGCCTTCGCTTATGAAGTCAGCAAACAGTTGTCGGTATATGTCGGACTGATCATTACCAACTGTATCATCATGGGCCGTATCGAAGCCTTTGCGTTGGCCAACAAACCGTGGCCATCTCTGCTGGACGGTATCGGTAACGGTCTGGGTTACGGCATGATTCTGGTGATCATCGCTTTCTTCCGGGAACTTCTGGGTTCCGGTACTCTTTACGGTTTCCGTATCATTCCGGAATCCTGGTACATACAGAACGGAGGCTGCTACCTCAATAACGGTTTGATGATCATGCCGGCCATGGCATTGATCCTGGTCGGACTGATTATCTGGGTACATCGTTCCAAAAACAAAGATTTAATAGAAAAATAATTAAAGCAGTATAAGACATGGAAAATCTATTAAATATATTCGTCCGCTCCATCTTCATCGACAATATGATCTTTGCCTATTTCTTAGGTATGTGTTCATATCTGGCCGTATCGAAGACTGTAAAGACCTCCTTCGGTCTGGGGATTGCGGTTATTTTCGTACTGTTCATCACCGTTCCGGTCAACTATCTGCTAGACAACTATGTTTTGAAAGCAGGCGCCTTACAATGGTTGCTGGGAGAAAGTGCGGCCAGTATCGACCTGAGTTTCCTGAGTTTCATCATGTTCATCGCCATCATCGCCGCCATGGTGCAGCTGGTGGAAATGATCGTCGAAAAATTTGCTCCGACCCTGTACAACCAGTTAGGTATTTTCCTGCCGTTGATTGCGGTTAACTGTGCCATCATGGGAGCTTCCCTGTTCATGCAACAGAGAAATTACGGCAGTGTACTCGAAGCCACGACCTTCGGCTTGGGATCAGGAATCGGCTGGATGTTGGCGATCGTTTGTATTGCAGCCATCCGTGAGAAACTGAAATATTCCGACATTCCGGCACCGTTACGCGGAATCGGTATCACTTTCATCGTCACTGGTCTGATGGCCATCTCTTTCATGAGTTTCCTGGGAATCGACCTGAACAAACTGAAAGCCCAGCCGGCACAGACCGAAGTAAGTGCCCAGGTATCGCAACCGGCAGTATCGGAAGGAACGACCACGGCTCTGAATGCGGAATAATTTAAAATCTAAAATCTAAAATTTAAGTAAATGGTACTATTAGCAATAAATACAGCAATTGTCACTGCCGGCATTGTAGTATTCCTGATTGTCACGCTGATCCTGGTGGCCATTCTTCTGTTTGCCAAAGACAAACTGACTGCCAAAGGAGATGTGAAAATCAGTATCAACAACGGCGAACGCGTCCTTACCACCGAACCGGGAAGCTCACTGCTGGCAACTTTGGCCAACCAAAAAATCTTTCTGCCCTCCGCCTGTGGAGGAAAAGGCTCCTGCGGTATGTGCAAATGCCAGGTAGACTCCGGTGCAGGTTCTATTCTCCCCACCGAAACCGGCTTTTTCTCTTACAAACAGCAACACGAAGACTGGCGTCTGGCCTGTCAGGTAAAAGTAAAAGAGAACATCGAAATGCGTATACCGGAATCGGTACTGGGTATCAAGAAATGGGAATGTACCGTGGTTTCCAACCGCAACATTTCCACCTTCCTGAAAGAATTCGTCGTAAAATTACCGGAAGGCGAAAACCTGAAATTCAAATCGGGCGGTTACATCCAGATCGACGTACCGGCCCTGGACGTCGATTTCAAAGACATGGACATCGACGAACGTTACAGAGGAGACTGGGAAAAGATGAAGATGTTCGACCTGAAAATGCACAATCCGGAACCGACCTATCGGGCCTACTCCATGGCCAACTCTCCGGCAGAAGGCAACATCATCATGTTGAACATCCGTATCGCCACCCCACCATTCGATCGGGCTACCGGCTCTTTCATGCCGGTTAATCCGGGAGTCTGCTCCTCTTTCATCTTCTCACGCAAACCGGGCGATAAAGTAACGATCTCCGGTCCTTATGGCGAGTTCTTCCTGCGCGACACCAACAACGAAATGATGTTTATCGGTGGTGGTGCCGGTATGGCCCCGATGCGTTCCCACATCTTCAACCTCTTCCATACCATGCATACAGACCGGAAAGTAAGCTTCTGGTACGGAGCCCGCGCCCTCAAAGAAGCGCCTTATGTGGATGAATTCAACAAGATCCAGGAAGAAAATCCGAATTTCCACTGGACCCTGGCCCTCGACCGTCCCGATCCGGAAGCAGATGCTGCCGGCGTAGCTTACAAACCGGGCTTCGTTCACCAGGTCATCTTCGAAAACTATCTGAAGAACCACGAGAATCCGGAAGACATCGAATACTACCTCTGCGGTCCTCCTATGATGATCCAGGCTGTTACCAAGATGTTGTATGACCTGGGCGTACCCGACGAGAATGTCATGTATGACAATTTTGGCGGATAATCCACCCGATCAAAGACGGAATATACAACAAATTAAAAAACCACTGAGAAATCAGTGGTTTTTTAATTGTAATATTGTATGATACCTGTTTCAACAGATTCATGTCAGCCAGAAATTTTTAGAATAAATATACAAAGGAGTATCTTTACTTTTCATATAACCACCTATAAACGACACAAATCATCCTGCTCTCCACAGACTCTCAAATCAGTGAACGCCCATCAAGAACTTTCCGATTTGCCTATCCACATGCCCAAAATCTCTTTCAATCCGTTCCGTTTCAGACCGACACAGAGATAAACGGTCTTGTTTATGATCTTGCCGTTATCCCGTACCTTAAAGAGAATACCGTCCACTCAAACGCAGAGATAAACCGGATCCAAAGGTCGGTTCTGCCATTTCTGGGCGGCCTGTTTTAGGTTGTTTGTAATAATGGGAATGACAGCCTCTCCATGTTCGGTTTGGATTCTCCGCCATCCGGGAATTACCGGTGTTGTTTTCCACCACAGCATTCTTTTCATAGCCCAAACGGGAATCCGTTTTACCTTTATACATCTTTCCAATACCTGGGACATACAACTGCTTCCGAAACTTGCTTATATCAGCGTCTGTTTTGAACCGGTTAAGGAATTCTTTGCTAACCTCATCAGACACTGTTTGTCACTTTTCTCCCATAATCTTCTTCATTTTGTAAATGTATAGAATAAAAATACAGGACTCATTTTAAAATGAATCCCGTATTTTCCATTTACACAAAATATTTTTTAGTACTGATAGAGGAATAAAGAAAGAGCGACTATAAAAGTCGCCCTCTCTAATTCAGTTATCTAAGATTCTGCTTATTCTCCAGAAGGAGTTCCAGCAGCCTTTGAAACTTTCACTTGCAGATCATTCTTGGAAAGAACACCCCATTTGTACTTCACATTTACATCAATGAACAAGTAGTAGTCAACGTTCACCGGAGTACCTGCATTATTGAAGTAAGCCAGGTGAGTCGGGTCTGCGGTTGCAGGTTTAGCAGTTGACTTATCAACACCATCCCAAGTCATCATCTTCAGAGAACGTCCGGTCGGCAGAACACCGTCTTTCACACCATCCTTATGGATATAAGTACTGGTAGCTTCATCCCAAGCCAAGCTGGTTGTTGTTTCTTCAGTCAAGAAGGTTACTTCCTTCACTGCATAGTAGTCATACAGCTGGTGAGTATATTTCTCTTTCTCTGAAGCGTTAGCAGCAGCATTAGCAGCAGCAACTTTATAACCGTTCCAGTCGGTGAATTTGAAGTTTTCAGCAACGCTCAGGAAGCTACCGTCAACTTCTGCATCAACGAAATTATCAGCGATTGTTCCATCTACAGTCAGCGGATCGATGAAGAATACTTCAAACTTCTGAACCGGAATAACATTGTAGATATTGTATGCAACTACCAAGTTTACAGGAACAGCTTTACCTACCAATTCTTTAGCAGCTTCGGTTCCGTTCAATGCATCTTTTTCATGCAGACGAATGATAGCCGAACACTTATCTTCATTGTTTCTCAGATATTCCTTATAATCCCACGGCAAATTCTTCTGGTTCTCAGCAACAGAAGCAGAGAAGAAGTTATTGATAGTAGCAGCCAAATTATCGTCAGACTGTATATAGTCGAAGATATTTTCATCCGTCATATCAATATTGTTATTAGCGCCGGTCTCATTATCAACAGCGGTACCTACAGTCGTCTTCCACAATTGAGTATTAGTCTTATCTACTACATATCCCTTCAGGTGAGAATACTCTGCAAATCTGTCAGCGTCGAATACGAACTTCACATCAGCGCAAGAACGGATATAGCTGATAAATTGAGCTAAGCTAGTCGGTTTTTGTTTGGTCGGTTCATAGATATAACCATTTACCAAGTCTGCTTCGATATGGCTGTAGTCTGTCAAAGCACAAGCGCCACTTTCGGCTCCCGGATAAACGTGAGAAGTATTAGCGCTCACACCGTCATTATTCGTATTGTAAACAATCGGGTTCACATTGAATACACCTTCACCAATACCATTCTTCCAGTAAGTACCCTGGTAAGCAAATTTCTGAACCGGAACTACGATTGTCTGTTTGAAGGTCTGTTTGATGTTACCGTTCAAGCCGGATTCGTCTACATATTCTACATCAATTTCGAAAGTAGAAGCATAGGTTCCGTTTCCAAGATCCTTCAACGTTCCAACAGTTTCAGGATTCATTGCCCACAACAAGTTGTAAGAGGTATTATCCAATGCATCAGGCAGCAGACCGAATACCAGATCCTTGTCATTGTTGATCTTTTCAAGACCTTCTTTATGAATTTTATCAGTACCTGCATCCCAATCGGTTACAGCATCTGTTGAAACAGCCAATTTTTCTAAGTCAACAGCAACGCCATCTTTTCTCAAAGCATTGATCTTCATATTGGTATAGATCTTGTGGAATTGAGTCTTGCTGATGCTCTGACCGCCATCGAATTTAACCTGATGGTAAACATTTTCGTTCATAGCCTGTGAGAACATCTGCTGGAACATATCTTTACAAGTTACCGTATCATTCGGGAAGGTGTAAGCAGCAATCGTCTGTTCTTTTTCACCTGTCCAACGAACTTTGATATAACGTTGTGCAATCAAATTATTGTTGTTCTTGTCCACCAAAGAAACACGTACAATCGGCTCACGTCCAACAGAAGTCTTTGAGAACTCATCATCAGCCAATTCTACATTATAAACTTCAGATTTCAGGAAATGGCCGTTCAAAATCTTACCGAATTCCTGTTCGTCAGTCTCCAGATTTCCCTGTAGATATTTGGCAGTTGCCAAAGCGAAACGGAATTCCAATCCATAGTCAGCATAATTTGCCAATTCTGAATGGCTGGAATGATCATTTTCATAAGAAATACAAACAGTTACCAATTTGCTCAGATCCAATAATTCATTATAAGGTTGCTCAACATCCACTAACTGATTATTACCGGAGTTATACAAACAAATAGAATCATGATAGTGAACAAAAAATTCACCCTTATTATCTGTCTGTGTTTCATCTGCAAATTTACCATTCATTGCTTTCGTAAAGTCTGTTCTACTGTTTGCCAGATACGGAATAGCAATAATTTCCTCGATACGGCTGTATTCAGAATTTACGGCCACTTCTTCGCCACTTTCTTTTTCTGCATCTGTCAGATTAGCATCGGCAATCGGAGTCTTCAAAGAAGCCATCCAGAAAGTTTCTTTCTTGTCACCACTGTGAGCATCTCCTGTTGTACCGATCACAGTTTCCAGATATTCTTTATTTTTCTGGAAATAAACCGTCATGATACCCTTTTCCACTTTATAATCGGTAACCTCAATCGGTTTATTATTCAGGATAGTAGCAGTTTTGGTCGTAATATTGGTAGAAGTCATACAATCAAATGACGGCATTTTCACATCCTCTTTGGTAAGACCAATGTTCGGGTTCAACTGATAACTTACTTCGTTCTTAGCAGTAGAAATGGTGATAGATTTTGCACCAGTTGCAGCAACATGATCCAACCAAGGCGTAGTTGCATGTTCCATAGCATTATTTCCCAGGAAATTATCATGTACATTTGCTTTGAATACCTGAGGAGTATATTGCAACGTGATAAAAGTAATAGCAGGAATGCCATTGATGTGGAACTCCGGAATCAGCGTTGTACTTGTCAAACGCTTGCCCACGATTGCCATCAACTGAGCAGTCAATTCAGTCACTTCATTGGTTATTTCCTCTTTCAAAGCAGCCAATTCTTCTTTTGTGGCAGCATCATCAATTTTAGCGACTTTTTCTTCCAAATCTGCTACCTTTCCACTCAACTCTTCCAGTTTTGTGATTTTTTCTGCTTGCTCATTTACAGTCTTTTCCAAAGACTCTACTTTACTTTTCAGAGCATCAAGATCTTCCTGAGAAGCATTGCCTCCTGCTGTTGCAGCTTCCAAAGCTTTTTTAGCTTCAGCCAATGCGTCAGCAGCATCCGATTTAGCTTGCTCTGCAAGAGCTTTTGCCTCATCCACAGAAGTCTTCAACGCATCTATAGAGGTTTGAAGACCTCCCAATTTGTCGATCTGTCCCTGTAAATGGTCAATGTCGTCATCGTAGTCTTTACAAGACTGGAATGATAACGACAATCCCAACACCATACACATCAAAATGCATAAAAATTTAGTTGTCTGTTTCATCTGAAAAAAATTAAAAATGATTAGTTTCTAAATGGTTAATTGTCTTTTTGTCTTTTTCTTTCTTCTATTTTTGCCGTATTTTTTTAATTGTTTATAATAATTGTTCACACCTAAATCTTCTATTTTTACCACTTTATATTTCCGTTACTTCACAGATAACGGCAAAATTTTCTCTGCAAACATAAGCGTTTTTCTATAAATGAACAAATAATAACGCTATTTTTTTATAATTTATTGGAAAAACTACGTGAAAAAAACCATTTCTGTTAATGGGGGGATAAACTGCTTTTTTCTTATTTATAATATATTTGTATATATATCCTTTATTGCCTTCTACGTGGTGTTTACAGATAGGCATATACAAACACATAAATGTACTTGAAAATGAAAGAGATGAGCTTACAAAAAATGCTCTCCACAATTATCGGAGAGCTTCGGGAAAATGGTAGATGGGGAACCGCCCATATTTATCAGGCAACGATGAACGTGTTTACCGCATTCAATCAACAGCGACAATTACCTTTAGGCAAATTAGATGCTGCACTTTTAAAACGTTTTGAAATTCATTTACGTCAACGAGATTGCAGTTGGAACACCGTTTCTACGTATATGAAAACATTGCGTTCGGCTTACAACAGAGCGGTAGATTACGGATATACCAGCTATATTCCCCGTCTTTTTGAACATGTATATACTGGTACAAAAGCAGACCGGAAAAGAGCATTGGATGCTTCAGATATGGGCTTTTTAGTAAGAGGAACAGAAGAAGATTTGTCGAAAAAAGTTTCTCCATCTAACCTGCAAAAAACCAAGATGTTGTTTGTTTTTATGTTTCTGGTTCGCGGCCTTCCTTTTGTTGATTTGGCATATTTGCACAAAAAAGATTTGCAGGGAAATGTATTATCATATCGCCGTAGAAAAACTGGTCGGGCCTTGAAAGTAGTCTTGTCGCCAGAAGCAATGCAATTAGTTCATTTAATGGCTAATAAAGATCAAGATTCTCCTTATTTATTTTCTATTTTACGCAGCAAAGATGGTACAGAAGCAGCCTACCATGAATATCAATCCGCTTTACGGTGTTTTAATTATCATTTATCTGTACTGAAAAAGAATTTAGGTATGGAATCAAATCTCACAACCTATGTGGCGCGCCACACTTGGGCAACCATGGCATATTACTGTGAAATTCATCCTGGTATTATCTCAGAAGCGATGGGGCATTCATCTATTCATGTGACGGAAACCTATTTAAAACCTTTCCATGACAAGAGGATAGATGAAGCAAATGCGAAAGTGATTTCTTTTGTAAAAAATGATGGAATTTCAGCATAAGAATATTAGTTTTAATTCATAAAGTAAACTAAATATTGTACTACTTTTCCACTTGAAGAAAGAAATTTTCAGTGGACTAATAGATTTTTTTTGTTTCACAAAGTATTGTTTGTTTTATAATATTTTGATTTTCAGATATATAAATTCATAAATACATAATAAATTCTTTTTGATCACAATTCTTTTTTTCTTTTCATTATTAGATTAGTACTATTCCTTGTTTCCTTTCTTGAAGATGTTCTTTGATTTTTTCTATTTTAATAAAATTATATGTAATAACAAGTATACTTAATATATTTTAGTAATAATATATTTCTTATTCTTCCGTTATCTGTGAAGTAATGGTGTGTTTGTATACAATAAATTAGTATTAAAATTATACAATTTGTATTATAAAAACAACAATATAGTATACAATTTATGCAAAAATATAACTATTAAATAAATGATTTTAAATCACTTAAAAATGAGTAACATTAGAAAAAAGAATTGAATAAAAGAAAAAGAACAATTAATTATTTAAAAACTAATCATTTTTAATTTTTTTCAGATGAAACAGACAACTAAATTTTTATGCATTTTGATGTGTATGGTGTTGGGATTGTCGTTATCATTCCAGTCTTGTAAAGATTATGACGATGATATCGATAGTCTGAACAATCGAGTAGACAAAGTCATCAGTGATCTCAGTACACTCCAGACAACGGTTAACGGACTTGTTAAAAGTGTGACTTATAACAGTGAAACTGGTGTATTGACTGTAACTCCGGTAAATGGAGAAGCTATTAATTATACGCTGGGACAGAAGATTCCCGAGTATGAACTGAAAGTAGATGGCACCTCTTGTTGGTTGGTAAAAGACGGTGTACAGGTGGGTGACAAATTGGAAATTACTCTTCCTGTTATACCGGAAATTCCAGAATACGAAGAATTTAATCCGGCATTATTAACAGTTGCTGTAGTAGATGGCCAATATGTGGTTTCTTATAATAAAGTTCCAACCAATGTTACCATTCCGGTTCCAGCAGGGAACAGTATCGTTAAAGACGGTAATACTGTAACCATTACCATGGGCGATGAAACAGTTACTTTTACCCTTTTTGCAGGAAATACCTTGACCAGTCTGGTTTTTATCCCGGAAGCATATTATCAGGGAATCGAAGCCATGTTGGCAAAAACTTACGAATACGAGGCTTTGACTTTGGCAACAGTAGATGCTAATGGAAATTATCCGACAGATGCCCCTGTAACAGGAGAAGCTGCTTCTGTAACTCCGGGCTTGGTTGCTCAGTATCATCTGAATCCTTCCAATGTGAATCCGGATCTGCTGGTGAAAGAAAACCTGTCATACATTGCAGAAGATAAGTCATATACCAGAGCTGCCGTTACACCATCCATTGATGCCGCTTCTGTAAAAGACAATATTTTAACAGTAACCTCCACTTTGTCCGGTGGAACCATCAAAGACATTGAGAATGACGATCAGGTAACCGTATTGGCCCTTCAGGTTGCCATGAAAGGCGTAGAAGATACAGTCATTACTTCTGATTATGCCGCAGTAAAAAAAGCCGTGATCAACAACATCGTATTGTCTGAAGTCGTTGGAAAAGCAAGCGAAGTAAATTGTGATAATAGCAAGCATCTGTATACAACTGCAGCTGCCGCCATTGCTGCCGATCCTCAATTCGATATTGTATGGAATGATGAAGATGGAATGGATATTGCCGAGTTAATACAAGCGCATTATGATGTGGTAGGAGAAGTTCCTGTTCATACCATTTGGGATAACAATGCAAATGCAGGAACGGTTGAAAACTACGGTTTCAAATATACTTATGAACTGGTAGGTTATACTTCCGGTGACAACCAGACTTCTCAGAGTGCTCACGCAGCATTGAAAGGTTCCATTCTGCGCGCTCAGATGACCAAAGATGGAAAACAACAGGCTTTTGGTGCAGAACAAAGCAGAGCAACAATCGGTCGTATGCCGTTGGTTCGTGTCGTATTGAAAGACACCGTTAATGACAATAACGTGGCTGTTGGATATATAAAGTTTGAAATTACTTCAACTGCACAGGAAAATGAAATTACCGTAATCGATCCGTTTGTATTTACTGAAGGCTATACCGTAAGTTGTTCTACTGATGCCATCGAACACGAAATCTCTTGGGCACAGGCAGAAGAACAGATCATTGCCGTACTGGGTCTTTCTAAAGATGAATTTGAAACTCAATTCGTATTGGATGGATTTGCGGCAAACACAACTCCTGCTACTCAGTATGACAACACAACAGCAAATGCACAGGAAGTTGTTGCGGCATTCGGTGAAGTTAACAAAACAACCAGCGATACAGAAGGTCAGATGACTGAAGTACTGCAATGGACTATTACGGCTGATGAAGCTTATGAGTATTTCGTAAATCCGAAGAATACTTCCAAGTCTGTCATCGTTCGCTTCACGAAAAACAATGGAGGTACTTTCCACTATGTATACGTAACGTTTACCTGGACTCCGAGTCCGTTGAATGTAACTCCTGCCGGAGAAGTGGATGATGAATCTAAATTTGCAGAATACTGGTTTGATACCAATAGCAATGTAGGTGGATCCGGTTATGATGAAGTACATGCAAACGTGAAAGTTCCGAATACAGGAGAAACTTCTGCTGATTGTACTTTTGAAAAAGATCTGCATGAATTCTTTGCAAATAATAAAGTTGTTATCAAAATGGACGAACCGGCTATTTATACAGACTACACTGATGACAAGCTGGAGAAAACATTTAAGTTCACGGAACCGACTGTAAAAGAAGCCAAAGGTGTAAGCGGAAAGACTTATGTATTAGGCGTTTCTGCAGATGGCCTGAGTTTCTTGGCTGAAGTAAAAGTAAACGAATCAACGGTCGTTTCTGAACTTTCCGAAAAAGTGGCCGTTATCGATGCTAACGGAAAAGTTACCTATCAGGAAAATGATGTGGCAAAAGATCTGTTGAACTATGCAGATCATATCGATTTGGCCAACACATTGACCGCCAGAGTAGTGATCGAAGCTGAAAATGGTTGCGATAAAGGCTTGAGCGAATTGAGAAACGATGAGTTTGATGTGAAGTTCTTGCGTCCGATTTCAATTGTAGCCAAAGACAATGAGGGTTTGACCGACGGTTTGGACAATGGTGATGAAATTGCGCTGGTTGACATCATGTCTTTCACAGACTGGAGAGAGAAAGCATTTACGGAGGAGAATGATTACTTCAATTATTATGGTATTACAGCCGTTTCTATTGATCCGGACATGACAACCACCAATGCAAACAACAGTGACATTACGAAAGATCTTTTGAAGGATGTTGCTCCGCAAATCAATTTGACCTTCACTGCAGCAGGTACATTGAGCCTGACTGATATGGGTAAATTGAATTATAAGAACAATGGCGGTGTTCTGGGTGCAGACTTCCAAATTCGGGTGTATGTAACCGTTGAATATAAATGGGGTAAAGTAGTTGTTCCGGTAGATATTACCGTTCACAAAACTACTGCACAAGGATAACGCAAGATTGTTTTGAAATACCATTTAGGAAGGGGGAGGCGTGTTTTTGACACGCCTCTCTTTTTTTATGAAATCCGATGAAATGAAAACGAAAAATCTTCTATTGATCATATTATTCGTCTGTTCTTTGGCGGCTTGCCGACACAATGAAAAGAAATCGACTGATATACAAATACCTGTTACGGAATCGACCATGTATCTGACAGCCAAAGATACCATGGCTGTCATGTACTTGATGGATCGGTTTATGGGATTGGTAAAAGAACAACAGTATGATACGGCCAGTATGCTTTTACGAAAAATAGCAGTTGTCGAACGCTCCTCTCGTCCCATCCCATTGAAACGCGAAGAAGCAGCTAAAATAGCAGCAATGCTAAAACAATTTCCTGTACAGGATTATGAAATAGAACACATTATTTTTAAAAAGGCAGATAACAACGAAGTAAAATGCCGCATACGGTCGGGACAAACGACTATAAACTGGTATTTTAAACCAGTCCGTTATATCGGTCGCTGGAGTTTATGCTTAAAAGGATTTGGGGATACTTCAATCATCAACTGATTAGGACCAATTTCATTAGAAACATAACCAATTTTTTAGGTGCTCTGAAAGTCTATCGACGGAAGAGCACCTTTTTTCTTTATTGAAAATAACAGACTTAGAAACAATTTGAAGATCGTCTGTATATCTCTTTTTTTTAATCCGTATTAATGTGCTTCAACCATGCCGTTATCTGTGAAATAACAGGATATTTAGGCTGATAAGGATATTGAAAAGAATATTAGATGTGTGATTATTCACTTTTTATTTTTTTAAATTTATAAATTTAAAGTTTTTAACTATGAACAAGAAGTTTCTAAGTGTGGTCCTGTTCAGTGCCTTGGTATTTGGTTCTACAGGAACATTTGTGTCTTGTAAAGACTATGATGATGACATCAAACACTTACAGGAGCAGGTTGATCAAAAAGGAACTGAGTTGGCAGATCTTACCAGCCAGCTTAAAACTTTGGAATCTGCCCTGGATGCTGCAAAGAAAACTGCTGAAGATGCAAAAGCTGCTGCTGCTGCTGCACAATCAGCCGCAGATGCTGCAAAAGCAACTGGTGACGAGGCTTTAGCTCAGGCCAAAGCAGCTGAAGCAAATGCACAAACAGCCATTGCTGCAGCTGCTACTGCCAAAGAAGAAGCTATCGAAGAAGCTAAAAAAGAAATAGCAGCCTTGCAGGCTTTACTCGAAGAAAAAATTGACGGAAAAGTTAGCGAGGAAGATTTTGCTGCCTTCAAAGAAGTATATGAAGTAGCTATTGCCGATCTGGGTGGTAAAATCGAAGGTATCCAGACTGGTTTAAATACGCTAACCGACAAGGTTGCTAAAAATGCAGAGGATATCCAGGATATCTTTACCATCATTGGTACTACTTCTGCTTTGGAACAGGATCTGCTTACTCAGATTAAAGCATTGCAGAAATATGACTCGTTGTGCGCAGATAAGTTCAATGATCAGGGAGAACAGCTGGCACAATTGCAAGCTGATCTCAAAACTACAAATGAAAAAGTAGTAGAACTTCGTGCAGAAGTTCTTGGTAAAATTGATGGGTTAGATGCTTTGTTGAAAACACTTCGGGGCGATTTTGATACATTTGTTGGAACCACCTTTGAAGAATACAAAGAAGCCGTAAAAAAAGAACTGGGAACGCTCGATACTGATCTGTCAGGATTGCAGGAAAGTTTTGAGACTTATCAAAAAGAAATGGCTGACAATTTGAAAGGTATTCAAAATGATATCACCACGATTAAAGGCGATATTACCAATATCAACAAAAAAATCAGCGAAGAAATCATGCCTGATTTAGCATTGCTTCACACCCTGATTACTTCTCGTTTAACAAGTATCACATTTGCTCCGAGCTATTTCTGCGATGGAATTGAGGCAATCAAATTCAGTTCTTTGAATTATGATGCCATGGAGGAAGATGAAAATGCAGAGATTCCGGGTGTATATAAATTCTCTACTGCAAATTTGGCTACCGCCAGTTATCATTTCAATCCGGCAAGTTTCAATCTGAAAAATGCCACTTATCAGTATGTTGATCGTCAGGCAGAAGTATCAACACGTGCAACAAGTAAATTGGTCGCTATTGAAGGTGTTCCAGAATTGAATGCAACAACTGGTACTGTAGATTTCAAATTGCGTCGTCTGAATGCCTGGACAAATGAATTACCCAGCGACAACAATACAAACAAAGTAAATATTATCGCATTGCAGGCTACGTTACAGGGAGATGCGATTGATAAAAATGAAAGCAATGTTGTCGTTACTTCTCCGTATGTAATGGTTGCTGATATTATTTTAGATAAAGATGATGTTCGTATTGCTGATAAAGCGACCTTAAAAACAGCTGGAGACAAAGCCCATTATGCTGTGTTATTCGATGCTTGTAAAGATGAAGAGCCGAGATACAAGATGGCTTATGACAAAGAGTTTAATTTGAAAGAGTTGGTTGCAACCTGTTTCGGAACAGAGGATCACAATGAATTCCCGATTGAAGACTATAAACTGTCATATCGCTTTGCTGTAGCAAGTAGTGCTTATAAAATTCCTTCAGCTGATACTGAAACCGATCAGCAGAAATGGATTAAATGTAATGATGCCGCAGAAGGTATTTTCCAAGCTGAAGGATTCAACAAAGAGGCTATCGGTCGTACTCCGATTCTAAAGGTTGAATTAGTTGACGAAGATGGACATGTTGTTCGTCGAGGTTTCGTAAAAGTTGAAATCATCGCTGAAAAATCAGATGATATGTATATCGGTAACGGTATTACATATGAAGATATCGTTTATACATGTGCCAATACATTAACTGAAGTATATACCATCTCAGAAGAATACTTGCGTGAAAACTTGTACCGCGTAATTACCAATGGAAAAGAAAGCAGTATGAGCCACGAAGAATTCTGGAGTCTGTATTCTTTTGAAAAGGCCGAGGTAACTAAGAATGGTATGGTTTCTGGAATTACTGTTCCGGAATTAGTTGATGGAATTTCTGACGACGGTAAAGCTACCAAAAAAGTAACATGGCAGTTTACACATGGCGAAGTAGGCAAGATCGGTGTTGGTGGTACTAATTTGGTTGCAACTTTGGTGGTTAAGAATAAACTAGCTTCTTCAGAATATCCGGAAAGAGTTTATTTCAAATTCAATGTGAAGGTAGTATTACCCACGTTTACTTTGGATAAACAAGAAAATGATCTGTATTGGTTGAAAAATGGAGAGACTTATGTAGCTTACAAAGTGAATGTAGCTGTTCCGGAAACTCCTCAGTCACCGGCAGAAGAATGTATCTTCGAAAGATCATTGGAGGAAGCTTACTCTACTTACAATGTCGCATTTGACGTTAAGGAAGTTTGTACAGACGACTATTATGAAGTGATAGCAACTTATAACAATGGTGTCGCTACGGCACTTCCGATGAGCGGAGTACAAATTAATGGCTCTACTATTTCGCTGAATAAATCAGATGCTAATATCAAGATTGCATTGAACAGCGAAAAAGGTCTGCAAGCTGTTATCGCTCACAGATACAAACTTGATAGTGGCGATATCATTACCGTAAATGAATTTATGGTAACATTCATCCGTCCGGTAAACTTGAATATGCCGGCAGGTGTAACTGTGACAGACGCCATTGATGGTGGTGATGTGGCTAATTTCCAATACAATGGTCTGTTGACAGACTGGAGAGGAGAAGCAATTTTTGCACCTGACTGGGAAATTGTAACGAAGACTTATGGATCTTGGATACCCAACTATGTACCTGAATATACTTGGACTGAAGGACATTATGAACTCGTAAAAGAAGCAGAATTCAGTGTAGAGCGTGAAACCGTTTCAATTACAGTTGGTGCTGACTTGAAGATGTATACAGGATCTGCAACATATAAATTCATGAAAGTTGGTATCTTTACATGGGAAGAAGGAACAAAGACATTCTATGTTAAAGATCTTAAGTTGACTCAGGATGCTGTGAATACAGAATTGGAGGCTCAAGTTCAAGAATTTATGAGCAAGAACTCACAGATCTATGCCCAGTATGAAAAAGTAGGAGAAACTCAATTTAACACAACTGTTATTTCTGAGAGTCAACAGGTAGAATACACCTATATCAAAGACATCAAGTATGTGCCGGCAGAATACAAATGGATTGATGGCAATTGGGAAATAGTACCTCATGAATGGACCGAAAAGCCGACCTATGAAGGAACGACTCAAGGACAGGTTGTTGGAGATTGGAAATGGTCCATTATATCTTATGAAGAACATGAACTGATTCCTGGCCAGTATTGGGACTTCTATGGTGAATTCTCAGAGGTTAAACTCGATCTTGACAATGTACGAACCAGCTTGGATTACAACGGCAATAAATTACCTTCCGGAGCTACATTGGTACAAGTTGGAAATACTGTGAAGTATGTAAATGTCAGCTCTCCTGTAACGTATCAGTATACCATTACTATTCCGGCTAGCATTGACTACGGTTGGGGAACTGTTTCAACAGAGCTGGTAATTACAGTAAACCCAAAAACTAAATGATAAGAAGTTTTAAAAACTTCAGGGTTAGCTAATTAAGAGAATAGAGGGTGTGTCGTAATTGACACGCCCTCATTTCTTAGGAGGTAATACAATAGAAGGGACTTTAAGAATTATTCCACCATCCAATGCTCGATATTTCGAGTCTCGGCACTGAAATTTGCACCGATCCCAATGAGATCCTAATCACAAGAATAAAGCAGCACTATTGGCAGTACAATTTGAATTTATATCAAAATTATCGGCAGTATCCATATTTATTTTGAATAAATTATCGGCAGTATAAATTTATTTGCTATCTTTATTGCGGAAATTCAGAAGTCATGGATATAAGAGAGCTTGAAAGAGTCCTGCTGGACCAGAAGGAGGAACTCGAAGCATTGAGAGGTAAGAGTTTTTGTCACCGTACAGAAGAACACCTGATAGATTTGGAAAGCAATCTTGCACAAGTGGTTATCGGTGTGAGAAGAAGCGGTAAGTCTACATTATGCTTTAATGCTCTGGAAGAATCGAAGGTCAGCTATGCTTATGTCAACTTTGATGATGAAAACCTGTATGACCTTACGGTTAAGGACATGAACGATGTTCTTCAGGTTCTATATAGTATATACGGCGATTTCACTCATCTTTTTTTCGACGAAATCCAGAATATCGAAGGCTGGCATCTTTTTGTCAATCGCATGTTACGCAAAGGGATTCATCTATTATTGACCGGAAGCAATTCTAAATTACTTAGCGGAGAGTTGGCCTCACATCTTACGGGAAGACACCATACTATTGAACTACTACCCTTCTCATTCAAGGACTGGTGCAACTATAATGGCATCACTATGACTCCGCTGACAACAAAAAACATGGGATTGCTCATGGGAGCTTTTGACAAATACCTGCGACAAGGCGGATTTCCTGAATTGCTTGTGGAACATAATCAGACAAGCTATATCGATTCGCTGTTTCATAATATCATAACGCAGGATATACAGAAGCGATTCAAGATCAAGTACACCGATTCATTAGAACGCCTGGCCGGACATCTGCTCAACATTTCGCCAGCCATAATAGTCAAGGAGAAATTGCAGGAACAATTCGGATTTAAGAGCCATCACACATTGGGTAATTATCTCTCTTATCTGACACAGACTTATCTGATATGTAAGGTCAGCAAGTACTCGACAAAAAGCAAGGAACGTTCCGTAGCAGAAAAGGCCTATGCGATAGATGTTGCTTTCATGAATAAACGGGAAAATGCCTTGGCTGGTGAAAATCTCGGATGGAGACTTGAAACAATTGTGTATCTGGAACTCCGCCGTCGGATCAAGACAGAAGAAGAAGACATTTATTATTTCAACAACGGAAATGCGGAAGCGGATTTTGTTGTCTGCAATGGAAATAGAGTTGTTGGAATATATCAGGTAACTTACGACATCGAAAATCCCAAAACCCGCAGACGGGAGATAAACGGAGCCGTTGCTGCGGCCAAAAATACCAAATGCAACAATGTGTATATCCTGACAGATCATCAATCGGAGACAGTCGTTCATGATGGGATTACAATAAAAGCAATGCCTGTGTGGGAATGGATTATTCGGGAAGAATAATTAATCTGTCACAATACAGGTAAAGAAATTTAATTCAATACTCTAATCTACTGGGAAGTCAGTAATTCTTATTTATATAGTACCGTCACACTTTGATTGTCAAATATAAGATATACCCATTATCAGATATTGGGAATTATTCTTTCATACGGTTATAAAATTTTATATCGATTTACTTATTCGTAAGTATAACCAACAAAAATCAGCTATCAGATTCTGTAAAATATTCTATCTAATCATTCAAGTTTTAAAACACACATTCACATTGACTGTCAGTCATTTACAAGAAATGTTAAGAAATGCCGTTATCTGTGAAATAACGGAAATATTTTTAATAAAAAATAAAAAATTAGGTGTGAACAATCATTATAAACAACTTAAAAACACGGCAAAGAATTTAAGGAAAAAAGAGACAAAAAAAACAATTAACCATTTAGAAACTAATCATTTTTAATTTTTTTCAGATGAAACAGACAACTAAATTTTTATGCATTTTGATGTGTATGGTGTTGGGACTGTCGTTATCATTCCAGTCTTGTAAAGATTATGACGATGATATCGAAAGTCTGAACAATCGTGTAGACAGCATTGCTACCAGTCTTTCAGACTTGGCCTCTAAAGTCAATGGCTTGGTACAGAGTGTTACTTACAACAAAGAAACCGGTGTATTGACAGTCACTCCGGTAAGTGGTTCTGCCGTTACTTATCAGATAGGACAGGATGTTCCTGAGTATGAACTGAAAGTGGACGGTACTTCTTGTTGGTTAGTAAAAGACGGTGTACAGGTGGGTGACAAATTGGAAATCACTCTTCCAGAAATACCGGAAATACCGGAATATGAAGAATTCGACCCTGATTTATTAACAGTCAATGTAGTAAATGGAGAGTATGTAGTTCTCTATAATGACAAAGAAACAAAGGTCAAGTTCCCAGAAATCAATGTTAAGCATAGCATCGTAAAAAATGGTGACACCATTACAATTTCTATTGATGATGAAACTGTCAGCTTCAAGCTTGCAGAGGGTATATTGACCAGTTTGGTTTATCAGCCTTCTTTATATGTGAACGGAATCGAAGCTACTGAATATCCGTGGATGCCATATACCACTTTAACTGCAACCGAGACTGAAGATGTAACATTTACAGATAAAGAAAATACCACGTGTGTTGTTATCACATCCCCCGATCAATGGAATTATACACAGAATGGCAAGAAAAAAACTTACAATCCTATTGTATGGGTAAATTATCATGTAAATCCGATCAATGCACAAGTCATCAAAGAAAACCTGAGCATTATCTCCGGAGATGCTGAAGTAATTACTACTCGTGCATCTGTTGCTGGCCCCCAATTAGATGAAAACACCGATATTATTTTGAAAGAAGGTGTGCTTTCAATTCCATTGGTTGCAATTGGTGAAAAAATTCCGACAGAACCGAAAAACGAAAATGAAACAGTAGAACTTAAGACAGAAGCAGCCATTTTTGCTTTGCAAGCAAATGTAAAAACAGCAGAAGGAGAAGACCGGGTAGTGACTTCCGATTATGCCGCTCTTTATTCTACCAATGTTATTCCGAAAGCAATTGCCTATAACGTAAAAGATTACAATGGCTTTGATATCGATGCTAAAGATTGTGAGATTGTCGAAAATCCTGATGAATTATGGCCATCAGTTAAAGATGCTATTGTAGAAAATCCGACTTTACGTGTTGCTTACAACGGTCAAATCAATCTGAAAGATGTATTGGCAATTCATTACAGTCACTTAACCTTGACCAAACAGGAAGGAACACACAAAATCTGGAAATGGGGAGAAGAAGCTGCCTATGGATTAAAATATGATTTTGCATTAATACATTATACCGCAGGTAAGAACGTCACCTCTGACAGCAAATATGTTGATCCTGAATTGATTAAAGAGGGTGTCGTTGCACCGCGTATAGTAGATGAGAAAGGAGAGCCCACTTCTGAAAGCGGAATTTCTGCTGTAGGAAGACACCCGCTGGTACAGGTGCGTATCCTGGACGCTAATAATGATGTTGTCCTGCATGCTTACATCAAACTTGAAATCGTTCAGACAGTTAACAATTACGAAATACCATTCGATAAAGGTAGTGTTAAATTCGATTGCAACGGTTCTGAAACGACTTTGACTTGGGCAGAAGTTTCCAATAAAGTATTCGAAACTGTAGGTTACTCAAAAGAAGAGTTCGAAGCACTGTATCAGGTAGAAGTTGCTGATGGTTCTGATTTACTACCATATTATGATGGCCTTTATACAAAAAATGAACTTTATCAGTATGTTAAAGCTAACAACAAGTTCAGCAGAGTAACTAATTCAACTGCTAAATATGGTATAGTAACAGAAATTGGCGAAGAACAAGGAACAACGAACCCGGTATTGACATGGAAGTTAACGATGAATGATCAACAGAGAATCTATGACCTGGAAAATCATTCCGTAACAATCTATGTAAGATATGTTCGCAACACTTCTAATCCTGACGGAACTGCAAGCATTGCTCCTGTATATTATGCAATCACGGTGTCTGTAGAAAAACCGCAAGGAAACGTTACGAAGAAAATCCAAGAATACTGGTACAACAACAGTACGAATACTCGTCTGAATGTAGCTTATCCGAAAGATGGTGGAAACACTAAAACATTCACGGTGGATCTCAACCAAGTATGGGAAGCAAATGAGGGAGTAAATCGTCCTGTATTCAATATGGGAACAACTTTTGCCTCATTTACAGACGAAATTCTGGCTAATCAAACAACTGCAACAAAGAAGGGTGGTTATAAATATTATTTCACCGCAGCAAATAACAACATAACTTTGGAAGACGAATTGTTCGGTCGTACCTATAAATTATTTGCAGGTAGTTCCACTGCACAAACTGCAGTAAGCAAAGCAATTGATATTTTTGGCAAAGAATATGATGCTACTACTGCCAATGCTTTGGCTCATGCACTGAAGTCAGATGAAGGCGTATATATGAATAACACATTATATGCTTATGATGTGAACGACGCAAAAACAATTGCATTAATTGCTACAATTGATCAAAATACAGGTAAAATTAGTTATAACAATAACAGTATCATTGCAAAATGCCTGTTAAATGCATTTGACCATTCAGAAGCCAAACTGTATGCAGAAATCGGTATCTGTGCATTCAGCCCGTGTGACATTGTATTGTCATTGAAAGACGCTGAATATCCGGCATACTTCCTGCGTCCGATCTCAATTGAAGACAACAAAACAGGTGAATTCCTCGATGCACAATCCAACGCTTCTGTTGTAAACATCGCTGAAATCTTCGACTTCGAAGACTGGAGAGATGTGAAATTCAAAGACGGAGACAATTACGAGAACGTATGGCTGTATGCTTTCTACGGCTTACAAGGTGTAGAGGTAAAAACAGAGTTGATCACCACAGACCTGAATGGAAATGATCTTGAAGAAAAACTTCTGTCAGAAGTATCAAAAAATATTTTGATAACTCAACCGACAGCTAAAACTTTCACTTTAAGTTCTAATGCAGCATCATACGGTACTGAAAAAACATGGAATAGTCTTGTTGAGAAAATCGGTCAGATCAAATATGAAAACAACGGTAACAATGTAGGTTCTTTCAATGTACGTATTCCGGTAGACTTTACGTATGATTGGGGTACCATCAGAGCATATGTTGTTTGCCATGTTAAATCAACCATGGGTAACTAAATTAATTTTAGTTACAACTAACAATTAAAACGAGAAGAGGGTGTTCCGGAGGATTCACCCTCTTCTCCTTATATATAAAATTTATTCATATGAATATCCGCATTTATTCTATTGTACTATTCCTTTCATTGATATTTTTTGGGGGCGCTTGTGTGAATAAACAGAAACAATCATCGACAAAGGAATTTCCTGAAGATTTTATAAAAACCCTGACTCACAAAGATACGGTCGCCATGATCGGTTTAACAACAGTATGTATGGATACTCTTCAGGCAGGCAAAATTGACGATGCTCTGAATTTGATATATTGTGTCAGAAACGATACACTCGTACCTCTGTCGGAAGAAACAAAAGCAGAATTAAAACGACAATTCGAACGTTTCCCGGTAAAACAATATCACCTAGAATCATTCCAGATCAATGGCTATTCGACAAACAGCGTAAAATATGTGGTTCAGTTTAAAGAAAAATCAACACTACCAAACACCATTAAACTCACGTTTAATCCAATATGGATAGAAGATGCCTGGTATTTGACTCTAAAAAATAATTAAACCATCTCCCCAATAATTTCCTACGTATAGAAAGTTATTGGGGAGATTTTATTATTATTTCATATGATCATTGACGAGGGGTTTCCCCTGGTATGTGCCGGTCAGGGCGCGTAAGAAAGTGGCGATTAATTGGGTATTTTCTTCCGAAAGTTCTTGGCCAACCTGATACTGTGCCATCATTCGGACTGCCTCTTCCAGCGTGGCGACACTTCCATCATGATAGTAGGGATAAGTCAAGGCGACATTCCGCAATCCGGGGGTACGGAAACGGAAACGGTCCCGTTCAACGCCTGTTTGTGCCCAACGTCCATTGTCACCGTCCGTAAGGCCTGACTTCTGTTGGAGTTCTCGATCCTTAAAATAATCAGCCCGCTGTCCCATCAGCTCATAGCTCAAACCGCCCATATTGACTCCGGCATGACAGGTAGCACAACTGTACTCTTTGAAAAGTTCGAACCCCCGCACTTCTTCAGCGGTCATCGCCTCTTTTTCACCCTTGAGATAGCGGTCGAAAGGAGAATTCGGCGTGACAAGCGTCCGCTCATACTCAGCAATGGCATCCGTAATGGTTGCCTCGCTCAAGCCTTCGGGATAAACCTCGTTAAAAGCTTTTACAAAAGCCTTGTCCTGAGTCAGACGGGCCACAATCTCATCGAAAGAGGCACATCCCATTTCCACTGGATTGAGTGGAGGCCCGGCCGCCTGTTCCGCCAGGGTTGCTGCCCGGCCATCCCAAAATTGAGCAAAGTTGAACACTGCATTGAATACGGTCGGGGCATTCACACCGCCGAGCTGTCCGCCGATTCCTTCAGAATATTTCAAGTTGTCCACACCGCCGGTATTGATGCCATGGCAGGTAGCACAGGAAACAGTACCGTCCGCAGACAAGCGAGTGTCATGATAGAGCTGAAAACCGAGTTCAGCTTTGGACGGATCATACTCGACACTATCCGGAATCGGCCGGATGCTCTCATTGGCAAACTCCGGAGCCGCAAGCATATTCGGATAAAAATGAGCACGATGTTCACGCACCCAGGATAAAGCCATGTCGGATTTCTTTTTTGTCAAAGAGGATCCCCAATGCACCAGATAATACTTTGCCAAGGGCATTGTACCGTCCATAATCGTCTTCTCGACCTTAGCGAGATCCACTTCGTTTACGGCCTTCCCGTCTTTGATAGCAGCCAGCATCGGTGCAATATCAAAGGCTTTATATCCCTCAACAATATCCTTTGTAATAATCTTTTTGGCTATCGGCCAATTCGCATAAAAAGGAAGAACGGGATCAGCCGTATGACATTCGGCACAACCTCCTTTCTCAAGGATTTTCACCAAACGTTCATCGGGCGGCATAGACTCCGGCGGAGCTGTATTGACAGCCCGGTAAACAATCGCCCCAACAGCGATGACACCAATCGCAACGAGCATAATTTTTGAACTTGTTTTCATTTTCTTTACGTTTTGAGGTTGATGATTATGATGTTTATTCTGTCAGATTATATAAATGCAGACTCTCTCCGGAAGAAGGCAGATATTTGTATCCATACCAGCACATCTGTAAAAGGAGAAAACTCAGGATAACTGTAAAATACAGCCATCGGCTTTTAGATACGCGGGTAAAACGAAGATGAATATAAGTCAGATACCCGGCAGCTGTTATGGCAGCCCAGGTTTCTTTGGGATCCCAATCCCAGAAATTTCCCCAGGCCTGTTTCGCCCAGACAGATCCGGACAACATACCGATAAACAAAAGGCCGGTACCGAGATACACCAGATTGTCCAGTGACTCCAGATAGGAACGTTTTTTATGGAAAAGACCGGCCATCGCAAACAGAAAAGCACAGGCCAGAATTCCGTAGGCAAACATATAAACAGTGACATGCGGAATAAAAAACACACTCTGAAGAGCCGGAACCAAAGTCTCATCATGAATTTCTGGTTTCAGTATATTGATGAAACAGAATACAGAGGACAATACAGTCGTAAACAGCAACAGCCACCGGTAATACCACCGCCTGTATACAAGCAGTCCGGCAATCAATACAAACAAGGAATACCAGAGACGGGTCTCTCCCATCGTCCTCATCGGAGGTCTGCCAAGTGACCTCCAGAAACCGATTACAAAAACGCCCAAAACAAGCATACCGGTCCACGACAAAAACTGAGCAGCGATTGACCGTTCTGAGCGATACAGGGCAAAGCCTGCTCCGGCCAATGACAAAACCATCGATATAATGGCAAAATATGGAAAAATATCCCAATTCATGTCAGACTCTGTATTTTCCACCCCAAAGCAGCATCAAGGCCCCTGCCACAAAGAGCAAAAGCCCTGTCAGGACTATGTATTTCCAGGGTTGTACAACAAATTCAAGAATGCAATATTCAGAAGCGCTGCCTGCTTCTGTATTGTACCCGGTCAGGTATATATCCTCTTTCCATGATTTATGCCACGGATGATTTACCCAAAGGATCCTACGCTCATCTCCCGAAGAAACCTCAGCCCGAAATTCAGCAGGCATTCGATTTTCATAAAACTCCACGTCAAAAGATTCGACCAGAAGAGGATAACCAAGAGAATAAGCGATTCCTTCTTGGGTATATGCCTTATCAATGCACTCGCCTATATTCACCGCCGCTCTCATCCGAACCATATCTGCCGAGCCAAAGACAAGAGCGACCAGCATCACAAACAGACCGACATGATTCAAATAAAAACGAATACGATTCTTTCCCCGATATCTCAAGATGACCAGAAAAAGATTTCCGATAAAAAGAAGCAACACAGTCAGAAAAATCCAGGAATGCTGAAATTTCAGTCCAGGGGAAAAAACCATTAGCAAACAACACAAAGCCACAAGAACGACCCCCATCACTCCCGCATATCCGGATGAAAATGCAACCACCCAGCGACACTCCCCTTTTTCCCGATTCAAGACATATAAGCCACCGACAAGAATCAACAATATGGCAATATTCACAGGAAAAGCAAAAACACGGACATCCACTTGCCCGAAAATGAAGTGAAAAACGGCAGCCAACAAAAGGGTTGGAACGTAGGTATAAGCCAAGATCTTTCCCATAACTGTAGTTTTAAAGGAAACAAAAATACTTTTTTTCATGAATAATCCACCATACTGTCAAAAAAATTCCATAAAATATCGTCGACGAACAAACCACCCCAACATAAAATCAATCCTTCAACTGTATTCCGCTCGCCTCAGTACAATGGCGTGCCGGAATTCAGGCAGACACTACACACTCCTGAGCACGGAAACGAATTATTTTATGACTGGAGTTATCTTATCCCGGATGGTTCTACTGCAGGAATGAATAAAACATGAGAAAACCGTAGCATACATCCATTCTTTCACATAAACTAAAACATCAGTACTGCATATGCTTCAGGTTCACGGCATAAAGGATGATAAAAAACAGCGAAAAGATCCCGGAGGCAAAAAGCGTCGACAATACATAAAAATTAAAACCGACAAAATACGGTACCACAAAAAGCATCAGAATCTGGGCCGTCGTATACAGATAGAAACCGAATTTCCGGAGCCGAAACATGAGAATCGCACCCAGCAGGCTGACAATGCTTAAAACCAGGCTCATCACATGAATTTCCCGTGCATGCACAAAAGTTTCCTGTAAAGTGGTCATGGCCGAGGAAAGATAGTTGGAAAGACTTTCACCGGCATTCATGCCGTCCATCATGGAAGAATACTGCTCCATCTGAACGGTCGAGTTCAACAGATCTGCCGTAAACAGCGAAAAAAGATTGGACAATACCCCCCATCCGCTACCGATAAAGGTAAGAATACATAATACCGATAAGAAAGTCGGACGCTGAATCCTGTGTGGCTGTTCTTCAAAAGGATTTTCCATGATTTCAAATTAAAATTATACAGTCCTGTTTATGTTGCAAAAATAAAAAATCCGAATGAAGTAACATATAAAAGAGAAAGTTTATTCACTTTCAATTTTCAACTTTTCAACAAATAAAACTTAAAATGCTTTGTTTTGCATGAGGATTTAGTTTAATTTTGACAAAAATATTTTTAACTACTTCACTATGAAAAGAGATACCGTTATATTTGACCTGATCCAGAAAGAAAGTCAGCGTCAGAAAGAAGGAATCGAATTGATTGCTTCGGAAAATTTTGTGAGCGATGAAGTCATGGAGGCCATGGGATCCTGCCTGACCAACAAATATGCTGAAGGATATCCGGGAGCCCGTTATTATGGAGGTTGCCAGATTGTCGATCAGACCGAGCAACTGGCCATTGACCGGGCCTGCAAACTGTTCGGAGCAGAATATGCCAATGTTCAGCCTCATTCCGGAGCACAAGCCAACGCTGCCGTATTCTTTGCCTGCATGAAACCGGGAGATACTTATCTTGGTCTCGATCTGGCTCACGGAGGTCACCTGTCACACGGATCACCCGTCAATCTGTCCGGTATCAACTACCACCCGGTAGCTTACCATGTAAAGGAGGAAACCGGTCTGGTGGACTACGATGAAATGGAGCGTCTGGCCCTGGAACACAAACCGAAGATGATCGTATCCGGAGCTTCCGCTTATTCTCGTGACTGGGACTACAAACGTATGCGGGAAATCGCCGATAAAGTCGGAGCCATCTTAATGTACGACATGGCACACCCGGCCGGTCTGATTGCCAAAGGATTACTCAACAATCCGTTCGAATATTGCCACATCGTGACGACCACGACCCATAAGACGCTCCGCGGCCCGCGCGGCGGTATGATCCTGCTCCCGAAAGATTTTCCGAACCCCTGGGGTCTGAAAACACCGAAGGGAGAAATCAAAATGATGTCTCAGGTACTCAATTTTGCCGTATTCCCCGGTCAACAGGGAGGTCCGCTGGAACACGTCATTGCAGCCAAGGCCGTTGCATTTGAAGAAGCCCTGTCTGACTCTTACACCGAATATGCAAAACAAGTGCAGAAAAACGCCAAAGTAATGGCCCAAGCCTTCATGGACAAAGGATACAAAGTAGTATCAGGAGGTACGGACAACCACTGCATGTTGATCGATTTACGGACCAAATTCCCGGAGCTGACCGGAAAGAAAGCCGAAAACACCCTCGTAAAGGCCGATATCACCATCAACAAAAACATGGTGCCTTTTGACAGCCGTTCTCCGTTCCAGACCTCCGGTATACGTGTCGGGACCCCGGCCATCACTACCCGTGGTCTGAAAGAAGAAGACATGAAAGTAATCGTTGACATGATCGATCGGATCCTCTCCCACATCGACGACGAACAAGTGATCGCCGAAGTGAAGAAAGAGGTCAATGCCATGATGCATTCCCGTCCGATGTTCGCCTGGTAAAAGCGCCGCTCGAACAGACCCGTCATAAAAATCCCCCGAAGGTTGCGATGCCTTTCGGGGGATATCTTTTTTTAATAACCGAAAATCTCTTCCGTTGAAACCCGCTGTACCGGCCCATACGAAGACAGTTTCTTCATATCGATTTCCTTTTCATTGCCAAGTACGCAATAAGTATATTTGCGTCCTTTCACCCACTTCTCCTGAAATTGCTGTACATCTTCCAGAGTCAGCGTCTGCAGTTCATCAAACAAAACCTTCCTCCGATCGATTTCCAATCCCAGATCTTTTGCCTCCATATAAGCATTGAAGACACCCGCTCCCGTGATCCGATTGGTACGCAAACGAGCCATCAATGCCTCCCTGGCCAGATGAAAGGCTGCTTCTGACCTCGGCATCTGATTGATAATTTCATCGAATGCCGCCAAAGCATCTCCCATTTTATCGTTTTGAGTAGCAATAAACGTATTATAAATATAGGGGTTTTCTACTCGCAAAGGTTCTATCAAACCGGCAGTTGCAGAGTAAGCCAATCCCCGAGCCTCCCGCAATTCCTGGAAAACGATCGAATTCATACCGCCACCGAAATACTCGTTATATAAAGTCGATACCGGATATATGCTCAAATCGAACTTTTCTCCCCGATTGGACAAAGCAGCCATGTACACCTGAGCGGCATCATACGGAGCCAGTAACACACTGTTTTCTGAGGTTTCCTTTATCGTAAAGGCCGATGTCTGATCGACTGCAATTAAACTTTCGGGCACCTGATGATATTGATTCACTGCAGCAATGGCCTCTTCCTTGGATTTTGGACCATAATAAAGCACCGTATGCGCAATTTTTCCCAGATCACGCAAATGAGCGAGCAACTCTTCCGATTTCAGATTTTGCAGTTCGGAAGTAGAAAGCACATTCGTGACTGGAGATTTCGGTCCGTAAAGTCCATATTGCACCAGCATCTGGAAATTGGTCTGTTGGTTAAACTTAGCATTGGTCCGTCCCTCCAGGATATCGATTTTCATATTTTCCAATACCTCCGAATCCGGCTGCGCATCTGCCAACAACGATTCAACCAGTTCCATGGCCGCTTCCATGTTTTCCGACAAACCGGAAACAGTTATATAGGAACGATCCACACCGATGCGAATGCTGTAATCACAGGCCAATTGATAAAACGCCTCTTTTACCTCCTCCGGACTCAGTTTGGAAGTACCCAAATAATCCAGGTAATCCGCAGCCGTAGAAAGATAACGATCCTGCCCACTTCCCGTCGGGAATACATAGGTCAGCGTAAACAAATCATTGGTCGTATTTTTCTTATACCACACCGGCAAATCGGACTTGGCCTGTCCCTGTTCCATGTCGGTCGAAAAGTCTACAAATACCGGCTCTATCGGTTTCACCGCACTCTGTTGAATTTCTTGCAGGAAAGCGCTGCATTTGTCCCGATTGGTCATAATCGGAGTAATGTCCGGTTTCGTCATCTTCTTAACGCTTTCATCTTTCCCCTGACGTTTGTAAACCACCACATAATTATCCTGCAAGTAAGTATTGGCAAACTCTACCAATTCCTGCTTCGTAATTTTGCTCATTCGATCGAGAGAAGCCACCTCATCGGCCCAAGAAGTTCCATTGACAAACGACTGCACAAACCAGTCCGCCCGTTTTTCATTACTCTCCAACTGCTTCTGCAAATCCCGCTTATTATTGTTGATGGAAGCCGCCAGTAAACTTTCGTCAAACGCGCCCTCTTTCAGTTTTTCGATTTCCTGTAGCAGAAGAGTCCGTACCTCTTCAAGCGACTGTCCGGACTTCGGATAACCTTCCATCATGTAAAGGCTGTAATCTGCCATCATAAAAGGATAGGCTGCAGCTCCCAACAGAGTCTGCTGTTGATTGATATCCAAATCTATCAAACCGGCCTGCCCATTATAGACTACTTGCGACAGCAGCGACAGCAATTCCGTCTGCTTTCCTCCGGGCAATCTCCACGCCAATGCTACACTCTCCGCCTCCGGACCGACCACCTCTTTCACAATCGGAGCCTGAATCGGCTGTTCGGATTGAAAATTCAACTTCGGCAAATTCGGATTGGGTTTCATGTCTCCGAAATAACGGTCAATGGTTTCAATCATCATTTCCGGATCAAAATCTCCGGAAAGACAAATGGCCATGTTGTTCGGCACATACCATTCGGTATAGAATTTTTTAATATTGGTAATGGAGGGATTCTTTAAATTTTCCTGAGTTCCGAGTACCGTTTGAGTACCATAGGGATGGTGCGGAAAAAGAGCGGCCATCATCTGTTCCAAAACTTTTCGGTTGTCCTGGGTCAAAGACATGTTTTTTTCCTCATACACCGTTTCCAACTCTGTATGGAATCCCCGAATCACGGAATTCTGAAAACGGTCGGCCTGTATCCGGGCCCAGTTTTCCACCTGATTCGAAGGTATATCCTCCACAAAAACAGTCTGATCATATGAAGTATATGCATTCGTTCCCATTGCTCCGATGGCAGACATCAACTTGTCGTATTCGTTGGGGATAGCTATCTTCGAGGCTTCAAACGAAATGCTGTCAATCTGATGATACAAAGCCTCCCGTTGAGCTTCATCTGTCGTTTTCCGATATACCTCAAACAAAGACTCGATCTGATCCAGCATCGGCTTTTCCAGTTCATAATTCTGGGTTCCAAAACTCTTCGTACCTTTGAACATCAAATGCTCAAAATAGTGTGCCAAACCGGTCGTTTCCGCCGGATCATTTTTTCCGCCGGCCCGAACAGCTATGTATGTCTGAATACGCGGTTGATCCTTATTTACTGTCATATAGACTTTCAGACCATTTTCTAAGGTATAGATCCGGGCATTCAACGGATCACCGGGCACCGATTCATACCGATAACGTGAAGCATCTTCACAAGCAGCCATTCCCCAGACTACCAGGAACAGCCACAAAAGACGAAAAAGATTTCTCATGGGTGATAACTAATTATTTATTAAAAATCATGATTTCCTTTTTTTCTTTTTTTGAACAGACCAGCCAAATTTTCCGATCTTTTTTCCCAATTCAAAATATTCCCCATGCACATACACCAAAGGATTGGCCCGGTCGAGTTCAAATTTACCTGTTCCCGGATTCAGGTACGCATCATCGGCCTGCACATTCACGACTTCAGCAAGGAACATATCATGCGAGCCTAATGGTATGATCTCTTTGACCCGACATTCAATACACACCGGAGCTTCTTCTACTGTCGGCGCATGCACCATTTCCGCCTTCCCCGGAGTAAGATGCATTTCTTCAAACTTCCGATAATCCCGTCCCGAACGGACACCACACCAATCTGTGGCAAAAGCCAAATCCGTTGTGGTCAGATTGATGACAAACTCCCGATATTTTTGCAAAATCGGATAGGAAAAACGCTCCGGTCTCACCGAAATATAACACAGCGGCGGATTCGTGCAAATCGTACCGGTCCACGCTACCGTAAACAAATTGTAATCTTCCGGGGTTCCACCGCAACTGACCAATACGGCGGGTAAGGGATAGATCATCGTTCCCGGTTTCCAATGATGTTTCATGTTTTTTTCTCTTATTATATCACAAAAACGCACACAAAAATAAAAAAAGACGGAGGAATCTTTCTCTTCTCCTCCGTCTTTTTCATTTTTACTGATGATATTTCAAATCATCATCTTTCCATTTCATTCGAACTCTGCCATCGTATTTTCAATGATACCGATCGCTTCCATCAATTCCATTTTATTGATCACCAAAGGAGGTGCAAAACGAATGATATGCTGATGTGTCGGTTTTGCCAGCAATCCCTTATCCCGCAATTTCAAACAAACATCCCAAGCAGTCTTGCCGTTCTTCGGCTTGATGACCACCGCATTCAACAATCCTTTTCCTCTGACCAATTCCACCATATCGGAATGAATCTTACTCATTCGATCACGGAATACCTGGCCCAATTTTTCAGCATTTTCAGCCAACTTTTCATCCCGCACCACCTCCAAAGCAGCGATAGAAACTTTTGCAGCGATAGGATTACCGCCATAAGTGGAACCGTGTTCTCCCGGTTTGATACATAACATGATATCGTCATCCGCCAAGACACAGGACACCGGCATCATACCACCGGACAAGGCTTTGCCCAGAACTAAAATATCCGGACGAACTCCCTCATGATCACAAGCCAATAACTTTCCGGTACGAGCAATACCCGTTTGTACTTCATCGGCGATAAACAGTACATTCTTGGCCTTACACAAATCATAGGCTTTTTTCAGATAACCGTCGTCCGGAACAAATACTCCCGCTTCCCCCTGTATGGGTTCCAGCAAAAAGCCGGCGACATCCGGATCCTGCAGTGCGTTCTCCAAAGCCGGAATATCATTGTACGGAATCTTCACAAATCCCGGTGTAAAAGGTCCATATCCCCCATAAGATTCCGGATCATTCGACAAAGAAACGATCGTAATGGTCCGTCCATGGAAATTACCGTCACAAACAATGATTTTCGCCTTTCCATCGGGAATTCCCTTTTTCATATAAGCCCATTTCCGACATAGTTTTAAAGCCGTTTCATCCGCCTCTGCCCCTGTATTCATCGGCAACACTTTATCATAACCGAAATATTTGGTTACAAATTCCTCCCATTCTCCCAACACATCATTATAAAAAGCCCGCGAGGTCAGTGCCAGTTTTTGGGCTTGATCCACCATGGCCTTCACTATCTTAGGATGACAATGTCCCTGATTTACTGCAGAATAAGCAGATAGAAAATCAAAATATCTTTTCCCATCCGTATCCCAGACATAAATCCCCTCTCCCCGTTCCAGTACCACGGGTAGCGGATGATAGTTGTGAGCCCCGTAACGGGCTTCTCTGTCCATAAATTCTTGTGCGGTCATAATATCTAAAGTTTAAGTTCGTAATCGTTTGCAGCCTGCAATTTGAAAAAAAAACAGCACATTCGAAACAATTTCTCCCTATTTTTTATTAAAAACATCTGAAAAGAAACGGAATTCTTCTACCTCATCCGCCATCAAACATCTCCTAAAAGAAAAAGCAACAAAACCAGGTATTCCTTCGATAAAAATTGGCGCAAAGCAGCATAGGCATTCTTCTTCAAAGTCTTAACCGTATTCACGGAAACGCCCAGTCTCTTTCCGATTTCCGCATTGTTAAGTCCTTCCATTCCGAGCAAAATAATCTGCCTACTCTGTGACGGCAAACGGTTTATCGCAATATGCAGAATCCGAAAAGTCTCCTGTCGAGTCACCTCTTTTAAAAAGACAGGATCATCCACACTTTCCTGTTGAAGATGCTCCAAACAATAATTGGAAGCTGCTTTCTGGTGTTTTAACCAATCCAGACAAAGATTCCGTGCAGCCGTATACAAAAAAGCCTTAGCATTCTCCATGCCTCCGAATTCTTCCCACCGTTCATACACCTTGACAAATACTTCCTGGGCTATATCATATACTTCCTCCTCACCGGAATACCTTTTTATAAACTGACAAACCGGAATAAAATAACTTTCGAAAAAGAATTTAAAGTCTCTGTTCTCCGTCTTAAACATATGCAATACACGTTCGTGGAACAAAAATACAATTTTTTGCCATCTTATCAACGATGATATTGACCTTTATCTTTTACCAAAATCACTTTTAAATCCGGATCATCCAGCATTTTATGCCCTATGGGTGAAAGTAGCAGCTGAAATTGAGTTGTCCGATGTTTCCAAGTCAGCAGATCGATAGAACGATTCAACTTTTCTTTTATAGTTGAATACCACCATCCTGGAAAGGAAAGAGCTTTTACAATTTTATGATCGACGGCCTTTCTTAATTTCACCATATAAGAATCAATCTTTTCATCATCCAATTGCGATGGATTTTCCCACTCTATGTATAAAGAAGTATAGTATCCTGCTTTCGTAAACTGCTCCAAAGCCTGCCAGCAACGACTTTCCACAATCAAACGCTCCTTGCCGATCCCATATAGCGAAAGCAAACTATCCAAACAATTCTTCATGGCAGAAACATTATCCAAAGAAAGATTTTTGATATCCATCCACAGATTTCCGCCATAATACTGAATATAAGAAAAATAAGGCTCTATCGACAAATGAAAGGTTGTATCTGCATCGTGCGTCACATCGAAAACCGAATCCCGACGAAAAATAATATCCACTTCAAAATTACGATATTCATTCTGATGCTCCAGTAACTTTTCCATCGAGTTACAACGATGCAACCAGATCTTATCCGGATAATCCCCGATCTCCTGTATGGCACAAGTACACCACATCACCAGAATGATCGCCATTCCCACCGCTATATAACTAAAAGCACGCACACCATTTTTTTTACTCTGATAAAGGTAGTTAAAAAAATATTTCCGAGCGACCAAAATCGACCAAACACCGATTTATTTCGACGAAATAGATGTATTTTTTACAATTTTAAGTAAAACATAAAATGTTTCCCACAAACTGAATAAATTTACGGGAAACATTTTACACTTGATTGAATTTCAAAGTTAAAACCATTCCATCTATGGCATCGGGATCAATTCATAAATACAGCCCTTTCCACTGACTCTAACAGAAACGACTCCCTCACACAACGGCACTCGTGCATAGGCCGTACGGACAATCGTTTCAGCAAGCACAGCTCCTGCCGCATCCAGCAATTCAAATTTAAGATCATTTTCCGAATGCCCACAAAGAACCACATAAGCATCAATATCCGGCTCAACTCCATAGACAAATTCCTCTCCTACCTCGCAAAACGTATCAAGTCGACCATCAAAAGCAGGCAATACCGACTGTACATCAGCAGCCTTTATATCAAAACCGAGCGAAGACTCTGTCAGCGGATTGATCTCAAAAGATCGTACGGCGGCGTAATTGGTCTTGTCGGAAGGTAACTTGCGGATACGTACATACCTTGCCTTCACAGCGGTACCGTTCCATTGAATCACATACTGCCTCACAAGCGAATCCAGAAGGACTTCCCACGTTCTACCATCCGCAGAACATTCCAGTACGGCATGATCAAAATAATCCACATCATCCACGGAATTACGGCCTTGATACACAGAAATTCTATTTACTGCAAAAACGGCCCCCAGATCCACCCCGATCCAATCGTCCGTATGCTGAGCCTCACCGGAAGTATAATAAGTGGTCGAATCGTTGTCAAACATCAGATCTGTTAAAACAGTCCTTCCGTTTGCAAAAGAAGAAATTCCCCGAAGGAACATCGGTCGATCAGGAAATACCTTCAAGGCAAAAGCTTCTGCCATATCGGACATGATATTTTCATAGAACGGCTGAAGCTTCATGGTTCCGGACTTATGTTCCATATACATCCGACGATCTTCCGTAGTCATCAGAGTACGGATATAAGACTCCCAAAAAAGCGAATCGCTCATACCACCGAGATACGAACGAGCCAGATCAATGGCAGCCCGTCCTCGAGCCCCCAGTTTACCAAACTCCAGCAACCATGGTTTCAATTCATTATACAATTCCCGATCGGCACAACCGCTGTCCATCTGCATCGGTACCATTTCGATTTTCACAAATTCCTCTCTCAATCTTGCAGCAGCCTCATCCGACCAGTCTGCCATACGGAACGTTGCAGTCTCCCAGGATTCATCCCTGCGATATCCCGTTTCGGTATCACACGAATGTATGGCAAAAGTCCTGTACGCATCATGAACATCTGGCACCAGCACGGTGATTCCCCGTTCCCAGTTGTCCAGAGGATTGTAATCAGACACATTCCAAGCATAATCCGCCACTCCGTACAGCGCCAGCTTCGAGGCAGACCCGTGTTCCATGGGATTGGAAACGATTCCACACAGATCGGAACGGGTCAGCGTCGTATCAAGTCCATATACCGGCCCTTGCATAACAATATTCCGGGCATAATCCGTCACCGGATAATTCCACCAATAATAGGCCGGTCTGTTGATTCTGGAATTGATCCACTGCATCGTCCGGGGAGTGAGATCACTGCAAACCACATCTCCAGTCCAAAAAACCTTGATATCAGGATCCAAAGTCCGGCCATATACGGCCAAACTTCCCTGCGGCCCAGGATTCGCCCAAAGCCTGGAATAATCTGTCGGACATACCGTAAGCGATGAGACATCTCCTTTGGCCTTCACGAACTCCCGGTTCAACCGGTTCATCAGTTCCACCTGCCGGACAGGATCCGTTCCTTCTCCGGATATATCATCAAAAAAAACAGCAAAAGACCTGACCCCAAGTTCATACATCCAGTTAAATTTTCTCAGCAAATGGTTGTAATCCTCTTCATTCCATTTTATATCCTGTCCCGGATGGATGGCCCAAACAAACTCCACCCGATTTCTACGACAAGCATCCACAAGTTCTCTGATATTCTGTGCCTGTTTCTCTGGATAAGGTTTTCTCCAGTCCGGACTGCTGTGATATGGATCGTCCTTAGGCCCATACAGATAAGTATTCATCTTGTATCTACCGTAAAAATCCACCAAAGCAAGCCGAACCGCATGAGTCCACGGATTGCCGTAGAATCCTTCCACCACACCTCTGAAGGGCAAATCAGGCCAATCTCTTACTTCCACAAAAGGAAGACGGCCCCCAGCCGACACCGGACTTTGCACCAATTCCCGAAGAGTTTGAATGCCATAAAAAGCCCCGATTTCATCATAACCGGTAATTTCAATGCCATTTTTATCTACACGGAGCACATAAGCGCCCGACACCTCTTTCACTCCTTGCTTTGCTACAAGCTTCGGACGAAAACGAACAGTCACTTTCACCTTTGCAGAACGCTTCTGTTCAAGAAAAGAAAAATCTTTAGCGAAACATCCCTCGACATCTCTTATAGAAACGCCATCGGACAAATCCAGCGTTTTATTCCTATCCACTGAAATATACTGTGGTTGAGGATTTATGATTATGCCGTCGTGATCCAGCACTCTACCTGGAACCGGAAGACATACCTGCTTCTCCGATCTCTGCAAAGACAGATCAAAATTCTGCTCCTGCGCATACACCATTGTACACCACAACCCCCCAACAAGGGTCATAAAAAAACCGATAATCCGATGACTCCACATAATAAAATATACTTATTTCGTTTTCCAATACACTGCATTCAAAAACCATTGCTGATTTTCCTCATTCAGTCCCTGTTCCTGCAATACTTGCGGCAAACGGGCATAATTCTGCCGAAACTGACGAATCAGTTCATTAAAACGTTCCGGATAATATGACAACGCTTCTCCCGTCGACTCCATGCACCCCAAAGCATCCTTCAATACAATATAGGCATCCCGATATTTCAAGGCGGTAACAGCCTTACCAAGGTGCTTAAACTGACCGACCATACCATCATTCAATTCCGGTATATCTGCGGGATAAACAATTTTCACCGTTTTAGCCCGGGAACAGGTCTTCTCCGGTATTACGACAGACAAAGCCAACTCCTCTCCCAAATATTCATATGCAACCTCTTTCCCGTTTACGGTCACTGATTCCGGAACGGCAGATCCAAACACCTTTACCTTAAAACAACGCTCCTTCGGCATTCCCCGATATTTTCCCTTTCGAGCACCAATCGAAATGGTCAATTCCCGGCCATTCCGCTTCGCAGTTAAAGGAGTTTCTGCATATTCATCCGCGTAATACTTATCGTTTCCCTGATCTTCGTACAAGGTAAAACTACCTTGTTCGCCCGGGAAAACAGCCAGGGTAATCTCTTCATCATTGGCATTCAGATTCTTTACCTGTCCATAAAGCGGTATGATTGATCCGGCTTTTACATACACCGGATATTCTGTCAAGGCAAAAGAACGCTCAACAACCTGTCCGCCTTTCAATAAAGTTCCCGTATGCCATTCATACCAGTCATTTCCTTCCGGTAACCAGACTTTCAAGATAGAACGACCATTTTCCATCGGAGCACCAATCGGGGCCACCAGCAACTGATCGCCGAACATATATTCATTCTGGAAATCATAGGCTTCCTGTGCAGCAGGGTAATCATAGTACATCGGCCGGCAAAGGGAAAGACCGCTGTTATACGTTTCCCGCGCCATGGTATAAATATATGGCACGAGTTGATAACGAAGCAGAATGGCCTGCTGGAGTGCTTCAAAATACTCTCCCTGGAAATTCCAGGGTTCTTTGTTTAGCGATGCATATTTACCGGAATGGGTCCGGAAAATCGGACTAAATACCCCATACTGCATCCAACGGGTAAACAATTCAGGTTCCAACTCTTCCTTCTGTCCCCCCTTGAACATATGCCCTCCAATATCATGACTCCAATAACCATAAAGAACATTCGAAGCACAATTGGTAAAATAAGGCTGATAACCCAAAGAGTGCCAGGTAATAATCGCATCTCCGGAAAAACCGATTTGATAACGATGATTTCCCAAACCGCCCCAACGGTGGTAAAGCAAAGGCCGGGTATCCCGATTTTGTTCCATGTGAGAAAAAAATACATAATTAATCCACCAGGTATTGCTCAAACCCTCCACTTTCCGATCGGTCAACCATTGTTGCCAATCCAGCCACCAAAAATCTACCCCCTGTTTCTCCATCGGTTCCAAAATCAAATCAAACATGCCGTTCATAAAATGTTTATCGGAAACCGTCCAGGGAATCGTTTCCCGGCTGGAGGGATCGACTTTCATCCATGCCGCCATATCAGGATATTTCTCCTCATAGGCAGCCACGCCGTCGGCCGGATGCAAATTCAATGTCACTTTCAAACCGCGTTCTTTCAAATAACCGAGGAATTGTGCCGGATCCGGGAATAAACGCCTGTTCCAGGTCCAACCGGTCCATCCGCCTTTGCCGGCCTCCGTATAATGCCAGTCCATATCCACGACCAATACATCCAGAGGTATCTGATAACGGTCGAAATTCTCTACCAATTGCCGGAATTCCTTGTCGGAATAACTCCAATAACGTGACCACCAATACCCAAAAGCATAACGTGGTGGCAGAGGTACTTTTCCTGCAAATGCAGTAAAATCTTTCAAAGCCCCTTTATAATCTTGTCCATAAGCCATAAAATACCAATCCTGCCCTCCTTTTTCCGAACGGGTTTTCACCCAGGGCCATTCTGAACGGTCGAATAAAAAATGATCAGAATCATCGATCAAAGTCCACCCATCGGTAGCCAGCAATCCATCTTCCAATTGCATGGACTGATTATTGAATGTACAGAGATCCCCATCATAACCGTCCAGGGTCCGGGAAGTTCCTTTCAGATTATGTTGTTGTTTCATACCCGGTACCCAGGTAAAGGGTTTCATTCCGGCAGCCGACGAAATCTTCAAATTATCAGCCGTAAATCGACCGGAATTTTTTTTGTATTTCAATTCGAACTTTGATGTAGAAAGAACAATCCACTCCCCATCTTCCCGACACTGATATTCCGGGACCGGCAGATTCCGTTCTACGGCAACAAACGAAGGATCATCCACCCATTTTCCCGAAGGACTCCATTCCATCCGAACCACTCCAGTGGTAAGCATCGTAAAACGAACATTCCCATCCTGATAAGCCACCGACTTTTTCTCCGTGGCTGCATACAGCAAACCCGTATGCCAAGTTCCCTGCAGCAAAACGAATAACAATAAAAAATACTTCATCTTATAAGTGCATTAAATCAAATTTATAGTATAACTACCTTTGTGTTGTTCAGACAAAATTATCCCTTTTCAGAAAAAACAAAAGTAAAAAATAAGAAAATTTAAATTTAGACTAGAGATTCAAATTCTTAAGAATTTTGATTATTTTTAGCAATTCATTTTTATCGATAAGATTCATGACAGATTTAAGAGCAATCACTGCAAATTTTGCTATTTCGGGAGAAGTGGCAGAAATCGTTCCCTTAGGGGCCGGATTGATTAATGACACGTTTCTGGTAAAAACACAAGCGGATGCAACTCCGGATTATGTTTTACAACGTATTAACCACGCGATCTTTCAGGATGTCGCGCTATTACAGGAAAACATTCGTTATATTACATCACGGATACGTTATCACTTGCAACAACGCCACGAAAACGATATCGACCGGAAAACACTGACGCTTGTTCCGACCAAAGACCAACAACTCTTTTTCCATGACGGAGAGAACTATTGGCGTCTGACAATTTATATTCAGGGATCTAAAACCTTCGAACAGGTAACTCCGGATCTGGCTTATCAGACAGGACGGGCCTTCGGAGAATTTCAATATTTTCTTTCAGATGTGCCCAATCCCCCAATCGGCGAAACCATTCCCAAGTTCCACAACATGGAATTCCGCTTACAGCAATTGCAGGAAGCTATTTCTGCCAACCGGGCCGGCCGACTTTCCAAAGTACAGACGATTGTCGACGAATTGCTGCAACGCTCCGAAGAAATGTGCAAAGCAGAACGTCTCCATAAGGAAGGGAAATTACCCAAACGGATTACCCATTGCGACACCAAGGTCAACAACATGCTTTTCGATCAAAACAACGATTTCCTGTGTGTCATCGACTTGGATACCACCATGCCGGGCTTTGTACTGTCCGATTTCGGTGATTTCATCCGTACCGCAGCCAACACCGGTGCCGAAGACGATAAAGATTTGAGTCGCATCGGTCTCAACATGGAAATATTCCGTGAATTCTCCCGAGGATATCTCCAAACGGCAAGTGCATTTTTAACTCCCTTGGAAAAAGAACTGCTTCCCTACGGGGCTCAACTTCTGACTTATATGCAAACCGTCCGTTTCCTGACCGATTATATCAACGGAGACACTTATTACAAAATTCAATATCCGGAACACAATCTGCAACGGACAATGGCACAGCTGACTCTACTACACAGTATTGACAAACACATGGACGAAATGAATACCTGGATCAATCATCTTTCAAACAACTAAAATATGAAAAAATTCACTTATTTATTAGCAATTCTTTTTGCAGTTATCAGCATTAGCTGTCAGTGCAAACAATCCTCGGAAAAGACGAATACTCCGAGCATGATTCAAACAGAGATACCGGAACGTCCTGCCGGTCAAAGTGATGTTGTCGGACTTCGTTGCGAACCGCTTGATACGGTAAGGGTAGGATTCATCGGTCTGGGTATGCGAGGCCCGGGAGCTGTTTACCGATTCACCCAGATTGAAGGGACCAGCATCAAGGCACTCTGCGACCTGTATCCCGACCGGGTAGAAAAAGCACAGGCCATTCTGACACAGAATAATCTGCCGCAAGCAGCCGCTTATAGTGGCGAAGAAGGCTGGAAAGAACTCTGTGAACGTCCGGACATCGATCTGGTGTACATTGCTACCCCCTGGTTACTCCACACGCCGATCGCCGTTTATGCCATGGAACACGGCAAGCACGTAGCCATCGAAGTACCGGCTGCCATGAATCTTGATGAATGCTGGCAATTGGTCAACACTGCAGAAAAAACCCGCCGTCACTGCATGATGCTGGAAAACTGCGTATACGACTTTTTCGAACTGACCACCCTGAATATGGCTCAGCATGGTCTATTCGGAGAAATTCTGCACGTAGAAGGCTCCTACATCCACAATCTGGAAGAATTCTGGGCAGCCTATCAAGGAAACTGGCGTCTGGATTTCAATGAGAAACATCGGGGCGATGTATATGCTACCCACGGAATGGGACCGGCCTGTCAATTGTTGAATATCCACCGGGGAAACAAAATGAATTACCTGGTAGCCATGGATTCCAAAGCCCTGACTGGACCCAAAATCGTAGAAAAAATCAACCAACGGGAAAGCAAAGATTTTCAGAATGCAGATCACACCATGACAATGATCCAAACTGAAAACGGTCAAACCATCCATATTCAGCACGACGTCATGAATCCTCGTCCTTATAGCCGAATGTATCAACTGACCGGAACCGAAGGTTTTGCCAACAAATACCCGATCGAAGGTTATACTTTCCGTAGTCCGCAAGAAGTAGAAGGAGTTCCTGATCACGAAAACCTGAGCATGCACTCTTTTGTACCCGAAGATGTCAAAGAAGCTCTGATGGAACAATACAAACATCCGATCCAGAGAGAACTGGAAGAAAAAGCCAAAAAAGTCGGTGGACACGGCGGTATGGACTTCATCATGGACTACCGTCTGGTATACTGCCTGCGCAACGGTTTGCCTCTTGACCAGGATGTTTACGATGCTGCAGAATGGTCTTGCCTGGGCGAACTGACCCGCATTTCCATTGAAAACAACAGCATGCCGGTCGAAGTACCGGACTTTACCCGGGGAGCTTGGCAGAAAATGAACGGTTACCACCATTTTATGGCTGGCGAATAAAAAAAACATAAATCAGACAAGGGGGCCCACAAAGCCCCCTTTTTTATCAGCTCTTCTTTCTCTGCTAAAATTAAACAGTCATTTTATGCAAATTTCAATGTTTCTTCGTATCTTTGCCAAACATACTTGGGGCAGACCTGGATTTGACAGCATGAAGAATAGGTATGTAAGCATGTCGGGAGCAGTGAAACGGCCCGTAAATCCCGGACACAAAATTTTAATTGGCGAAAGAAATTACGCTCTCGCTGCCTAATCTTTAGAAGATTGAAGGCTTAATCATTGCTCAAGGAGTGATGACGGGACATCCCGCCGGTGGTTGCCACCTTATTCCGGCCGGCATTCGGGGTGCAGTCAATATAAGGTTAGTCTGAGCCTGCTTCGGGCAAAAGGCGAAAATTCAGAAGCTAAGCGGTAGCTTGGGTGCCTCTTTCCAGACTACCGACGAAAACCAATAAGCGGCTAAGCATGTAGAAAGCATATGGATTCCGTGTTTGGACCAGGGTTCGATTCCCTGCTGCTCCACCAAACAAAAAAAAAGACACTGATAATCAGTGTCTTTTTCCTTATTTCCAGAAATCTTTACTCAAAGCATCAACCATCAGATTTTGATTTTCAATTTCTGACCGGGGCGAATATCCCGCACCTGATTTTCAGAAATTCCATTCCACCGCATAATATCCTTATTGGAGACTCCGGGATATTTCTTGGCTATCGACCACAGGTTTTCTCCTTTCCGCACCGTATAATATATAAATTCACCATCAATGGTTTCCACCTTTGGAGCAGAAGCCGTATTGTCCTCCTTTCCGGAATAAGCGGCCTTGTTCTTATACTGGCTGAGTTTTTTCTCCGGCACATAAAGCACCAACTTCTGACCAGGACGGATAGTCATCCGTTTATTCAAGTTATTCCAATATTTCAAATCAGCCAGTCGTACGTTGAACTTCAAAGCTATCGCCCCCGGGACATCTCCGGATTTTACCGTATACACCAAACGAGCCCTCCCTTCTTGTCCCAAACCCGGAGCATGAACCTTGATGCGATTCTTCGGATCGGCAGTACGATCGTTGTCATTAAAATACTTCGTCCGGTTGCAGGCAAAAATCGAATCCTGCTGATCGATAAAATCATGCACCTGTTCATAAGGCATGATCAGACTGTAGGATTTCCCGAAACCGGCAGGCACTACGTCCGCCCGGTACTGTGGATTTAAATCTCGCAATTCTTCCACCGAAAGATCCAGTTTGGCCGCAATCTGCTCGAAATGCACCGCCTCATTCAGCATAAGACTGTCGCACATCGGCGGCAAAGTAGACTGAATCGGGTAAATACCATGTTCTTTATAATAGGCAAATACATAATTGGCAGCAATAAAAGCCGGTACATATCCACGAGTCTCCCGCGGCAACTGGTAATAAATATCCCAGTAATTTTTTTTGCCTCCAGAACGACGAATGGCCTTGTTCACATTACCCGGTCCGCAATTGTAAGCAGCAATCACTAAAATCCAGTCTTCATAAATAGCATACAAATCATTCAGATAACGGACAGCCGCCTGTGTCGATTTGATCGGATCCCGGCGTTCGTCTACATAAGAATTGATTTCCAATTTATACATCTTACCGGTACCGTACATAAACTGCCACAAGCCACAAGCCCCGGCCCGAGAGAGAGCTTTCGGATTCAAGGCACTCTCGATGACCGGCAAATATTTCAATTCCAGAGGCATGCATTCTGCATCCAGCGCTTCCTCGAAAAGCGGGAAATAATACTCGCTTTTCCCCAGCATATTTGCCACCTGAAAACGTTTTTTCACAGTATAAAGTTCTATATAAGTACGTACGATGTCATTAAACGACAAAGGAACAGCGGATTGCAAAGAATCCAATCGCAACAGATACAACGAATCGCTGCAAAAAGGCACCTGTTTAGCACTTTCAGCGATGTAAAGAGAATCGACATAAAAGGTACTGTCCTGTTTGCTCGTATACCAGCCAGTATAATAATAATCTAATTTTTCCAAAAAAGAATCCGGGATTGAATCCGTAATCACCGGTTCTGCATATATAGTATCCGGCTCTGCCACTACAAGGCTGTCAGCAAGCCTCTGCTCTCTTCCCCATACGCTATTTCCCAGCGCAGTCAATGCTACCAAAAACAAAAGACGTATCATTCCGTTTAAAATTTAAAAGTTAAGGTCAAACCTATATTTCCTCCTGTAAGCGGACTATACGAAGAAGTAGGTTGTACATTCAAACTCAGGTTGTCATCGATTTCAAAATCATAAAAATGAGCATATACCGTCGCATCGATGACATTGATGGCATAAATCGCAGCCATCACAATATAGCACAAATCCCGATTCCGTCTGAACGAAGACTTCCGGTTGCTCAAAATATTCTTAAACCACGTTTGTCCTGTTTCCGTCTGCATATAAGGATCGGTCTCGACATCGAATGCTTTCGGGATTTTATCCCAGGCCGGATTTTCCGGATAAGGCGTATCCGGATCGGCCGCTTTTTGATCCAGGTATTGCACCCACTCCACATAAGCATCCCGATATTCCCGATAACGTGCCTGATTCCAGGTAATACCATACAGATCCGCTATGATTCCCGCGTACAAAATAGGCACCTTCCACCATTGTCCATTATAAATCTGACCGGATCCGGGCACCAGCATTGCCATAATAGTTGCCTTATGAGGAGAATGAGGCTTTTGCTTCACGATCTGTTCGAATGCTTGAAGCGTATCGTCAACAGTCACAATCTGGGTAGTCGTATCTTTCTCCCAGCCCCCAGCAGCCTTCACACTCATCCCCAAACAAATGGCCAAGGCCAAAAAAACTATCCTTTTCATTCAATTTTATCCAACAACTCGATGATCTTTTCCAATTCTGCATCAGACTTAAAGCCTATGATAATCTTTCCTCTCCCGTTTTCATTCCGCTTCAATTCCACTTTTGCCTGAAAACGCTGAGACAAATGTTTCTGCAATTCGATATAATCTCCGATTTCATTCTTTTTCACCGGTTTTTCACCCGTCTCCTCCTCTTTCTCCTTCGGATTAGCCAACTCCCGTACAATCTCCTCCACTTTGCGAACCGAAAAATCGTATTTAACAATCTGCTCGAAAATCATCAACTGTGTATCGGTATCCTCTACTCCCAATATCGCCCGGGCATGTCCCATCGATATCTGCTTATCCCGAACGGCCAGCTGAATCTGGGCAGGCAATTTCAAGAGACGCAAATAATTGGCAATCGTTGTTCTTTTTTTACCGACCCGTTCACTCAAACTCTCCTGAGTAAGATGACACTCGTCGATCAAACGCTGATAACTGATTGCCACCTCAATGGCATTCAAGTCTTCGCGCTGGATATTCTCGATCAACGCAAGTTCCAGCAAACTGTCATCCTCCGTTTTGCGAATGTAAGCGGGGATCGTTGACAAACCGGCCAACTTGGAAGCTCTGAATCTTCTCTCCCCGGCGATAATCTCATACTTACCGTCCTCAATAACACGAACGGTAATGGGCTGTACGATCCCGATCGCTTTGATGGATGCGGCCAGTTCATTCAGTGCTTCTTCATTAAATTCCGTTCTGGGCTGAAAAGGATTGGGACGAATATCCGCAAGATTTAACTCTTGTATGGCCGATACGATAATCTCCTTTGCCACTGGTTCCTCCGCTGCATCCGCAATCAAAGCCCCCAAACCTCGTCCTAATACATTCTTCTTTGCCATAATCTATTTTTTAATTTTCCAGTGTTCTCTTCAACAATTCCTGTGCCAACGACATATAATCTTCCGAACCCCGACTATTGGCATCATAGAGGATGGCAGGCTGTCCAAAACCGGGAGCCTCCGCCAATTTAGTATTCCGATTGATCAAAGTCTTAAACACCATGTCCTGGAAATTTTTCCGAACTTCCTCCACCACCTGATTAGACAGGCGCAAACGGGCATCGTACATCGTCAGCACGAATCCCTCGATCTCCAGTCCCGTATTCAGCCGCTTCTGAATCAATTTGATCGTACTCAACAGTTTTCCCAAACCTTCCAAAGCAAAATACTCGCACTGTACCGGAATAATCACCGAATCAGCCGCAGTCAATGAATTCACCGTGATCAAACCCAAAGAAGGAGAACAATCGATCAAGATATAATCGTATTTATCCTTCACCGGCTCCAACACCTTTTTCATGATCTTTTCCCGGTTTTCCAAATTCATCATATCCACCTCCGCTCCTACCAGGTTTATATTAGAAGGCAATAATTCCAAACGGTCGATCTCTGTCTTCAACGTTGCCTTTTCTGCCGCCAACCCATCCACCAGACATTCATAAATCGTCGAATCCCCCAATTTCTGTACTTCATATCCCAAGCCGGAAGAAGCATTTCCCTGCGGATCCGCATCGACCAACAAAATCCGTTGATCCAGAACTGCCAGACTTGCAGCAAGATTCACAGAAGTCGTCGTTTTTCCTACACCACCCTTTTGATTAGCAATAGCAATGATCTTAGACATAAATTCCCATTTTATGATATTTGTCGTAAAAATACAACTAAAAAAATTATCTGCTTGATTTTTGAATGTCTTTTTAATAACAAAAACAGCTTTTTTACTAACAATTCAAAACAAAACACTGACTTTCAACAGCATAAATATAACCTATCCATGTACGGCTATTTTATATACCTTTGTCACGACGTAACAAAAACCAATTGATTTCAACATGACGAGCCAAACCATTTTATCCGCATTACAAGCCCTCGGGAATCCGGAAAAAGCAGCACATTTATCCCGTTTTTTCAAAACCGGTCCGGGACAATACGGTGAAGGCGACCGATTTCTCGGCGTCACCGTACCCGAACAGCGTCTGATCGCAAAGAAATACCAGCATGCCGAACTTCCCGTCTTAAAAGAACTGATCACCTCCCCTTACCACGAAGTCCGATTAACCGGCCTGCTCATCCTGGTCGAACAATTCAAAAAAAACAAACAGACCGCTTTTCGCCAGACCTGCATCGACTTTTACTTAACCCATACCGTATATATCAACAATTGGGACCTGGTAGATCTAAGCTGTTACAAACTGCTCGGCGTATGGCTGGAAGATAAAAACCGCCAACTGCTCTACACCCTGGCTCATTCTTCTCTGTTATGGGAACAACGCATCGCTATCGTCAGTTGCATGCATTTTGTCCGACGGGGAGATTTCCAGGACTGCCTGGCCATTGCCGATCTGCTACTGAACCATCCACACGACCTGATCCAAAAAGCTGTCGGCTGGCTTCTCCGAGAGGTCGGGAAAAAAGATCGGCAAGTTCTGAAAGATTTCTTATCCCCACGTTATACTCACATGCCTCGGACCATGCTCCGCTACGCCATCGAACATTTTCCGGAAGAAGAACGGAAACGCTATTTGCTGCATTAATTTTTCTATCTTTGCCGACAGATTAGTATTTAATTCATATGATCAGCTATTTACAGGTAGACAATCTCAGCAAACGTTTCGGAGAACAACTGTTGTTCGAAAACATCTCTTTTGGAATCGGCAAAGGGCAAAAAGTAGCCCTGATCGCCAAAAATGGAATGGGCAAATCCACATTGTTACGGATCATTGCAGGTAAAGACACCTCCGAAACGGGGTCTGTCATTTTCAGAAACGACATATCGGTCGGAATCTTGGAACAAGATCCAATTTTAAATCCTGAAAATACCGTATTCGAAGAGGTATTCAACTCCGACACTCCGATACTAAAACTGATCGCATCTTACGAAAAAGCGATCAGACAGAACGACAACCAGACCCTGGAAAAACTGATTCCCGAAATGGATTCCTATGCGGCCTGGGACTATGATTCAACCGTCAAGCAAATCCTTTCGGAGTTGAAAATAGATACCTACGATAAAAAAATAGACAAACTGTCGGGAGGTCAAAAAAAACGGGTCGGATTAGCGAAAGTGCTGATCAGCAATCCGGATTTTCTGATTTTGGATGAACCGACCAACCATTTGGACATTGAAATGACCGAATGGCTGGAAGACTACCTGAGCAAATCCACCACCACCCTGTTAATGGTCACTCACGACCGTTATTTTCTGGATCGAGTCTGCAATCAGATCATCGAAATCGACGAATTCGGTCTGTTTACCTACACGGGGAACTATGCCTATTATCTGGAAAAAAGAGAAGAACGGATTGCCAACCATCATGCCGCCATCGACAAAGCCCGCAATTTGTTACGGACGGAACAGGAGTGGATGCGCCGGATGCCTCAGGCACGAGGACACAAAGCACAATATCGCATCGACAATTTTTACAAACTGAAAGAAACCGCTTCCCAAAATATAAATGAAAAAAAACTGGAACTTGACATACAAGGGAAACGGCTGGGGAAAAAAATTCTAGAACTGGATCATGTTTCCAAAAGTTTCGACGGTCACTGTCTTCTCCGGGATTTTTCCTACAAATTCGTACGGGGAGAAAAAATCGGCATTGTCGGGAAAAATGGTGTCGGCAAATCCACCTTTCTGAATATAATCACCCAACATCTCCAACCGGATAGCGGAAGTATTTCCATTGGCGAAACAGTTGTATATGGCTACTACAAACAGTCCGGTATCACCTTCAACGAAAACGACCGGGTGATCGACATCGTAAAGAACATTTCCGAACGGATCGAGTTGGGAAATGGGAAAATCATGTCTGCCTCCCAATTTCTGGAATATTTTCTATTCACGGACAAACAACAATATTCCCTGGTTGAAAAATTGAGCGGAGGAGAAAGAAGACGGTTGTATTTACTGACCGTACTGATGAGCAATCCCAACTTCCTCATTCTGGATGAACCGACCAATGATTTGGATATTATCACCTTGAACGTATTGGAAGAATACCTGAGAAGCTTCAAAGGCTGTCTGTTAATCGTCTCTCACGACCGTTTCTTTACCGATAAGGTCGTCGATCGGATTTTTGCTTTCGAAGGAGACGGAATCGTAAAAGATTTTCCTGGTAATTACACCCTTTATAAAAATAAAAAAGAAGAGGAAAAGGAACGGTTGGAAAAAATCGAAAAAGAAAAAAAACAACAAGAAAAAACCGTCATTCCACCGGCAGAATCAAACAAAAACGAACGGAAACGTAAATTGAGCTTCAAGGAACGCCAAGAGATGCAACAGATAGAAACAGACTTGGAACAACTCAATGCCGAAAAAGCCAGTCTTGAAGAAGCTTTAAGTTCCGGTCTGTTAAAACCGGAAGAATTATTGAAAAAATCCGAGCGAATTGCAGAAATAATCACTATCTTAGACGAGAAAGAAATGAGATGGTTGGAACTCAGTGAAATTTGATTTTTATGATTCGGAAAGCGATAGAACAATTCTTGGAAAAACACCAGATCTCCCGGGAAGCCGGATTCATCCTGGCCGTCAGCGGCGGGGCCGATTCGATCTGCATGTTACATGCTTTCAAATACCTGAATCTAAAAATCCTAGTCCTCCATTGCAATTTTTCACTGAGAGGCAAAGAATCGGATATGGACGAACAGTTTGTCAAACGATTCTGCGACAGTTACGGTATCGCCCACAGCGTTAAAAAATTCGATACTCTCGCTTATGCCAAAGAAAAGGGCCTCAGCATAGAAATGGCTGCCCGGGAACTACGTTATACCTGGTTCCGGGAAATGAAGGAAAAAAAGAAAATGGATTATATTGTGGTAGCCCATCATGCCGACGACGTAGCGGAAACCTTGCTGATCAATCTATACCGAGGTACAGGCATCAAAGGCCTGACCGGCATCAAACCGGTCAACGGAGATATTTTGCGTCCCCTGCTCGAATGTTCGCGAAATGATATTCTACAATACATCGAAGAACATCAATTGGGTTATCGCACCGACTCGACCAATAATTCCCTGGACTACGTTCGAAATAAAATCCGCCATCAGGTCATTCCCGTGTTGAAAGAGATCAATCCTTCCCTTACGGATACCATGGCTGAAAATTGTGAAACCCTGAAAGAAACGGAGGAAATTTTCCATTACGGAATCCGGCAATTACAGGAAGAAATTCTGGATTGTGACGAGGATGAAATTCTGATTCACATCGCCCGAACACTTGATTCTCCGGCCCCCTATACCTTTTTGTACGAAACCCTGAAGCCATTTGGTTTTAACAAAGTACAAATCAGAGATATCCTGAATTCCCACGCGGCAACCCCCGGCAAACAATTCAAAGCCGGCGAACACGTACTGGTCAAAGGAAGAAATTATTGGCGTCTTTATGACGGAAGTAAATACCTGCCGACCGAACAAACAGTTCCAGCTCCCGGTATTTATACGATTGGAGAGAAAAAAATAGAAATTCTCCTTTTTCCTCGTCCTGAACAATTCGTAATTCCGCAACAACCCGACACCGTTTGTCTGGATGCCGACAAAATGAAATTCCCTCTTTTGATTCGCAATTGGCAGGCCGGGGACTATTTCTGTCCCATCGGTATGAAAAAAAGCAAAAAGAAACTCAGTGATTTTTTCAGGGATCAGAAATTCAGTCCCAAACAAAAACAGGAATGTTTACTCCTGCTTTCCAACGAAAAAATCGCCTGGATCATCGGATATCGTCCGGACGATCGTTTCAAGATCACCTCCTTTACCAAAAATATACTGCAGTTCAATATTCTATAAAGAAACCGCCGATTATCTTCGAGACGGAACATAAAAATAAAAAGAGGCTTCACAGCCTCTTTTTAAACACACTAACAATAAATTTACTACACTTATAAAGCAATATAATTTCTATATCTCGTGACAAAGATAGCTGTTTAAAACGTTTGCACAAACTTTTCCAAAGAAAAATTCAAAAAAAAGTTACATTTTCATTCAGAACCCCTTCAATTAGTAATAATTCACCAGTCTATTTCTGCCAATTATAACGCTTTCCCCAGAATTTTCTCTTTTCATCTTTTGCGTCTCGATTATTTGTCTTAATTTTGTCTATGAACTGAAATCGTTTGAGTGTTTTTTTTAAAGAGTTTTTGATTACAATCAGCATTATATGAATGATTTATTGTAATTTTGAAGTGAGAAAATTGATTTATAACCTTAAAATAATAACAAAATGGCAAAGATTAAAGTTGGTATCAACGGATTCGGTCGTATCGGCCGTCTGGTTTTTCGGGCAGCAATGAATCGTAACGATATTGAAATCGTAGGAATCAATGACCTGATCGATGTAGACTACATGGTATATATGCTGAAATACGACACAATGCACGGTCGTTTCAACGGAACTGTAGAAGCAAAAGATGGCAAATTGGTTGTAAACGGTCAGGCCATCCGTGTAACTGCAGAAAAAGATCCGGCAAACCTGAAATGGGATGAGGTAGGTGCAGAATATGTAGTAGAATCAACCGGTCTTTTCCTGACCAAAGAAAAAGCAGAAGCCCATATCAAGGCTGGAGCAAAACGAGTAGTAATGTCTGCTCCTTCCAAGGACGACACCCCGATGTTCGTAATGGGAGTAAACAACAAAACCTACGCAGGACAGCCGATCGTTTCAAATGCATCTTGTACGACAAACTGTTTGGCACCGCTGACCAAAGTAATCAATGATAAATTCGGTGTAATCGAAGGTTTGATGACTACGGTACATTCTACCACAGCCACACAGAAAACAGTAGACGGTCCTTCCATGAAAGACTGGAGAGGCGGACGTGCTGCTGCCGGCAACATCATCCCGTCTTCTACCGGAGCTGCTAAAGCTGTTGGAAAAGTAATTCCTGAACTGAACGGCAAACTGACCGGTATGTCATTCCGAGTTCCGACTTTGGATGTATCGGTTGTAGACGTAACTTTCCGTCTGGCCAAAGAGGCTTCCTACGATGAAATCAAAGCAGCTGTAAAAGAAGCTTCAGAAGGAGAAATGAAAGGTATTCTGGGATACACGGAAGAAGATGTAGTTTCTTCTGATTTTCTGGGAGATGCCCGCACTTCTATCTTCGATGCCAAAGCAGGTATCGCTCTGAACAAAAACTTTGTAAAACTCGTTTCCTGGTATGACAACGAATGGGGTTATTCAAACAAAGTGCTGGAACTGATTGTCCACATGAACACAGTAAAATAATTAGAAACTGTTTCTATCATAAAATGCCCCGTTCAGTACGGGGCATTTTTTATAGGAATCATCCTCTGGCAAAAAAGGTAACCAGAAAAGGGACACTAAAATCAACTACAAAACCGTGAAACAAAGAAATCACGACAAATTCTTTCCCGGAATAACGGGTAATCACCGGTAGAGTCGTATCCATAGTCGTCGCTCCTCCGGAACAAATCGGAGCCAGTCTGCCAAAAAAGCGAACCATGACCGCAGCCCCCAACAAAGTAATAATCTCTCTCAAAATATTGGCAGTCAAAGCGATCGTCCCCAATTCCGCCCCTCTGTATTCGGTTATGAAAATACTGGACAAAGAATAGTAACCGAAACCGGAACCAACAGCCAGACAATCTTTCAGACTCATCCCGGGTAAGAACAGGCTCACACCTGCCGAGCCTAACCAGGTACCGGTCACGGTCGCCAAAGGTACCAGCACAATTCGAAGATTCTGTTCCTTCAGTGCCTGCAAGGCCTTCCGATCACTTCCAATCTGAATGCCTACCAAAAACATCAACCCATACAGTGCATATTGGGTAAAATCCTGTTCCAACAATTCCGAAGGTACGAGCCCCCAACGAGCCCCCAACAATCCAACAACAAAAAAAGCAACAATGATCAGACTTCCTTTCATCATACAAGATCGAAATACATACCATTCATCCTAACAATCAAGCGAGGGTACTCTTGTCCTTTCCCTGAAAAAAGAAACGATAAACGCCCCAGGCCATAAGCACGCTCCCCAATACCCCACCGACAGCCAACAACAATCCACTCCATCCAATTGTATCCAAATGATCCATGATCTCCGCATTATTACCCACTGCCACACCCAACAAGAATAACAACAGCCAGATCGCCACCATAATTGCTTTCGAGACCCATCGAAGAGAACGGTTTCTCAAAAGATAGCCGCTCAATACCCCCAACATCATAATACCTACAACTTTCAACATAACTTGTTCATTTTTAATATCACCGCAAAATTAAAAAATGAATCATGAAAATTTTATTATTTTTGCCCGCCATTTTTAGATTAACCGTCATGAACCATTCTATCAAAAGCCTTTGGCCATCCTTCATACTGATTTTCATCTACTTTATGGCAGATGAATGCTTGGGGACACAAACCGGTATCTGGGTTGCCGTTCTCTTAGGCGGCATCGAATTCATCTATACTCGAATTAAAGAAAAGACATACGACAAGATAATCCTGGCAACAACCCTATTTTTTTGCATTCCGGGTCTGATCAGCATTTGGATGGAAGGTTCAATCATCGCCCGTCTGCAACCGGCCATTGTAGAAACCGCCCTATGCATACTATTAGGCATACTGTCTTTTTCACACATGAATTTAAACGGTACACTGCCGGCATCCTATCGTAAGAATCTGCATTTCAGCGAAGAACAAATGAATCAAATGCGAAAAATGCTGCGATTTCTTTTCTATCTTATTGCCATTCACACCCTATTTTCCTACACAGCTTTGTTACTGTTACCGGAAAAAACAGCCTCATTCATCAGTAGCCCATTGCTTTATATACTTTTAGGCATCTATTTCCTGACTCTTTTTCTCCGGAACCGATTCCTTCGAACCCGTCTAAAAAAAGAAGAATGGTTACCCGTTGTCAATGAAGAGGGTGCCGTAATAGGACGGGCCCCCCGCAGTCTCTGCCACTCCGGAAGCCGATTGTTGCACCCGGTTATCCACCTGCACATCATCAACGCTCAAAATGCACTCTTCCTCCAAAAAAGAAGCCTGAAAAAAGACTTCTTGCCAGGCATGTGGGATACAGCCGTTGGTGGACACATCAGCTGGAATGAAAAAATCGAAGATGCATTAAAACGAGAAACATACGAAGAACTGGGCATCACAGACTTTCAAGCTCAGTTCCTCGACAAATACATATGGGAGAGTCCTCGCGAACGAGAACTTGTCTTTACCTTCTTATGTACTCATTATAACCAGATCCACATTGACAACGACGAAGTAGAAGAAGGACGTTTCTGGACACCATCGGAATTGGAAGAAGGAATAAAAGAACAACTTCTGACTCCGAATTTAATCCACGAATATCACCTATTACTGAAAAAACGACTAAAAAAATATGAACAACGCACCTAAAAGAATAAAAATCAACCCGGTGGTTCTGCGGACAAAAAAAGTGAATTATTTTGTACTTATGAAAAAAAGTATTTACTTTGAATTTCAAAGCTAGCCCTAAAAAAACAATAAAAAATAATCATTAAAGTGGTGTTATTATGAATAGGACAAAATTTTTCTTAACAATTATGCTCGTAATGGGTGCCGTGCTCGCCTATTCACAGAGTAATTCAACCTCTAAAGATGCAAATGAAGAATTCTGCAAACACTGGTTTTTACAAGTACAGGGAGGTGTAGGTTATACATTGGGAGAAGCAAGTTTCAATGATTTATTGTCTCCGGCCGCCGCTTTATCAGTAGGTCGTCAATTTTCACCCGCTTGGGCATTACGTGGAGGATTCAGTGGTTGGCAGGCTAAAGGAAGTTGGGTTTCTCCGGCTCAAGACTACAAATTCAACTATCTTCAGTTGCATGTAGATGCTGTATTCGACATTGCCAATGGATTCGGTCAATACAATCCCAAACGCTTTTTCAACCCCTACCTGTTTGTCGGTATTGCAGGAAATTACGGATTCAATAACGACGAAGCGGTAGAAGTCAATCAGGCAGGCTATCCTTTACAATATTTATGGGAAGACTCCCGGTTTTTCGTAGCAGGACGCGGTGGTGTCGGCTTCGCCTTCCGGCTGAGCAATACCGTTTCCTTTAACCTGGAAGGAAATGCCAATATTCTTTCCGACCACTTCAACTCCAAAAAGGCTGGCAATGCAGACTGGCAGTTCAATGCCTTAGCCGGCTTTACATTCCGTTTCGGCAAAGCCAAGAAAGAGGCTCCTGCGTCTCAAGAGACCGCACCTGTAATACAGGAAACTGTACCGACACAGCCGACACAACCGGAAAAAGAAGAGGTAAAAGTGGAAGAGCCACAGCCACAGAAACTTGAACCGATACAGGAAAATATCTTCTTCACCTTGAACTCCTATAAGATCCGTACGAGTGAAGAACCCAAAATTGATGTGCTTGTAGCTTACCTGAAAAAGAACGCAAATACCAAGATCACATTAACCGGTTATGCCGATAAACAAACCGGTAATGCCACGATCAACAAACGGTTGTCTGAACAGCGTGCACAGCAGGTAGCCAAAGCATTGGTGGCTGCCGGAATTGCAGAGTCAAGAATCACTATCGACTCCAAGGGTGACACTGTACAGCCCTTCAATACTCCTGAAGAAAACCGGGTAACTATCTGTATCACCTCTGAACAATAATTATTTCAAACATAATATAAAATAAGAGCGACCGATTGGTCGCTCTTATTTTATCTGTACAAGATTTAACGGTTTCCCATTTGTTTTCCGAGAAATATGTTTTTTCTTTGTAATGTTATGGATGATGCGATTCTCGAAAAACTGAAAATACTGGCAGAATCGGCAAAATATGATGTATCCTGTGCATCCAGTGGAACTTTTCGCCGGCATCAGCATGGATCGATCGGCAGTGCCAACGGTTGGGGTATTTGTCACAGTTTTGCCGAAGACGGACGTTGTATTTCCCTGTTGAAGATCATGCTGACCAATTATTGTATGTATGACTGTGCCTACTGCATCAATCGGAGAAGCAATGACATTCGCAGAGCCACCCTATCGGTCACGGAACTGGTACATCTTACCATCGAATTCTATCGCCGCAATTACATCGAAGGACTTTTTCTAAGTTCCGGTGTCGTCAGGAACCCCGATTACACCATGGAGCGTTTGGTCCGCATCGTCAAAGACCTGCGCACCATTCATCGTTTCCATGGCTATATCCATCTGAAAGGAATACCGGGTGCCAGTCCTGAACTGATTCACGAAGCAGGCCTGTATGCCGACCGAATGAGTATCAACATCGAAATACCCAATGAAAAAAGCCTGCAGACATTGGCTCCGGAAAAAGACTTTCAAAGTGTTTTCACCCCCATGCGTCACATCCAGCAAGGTATTCTGGAAAACAAAGAAGACCGCCAAAAGTTTCATTCAGCCCCCCGTTTCGTCCCAGCCGGACAAAGTACCCAGATGATCATCGGCGCGACTCCCGATAGCGACAGGGATATTCTCCGACTTTCTTCAGCCCTTTACCGACGTCCAAGCATGAAACGGGTCTACTACTCGGGCTTCGTCCCGGTCAACAGCTATGATCACCGCTTGCCGGCATTAAAACAACCGCCCTTGATACGGGAGCATCGTTTGTACCAGGCCGACTGGTTACTCCGATTCTACCAATTCAAAGTCGACGAAATTGTCGATGACGCATTCCCTGATTTAGACTTGGAAATTGATCCCAAACTGGCCTGGGCACTGCGACATCCCGAAAGATTTCCGGTAGATGTCAATCGGGCGGATTATGAAATGCTTCTCCGTGTTCCCGGTTTGGGTGTAAAATCGGCCAAAATGATTCTTGTCTCCCGACGTTACGGAAAAATCAGCGGATCACAACTGAAAAAAATGGGCGTTGTTTTGAAAAAAGCGCAATATTTCATCACCTGTCACGAGCTGCCTTTCCAAACCATTCACGAAATCCGGCCCGAACGAATACGTCAACTCCTCACTGCCGCTCGACCACCGAAGGAAGATCCCCGACAACTCAAACTAATTTTTGAGCCATGATCATCTATCAATACGACAAAAGTTTCGAAGGACTGCTCAGCTGCGTTTTTGAAGCCTATGAACGTAAAATATTCCCGGAAACCTTACAAGAAACAGGTACACCGCTTCCTCTATTTTACGACGACGCCATCCAGGTATTTACCGATCCCCTCAAAGCAAACCGGGTCTGGAAAGGTCTGACACATAAACTTTCTCCGGCAGGCTTGTCGGTAATTGCCTCCTGCTGGCTATCCGAACTGCCGGAAAGCGACATTCTTCTTTTCCGCTACATCCGCAAAGCCATCGACGCACCATCCTCCATAGAACTCCAGTTCGGCGATCCGGATATATTAAAAGCCAGCCAAATTGCCAAAAAAGTGAACAATGAACGTCTGCGAGTCATTCAATTCATCCGTTTTCAGAAAACCATTGATAATACCTATTTCGCAGCTACAGAACCGCTCTACAATGTTCTGCCACTCGTCACCGAACATTTCCAGGATCGTTTCTCTGACCAGATCTGGCTATTATATGATGTCAAACGGTCATACGGTTATTATTACGACCTCCACGCAATAAAAGAAATTCAGCTAAAAGATCCGGTCCGAATTCTGACCACATCCCCCCAGGGAAACCCATTGCTGGCTCCGGATGAGATTTTGTTCCAAAAACTCTGGCAGACTTATTTCAAATCCATCGCTATCCAGGAACGTATCAATCCCCAATTGCACCGGCAACACCTTCCCGTCAGATTTTGGAAATATCTGACAGAAAAAAAAAGTCTTTAAAACAGCCCCGTTTCCTTCCGGACATAAAAAGCCTCCGACTCTATTGGACATCCGACAGTCTGCAATAAAACCGGAGGCAAAGCGATTGATTACTCAACCACAGAATAAAGTGTTTTCTCTGTAAACTCGCCCAACTTCAAGTATTTCTCATAGATCTGCTGATAAGCTTTCGCTTTTTCAGCATCCGGACGATATTCATTGGCAAAACCGGAACTCATAGCTTTCTGTGCATCCTCCACGCGGCTGTATACACCGGCAGCCGTAGCCGCAAACATGGCAGCCCCCAAAGCACAGGCCTGATCAGTTTTACATACCTTGATCGGCATATTCAACACATCGCTCAACGTCTGCATCACAAACGGCGACTTCAGAGCGATACCGCCAATTCCGATTACACTATCGATTTGAACCCCTTCACTCCGGAAACGATCGACAATCGCCTTAGAACCGAAAGCGGTAGCCTCCACCAAGGCCCGGAAGATACGAGGAGCCGTACTACCCAAAGTCAATCCGGTAATGGTTCCTTTTAACAACTGATTGGCATCCGGCGTACGTCTGCCGTTCATCCAGTCGGTCGCAATGATCGTGCTTTCAGCCATCGGAATCTTTTCTGCTTCGGCTGTCAGAGCCGGAATAATCCGGTCGCAAGCCTCGGCAATCAATTTTTCCTTGATAGCCTCATCCAGCAAATCACTCTTTCCGACAATCTCCTTCAAGGGGAATTCCAATACCCGTTTAAACCAGGCATAGATATCTCCGAATCCGGACTGTCCGGCTTCCAAGCCCACCATTCCTGGAATCACCGAACCATCCACCTGCCCACAGATTCCCTTGATCAGTTTGTGTCCGATCTCTTCGTAAGTGGCTACCATCACATCACAGGTCGACGTACCGATTACCCGCACAAAAGTATGGGAAGTCACACCAGCTCCGACAGCACCCATGTGACAGTCAAAAGCGCCGCCGGCCACCACCACTTCCGTTGTCAATCCCAAACGGGCGGCCCATTCCGGAGACAGTTTGCCCACCGGTTTATCTGCGGTTTCCGTTTTTTCAAACAGACGGGATCGGAAACCGGCCAACAATGGATCCAAAGTCGTCAGAAACTCTTCACTGGGCAACCCGCCCCACTGTTCATGCCACATAGCCTTATGCCCGCAGGCACAACGGCTGCGAACGATATCGCTGCTTTTAGTGACTCCAGTAATTAATGCCGGCAGCCATTCACAATATTCTACAATCGAATAGGCTTTGGCCCGAACGGCCTCATCTTCCCGCAATACATGCAATGCCTTGGCCCAAAACCACTCCGAAGAATAGATACCGCCTTCATAGGCCGAATAATCGATATTCCATTCTTTGCAAAGCTTGTTGATCTCTGCCGCTTCCCGAATAGCCGTATGGTCTTTCCACAAGACAAACATGGCATTCGGATTTTCGGCAAACTCCGGCAACAGAGCCAGCGGTGTACCCGTAGCATCGGTAAATGCCGGCGTACTCCCCGTCGTATCAAAAGCAATACCGACCACTTTTTCCGCCGTACCGGCAGGACAGGCAGCCAAAGCTTCCTTTACGGAAGCTTCGAGTACATCGATATAATCCTGCGGATGCTGACGATACTGGTTGATTGCCGGATTGCAATACTTCCCAGCTGTCCAACGGGGATAATATTTTACCGAAGTAGCCAGCGTTTCTCCCGTCATGGCATTCACCACAATCGCCCGGGCCGAATCGCTACCATAATCTAAACCGATAACGTATTTTTCCATAATTAACAAAGCGCCTTATTCAATAAATAATACACCTCATTCATCCGAAGTTCTTTCTTGAAGTCAGGAATCGTTGTATTTTCATCGATCACCACCATCTCTATGCCGGCAATTTCAGCATAATCTTCCCAATACTCTTTCGTCAAGTCATAAGAGAAACAGGAATGATGCGTTCCTCCAGCCAGAATCCAGGCTCCTGCACCGATTTCGAAATTCGGTTGCGGGATCCACAAAGCGGAGGCTACCGGCAATTTCGGCAGTGGTTTCGGTTCAATACATTTCACATCGTTTACTATGAGGCGGAAACGGTTGCCCATATCCACAACAGTTGCCGTACAACCATTCCCGGTCTTGCTGGTAAATACCAAACGGGCCGTCTGGCTCTTGCGGATACCTATTCCCAGGAAATGTACCTCCAAACGAGGTTTCTGTGCAGCAATCAAAGGACAAACTTCCAACATGTGTGCCTGTAGAATCGCACTGTTCTTTCCATCAAAATTCAAGGTATAATCCTCCAGGAAAGAGCATCCGGTCGGCAATCCCTGGCTCATAAACCATACCGTACGGTAAAGGGCTGCAGATTTCCAGTCGCCTTCAGCTCCGAAACCATACCCTTCCGCCATCAGGCGCTGAGAAGCCAATCCCGGGATCTGATCGAAATAGCTTCCATCGGTCTGCCCCAGATCATCGAAGTTGGTCGTAAATCCTTTGGCCCCTTTGGCTTTCAATATGGCACGCAGTGCCAATTCTGCCTTTGCAGCATTCCATACCACCCGATAAGCTTCGGTCTGTGGATTTTCCAATTCTGCTGCATGATCGTATGCCTTGAAATACTCTTTCACCAGGGCATTGACCTCTTCCTCTTTCACCGTCCGATGATATTCCATCAATTCGCTGACCGGACAGTAATCCACATGATATCCCAATACCTGTTCGGCAGTCACCTTATCTCCATCGGTTACAGCCACATTATTCATCTGATCACCGAAACGGATGATAAGCATGTCCTGGGCATCTGCCCAAGCAGCACAAACCCGCATCCAAACACCGATCTTACGCTGTGTTTCCTCATCCTGCCAATGACCGACAACCACCTTGCGACGCACCCGCATACGGGCACAGATATGTCCGAATTCACGGTCTCCGTGAGCACTTTGATTCAAATTCATGAAATCCATATCCATGGTATCCCACGGAATTTCCTTGTTAAACTGAGTATGGAGATGCAACAAGGGTTTCTTCAGTTCCTGCAATCCATGAATCCACATCTTGGCAGGAGAGAACGTATGCATCCAGGTAATCATACCAATACATTTGGCATCATTATTGGCGGCCTTAAAAGCTTCCGTAATCTCTTTCGATGAATTGACAGTGCCTTTATACACTACCTTTACCGGCAATTTTCCGGACTCATTCAAACCTTTTACCATTTCATTGGAGTGAGCATCTACAGCCACGACAGCATCTCCTCCGTACAGGAGCTGTGCTCCTGTTACAAACCATATTTCAAAATTTTCAAAAGCCATAATTATCTATAATTTACAATTGACAACCCAACGGACATCATTGTCCATAATAAGCATTCGGTCCGTGTTTACGAGAGAAATGCTTTTGTATCAAATAAGGATTCATGGACAGACGTGGATTCACGGTCAATGCAATAAAGGCCATTTTGGCCACCTGTTCCATGACGACCGCATTGTGTACAGCCTCGTGTGCATCTTTTCCCCATGAAAAAGGACCGTGGTTTTTTACCAAGACACCCGGAATATACTCCGGATTCAATTTCTTGAAACGTTCCACAATCACATTTCCGGTTTCTTCCTCATAGGCCCCGTTCACTTCTGTCTGACTCATATCCCGCGTACAGGGAATCGGTCCACTGAAATAATCGGCATGTGTCGTTCCGATATTCGGGAGATCGATACCGGCCTGCGCCCAAGCCGTTGCATAAGTCGAATGCGTATGCACCACCCCCCCGACAGTTGGGAAAGAACGATACAGCACCAGATGAGTCGGAGTATCTGAAGACGGTTTCAATTTACCTTCCACAATTTTCCCCTCCAAATCCACCACGACCATATCTTCCGGTTGCATGTGATCATAAGCCACTCCGGAAGGTTTGATTACGACCAATCCAGATGAGCGGTCGATGGCACTCACATTTCCCCAGGTAAAGATAACCAACTGGTGTTTCACCAGTTCCAGATTTGCTTCACAAACCTCTTTTTTCAATGCTTCTAACATAATTCTCTTATTTTATCGCGAAATCACCAGAAATACCAGTAGAATACCACCGTAATTCCAATAATAATTGCAGAATGGATAACATCCCATTTGTTCCAGCTAGCCCGGGTAATAGCTTTCTGTTCCGGAGTCGTAGAACCGAAAGTCAAACCCACGATCTGCTCTGCCGGAGCCGGAGCGGTAAAGCGGCTGACGACTACAATCACCAACATACAGAACAGCAACATGCCTCCGCAGAAGAACAACCAGTTGGTATCGAAGAACAACCATTTAAACCAGGATTCACTGAAAGTAGCTCCGGAAGTGTAATATACTTTTGCTCCCAAACGAATAATACCGATGATAAAACCGGCTATCAATCCCCACATACCTCCTTTGGGAGTTACTTTCTTCGAACAGATACCCAACAGGAAGGCCGCGGCAATACCCGGAGCCAATACCGATTGAACATCCTGCAAATAGTTATACAATACAGAACCTACACTTTTCATTACCGGAATCCAGAGGATACCCAATACCACCACTACCACCGTAGCGACACGTCCGACATACAGCAGCGTCTTTTCCGATGCCTGCGGTCTGTATTTCTTATAAAAGTCGATCGTGAACAACATGGCCGAAGAGTTGAACAGAGAAGCCAAAGAGCTCATCAAAGCAGCCAAAATACCGCACACCACCAATCCTTTAAATCCAGCCGGCAACAACTTGGCCACCAAAGTCGGAAACGCAGCATCAGCAGAACTCATCGTAAATGTTTCACCATTGATAACAATGCCATGTTTCTGCATAGCAAAAGCCACCATACCCGGGATTAAGAACAGAAATACCGGAGTCAATTTCAAATAGGCACCGAAAATCGCCCCCCGACGAGACTGAGTCTCATCCTTACCGGACAATACACGCTGAACGATAAACTGGTCCGTACACCAATACCAGAAACCGATCACAGAAGAACCGATGAACACGCCCAACCAGGGGAAATTCGGGTCCTTGTTGCTCCGAATCAGATTAAGCATGGAATCGCCATATTCATTGACCGGAGTCACCCGACAGGCTTCCAATACCTGATCCCAACCGCCAACCGCTTTCAAACTCAACACCAGGATTACCAGCGAACCCACCAACAGAATCGGCGTTTGCAGCACAGAAGTATACAACACAGATTTCATTCCTCCGATAACCGTATACAGAGCAGTCAGTACAACCAGTCCGATGGCTGCAATCCAGAAGAAATCAATGCCCCACAACTCCTGAATACCAAACACTTCCTTGAACACCAATCCACCGGCATACACCGTCACGGCCACCTTGGTCAATACGTAACTCACCAAAGAGATTACCGACAAAATCGTACGGGATTCCTTGTTATAACGTCTTTCCAGGAACTCCGGCATGGTCAGAACCATACTTCTGGAATAGAAAGGTACAAACACCCATCCCAAAATCAAAATCATCCAGCCCTGAATTTCCCAGTGAGCCATTGCCATCCCACTGGAAGCTCCGGCTCCAGCCAAACCGATCAAGTGCTCGGAACCGATATTCGAAGCAAAAATAGAAGCACCGATGGCCAACCATGTCGCATCTCGCCCGGCCAGGAAAAAGTCGCCCGAGCTCTTTTGTTTTTGTTTAAACACCCAAATAACGATGCCGATCATGGCAAGCGCAAACAGGGCAATTACAATATAATCTAATGTTCCCACAATAAATTAGTTTAAAAATGAATATTCAGTTCCTTATTTCTCTACAGAAAATTTATAGATACACTGACTGGTATAAGTCTGCCCCGGTTCCAGATAAGCGGAAGGCCATTCCGGTTTGTTGGGAGAATCGGGATAATGCTGTGTCTCCAGGCATACGGAAGCCCGTTGATTGTAAACGATGCCTTTTTTCCCTTTTACCGTACCATCCAGAAAATTTCCGGTATAAATCTGCACACCCGGTTCCGTCGTATACACTTCAAGAACAATACCGGATTTCGGAGAAGAGAGACGAGCGGCCACCTGAGTGATATCCCCCCGGGTATTCAATACCCAATTGTGGTCATATCCATTTCCATTTTTCAACTGCTCAAAATCATAGTTATTGATATCCTGACCTATTGCCTTCGGTTGGGTAAAATCCATCGGAGTTCCGGCAACCGGGGCAATTTCACCTGTCGTCATAAAAGTACTGTCCACCGGAGTATACTGATCGGCATTGACATAGAGGATATGATCCGTTGCGGCTTCTGCCGGATTACCCGACAAATTAAAATAAGAGTGATTGGTCATGTTAATCACGGTTTTCTGATCGGTCACCGCTTCATATTGAATATCGATTGCATTGTCCTCCGTCAAATGAAAACGCACGGTAGCCTTTACATTACCCGGGAAATTCTGATCGCCATCCGGAGAAAAACGGGTCAACTCCAAAGTCGTTCCATCGATCTGGTTGGCTTCATACATTTGATACTGCCAGCCCTCCGGTCCTCCATGCAAGCAATGGCCAAAATTGTTCTGGGGCAACTGGATGGTTTTGCCATCGATTTCGATTCTTCCCTGATTGATCCGGTTCGCATACCGACCGATAGACGCACCGAAATCGCTCGGCACATTCCGGTAGTCTGCCAGACTGTCGAATCCCAGAACCACATCCTTCATTTCTCCGTTCTTATCCGGCACCATGATAGAAACAATACGTCCACCGAAATTGGTAATACATACCTCCATTCCGGCGACATTCTTCAACGTATACAGCTTAGCCTGTTTACCATTGACGTCCGCTTCAAATTTTTTTGGATTCAATCCTGAAAGGGTCGTCTCTTCTTTTGCTTTTGGGGCACAGGAACCGACAATTCCTGCAATGACCACCAAACCCAATACAAACGTTTTCATAATCTATTCTTCTGTTTTGATTTAGATTTTATATGTAAAATATCACTATTTCCAAGACCATCCCATAAGATTCTTTCACATAAGTGTTTCAAAAACACTTCAAATGTAGTGTATTCACCACACTTTAAAAAACATTTTTACAAATTTCTTTAGGATATTTTTCTGAATAAATTGATTACCTATCAATTAATGTGATAATTTAGATCTATTCCAAATAATATCCTATTCCATTTTTCCCAAACGTCAGCATTCATCCCTCTCAAAAGATGCTATCAAATTTAAAACATTATCAACAATTTGTATTATATTTTTACTAAAAATTTTCAAACAAATTTCACAACCTCCCTTTGAATCCATCCCACATCCAGGAAAACCCGTTAGCGGTATTTGTATAATCTGCTTTTTTTCTCTAAATTGCGTCCAATTTACATACTTATACAAATAAAAACATCAACACAAACGTTAACGAAAAAACAAATACTGCTAACGTAATAAACACACATTCATAAATTTATAACTTAAAATCATGGATACCAGTATTGTAAGAAACCTATTCAAAGAAAAATTCGCCACCGAAGGTACACTCTACTTTTCTCCCGGCCGTATCAATCTAATCGGGGAACACACTGACTATAACGGTGGTTGTGTACTTCCGGGAGCTATAGACAAAGGTATTCTGGCAGCAATCAAGCCGAACGCAACCCAACAGGTCCGGGCTTATTCGGCCGATCTGCAGGCTTATTGCGAATTCGGTCTGGAAGAGAGCGACAAACCGGCAGCCTCTTGGGCTCATTATATTTTTGGCGTATGTCGTGAAATGATCAAGCGGGGGGCTTCTATCCGGGGATTCGATACGGTCTTTGCCGGAGATGTACCTCTGGGTGCGGGACTTTCATCCTCTGCCGCACTGGAAAGTACCTTTGCTTTCGCATTGAATGAACTTTTCCAGGCAGGATTCGACAAAAAGGAACTGGTATTGATCGGTCAAAAAACAGAACACAATTACTGCGGTGTAAACTGCGGGATCATGGACCAGTTCGCTTCGGTTTTCGGCAAGGAAGGTCATCTGATCCGCCTGGACTGCAGCACCATGGAATACGAATACATCCCGTTCCATCCGAAAGGTTACCGCCTGGTATTAATCGATTCTGTCACCAAACACGAACTGGTTGATTCTCCTTACAACAAACGGCGCCAATCCTGTGAGCGGGCCGCGGCAGCCATTGCCGTCGAACATCCAGAGGTAAAACTGCTCGGAGATGCCGACATGCACATGTTGGAACAGGTGAAGGATAAAATCAGTACGGAAGACTATATGCGGGCCACTTATGCCATTCAGGAAAACAGTCGTTTGATCGATACCTGCGAAGCCCTGAAACGGGACGACTATGAAACTGTCGGCAAAAACATTTACGCCACTCACCACGGCATGAGCAAACTTTACGAGGTAAGTACCGAAGAACTGGATTTTCTGAATGAAGTCGCCAAAGAGTGTCGGGTTACCGGTTCCCGCATCATGGGCGGAGGATTTGGAGGGTGCACCATCAACCTGGTGAAAGACGAATATTACGACACCTTCATCGAAACAGCCATTTCCCGCTTTAAGACCAAATTCGGTAAAGAACCGAAAATATATCCGGTAAAAATCAGTGATGGAGCCCGCCGTTTGAGTTAAATCCGGCACAGTTAGAAAATAAAGATGGCCTGTTCAATGAAATCACATATCATTTTACAGGCCATCCTTTTTCATTCTCTTTCAATGGCTACTGTTTCCGCAAGGAAAAACAATCGATATCAGGAGCCCAGTTATAGCTATTCCCCAGACGGACACAATTATTACCCGCCTGCAAAACAACGGGAATGGAAACCGTATGGAAAGCGTTATCATCAGCCAATTGACCGATCGTCTGCTTTTCTCCGTTGACGGTCACTTCCAGTTGTCGACCACTATTCAATAATTATATTCAGTAGAACCTTATTTTATTAGTTATTCTTGTATATCAGTTATTTGCAGATGTTTTTATTTAATTGAAATACGCACGGAATTTCACGGTTTTAGAAAATATTGGTACTATTTGGTACTATATTTCAGAATAGATTTCGTACCTTTGTACC
>CALUKE010000012.1 GCA_944321165.1 uncultured Odoribacter sp.
AGGTTTGATTGTATTCGCTACCGCAAAGCTACAACCAAACCTCAAACTATAAAAGGTGCATTTGTCCGAATGCTTACAATAAATTTCTTCAACGAGGAAGAATATTAGTGCGATTTTAAGCACAAAAACGATTATTAAATCCCTGTAAATCAATTAGATTAACGGGGATTTAATTTGTTTGGACAACGGCGTCTGACCGCCTCAGATGGCGCGGTTTGTTTGGACAAAATACGTTTTTTTCGCTCAAAATCGGAGTTTGTTTGTCTGAAATACACCAGTTTTCTCATCCTCGGGAATATTCTTGACAGGCCTGCGGAACTGGGTGATATCCATTCACAATCGACAGTGGGATACAGCCTAACTGTTGTGCCAAATTCATCTTCGGCGGCAACCACGACCGCACTCTCGAAATGGCATTCGGAGACCAAGCCGTCAATCTGGACAAGGAGGCGGACAACAACCGCCTGCGGTGGTGTCCGGAGATTGAATAATGACCAATTCCCGCGACAGGGTTGCGGATTTTGAATTCGGTCTACACTGTTGCGCCAATCTGATCTAAAGTTGTGTTCGCGAATATTTATAAGCAGTTCGTAAAAGAAAATAAAACTACATACTATCTATACCCATAATGATATAATTCGCACTTGAGGTATATTATTTATACCCAATATGATATAATTTAAAATAATTCAGTATATTTGTACCCGAACTGATATAATTCAAGACATGAATACGTTATCTGCCACAGTAAAATCGTTGCGCAAGCAATTCAATATGACACAGGAGGAGCTTTCCGTCAAATCCGGTGTCGGGCTGCGCTTTGTCCGTGATCTGGAACAGGGGAAATCAACATTGCGCCTTGACAAGGTCAATCAACTGCTTGATTTCTTCAACTATGAGATGATTCCTCAACCGAAACAGAAAAAACAGCGATGAAACGAGCAAACATATATTACAAGAGTGTATTGGCAGGAATCCTTACAGAAGGAGATGACGGCTATGAATTCCATTATCTTCCGGAATATCTGACATCGGATAAAGCGAAACCTGTCAGCCTGACCATGCCTTTGCGGGAAGGGGTTTACAGAAGCAATGTGCTCTTCCCTTTCTTTGACGGGCTTATACCTGAAGGATGGCTGCTGGATGTGGCATTGCGCAATACGGATATCAGCATGCTTGACAGAATGTCCCTATTGCTGCTTTGCTGCAAGGACTGTATAGGAGCCGTAAGTGTAGAACCTGTAATTGAGGAGGAAAGTGCAAATGTGTAAATGCCTGTATTGTTACCGTCCTCTTGAAAAGGGAGAGAAGGATTTTCATGCCAAGTGTGCAAAGAAGTTCTTTGGCACAGAGGAAGTCCCGGTTTTAGACTATACTTGCGAGGATTTGGAAAAACTGGCCATACAGGTCATAAAAGACCAGACGTCCCTCACCGGTGTGCAGCCGAAACTGTCCTTGCATCTTAATGAACATGAAGGAAGTCAACGGTTGACCATAGTTGGCTTGTGGGGAGGCTTTATATGCAAACCTCAAACCTCACAATTTGACCAGATGCCGGAAACTGAAGACCTGACCATGCATTTGGCAGAATTGGCTAAAATCGATGTAGTGCCGCATACGCTGATGCGTATGGCTGACAATAGTCTGTGTTACCTGACAAAGAGGATTGACCGCTCAAGTACCGGTGAAAAGGTGGCGATGGAAGACATGTGCCAGTTGACTGAAAGGCAGACTGAACATAAATACAAAAGCAGTTATGAACGTATAGCCAAAGCAATAATACAATATTCTTCAATGCCCAAAATGGATGTGACAAATTTCTTTGAAGTTGTATTATTTTCATGGATTACAGGCAATAATGATATGCATCTGAAGAATTTTTCATTGTTTGAACCGCATGATGACAATATACGTCTGACCCCGGCTTACGATATGCTGAATGCCGTAATCCTGAATCCGAAAGACGATGAGGAGTTGGCCTTGACATTGAACGGGAAAAAGAAGAGACTGACACGCCATGATTTTATTACCTCCGGCCTGTCAATGGATGTTGAACAGAAGACTATTGAACGCCTTATAGGCAAATATGCGAGACTATTGCCCGAAATGAAAAAGCTTATCGGCAATTCATTTCTGAATGATGAACTTAAAGACAAATATGCAGAGCTGATTACCGAGCGTACAAACAGAATCATGGATTAGGCCCCTGTCTGTTGCCACCGTCAATTCAATCGCCTCCGCCCGTCTCAGACGGTGCGGTTTGTTTGCGCAAATTTCATTGATTATTATATAATATATTGATAATCAATATAGATAAATTTCTTCAACGAGGAAGAATATTAGTGCGATTTTAAGCACGGAAACGACTATTAAGAGGGTAACCCTTTGGACCATATCGAATGGCTTTGGGGTTACCCTCTTTCTATAATTGGATAATATTTAACTTGTCCAACTTTTGAGGTCACTTCACCGATGGATAGACAACCTCACAAATACTACTCAAAAACTTGAGAAAACTTAGAATGCGAACATTACCCGCAATTGCAGCTGGTGGAAGTTCTGATCATCCGGGAAATATACATTGCTCAGATTGGCATATTGATATTCTCCCATAAGTTTTATATACTGGTTGAAAGAATAGTTCAATCCCAGGGTTACAGCATGCAGCGTACCGCCATCGATGCTGGAAGAATAGGGATAATCCACGATGTCACCCACTCCGTCGCCATCTTTGTCAGGATAGAACTTGTGATTTCCGATCAGGAAACGGTCGCCTTTGGTAATATCGGTCAGGTTCGTACAAGAATAACGAGCCACGATTTCCAGAGCATTCTTATCACCCATGCCTTTCAACAAACCGTATTCATCATCATAGGTATATGCATTTCCACAGAGCAAATAACCCAATTCCACATATCCTCCGTTCAGGATTGTCGGACGCAGTTTGTTTCCACCTCTCCAGCTTTCCAGGTCAGTCCAGCTCTGCTGTCCGCCCAACTGACTTTCGAACAGTTTCTGATCGTCGCGTTCTTTCCATACCTTTTTCCAGGTAAATTCACCACGGGCAAAGAAACGGTCAGTCTTGGCCAGAAATTCCGGATTCAAAGTAAAGGCATTCTTTGCCCAAGGCAGATCACAGCTCAAAAATTGAGTAGTAGCATCTACATAGGTCTGCATATTGGCAGCCACGTGCATATTGGTTTTATATACACCATCCTGATAAACCTCACCACCGTTGATCCGCTCGTAACGCAATCCGGTACCGAACTGAACGGTTACATGTTCATCATTCACCGGTTTCCACAGCCAACGTCCACTCAAACTGAATCCCTGATAACCTTCTTTCTGCTCATTGTATTTCATTTGGGCAAAAATACCCTGATCAGCGAAGAAATGACGGCTGTAGAACTTATAGGTAGCACCCAGCGCACGTCCCGGAGCCAAAGCCTGTGCTACGGTCGGACGAGTAATAAAATGATAGTTGTATGAACTGGTCATCATACTCATGGAAGAGGGTTCGTTATAATACCCTGCTTTCAGGCTATGAATTCCTCTCAGACTCTCTTTCAGATTATATCTTACAAAAAGATTTTTCTGACTGAACACTCCGTTACCGAAACCGAAATCAGCATACAGATACCATTTCCCATAAGTCAAAGCAGCATGAATCCGGGCATCCGTAATAGCAGCACCCGATTTCATCGGCGTCCATTCCGTATGATAATAAGCCAGATCAGCAAACATACGTCCTCCGACACTTGCTTCCAGACCGTTGTCTTTATTGATATATTTCAACAGAGGATTTACGTCTTCCTGAGCATTTACAACGTGACTCGATAATACCGAAGCCACCAACATTGCAGGTAATAAAATATATTTCTTCATAATAATAATAATTGCCATTAATGATTATTTTTCATAACCTAACTGATCCAACACATCATTCGGGTCCAATACAGGGAACGGAGCCACTTCAGCATCTCTCCAACCGAAATTATACAAATATTGAAGTGACATATCGGTATGATTGGTAAAGAATGCATCTACATACGGAGCCTCATAGCGAGAACCGCCTTCAACACCCCAGTTGTATTGACCGAAATACTTGGCCATCTGATCATAAGTATCAAATGAATACGGATGGTTCTTCATTTTAGCCCGGTGAATCAGATTGTGCTGCCACGGATAGTTCAGTTCCGGATAATTGTTAGGTGCACCGGCAATACACGGTCCGATATAGTGAGCCTTGTACTCTACTCCCAGATTGATAAAAGAAGCATATCCCTGCGGATCATCATAAGTCAGGTCGGTTGCACCGCTACCCAACCACAACAAGAAACACATCGGCACTTCCCCTTTAAATACTTTGCTAACCTGTACCAGACTCTGCAAAGAGAAGGTCTGCAGGATCACTTTTCCACGGGTTTCTCCCACATTGACTACCCGGCCATTTCCAGAAAGGATCGGATCGGAACCAATCCGGGTCCGTTCGCTTTTGTTTACATAGAACGGCACATTCTCAGCTACATTGTACTCCATGATATTCATGTTTTCCACTTCTGCCAGTTCGTTATAAACCATCTGCTCGAAACCGGCAGGATTCAGCCAGGGCTCTTTGAACTCGATGTAAATACCCGGGATGTTACCGCCCCATTTTTCATCGATCACATAATCACATTCATAATCCACAACGGCATCTACCGTATAATAGTTTACCGGATTGGTAATCTTGCTGCCGGTCAATTTCATACCCGTTACAACACGATGTCCCTGTGCGGCATCAGCATCTCCCCAAACCAAGTTATAGCTGGCAGCTTTCTGGTCTACACCATATCTTTTCAAACGGTATCCCTTGGAATACTTGATCAAGTCCTCCAGTGTAGAGATATACTGATGATGAGTTGCAAAACCGGAACGGGCAACCTCCAGATTGTCTTCATTAAACCATTTTCCTGCATCCAACTGCATCAACTCATAATAAGTATATGAACTCGGATAATTCGGAACGAAATATTTGATATCCTGACTGATCAGGCTATCGATATATTTTTTATGAGCATCACCGCTTCCCGGATAAATAATTTCATAATATTCCCGTCTGAGTGTTTCCGGAAATCTTTCTCCGAATACTTCCTCAATATTGGTAGTACGTTTCAGGTCCGTATCATGCAATGCCAATACCACACCATCCTTTGACACCTGCATATCACACTCCAAATAATCAGCCCCCATTTCACGAGCCCAGCGATAAGCCGATTCTGTTTCTTCCGGTACCCAATAAGTAGACCCACGATGAGCCACCAACGCATATTGCGGTACATAATCACGCACCTTCTGCATTTCTGTCGACAAGGTATCCACATGCACACGCTCTGAATCGACAAACGTGTCATTAAATTTTTGATCTTCGCACGATGTTACAGCAAATAAAGCACCGCAAGCCAAAGACGCATAAAATAATTTTTTTACCATAATCTTAATTTTTAGATAAAGAGCTTACTTTCTATTTTTGACTAAATATTGTTCTTCCTTATAAGTAAAAGCGATGAACAGGAATGCGAGTACACAAGCCACCAAGAGAACGATAAAGTTCCAATCCCAACCGAGATGCTGAACAATATATCCCAAACCGATGTTGGCCAAAAGGGCGGTACCAAAGAAATAGCCGAAAAATCCGGTCAATCCGGCAGCCGTTCCGGCAGCTTTCTTCGGAGCCAGGTCCAAAGCATGTACACCAATCAACATCACCGGTCCATAAATCAAGAAACCGATCGCAATCAAACAAATACTATCCATCAGCGGAGTCGTACTGAATTGCCAGTAAACAAAGATACATACAGCAACCAATACCATATAAATCATAGTCGTCAGAGCCCGACGTCCCTTAAACAATCTATCACTCAACAAACCGCAAACAATCGTTCCGGGAATAGCTGCAAATTCATAGGCAAAATAGGCCCATCCAATTTCGTGGATATCATATCCCTTCACCTCTTTCAGGTAGGTCGGAGCCCAATCGAGTACTCCATAACGGATTAAATAAATAAAGGCATTGGCCAAAGCGATAAACCACAGAGTTTTGTTATTCAGCACATATTTAAAGAAAATCTCCTTGGCTGTCAATTCTACCTCCGATTTAGCAGAGTAGTTTTTGGGATAGTCATTCCGGAATTCTTCGATGGGAGGCAAACCGCAAGATTGCGGGGTGTCACGGATCAGAAGAAATGCCAGCACAACAATGATAAATGCAACGACGGCAGGGAACCAGAAGGTTCCGGCCTGCCAGGAACCGAACCAAGTCAAACCGACAGCAGCCATCGGACCTACCAATGCACCACCGACATTGTGAGCACAGTTCCAGATAGACATCTTGGTTCCTCTTTCATTCTGAGAAAACCAGTGTGTCATTACCCGTCCACACGGAGGCCATCCCATTCCCTGAAACCATCCGATCAAAAACTGCAAAATAAACATAGACACAATGGAAGACAGACCGACTTGCGTTCCCAGAATCAGTGTAGCCAAAGCCGACAGGAACAACCCCAACGGCAAAAACTTCCGAGCACTACTTCTATCGGAAACACCTCCCATGATAAACTTTGAAAGTCCATAAGCGATTGCATTGGCTGAAATCGCAACCCCCAAAAGACCTTTGTCAAACCCCATATCCACCAGATAGGGCATCGCCAGTGCAAAATTCTTCCGCACTAAATAGTAACCTGCGTATCCTATAAAGATACCGATAAATACCTGCCAACGCAAGCGTTTATACGTTGGATCGATTTTTTCTTTTGGCAACAAAGCCTGATGAGGCTCCGGCTTTAAAAAACTCCACATAGCATTTAGTTTAAGATTCAAATAGTTTCACTGAAATATATAACTTTCGTTATTAAAACGTTTTCACAGCACACAATTTCGAAACAAAAATTTAACATTTCATTTCGAAACAAAAGTAACTAAAAACTTTTTATACCAAAAGATTTAAAGAAAATTTTTATAGTTTTTTTTAATGCATTCATACACACCCCGACACCAAAGCATAGAATGGTTAATTTTTTTCATAAAAAGCACAAAAAATTCCCGGCTTGCACCGGGAATCAAGCACAACAATTAAAATCAACTGTCCATATCCAACATCTGGGCCAAGATAGAGATCGGATGCTCACAATGCTTTGAGGTTGACATTTCGATTTGCCATTTACAGGTTTCACAATCAGTCACCACACAATCGACCTGAGCCTCCTCAATCTGCTTAAACAAAGCTTCGCCTATCCGTTGAGAAGTTTGATAATTTTCTTTTTTAAAACCATAAGTTCCGGCAATACCACAACACTGGGAATCCAATACCACCAATTCTACATTCGGAATCAACTTCAACAATTCGATGGAATAATAAGCCCAGCCCAATTTTTCCATGTGACAAGGCGTATGGTAAGCCACCCGCAGTTTTTTATCTTTTCGAAATTTCAATGCGATCTCCGATTGACTCAACAAGCGGTAAATATAACGAGTAGCCAATTCCACCCCGTTTCGGACATCCTCGTTTTCAATCCCCAAGAGATGCGGATATTCATCCCGAATCGTAAAAGTACAGGTTGAAGAAGTGGCAATCACCGGAATATTCTTTTCAATCACAGATTTTCGGATCGAATCCACATTGACACGAGCCTGCTTTTGAGCCTGTTTGATGAAACCGTTCGAAATCAGAGCAACCCCACAACATTTTTCCTTATCCAACAGACGCACCCCGACTCCCAATGCATTCATCACCCGAACCAGATCTTTTCCCAATTGCGGATAGTTATAATTTACATAACAACCATGGAAATAACTGACCTGTTTCGAAAAAGAAAGTTGTTTTGAAAGCTGTTTTTTATACCAGCTTTCGAAAGTTCCGAAAGCATATTTCGGAAATACACGCCGATGATCAATCTTCATCACTCCATCCAAAACCGTTTTCACCGGCTTCAAACCCAAGGTCGTATTCACAATCGGAGCCAGGGGCGTTGACAAAGTGCCGACCAGATCGGTATTTGCCAATACGAAATCCCGCAAAGTCGGTTTTTTACGGCTGAATTTAATCCTTGCCGCCTGAATAATATCCCCAATCCGAACATTGGAAGGACAAGCCACTTCACACCGCTTACAATTGATACAATATTTCAGACTTTCATCATAAAAGTCGAACTTTTTCAAACGCAGACGCTCACCATCCGGTCCCGCCTGTTTCGGTCCCGGATAATCAGGATTCACGGCTGCCACCGGACAATAAACAGTACAAACCGTACACTTGATACACTGTTCGAAATTATTGTCGCTCACATTGTGCTGCTGAAGATTCATCACCTCTTTCATTTACTTAAAATTTGTTCCGCTACATACAACGCCGTCAAGACAGAAACTCCTCCGCCACAACCCTCCTTAATCGGATTAAATCCTTCCAGCAAAGCTCCTGCCACATACACATTTTTCAACATCTGCCCCCGATACAGTCCCCGGAAATCAGCCGTCGTCTTAACCCCAAAACCATGATAGGGCTGTCGGGCAAACACATTCAGATCATACCACTGATTTCGATGTGCCACAAAATCAACATCCAAATCAAAAATCGGTTCATATACCCGATCAGGTGCAGCCACCAGTCCCTGGCTGAAATAGCTACCACTCGCCAAAATCACATTTTCAGCGACAAAAGGTATATCTCCATGATTATACGAATAAAGACGCACGACTCTATCCTGCTCCTTCTCCGCCCGCAGAACCGTATCTCCCAACATATACACGCCCCCCTGATCCTGAAAACATTTCCGCAAACGTTGCTGGGTGCGAATACCCGGTACAGATGGAGGCAAAGTCGGCAACACCCGAATTTCCTTTCCAGTCTTCTGACACAGATATTTCAAAGTTCCCGTCTGCGTAATTCCCAACACTGCCGGCAATAGAATCACTTCCACATCTCCAGCCTCTCTTTGCAGGTCAAGCGCCAATAAGTCCAGGTTTTCTGTCTGATCAAACAAACGAGCAATATTTACCGAACGCATCTCACTCGGATTTTTCCGCAAATTTTCCAAAGCAGGCAAATGAATCAGATGAGATTCACACTCCGTTCCCCATTTACGAAATTCATCCACGACAAACTGAGTATAAAAATCCAGGAAACCAGCCACATTAAAAATAGCAACCTTCTTCCAGGGCAGACTATTTTCCGATTCTGCCACAGCATACTCTTTCAAAGTTAACCAAGTCGGTTTCAAAGTACCCATCGGAGTTACCCGATAATGATTCTTTAAGGCACTTCCTTCCAGTTGAATCCCCCACTCTTCCATCAAACGCTCTGCTTTTGCGGTCAACTCATTAAACTTCACCACTCCCAATTTTGCATAAGGATGGGCAGGAGCCTGCGCCACAAGCTGGGCAACCGAAGTTGAAGGATGCGACACCGCCGTACCGTCCGGCAAAAAATTCAACAAATCCAAAGAACCGGAAGAAAAATGCAAAGCACTTTGCCCCGAAGAGATGATAACACATCGCTGTCCGTGCCTGACCAGATAATTACCGGCCACCAAGCCAGACAACCCGCCACCTATGATAATCGTATCGAATTTCATCACTATAAAATTTCTGAATTACTAATTACCGGATTCAAGCTTTTCTGATTCATGCCGAAGCAAATCTGCTCCAAGCCCGCAAACACCTTCATAAATCCAATTCGTATATTCACTTTCCCGCAAAGTGTCCCCCCAAGCAATCGGAGCCATTCCTTTCCAGCGTTCATTCAAGAAAGAGGCCAGATCCTCCTTGGCTCTCCGCGTACAATATTTATGCATACTACTCATCAAACCAGCGGCCCGACAAGCACAAAGTTCTCCCTGACAGGTTCCCATACCGACCCGAGTTCTGCGCCTCAAATCCACCAGATTATTCACATCCAATTCGTTCAACGCATATTTCACCTCCCCGACAGACACCTCTTCACACTCACACACCAGACTATTTTCCAAAGAAGTATTCCCAGATAATTTCTCTGCCAGATCTCCATGCCGGGCAATAGAAGAATTCCGGGGAGCCAAAGGCATTGAAATGATCTTCTTCCGGACTTCCTCCCGATCTTCCCGCGAACCGGGCAATTTTTCCGTAGCCGTTGAACATTCGGCTGTTATATTCAATTTCTTGCAAATCAAATCCGTTGTCCACTCTGCCATCAAACGGTAGGTCATCAACTTTCCACCCGTAATCGTAACAAATCCCTGCAACCCATCCCGTTGAGCATGATCCAGAAGCACGATTCCCCGACTCACATTCCGGCCACTGGGATCATCATCAGCTGCCACCAAAGGACGCACTCCTGCATAAGCCCGCAAAATACGGGTCTGAGCCAATATCGGAGCAAGCTTTTCACCTTCGCGCAACAACAAATCCACCTCTTCCGGAGTCACCAACATATGATCGATCTCCTCGAAAGGCACCTTGCTCGAGGTGGTCCCAATCAAAGAAATCGTATCTCCAGGCACCAGGATATCCGCATCCGCAGGCTTACGACAACGGTTCAATACAATATTGTTCACCCGATGTCCAAATATCAACAACGCACCTTTCGCCGGAAGCATATTCACGGTAATACCGGCCAATTTCGCAATGTTATGTCCCCAGATACCACCGGCATTCACGACAACGTTCGCATAATAATTCTTAACTTCTTTCGTTTTATGATCCAACACCTTTACCCCGATAATACGATCCTGCTCACGCAACAACTCTGTCACTTCATGATAAGTCAGAATCTCGGCCCCATGATTTCGGGCATCGATCACATTAGAAGTTGTCAAACGGAAAGGATCCACAGCACCGTCCGGCACCCGAACGGCCCCGATAATCGCCGGATTCGCCGAAGGTTCAAGCCGCAACGCTTCCTTCGGATCAATCACTTCCGCTCGAATACCTGCCCGCAGACAAGCTTCGACAAATTTTGCCTGATACTGGATATCATCCTCCGGCAAACTGAGGAACAAACCATCCGTTTCTTCCACACAATGACTAGCAATCCGCCGAAGAATCATATTTTCCTTGATACACTCCTCTGCAGATTCCTGATCAGTTACCGCATAACGCGCTCCACTGTGCAACAAACCATGATTGCGTCCGGTTGCCCCGGTCGAAATGTCAAAACGTTCGATCAACAGCACCCGAATACCCCTGCGAGCACAATCCCGAGCGGTTCCGGCCCCCGTTGCGCCTCCGCCGATGACGATCACATCAAACGGTTTGGTCATATCATTTTGTTTCATTTGCGTAGAAAATTATATTTTCATCGACAAAGTAACAAACAATTCAAAACTTTTCAAAACAAAAACGAAAGTATTTTTCAATAAAACGAAAATAAATGAAACTTCAAGAATAAAAAAAAGGTCACAACAACGACCTGCTGCAACCCACCATTCAAGACAGTCAAAACCTGTTTATCCCAAAGAGCTCACACGACAGAAACCCGGATACCCAATTCTTCCAATTCTTTGACAATTTTAGGGGAAACACCTGCATCCGTAATTATATGATCCACCGCATCCAATTCACAAATTTTCCCAAACCCCCGACGACCGAATTTGGAAGAATCCGTCAAAACGATAATCTTTTGAGCGGCCTCGATCATGGCCCGATTGACACTGGCCTCCATAAAATTCGTTGTCGTCAGGCCATACTTTAAATCAATACCGTCTACTCCCAAAAAAAGTTTGGTACAGGAAAAATTTTTCAACATATTCACGGCATACTCTCCCGTGACAGAAGTAGAGGTATGTCGTACGGCACCTCCCAACTGAATCACCTCCACCTGTTGACAATTCAACAAGGCCATGGAGACATTCATGGCAGATGTCAATACGGTCAATTGCGAATCGGTCGGGATACAACGGGCAAAAGCGAGAACCGTCGTACCGGAAGCAATAATAATAGCATCATTGGGTTTCAACATTTCGACCGCTTTCATACCAATGCGCTTTTTCTCTTCCGGGAACTGTTTTTCTTTTTCCTGAACATGCCTGTTAGCGATATAAGGATCCCGCTGTATGGCCCCCCCATGAGAACGATACAACAACTTTTTTTCTTCCAGCAATCCCAAATCTTTCCGAATAGTCACCGAAGAAACATTCAACTGCTGACTCAGATTATTCACTGAAACAATACCGTTCAACTTCAATAACTCCAATATTTTCCGATGCCTTTCCGACAACGACATGATCTTTTCCATTCCCAGTCCTTTAAAATTCACTTCAACAGATAAATCACCATCTCACGATCACTGATGTTACCAAATGATGAAGACAAAGATACAAAGAACTCATGGAAAAATGACAGTATTTGCACAAATAAAGTAATCTTCCTAAAACCACCGACTCCAATTCCCCACAAAAATATCCGTCATATACAATGGTTTTGGTGTGTTGCCCACTTTCCAAAACCATTGTAAACAGATTAAAACTTATTTCAAGGCATTGTCTAATTCGAAATACAGATAATCGTAATGCACTTTATCATCCTCGCTCGCAGCATTCCGCTTATTCTTCAACAACTCTTTCAATTTTACCAACTGTCCGTAATAAAGAGTTTTAGAAACAATCCCCAGATCCGAAATTTTCGTATTAGCAGTCATGTCATGATTCCCATGGTGATGGGCACCATAACAACAACAGGGAAGAAAATCATCTTCATCCAAGCATTCGGAAGAAAATTCTTTCGGTTTTTCTGTTCCTTTTGTCAATTCCATTTCCTTCAACAGGCACTGTACATATACATACTGCAAATTACGGTCATAACAATTCAACTTTTTTCCCTGCTCGGTTTTACTCCATACTCCCCGATACAGATCTTCCAGATATTCTTTCTGAGTATAAGGTTGATCCGCATACTTCGCATTCACTCCCACTTTTCCCAAAACAGAACTGTTCAACAGACTCCGAAGTATATTAGCCTGAGTATTTGCGATGATATCATTGTTAGGATCAAATAAAGTCACAACCTCTTTGGGTGCCATCCAGTCCGGTTGTTTTTTAAATTCTTCAAAGAAGAACTTCACGACTTCTTTTTGTTTTTCACGAGTTACCGGGACAAAACCTTTCTGCCCATCACCAGATACCGGATGATACAAATACAATCCTCCGATATAAGCCTTGCAATGATTCATGTAACGCAAATACTGTTTGATCAGCTCATTGTACAGTTCCTTGGTCTGATTATAAGAGCGATTTTCCAAGGCACTCCATTCCACCAGATGCTCCATGATATAACGCAGATTTTTTATTCCATAACGGCTGGCCTTGACCGCATCGTCCCCCAAAGCTTCCGACTGGGAGGCCGGATCCAAAACGCCCAACATCTGCTGTTCGCCATAAGTATACATCGGATCATCCGCTTTTTCCAATATCCATTTATTCAAAGTTTCATACTCATCTTCCGGAGTCACCGCGTCGTAGATCGGAGCATATCCCAATTTAATCATAAAAATATCATAAACCCCCAAAAGTGGCGGGATCAAACGCACATCCTTGTCTTCCGGTTGTGCGACATAATTATTCCGGGCATAATCCATAATAGAAGTTGTTGTTCCGTATTTGGCCGTAAAAGAAGGAGAACGCAATGAATCCACCGGAATGGAATAAGAAGCTCTCATATTATGCATCAATCCCAAAGTATGACCAATCTCATGCGAAGCGACATAACGCAGGCTTGCCCCCATTGTCTCCTCATCAAAAACAGCTGCCCGGGCTTTGGGATCGACCTGTGCGGTCTGAACAAATTTCCAATTATGCAATAATTTCAACACATCGTGATACATATAAACCGATGCCTGAATAATTTCTCCGGAACGGGGATCTGTCCAGGACGGTCCCATCGCATTTGCCACCGTCGTTGTCGCGTAACGGAAACAGGAATACCGAATGTCATCCGGATCAAACTCCGGATCATCTGTCGGGAAATCCCGGGCAATAATCGCATTCTTAAAACCAATTGCCTCAAAAGCAGGCTGCCAATCTTCAATTCCCAACTTGATATATTTCTTCCACTTTTCAGGCAATGCATTATCAACATAAAATACGATCGGTTTGGCCGGTTCGACCATTTCTCCCTGTTTATAACGCTCAAGATCTTCGGGTTTCGGTTCCAGCCGCCAACGGTTCACATATGCGATTTTCTCACTTTGATCCTTATCCGTAGAATATTGTATCTTACGATCGGCAAAATACCCCATACGCGGATCAAGCAAACGGGGTCTCATCGGCTCTTCCGGCAATTGAATCATCGACAAATGAACGACAGCGGTAAAAGGAGTCCCGTTCACCGTATAAGCTACCCGGCTTTTCACCGAAATATTCTGGGGAAAAGCTTTAAAATCCAAGATAGAAGACAAATCCGCTTTAAAAGTTCCTTTCATTTTCTTCACACCAAACAATGCATCAAACGGAGAGGCAGGAATAAAAGGAGAAACCGGCTTTTCATCCGCACAAAATAATTTAGTAGCATCTATTACCATCGCACTGGAATCTTTACTGAACGCTTTTATCGGGAAAGCCCGGATTACCGGTTTCAAATTATTCCTTTCCAAAGAGGAAGCAATGGATTCATCTTTATCACAAACAGCCTGACTGATCATTTGATGGAGGTAAACCTTTCCTTCATCACAACTCCATTCCACCAGCATCGGATCCTGCGGCATTTGCCCTGCTATGACATCCTTGTTATCACTAATCCCAGCCACTCTTCCTGCAAACAACATCGGTTTCCCCATCAAATTGACCGGAATTTCCATATAAAAAGTACCCTTCACCATATGCAAAGTGATCAGCCCCTTTTTTGTCTTGGCCTCCTTGGTAATCACTTTGTCATACGCTTTTTCATCTTTCTTTTCTTTTGAAAAGGCCTCGCTCAAAGCAGGAACACTTCCCTTTTTCTTCTTATTCTTCTTAAAATCATTTGCGTCAACCGAAAAAGAAAAAGCCAACACAAAAATCATAAAATAAAAAAATTTGTTTCGCATATTTTGAATTTATAAAGATTGATCATTTCCTATAGCCTGAATATCTACTCCATACACCTCAGACAAACGATTTACCAGTAAATAATATTTATCTTTCAAACGGTCATACGGAGCGATCAATGCAGCCATTTCTTCCGCTGTATGCGTCGTAATCATATAGACAAACTGACTGAGATCCAATGTCTTGCTTGGAGCCATGCAATACGAGGTCCCATAATCCGACAATCGGTCCCGATCCCAGAAACCATACTTCTTCGGATCGATTTCATCCGGTTTCAAGGTATTGTTTCCATCTACCTGTTTCAGATTTATCCCGTAATAATCGTTACTGACATTCCAGAACGCGTCCGAAAGTTTCAACATGTCATTGTTATACAAAAAATCCGCCCAGAAAACAGCCTGCACTTTCCCTTTCAATTCCCGCAAACTGTCGGCAGATATCTCACTGATTCCCGGACGTATCCGACCGAATCCCAGAAAACTCAGGCCGGCGGTAGCCGGTTCGTCCAGATATACGGTTCCACTTTTTACAATGTACAGCGAATCCGCCATTAAAATTTTAAAGGGGAAATAATGCTTTTTAAAATCATCCGTAAAATACTTGAAAAATACTTTATCCATATAAGTCAACCCTTCATTCAAAGCCGTCTTGCTGGGTTGTTCGATAAGGTCTACCGTCAAAGTACTACTCATATTCCATTTATAATCGGTCCATTCATAGTCATACAGAATAAATACCCCATACTTCTGATAAAACTGATAAATAAAGTGATCCAAGGGTTCTTCACTATCTTCGACTTTATATTTGGGTTCCTCGACTTCTCCTTCTATCGCTTCTTCTTTATAGCAGGAGATCAGCAAAACAGCCAGTAAAATATATATCAATTCCTTTATTCTCATAATTGTAACCATTTAAATTATCATTTTTGATGATGCATGCACTTCAATCCTCTTCCACTGCATTCTGATCAATCCTGGTCGGACGGGGGTTATTGGGTAAAGTCGGATCGAACTCCACCACAGATCGGGGCAAAGGCAAAGTATAAGCCAGATCATCTTTTTCCAATACGTATTTTTCCACGATAGCCGGTTGTTTGATATCCGGTGTAAAAGTATGCACCAGACGTGGCCGATCCCAACGTCTCAAATCAAACCAACGATGAAACTCAAAACAGAGTTCCCGACGTCTTTCTTCTCTCACCCGCAAAACAAGTTCCTCCTGACTGTCAGCCTCGATCGCCACATATGTTTTCAAACGACTTTCCCGAATGGTTTTCAAATCCTGCAAGGCATTCTCCTTATCCCCTTTTTCCGCATAAGCTTCTGCCCGGTTCAGATAAGCCTCTGCGGTCCGGAAAGCATAACCGTACACTCCGGTGGTACTAGATATCTCGGATTTTTGTGCGGTATATACAGAACCTCTCTTATAAAAGAAATGACTCAAGCGCCAATCATTGTTTCCATACAAAGCCGACAATTCAGCGGAAATCGGAAAATTACACTTAGCCAACCATGCGTAATAAGTCACCAAATAATAACCATAAGTAAATAAAATCTCCGGATTCTTCTCATTCAGGAAATAATCATTGTTGTTCATCGTCGACAAATCATACAATTGGGGATGAGTCTTGAGAACAGCGCTTGCATATTCAATGGTCTTGTCATAATCCTTCTTATACAGACTCACCCGAGATGCCAGCAAATAAACAGCCGGCAAATTCCAGCGAAAATAATTTTTGTTCAGATTGGAGGATTCGAAATAAGCAATCGCTTTTTCCAGATCACTGTCTATCTGCCGATAAATAGTGGCTACACTTTCTCTGGTAAATTTTCGATCTTCCATTCCGACCACATTATTGATCGGAACCCCCAAATCCGTCTCGGCTGTTTCTGCCTGATACGGCTGACCGTACAAATTTACAAGCATGAAATAACAATATGCACGCAAAGCATAGGCTTCTGCCATCAAGTCCTCTTTCTCGGCGTTACTTCCCTCCATCTCACCGATGTTATTCAAGGTAATATTACAAATCAAAATCGAATGATAGTAAGTGGCCCAAGCCTGGTCCGCATTTAGCGCTCCAGAAACAGTTTCTTCCGGTTCGGCCTGCCAGGTATAGTATCCATAGCCACTACTCCGAGCATCACTACCCAAAAAACTGCCGGAAATATTTTCTTTCACATCATCCGTCATGATATCCAGATAAGTATGAATCTGAGTTTCATCCCGAATATAAGCTTCCCCAAAAAGAAATTCCTGATAATCCTTCACCGATTTCGGAATAATCAGATCCTGTGATTTTTCTTCCAGGAAATCAGAGCAAGCGGAAAAGAGAAGGAGACATACTCCCAACAAGTTTATATATTGTTTCATAGTTCTTTATTTAAAAAGTTATATCCAAACCCAAAGTATATGAAGAAGTCGGAGGAGTCGTTGCACCTCCCAAAGTAATCTGTTCCGGATCCTGGCCTTTCAGTTTTTTATCAGCCAACAGCCAGAGATTGGTCGCCTCAAAACGAACACTGATACGTTTCGCATAAATTTTATGACATACCTTCTCATTAAAATTATAACGCACATAAATGTTTCTCAAGCGCAAATAATTTCCGGAAGCCACTCGCAAATCACTCTTATTGTACATTTCCCAGGCATTGTCTGCAATTTTAATCTTCCGGTCGACCCCCAGTCCATACATTTTCATGGCATCTGTTGTCAAAACCGGAATATCCGTATGCTTTTCATCCCCAGGCTTCCTCCAGCGATAGACAAAATCTTTGTTCATATTTTGCTGTGGCTGCGGCAAACGCTGACCGGAATTATTATACAAACCGTTCATTCGAATCTTGGTTCCCAGACTATATGAGAAAAAACCTCCGACAGTCAAATTCTTATAGGAAATATCCGTCCCGAATCCCCCGGTAATATCCGGAATACGGGTACCGGAATATGCAAATACCTTTTCAAACATCTCCGTTTGAGTAATCCCGTCCGTTTCCTCAATATCCTTAAAAGTGGGCAAACCGCTCTCGTTCAATTTATCATATTTATAAGAATAAAAAGTATTCAACGCCTCCCCCGGAATAACAGCCGACCCATTCAGATACTCATTATAACCATACTCCGTCGTAATACCGGATTTTGTCACTTTATTGACATTACGAGCTCCATTCAAGTTTAAAGACCAGGTCAATACCTTTGTCCGTACAGGCACCACATTCAATACAAGTTCATACCCCTTATTCTCAAGATTTCCGGCATTGAGCTGCATGGTCGTACTACCTGTCGTCGAAGCCACCTCTTTGGAAATAATCTGATCCTTGCCTTTCTTCCGATAAATCTCAATACTACCGTTCAGACGATTTTTCAGAAAGGCAAAATCAACCCCCAGATTCCAGGAAGTAGTCTTCTCCCACCGCAAATACGGATTCGGTAATTTGGACAATTTAGAAATATATTGTTTGGATATAATATCCAGCGATCCCAACTGGATCAACAGATTGGGAGTCTGATCAGGAGATACATTTCCTTGAATGCCATAAGAACCCCGGAAAGCCAGCATATTCATCCACATCGCATTTTTCAAAAAAGCCTCCTCGTGTAAATTCCAACGACCAGAGACCGACCAGATCGGCAAAAAACGGTTACTCTTATCCTGTCCGAACTTATTGGAGCCATCCGCCCGAATATTGAAATTGGCAATATAACGATTTTTATAATCATAAGTAAAGGTCCCGTACCAGGACATCACGTTGGTCAACGTATTAGTCACAACATTCTGATGATTTTGTACCAGTTCTCCATATTTGGGCCATTGTACGGGATCTATTTTTATAAACTTTTCTCCCCGATCCGGCAAATATCCATACTCCGTAGACTTCAGTCCCTGATATTTAGATGAACGAGCCTCCGTTCCGAGTACTGTCGTAATCTGATGATCTTCTAAAAATCTGAATGTATAATTCACCTGTGCCCTCAAGGTATAGGATGTATTCCGGGTATCCGTATTCTCCAGACCTCCGCCATAAGGAAGCTGACATTGTTGCTGACTCCACTCCTGGCTATCAGGCAATGGTAGTCCATAATTATATTTCCGAAACGATGCCGCGACATAAGATTGTTCATCAAACCATTTCTTCTGATCAGTATTCGAACGGTTATAGCTCAAACCTCCCATAAACTGTAAACCCGGGATAATCTCCCACAACAAATTGGCATTGAAATTAATCGACGTAGCATCGATATGCATACCCGTATGCTGCATCTCGTTCACGATATTATATTGAAGCGGGAACTCAAATCCCTGTGTTTTATTATAATAAGCCAAGGTTCCATCCTCATTGTAACAGGGAATTGCCCGAGAGGTATTATAAGCATATTGATAGGGAGATACGGAAGAATGCAGATAATCTTTATCATCGGTGGAAGCCCTCATTTGCAATTCGACCTTCAAATTTGACAAAAGATTGACACCCAACTTCATAAAACCATTGAACTGTTTCACTCCCGTTCCTTTCACTGTTGCAGGCACATGCTGTAAGCCACCGGAAAAATAATAATTGATTTTATCGCTAGATCCGGAAATAGAAATATTGTGTTTCTGAGAGAAGGAAGTTCTGTAAATAATATCAAACCAGTCGGTATTGACCTCTTCCAATCTTTTCACGGTCTGCAAGAATTCGTTGTAGGAGATCGTCCGATCGTACAAATCCATCAAAGCCCCCTCGTAAGAAACACGGGCCGGCTGAAATCCAAATGGCAATCCCCGTTCTTCAATTTCTTTGGAAACTTCAATCCGTTCTTTTGAATTCATCCGGTATAATCCATCATATTCCGGTCGCTCATTAATCGACAAATTCATCGAATAAGTCAATCTGGGTTTCCCGATTTTTCCTTTTTTGGTCGTAATGACGATAACTCCATTCGCAGCCTTCACGCCATAAATCGCAGTAGCCGAAGCATCCTTCAACACATCGATCCGTTCGATATCCTGCGGATTCAGGGAAGAAATGGCATTCCCGATCAAATTTACATTATCCAGACTGTTCAATTCTTCTGCACTGATCGGCACGGGATCTTCCAGAATGAAACCATCGACAACCCATAATGGTTCACGATTTCCAGAAATGGTCGAAGAGCCTCTGATCCTGATTTTCGTAGCAGCTCCGGGAGTCGAAGAAGAACCCATCACATTCATTCCGGGAATTTTCCCCTGCAACATATTGTCCAATCCCAAAGCAGCCCCTTCCCGAACCACATCTCCATCAATGGAAAAAACGGATGAAGACAATTTCCGCTTCTCGATATTTTGATATCCCGTTCTTACAATCACCTCCTCCATGATTGCCGCGACATCTTCCATCACCACACGTAAATTATCCTTATCCACCTTTACTTCCTGTGTACGCATTCCGACAAACGAAAATACCAATATCTCTTCTCCCGTCTTCAACTGAATTTCAAACTTTCCTTCCGCATTGGTAGATACTCCGACAGTGGTATTTTTCACCACAATAGAAACCCCCGGCAGAGGAGAACCATCGGAAGTCACTACGATTCCCTTTACTGTCCGTAATACAGTCTTGTCCGGTTCTGTCATTTTTTTGGGAGTAATCAATATATAATCTTCCACCTGATTATATCCATACGGCAAATTTTCAAAAATACGCTTCAACGCCTCCTCCAATTGCATATCACTGAGTGATACCGTCACTCTGGTATCAACATTCACTTCTTGGGTATTGTACATGAAATAAATACCTGTCTGCTCTTTCATTACTTTCAGCACTTCCCCCAGGGGCTTATTTCTTGCTTCTACAGTCACTTTACACTGTGCCCAGACGGTCGCCTGGCTGTGCAGACTCAATACAAGCATGAAAAAACAGCACAACCGAACAATCAGTCGCAAGCTGGATTGATCTTTCTTTCTCTTTCTCATAATGTTGTTATTAGTAGTAGGTAATAATTAATTATTGTTTCGACACTTTGATCATTTTATCCTGCCGATGAAAATGAACATGAGCCAATTCTTCCAACCTCCGCAAAACAAAATCCAATTCCCGGTAACGGGTGGCAGCCCCCGTGAAAGTAATCTCCCTCAAGGTCGGATCCATAAATAAAAAGTCTACATCGTACCAACGTCCCAATTGATCCGTAATCTCTCCCAAACTCATATTTTCAAATTCAAAGACACCGTTCACCCAAGCAACAATACTCTGTGTATCAACCTTTCTCTTCGCAAGCGTTACTATCTCTGAAACAGCTTGTTCGCCAGGTTGCAATATCAACTCTTTCTTTCCGTTCGACACCCGAACACTTCCCTGCAACAAAGTCGTTTTGACCGCCGCCGTTTCCTCATAAGCCGAAACATTGAAACGGGTACCCAAAACTTCAACCCGATTATGTAAACTCTCAACAATAAAAGGGCGGGCAGTATCTTTTAACACTTCAAAATAAGCTTCTCCTTTCAACAGCAGTTTGCGTTCCTTCTCCCCAAAAACTGCCGGGAAAGTCAACTCTGTTCCCGCATTCAACCATACACGAGAGCCATCCGACAATACCAATGAATATTCTCCGCCACGGGGAACCCGGATCGTGTTATAAACCGGCTCCTTCGACATCTCCGAACAAGCCTCATAAACCATGGGCTTCTCTCCTCCGACAGTTATTCGAGTTCCGTTTTTCTCCGTCAATATGCAATTACTCTCTTCTTCCAATGCCACCCGTCTCCCATCCGACAATTCCAAAACCGCCTTCCGATTCCCGGGTGCAATCGCGCTCGAAGAAAATTCAACCGACGGATCCTGTACCCGCAACATTTCATACAACAGCCCTCCTCCCAACAAAACGACCAACACTGCCGCATATTTCCACCAAATCCTCATCCGACGACGAAACATTCCGGACGAAGAATTAGAAATACGATGGGCAATTATCTTCCAGGCGACCTCCTCCCGAATAGCTTTCCAACAGCCGACTTTCCGCCCTTGACGATAAACCGCCAGCATCTGTTCAAACAATTTCCGATTCTCTTCTTTCTCCGCCAACCACCCTTCCAAACGCCGATATTCCGTTTCCGTCAAATCATGTTTACAATAACGAACTATATACGAACTCAATTCCTCCTCATTCATATCCTTTATTTTTATAAATACCACACCACACTTTTTATTATCAAAAGCTCAAAACCACTAAAATGGGTGAATGAAATGGGAAAAAAATCACAAAAAAATTTGACGACAGGGAAAAACAACAGAAATGAATGAGATACACATCCTCGCTCTTAAAGCACTCCTCTGTTCCTAAGTAAAACAAACAATAAAATTTGAATAGAACTCCGCAACTGTTTCAATGCTCGAGCAAAGTGAGTCTTTACCGTATTAACGGATAAATTCAATGACAAAGCCACCTCTTTATATCGCATATCCTCCAAAACAATCAATTCGAACACCTTCCGACACTGTTCAGGCAAACGTGCAATTTCCGCATACAACTTCTGACATTGGATTTCCAATTCTTCTTCTCGATATGAAGACTCTTCCGCACAAATTTCCGGAATAACAGGAAAACGAGAATGTGTCTTCGATTTTAATGATTTAATACAATTATGTTGGACAGAAGAAAAAAGATATGCCCTTAAAGATCCTTCAAATACTTTCCCTCTATATTTTTCCCAAAAACGGACAAACAGTTCCTGTACAATATCTTCAGATTCTTCGAAAGAATCCGTAAAATTCATGGCAAAAACACAAAGAGGTTTATAATAAAGATCAAAAAGACATTTCACACCATCCGGATTATCATTACGAATCAAGGCCAGTATTTCTTGTTCATCCTTATACCTCATAATCTGCAAATATATAAAGAACTTACAGCAGAACAACAGAATTTAAAGAAATAAAACAAAATCTTATACATCTATTCCTAACTGTAAGGACAATTATTCCATTTTCTTGCATAACTTTGTATGAATAATCATCCCGTGAGCATATGGAAGAAATCATAAAACTCGATAGCGTAGATAAATACAACCAACTGTTCGGTCTGGAAACAAAACATCCGTTAGTCAGTGTCATCGATTTATCAAAAGCCACCCGCTGGCCAAAACAGTTACGGATCAATTACGGAGTATACGCCCTGTATCTGAAAGAAAGTCGTTGTGGAGATATTCTTTACGGACGTCAAAAATACGATTACCAGGAAGGGACCATCGTCAGTTTTGCCCCCGGGCAAGTTGCCTCATCGGAACTACCGGCAGATATACAACCGCAGGCACACGGCCTTCTGTTTCATCCGGAACTGATACAAGGTTCCTCACTCGGACAGGAAATAAAAAATTATTCGTTTTTCTCTTACGAAACCCGGGAAGCCTTACATCTTTCCGAAAAAGAAAGAGAAATTGTCATGGATTGTCTAAACAAAATAGAGATAGAACTCCAGCATAATACCGACAAATACAGTCAACGCCTGATTATCGCCAATATCAGTCTATTGCTCGATTATTGCATGCGTTTTTATGAACGCCAATTCACCACCCGCAAGATCGTCAACCAAGATGTCATCGTTCGTTTCGAAAAATTATTAAATGAATATTTTGAGGGCGAAACGCCACAGCAGGAAGGATTACCGACAGTAAAATACTTTGCGGATAAAGTATTTCTTTCCCCGAACTATTTCGGCGATTTAATCCGCAAACAAACAGGACAGACGGCCTCTGAATACATCCAACAAAAACTGATTGAACGGGCCAAAGAAGCCTTATTGTTTTCTCACAAGACCATGAGCCAAATTGCCTATGAATTGGGATTTCAATATCCGCAACACCTACATCGGATGTTCAAGCGAATCGTAGGATGCACTCCTCGAGAATTCTGTTCGCGGGTGGGATGAAAATTCAAGAGGATAAAAAGTCACTTTTTATTCGATTTATCGTATGATCTTCTAGTTACAAATACAAAAAACAATGTATGAAACGAGAAGATCTATTGAAAAAGATTTCTGATACCAGCAAAACCTGGGATGTTATTGTCATCGGAGGCGGAGCAACTGGACTGGGAATTGCGGTAGATGCAGCCTCTCGAGGCTATCAGGTCGCCTTACTCGAAGGGGAAGATTTTGCCAAAGCGACTTCCAGCAGAAGTACAAAACTGGTACATGGAGGCGTACGTTACCTGGCTCAGGGAGATATTGCTTTGGTCCTGGAGGCATTGCACGAACGGGGACTGTTAAAACAGAATGCTCCTCATTTAGTCAAGAATCTATCGTTTTTGATACCGAATTACCGCTATTGGGACAATGTTCTATACACCATCGGCCTCACCCTGTACGATGTTTTAGCCGGACGTCTCAGTTTCGGTCGTTCAAAATACCTCTCCAAACAAAAAACCCTCCACAAGCTGCAAACCCTGCAGGAAAAGGGTCTGAAAGGCGGTGTTTTGTATCACGACGGCCAATTCGACGACTCCCGCTTAGCCATCCACTTGGCACAAAGCAGTGTCGATCAGGGAGGTTGTCCGATCAATCATATAAAAGTAACAAACCTCCTGCATGCTCCCGACGGGACAATATGCGGTGTCAAAGCCCAGGATCAACTCTCCGGAAACATATATCAGATAAGAGCCAAGGCGGTCATCAATGCCACCGGCATATTCGTAGACTCCATTATGCAAATGGACATACCGGGCCATGAAGAAGTGGTTCGCCCCAGCCAAGGTATCCATCTGGTACTCGACAAATCCTTTTTACCCGGCCATTGCGCCATGATGATTCCCAAAACAGAGGATGGACGAGTACTGTTCGCTGTTCCCTGGCACGATAAAGTGGTGGTAGGAACTACAGACACTCTCCGGGAGCAGGCGTCGCTGGAACCCCAGGCTTTGGATGCTGAAATTGAATTTGTTTTAAATACTGCCGGGAAATATCTGATCCGACAGCCACGACGCAGCGATGTTCTCTCTGTTTTTGCCGGTCTGAGACCACTGGCCGCTCCCCAAAAAGAAGGCAAAAATACCAAAGAAATATCCAGGAACCACAAAATTCTGGTCTCTCCCAACCGGCTCATTACCATCATCGGCGGGAAATGGACCACCTACCGACGCATGGCCGAAGACACACTCGACAAAGCCATTGAGCTGCAATTGTTAGAGAAAAAGCCCTGTGTAACCAGAAATCTTCATCTTCACGGCTATCTGGCTCACCCCGACTTTTCCAACCCGTTATACATCTACGGATCCGATGCATCCCAAATCGAAAGCTGGATAAAAGGAAACCCAGTCTTAAGCAAAAAACTCCACGCCCGATACACATATACGGTTGCGGAGGTCATCTGGGCCGTCCGGGAAGAAATGGCCCGAACCGTAGAAGATGTCCTGGCCAGACGTGTCAGACTGTTATTCTTGGATGCCCGGGCCGCCATTGAAATAGCACCCCAAGTGGCCCGAATTATCGCCCGGGAACTGGGACACGACCAGAACTGGATCAATCGACAAATAAACGAATTTACGGAATTGGCCCAAAATTACCTCCTTGCATGATATCACAATATTCATTATTTTAGAGGCTTCAGAGAAACGGTTTTTAACCCTTATCCTAAAAAGTCAAAATATGAATATTGTATTTGTCGAACCCCTGGGCATGTGTGAATGCCAACTGCATAAAAAAGTAGCAGGCTTAAAGCAAAAAGGACATACCATCACTTTCTATCAGGATCGCCATGAGGACGAAGATATCTTAATCGAACGGGCCAAAGATGCCGAAATCGTCATAGTCAGCAATCTGCCAATCCGGAAACGCTTTCTGGAAAGTTGTCCCAAACTCCGCATGCTTTCGGTAGCCTTCACCGGAGTCGATCACATTGACCTGCAAACCTGCCGGGAACGGGACATCACGGTTTGCAATGCAGCCGGTTATTCCACGGAAGCAGTCGCAGAATTAAGTATCGGCATGATGATTGCCGTTTATCGAAAAATCGTCGGCGGAGATTCCATCATCCGAATTGGCGGAGACCGCCAGGGAGTGCTGGGAGGAGAACTTCGCGGGAAAACCGTCGGTATCATCGGTCTGGGTGCCATCGGACAACGGACGGCAGAACTGGCTCACGCTTTCGGCTGCCGAATCATCGCCTATAACCGTTCGCCCCGATCACTACCACATGTTACTTCCGTCGATAAAACAACCCTTTTGCAGCAATCCGACATCATCTCCCTGCATCTGCCATTAACGGCAGAAACCAAAGATTTCATCGGAACGGCCGAATTTGCCCTCATGCAGCCTCATACCGTCTTGATCAATACCGCCAGAGGCCCTATCGTCAATCAGGAAGCGCTCTACACTGCCTTGAAAAAAGGACAAATCGCCGGAGCTGCCGTCGATGTCTACGATCGGGAACCGCCATTGCCGCTGAACTCGGAACTGTTCAATGCACCGAACCTGCTGATGCTGCCCCACCTGGGATATGCTACCAAAGAGGCGTTCGAGACACGGCTGGACATTGTCATTCAAAACGTTGAAAAATGGCTGGCAGGAACACCCCAAAACAAGGTTATCTGAAAAAACAGACCTGTCCCCTGAAAGTTAGGCAACTACTTCAGAAGACAGGTCAAAATTTATGAGACAGCCCCCATTTTTCGGCTATTCTTTAAAATAAACCCGTTTGACCCGTTGAGAAACACCTGTCAATACCTCATAAGGAATCGTTCCCAGTTTCTCAGACAATTCGGTAACCAAAATATGTTTCCCGAATATTTCCACTTCATCCCCCAGACAAGCCTCCGTATCGGTAATATCCACCATACAGGCATCCATACAAATATTTCCGACAATAGGAGCCCTTTCCCCCCGAACCCATACTTCTCCCACCCCCCGGCTCAAATGTCGATCAAGTCCATCCGCATACCCCACCGGAATAACTGCAATGCGGGAATCACGAGTCAATACTCCCTTCCGTCCATACCCAACCGTCTGGTCGGCTTTCACCTTCCGAATCGCCGCAATATAAGTCTTGAACGTACTGACCGGCCGTAAAGGAGCCCCCACGGCACTGATGCCGTGCAAACCGATTCCCAGACGCACCATGTCAAAGGCATACTGTCCAAAACGTTCTATACCGGCAGAATTTAAAATATGCCGGAGGATACGATAATCGAAATGTGACTGTATTTCATCCGTCATCTCTATAAAACGGTGAATCTGATATAACGTATAATCGTCATGTACAGCCTCATCACTCCCGGCCAAATGAGAAAACATGGAACGGATTACCACTCTCCGTTTCACCTTGAAAAACTCCCACAAGGCCGATAACTCTTCCGGATCTAAACCGGAACGGTTCATGCCGGTATTCAATTTCAAATGCACCGGATATTTCTCTATTCCATGTTTCACCAATGCCCGGTCGAACGCTTCCAAAAGTTCGAGCGAATAAATCTCCGGTTCCAAATTAAATTCAATCATATGATCGAATGCCTCCGGCTCCGGATTCATAACACCGATCGGAATGGTAATCCCCGCAGCCCTTAATTCTACCCCTTCGTCCGCAAAAGCCACCATCAGGTAATTCACGCCCTGGTACTGCAATAAACTGGCCACTTCTCCAGATCCACTACCATAAGAAAAGGCCTTGACCATAACAGCAATCATCGTCTGAGGCGGCAGCAAAGAACGGAAATAATTCAGGTTATGTACCATCGCATCGAAATCCACCTCAAGTACAGTGGCATGTGACTGTTTTTGCAAAAAACCGGCAATATACTCAAAACGGAATTTTCGAGCACCCTTGATCAAAATAACCTGATTTTTAAAGCCCCCCCTATTCTCCTGCTTTAAAAAACTATCCGTATCCCGGTAAAAGCGACATTGAGGCAGTAAAAAATAAGGTTTATACCGATTCAATTTTTCACCTATACCGATAAACAAACTCACTTTCGCTTTCCGAAGCAACATGGCCACTTCCCGATACAGTTTCTTTTCCTCCGTTCCCGTATCGATAAAATCAGACAAAATCACCACTTTTTCCCGTCCGGCATCCTGCATCGCCAATGTATTCAACGCCAACTGAAAAGAGGCCGCATCGGAATTATAATAGTCATTGATCAATACACAATGATTGATACCATCCTTGATTTCCATCCGCATGGCAATAGGCTGTAATCCAGCCACCCGCTGATTGATGAAATCCGGAGATTTTCCTTGTAACAGCAACACACACACGGCATTCATACAATTCTCAAAAGCAGCCTCATCCGGGAAAGGAATCGTCAGATCAAATATATGACCTTCATAACCTATTTCCAGTTGCCGTTCATGCGCATCCACTCTTTTCACCGTCACCCGCACCGGTAAACCTTCTTCCTCCCCCCAAATCATTTTTTTCACTTCAGGAGCGACGGTGGAAGCAATATAATCCAAAGCCTCTCCAGCCCTTCCGATAATACAACGGCACTCCCGGAACAAAAGAGCTTTCTCGGCCAATTTCTGTCGTCTCGACTCAAAATTTTCCCCATGAGCATCTCCCAGATGCGTAAAAATTCCGATTCCCGACTGAATCATTCGTTGCAGTTTCTCCATTTCACCAGGTTGTGAAATACCGGCTTCGATTATTGCCAAACGGGTTTGCGAATCCATCCCCATCAAAGAAAGAGGAACTCCAATCTGCGAATTGTAACTGCGAGGACTTCGATAAACACCCGGATCCTCAGACAAAAGCTGATACAACCATTCCTTAACGACAGTTTTCCCATTGCTGCCGGTGACGGCGATTACTTCCGCCGACAATCGGTGACGATACCAGGCGGCCAAACGTTGTAAAGCCGGCAACACTCTATCAACGACAAAAAAATTAGCCTCCAAACAAGAAGAAAATTCCGTTTTCATCTCCGCCACCACAAAATTTCTCACCCCCTGCTCATATAACTTCTTTACATAAGCATGTCCATCGTGATTGAGCCCTTTCATGGCAAAAAATAAAGTCGCTTCGGGTTTATTCACAGAACGACTGTCCACACTTACTTCCGTTATCTCAAAGTCTTTTACTTCACGGACTTTGGCATCTAACACACTTACAATTTCTTTACTGCTAAACATACGCTTCGTTTCATTCACACGATATTGATATTCTATACTCAAATTTCTTTACAATCACAACAGCGGAGCAAACAAACGGGCAATGGATTCGCACACCTTATCCTGTTTGGATCTGAATTTCCATTGCTGAATGAATGCTTCCTTACTCTCTTTCAAATCTCTTAAAAAATCTCCCGCCAATTTCTTTACCACTTCCCGATCATATATAATGAGGCTCACCTCGAAATTCTGTTCAAAACTTCTCAAATCCATATTGGCCGACCCCACACTGGCCACAATACCATCCACAATGATCACCTTGCTGTGATTGATACCCGGTTGGAACCAATAAATCTTCACTCCAGCTTCCAACAACTCTTCCACATAAGAACGGGTACACCAGTGTGTCAACCGGGAATCCGACTTGTGCGGCAACAACAAACGCACATCCACACCACTCATTGCTGCCGTTTTCAAAGAATTCAAGGTCGTCTCCCCGGGCATAAAATAAGGAGTAGAAATAAAAACATACCGTTTGGCCATATTGATCAACGTAAAATAGGCCTGTTGAATCGATGCCCAGTCGCTATCCGGTCCGGAAGTTACAGTCTGCACCACAACATTCCCGTCTGCCTGAAAATAAGGCAGATATTCATTTTTATTCAACAACAGTTCCTGGCGAACAAAATACCAATCGATTAAAAAAACCACCTGCAAAGAGGTCACCACTTCCCCCCATACTCTCAAATGAGTATCTCTCCAAATCCCGATACCGGGAACTCCATCCATATAACGGTCGGCAATATTCAAACCACCCACCAAACCGATTTCTCCATCAATCACCGCGATTTTCCGGTGATTCCGATAATTGGCTTTGTTTGCCAGATGATGGAAACGTACCGGCAAAAACGGATATATCTGAATACCGGCTTTTCGAAGTTCCCGAATAAACTCCTTCGAAAGACTCCAAGAGCCGACATCATCGTATATGATCCTTACCTCAACGCCCTCCGATGCCTTCTGAAGCAATATCTCCTTTAACTCGGTCGCCAGACGTCCTTCCCCAATGATATAATATTCCAAATGAATGAATTTCCGGGCATTTCTCAATGCATCAAATAAAGCGGGGAAAGTTTCTTCCCCATTGTTCAACACTTCCACCCGGTTGAAACGAGTCAGTAAAGCCTTGCTGTTGTTCAACAAAAGCGTCATCAGCTTACGCACCTCTATCGTTTCTCTTTTCTGTAGGAATTCAGACTTCCGGATCAGCTGCTTTTGGTCCTCGCTCATATACTGCAACCATTTCATGTCCCCCAGTCCTTTCATCGAAAATATCTTTTTTTTCCGATAGTTCACCCCAAAATAAAGATAAAAGAGAAAACCGACCAAAGGAATGGTCACCAGTACAATAATCCAAGCCAAAGTACGTACCGGATTCCGATTTTCAAGGATCACATTGAAAATCACACTCACCACTGTCAATACATACAGAGCACTTAAAACATATATGACGATCTGCAACCAGGACATATCAACGGTCAAAGGAAATTAAAATTCTCTGTTTTCAATTTTCAAGCTTCAAATACCTTATATTTGTATTATGAATACGATTCATCATTTATCCCAATACGCGTTGCAAGAATTAAAAGATTCATATTCTGCCAACGAAATTCAATGTATCTGTAAAATCATTTACATGGATGTTTTCCATTTCACAAATATAGACATCCATCTCAGAAAAAACGAAATTTTAGAAGAAAGCTTTTTAAATAATTTTTTCGAAATTATCGGTCTATTAAAATGCGGACATCCGATTCAATATATACTCGGAGAGACGGAATTTGCCGGTCTCCGCTTCCGGCTGAATGCCGCTACACTGATTCCGCGTCCGGAGACGGAAGAGCTGGTCTATTGGGTCAGAACCCACCTCAAAGCGGGCGACCGGCTGCTGGATATCGGATGTGGCAGCGGTTGCATCGGAATCGCCCTGGGACATTTATGCCCCGGTATCCGTCTGACGGGCATCGACATCTCTCCTGAAGCACTCGATATGGCCAGTCAAAATGCAGCGTACAATCGAGTAGACGGGGAATTCCTTTTAAGAGATATTCTGCATTCCGAAAAAGATGTCTGGAAAAACTACGAAGTCATTGTCAGCAATCCTCCCTATGTCCGGGAATGTGAAAAAACAGACATGGACGCTCGGGTACTCGATCATGAACCCCACCGGGCCCTGTTCGTTCCGGACGAAGATCCTCTGCTCTTTTACCGGGAAATAGCCCGGTTCGGTCAGAGGTATCTGTCAGAAGAAGGCTTTCTGTTTTTCGAAATCAACGAAGCTTTCGGGCCTGCAGTCACCGATCTGTTACAACAACAAGGTTACCGGTCTGTCGAACTACGGAAAGATTTTTATGGAAAAGACCGAATGGTAAAAGGACAAAAATAACCCATGCCAGCAATGAAAAAAGAGAAAGCGTTAAATATAGCCGCCGGCCTTTGCAGCAAAAAAGAACAGTGCAGTGATGAGATCCGGAGGAAACTGCAGAAATGGGAGCTAACCGAAACTGAAATCGAAGAAATCCTGTGTTTTTTACAGAAGCATCAATTTATCGATGATACCCGCTACGCCCAGGCTTATGCAGAAGATAAATTTCGTTTCAACCACTGGGGCAAACAAAAAATAGCCTTGATGTTACACCGTAAAAAAATCGATGCCGCAAGCATTGCCCAAGCATTGGAAAACTTGAATGAAGAAAATTATACAGAAGCCTGTCTGTCTCTATTGAAACAAAAAATGAAAATACTGCCAGCGGAAGATCCTTATCGACGCAGAGCCAAACTGATCCGCTTCGCCCTGGGACGCGGTTTCGATTACGAACTGATCCAACAATGCCTGACACAACTGTTCGAAAATCCGGAAGAAGCCGCAACAGAGATTGATTTTGAGGATTAATTTTTATAGTTTTGAACAAAAATTCGGACCCTATGTATCCTGTTCATCTATTTTTATTACAGCCAGCACTTTTCCCGAACCCGGATTTATATTTTACAAATCTCATCACTTCCTATACCGATACAGCCTCGCTCCGATACATGGCCAAAGAGGCCAAGGCCGCCTACCTTCTGCTGTATACCGGAAGCACTCCGATCGAACTTCATCCGCATGCCATCGAACGGATGTTGTCCATCGCCGAACATCAGGAAGCGGATCTGTTTTATTTTGATTATCAAGAAATCAAACAGGGGAAAAACATCGTCCATCCAACCATCGAATACCAAAGCGGCAGTCTCCGAGACGATTTTGATTTCGGCAGTCTGCTGCTTTTCCGAACATCAGGTTTTCAGAAAACAGTAAACGAAATCGATGTGGAATATCGGTATGCGGCCCTGTATGCCTTGCGGTTAAGCATGGCTCGCCAGGGAAAGATCCTGCATGTACCGGAAGTTCTCTATACCATTCAGGAAAGCGATCCCCGCCGGTCCGGAGAAAAACAATTCGACTATGTCCATCCGAATAACCGGGCCGTTCAGATTGAAATGGAAGCCGCCTGCACCTCTCATCTGAAAGCCATCGGAGCCTGGCTCGCACCGGATTTTAAAAAGGTCCATCTACAAGCGGACGGATTTCCCGTAGAAGCCTCCGTTATTATTCCTGTAAAAAATCGTGTCCGTACCATTGCCGATGCCATTGAATCGGCTTGTCAACAACAAACCGGTTTCCCCTTCAATGTCATCGTGGTCGACAATCACTCGGATGACGGCACTGCCGCCATTCTCCAAGGTTTAAGTCAAATATATCCGAACCTGATTCATCACATTCCCAACAGCCTGCACCTGGGCATTGGAGGATGCTGGAACGAAGCCGCGTTTTTACCGGTTTGTGGAAAATTTGTCGTACAACTGGATAGCGACGACCTGTATGCAGACACGGGAGTATTACAACGCATCGTCGATACTTTTTACCGGGAATCATGCGCCATGGTGATCGGCAGTTACCGCATGGTCAATTTCAAACTGGAAGAAATTCCACCGGGAGTCATCGATCACCGGGAATGGACCCCCGACAACGGTCGCAACAACGCTTTGCGTATCAACGGTCTCGGTGCGCCTCGAGCTTTTTATACGCCTTTATTGAGAAACATCCGCTTTCCCAATGTCAGTTATGGAGAAGATTATGCAACAGCACTGGCCCTCTCCCGGGAATACCCCATCGCCCGGATCTATGAGCCGCTTTACCTGTGCAGACGCTGGGAAGAGAATTCTGATCATGACCTGGACATTCCCCGCTTGAATGCCTACAATTTTTACAAAGATAAAATCAGGACCCTGGAAATTCAGGCCAGAATTTCGATGAACCGTCGGAAATAAAATTTTCATCTCATGAAAAATCAAGCATTACAACAATTATATATCCGTCAGCTTCAGGAATTCGAATTAGCCCGACAGAATTACGAAGGGCTGAAACAGGTGCAAGTCCGGGAAATCCCGTGGGAACATTTTCATCTTCGGATACAGTACAACCCGGCCCGTATGATTTCCACCAATGCCAAAACAGACCGACAATCCCTGGAAAGTCGCCCCTGTTTTTTATGCGCCTCTCACATGCCGACGGCGCAAAAAGGACTTCCCTACCTGGATCGTTACCACCTCTTTGTCAATCCCTATCCGATTTTTGAACGTCATTTCACCATTCCGTCCGACCGGCATTTACCGCAACGCCTGGAAGGACGATTAAAGGATTTTCTGGCCTTGAGTTTCGATTTTCCGGAGTTTACTCTTTTTTATAACGGTCCCCGTTGTGGAGCATCCGCACCGGATCATTTTCATTTTCAAATGGCTCCGCGCCACCACATGCCTCTGGAAGAAGATGTAGAAAACGATTCCATCCGACATCCACTCCTTCGGGATGATTATTATTCGATTTTTACCCTGACGGACTATCTCCGGCCAGTCATTGTCCTCCGGGCATCCGATGCGCTAATCCTTACGGAATTATTCCGACAGACCCAGCAAATCATCGGCCAAACCATTCCCTTTGAAGAAGAACCGATGATCAATTTACTGGGATGGTTTGACAACTGCCAGTGGACCGTCTGTATTTTTCCGCGTCGCACCCTCCGTCCCTGGCAATTCCATGCCGACGGTGCAGAAAAGGTGCTGTTCAGTCCGGGATGTGTCGACATGGCCGGTCTGATCATTGCCCCCCGGGAAGAAGATTTTTACAAATATTCGACAGAGCTGCTGACCGATTTGTTCGCACAGGTCTCGATAGCCCCGACGGACTGGGACATCATTCAACAGCGTTTGAAACATCTTGTACCTTTTCAACCATTACCTGAAGCAACCGAACCCCATGATTAACTCAGCATCATACAGCATCATGCCCCAGTTGGAAGTAGGCATCCTCTTCGCAAACGAAATCCGTTTCCGGCTAAACGGCCGGTTTACCTGTCTGGAAAACGGCCGATCATATAGCGGTTCCTGCCGTATCCTCCGAAATAGAGAAGGATATTGTCTAATACAGGCAGCACGACAAGAAAATGTCAGTCTACCCATAACTTTCCAAGCAGAAAATAGCGAAATCTCCGATTTCGATCTGACCGATGTCGTTATCGGCATTGATTTCCACTGGGAACGCAAGGAAAATCAGAAATTCAAGGGAGCTCTGAAAATCATAGACGAAGGGAAACACCTGACAGCCATCAACATCCTGCCCCTGGAAGAGTATCTGCTCAGTGTCATCTCTTCCGAAATGAGTGCCACCTCCTCGCTCGAGTTCCTGAAAGCCCATGCTGTAATCTCCCGAAGCTGGCTGTTGGCCCAACTTTACAAATCCAGCCATCTGACAAAAGCATATTCCTCCTGTCAGGAGAGTCCGGAGGAATACATCCGTTGGTATGACCGGGAAGATCATGCACACTTTGATGTATGCGCCGACGATCATTGTCAGCGTTATCAGGGCATCAGCAAGGCATATACCCCCGCCGTACAAAAAGCGCTGGAAGCCACTCGCGGAGAGGTACTGACTTATGCAGGCGAAATTTGCGACGCCCGTTTTTCCAAATGCTGTGGAGGAGTCACAGAACGCTTTGAAAACACCTGGGAACCAGTCGTTCATCCCTATCTCGACCGGGTTTACGATGCTGCGGATCCGACAGATTGCAGTGACTTGCGGGACGAACAGGCCGCCCGCCAATGGATTCTCTCCTCTCCACCGGTTTTCTGCAATACCGACGACCAAGAAATTTTATCCCAGATACTCCATGATTACGATCAGGAGACCCGACATTTCTTCCGCTGGCAAGTCCGCTATACACGCCAGGAACTTTCCGAATTGGTCCATCGCAAACTCGGCATCGATTTCGGAGAAATACAAGAGATTCTCCCCATCGAAAGAGGAGTATCCGGCAGATTGATACGAGTAAAAATCATCGGGACAAAAAAATCCTTGATCATCGGCAAAGAACTGCTCATTCGAAAAGCCTTTTCCGAGACACACCTGTACAGTTCGGCTTTTATCGTCGATACAAAGGGAGATGAAATCATCTTTCACGGCGCGGGTTGGGGACATGGAGTCGGGCTTTGTCAAATAGGAGCAGCCGTCATGGGAGCCCGTGGTTATGACTACCAGACCATTCTGCAACATTATTTCAAAGGATGCAAACTTGTAAAACTGTATGAATAAAGCAATAAGCAAATCCGGAGTCTCCCCCTGGAAATGGGTTCCCACGTTATATTTCGCCCAAGGTCTTCCTTACGTAGTCGTTATGACCATCGCAGTCATCATGTTTAAACGCATGGGCATGTCGAACACAGACATTGCCCTATATACCAGCGGCCTAAACCTTCCCTGGGTCATCAAGCCCTTGTGGAGCCCTTTGGTCGATCTGCTAAAAACCAAACGGTGGTGGATCGTTGTCATGCAAATCGTCATCGGAGGAGGACTGGCAGGCATTGCCCTCACCGTTCCAGGACCTTGGGCCTTCCGCTACTGCCTGGCATTCATGTGGCTGTTAGCCTTCAGTTCCGCCACCCATGACATCGCTGCCGATGGTTTCTACATGCTGGAACTCGATGAAAAAAAACAGGCCTATTTCGTTGGTATCCGGAACACTTTTTACCGTTTTGCCGTTATTTTCGGGCAAGGCATTCTGGTCATGATTGCCGGTTGGTTAGAAGAACACTATTCCACAAAAATACCCGAAACGGAGGCTATTCCACGAGCCTGGTCCATTACATTCTATATCCTGACAGCACTATTTACGATCCTCTTCATTTATCATCACCTTTTTTTGCCACGTCCAAAACGCGACAGCGCCACCCTGAACTCCCCACAGGCCTCCATCTCAACAGTCGTTCAAGAGTTTCTCCTTACCTTTCTCGCTTTCTTTCAAAAAAAACACATAGGCAAAGCACTGATATTCATATTACTTTATCGTTTTGCCGAAGCCCAGTTGGTAAAAATCACCTCTCCTTTTCTATTGGATGACATCGAAAGCGGAGGCCTGGCTCTTTCAACCACAGAAGTCGGCTTCATTTACGGCACCATCGGCGTCATTGCCCTGACGGTCGGCGGTATCTTCGGCGGTATCGCCATCGCCCGCAAAGGCCTGCGATCCTATCTGTGGACGATGACCTTCGCCTTGAACCTGCCCAATATCGTCTATCTATACCTGGCATTCGCACGCCCGGAAAACATATCGCTTATCTCCGGATGCGTCGCCCTCGAACAGTTCGGATATGGCTTCGGATTCACCTCATTGACCTATTTTATGATGCTGTTCAGTCACGGGAAACATCAAACCGCCCACTACGCCCTTTGCACCGGTTTCATGGCATTGGGATTGATGTTGCCGGGCATGGCATCCGGATGGATCGAAGAAGCCATCGGCTATCGCTATTTTTTCGTCTGGATCATGCTCTGTACCCTGCCAAGCTTCTGGGCAACCGGTCTGATCCGAACGATCTTACCGGCAAATTCCGACGTTCAGGTCCCTGCCAAAGAGTAATCTTCGTTTTTTATCCTTGTTTACGCATTTTTTTGAAAAAAAAATCAGAATTCTGAAACTCTTCTTCCCGGTATGCGTATAATCCCATGATTTAGCACACACCACGGGGAGAGGAAGTTTATAAAACAAGCTGATTTCCGAGGAAGTTCTTAAAAATGATGAACGGTAAACTACGGGATTACACCACGCACACACCACACAGACGCACATATAATAGTTTCTTTTCAACCATCCCTACCGCTTTGAATTTTAAGAAACCCCAGAAATGTCTCCCTAAAAAACACAGAGACTGCCTCGCATTACTTTGAGGCAGTCTCTTGTTTTAAATTATTAATGTCTTTCAACGGATTTCAGAACCGTTCTTCACCTCTTTGTCTGGACGAACAAAAGCCAAAGAACCATCTGCATTTTCCGCCATCAGAATCATTCCCTGAGACTCGATTCCTTTCAACAGCTTCGGTTCCAAGTTAACGAGGATACTTACCTGCTGGCCTATCACCTCCTCCGGTGTATAATATTCGGCGATACCAGAAACAACCGTTCGAGTATCAATTCCCGTATCAATCGTCAGTTTCAACAGTTTTTTGGTCTTGGCCACCTTCTCTGCCGCAATGATTTTCCCTGCCCGAATATCCAATTTGGCAAAATCGTCGAAAGAAACATTCTCTTTGGCCGGAGCCACCTGAGCATTGGCTATTTCATTCGCCTTCTTGGTTGCCAACAATTTGTCGATCTGACGCTGAATCTGATCATCCTCGATCTTTTCAAACAGCAATCCCGGTTCATTCAGACGATGTCCTGCCGGTATCACATCATCTCCCATCCGGTTCCAGGCAATCGGTTCTATCTGCAGGAAATTCCGCAATTTCACAGCACTGAACGGCAGGAAAGGTTCCGTCAGCGTAGACAAATCCCCGGCAATCTGCAAACAGATATTCAGAATCGTCTTCACACGGTTCTCATCTGTTTTATAACATTTCCAAGGTTCTGTATCCGCCAGATATTTGTTTCCCAAACGGGCCAGATTCATACACTCCTTCAAAGCTTCCCGGAAATGGAAATTATCCAGATTCTTTTCCACCCGTTCCACAATCCCCGGTATTTCAGCCAGCACATCCCGATCATAAGAAGTCAACTCTCCCCGTTCAGGTACCACACCGCCGAAATACTTCTGCGTCAATACCAGTGTCCGGTTGATGAAATTCCCGTAAATTGCCACCAACTCACTATTGTTACGAGCCTGAAAATCTTTCCAGGTAAAATCATTGTCTTTGGTTTCCGGAGCATTTGCGGTCAACACATACCGCAAAACATCCTGTTTCCCTTCAAAATCACGCAAATATTCATGTAACCAGACAGCCCAGTTCCGGGAGGTGGAAATCTTATCACCTTCCAGGTTCAGAAACTCATTGGCCGGAACGTTGTCCGGCAAGATATAACTTCCCTCCGCCTTCAACATTGCGGGGAAAATAATGCAATGGAATACGATATTGTCCTTCCCGATGAAGTGAATCATCCGCGTTTCCGGGTCTTTCCAATATTTTTCCCAATCCGGTGTCAGATCTTTCGTAGCAGAAATGTAACCGATCGGAGCATCAAACCATACATAAAGCACTTTTCCCTGAGCATCGTCCAAAGGCACCGGTACCCCCCAGTCCAGATCGCGGGTAACGGCCCGTGGCTGCAACCCATTATCCAACCAAGACTTACATTGCCCATACACATTGCTCTTCCATTCCTTATGTTCTTCCAGGATCCACTCTTTCAACCAATTTTCATATTGATCCAGAGGCAAATACCAATGTTTCGTTTCTCTCAGTTCCGGCTTATTCCCGGTAATCGCCGATACCGGATTGATCAGGTCCGTGGCATTCAGACTCGTTCCGCAAGCCTCGCACTGATCGCCATAAGCCCGTTCATTCCCGCAATGAGGACACTTCCCGACAATGTAGCGGTCGGCTAAAAACTGTCCCGCTTTTTCATCGTAAAACTGCATAGACGTCCGCTCGATGAATTTTCCTTCATCATACAATTTCTTAAAAAAAGCCGACGACAACTCATGATGTGTTTTCGAACTGGTACGAGAATAAATATCAAAAGAGATGCCGAATTCTTCAAAAGAATCTTTGATGATCTTATGATAACGGTCTACGATATCCTGCGGAGTCACCCCTTCTTTTTGCGCCTTGATCGTAATGGGCACACCATGCTCATCCGATCCTCCGATAAATACTACTTCTTCCCCTTTTTGCCGCAAATAGCGAACATAAATATCAGCCGGTACGTACACCCCTGCCAGATGGCCGATGTGAACAGGCCCGTTAGCATACGGTAATGCTGTTGTGATCAGATTTCTCTTGAACTTAGCCATATCTCTTTTTGTTATGTCGATTTCAAAATCTTAAATTCCAAGATGCAAAGGTAAGAAATAATTGAAAATTGAAAATTGAAAATTGAAAATTACTTATCTTCGCAATCGAAAAGCCTGGCATTTTCCAGACTTTCACTTTAATTGATTTCAATTTTTACACAGCCTATGTTCAGACCACCCTATCTCCAAGCCGGTGACCAGGTTGCCTTAGTTTCTCCTGCAGGCAGCGTCGACCCAAGCTACATCCATTATGCCATGGATCTACTGCGTTCCTGGGACCTGAAGCCCATTGTCGGTCCGAATGCCACTGCGGCATACGGTTACTTTGCGGGAAAAGACGAACAACGCCTCCAAGACATGCAATGGGCCCTCGATGATGAAGACATCCGGGCCATTTTCTGTACCCGAGGCGGTTACGGAAGCATGCGGATCGTGGAAAAGTTGGACTACTCGCTTTTTCAAGGCTCCCCCAAATGGCTGGTCGGTTTCAGCGATATCACCGTATTCCATTCCAAACTGAACACCTTGGGAATCGAAAGCATGCACGCAGCCATGCCGAAAAGTTTCCGCACCACCCATCCGGAGGCCATACGCCGTTTAAAAGAATTTTTGTTCGGGCAGATTTCTTCTTACGAACTGCCCCCGCATCCATTCAACCGGGAAGGTGTCGTCCAGGCAGAACTGACCGGTGGCAATCTGACTCTGTTACACTGTCTGCGTTCTTCCGTACTGGAATGTAAACATCAGAGCTCCATTCTTTTTATGGAAGATGTCGGAGAAAATCTATATGCCATCGACCGCATGTTGCAGAGTATGAAACTGACCGATAAATTCTTCAAACTACAAGGCTTGATCGTCGGAGAATTTTCCGAGATGAAAGGCCTTAATTTCGGGAAGGATGCGTATGAAATCATACAGGAAATATTCTCCGACTATGCCTATCCGATCTGTTTCGGCTTTCCGGCAGGCCATGGAGAGAATAACTACCCGCTGATCATCGGTTCCACCATCGAAATGGAGATCAGCTCTTCCGGAACCGTTATCCATTTTCAAAATGATTAACCGTTCCGAGATGAAAAAATACCTGATTCCTTTTTTTATTCTCAGCTTGGGAGCCTGTCAACAGGGAATTGTTTTCGAGAAATACGAAAGCCTGCCGGAGGAGGTTTGGTACAAATACCATGCCGTTGAATTTCTCGTTCCCATTCCGGATAGCGGACAATACCGGGTAAGCCTCTGTCTGCGACATACCACCGATTACGAAATGACCGATCTGTGGTGTATGGTTTCTACCCGCAGTCACGCCACCACCCAATTGGCCGATACCGTGGATCTGAAAATTACGGAAACGGACGGACGCTGGATCGGAACAGGTGGACGCATCAAAACTTTGGAACAGGCAATCAATCTGAATCCGGTCAATTTACCGAAAGGAAACGTTATTTTCCGGATCGAGCCGGGCATGCCCCTCGAAGAAATCAACGGCGTGAAAGACATCGGTATAAAAATTGAAAAATAAACATGAATTTCTAACACACCATGGCAAAAAAGAAACTGGCACGATTTGCAGAAATGGAGATACTCCCCAACGTTTTTCAACCCCAACACAAAGAGGTTTTCCGTACGGATTACCAATTAAAAGGGAAATGGCATCAGGAGGTATTCCACAACGATCACCCCATTCTACTGGAAATCGGATGTGGCAAAGGAGAATATACCGTCGGTCTGGGCAAGCTCTATCCGGAAAAAAACTTTATCGGACTGGACATTAAGGGAGCCCGTATGTGGAAAGGTGCCAAAACAGCCATCGAAGAAGGACTGCAAAACGTCGCATTTCTCCGTATGTATGCAGAAATGCTTGAATCGGCTTTTGCTCCGGGCGAAATCTCCGAGCTATGGATCACTTTTCCCGACCCACAAATGGCCAAAGCCAGGAAACGACTTACAGGCAGCCGTTTTCTGAATCTCTACCGAAAAATTCTGAGTCCGAACGCCGTGATTCATTTGAAAACAGACAGTCCGTTTTTATATGCCTACACCACGGAAATCATCCGCCACAACCAGTTACCGGTCGACCTACAGACAGAAGACTTGTACGGCTGCGGCTGGGATGACAAAATACTAAGTATCAAAACATTCTATGAGAAGCAGTGGTTATCGAGAGGCAAAACCATCAAATACATCCGTTTTTCCTTGGGAACAAACGATCTTTTATCCGAACCCGACATAGAAATAGAAAAAGACGATTATCACAGTGAAGCCCGTTTTATGAATCTTCTTGAGCAATAAAAACACAGCGCATGAAAAAGAAAAAAGTATTGATCGCCATGAGCGGAGGAATCGACAGTACGGTTGCCGCCATGCTGTTATTGGAACAAGGATATGAACTGGTCGGTGTCACTTACCGCACCTTCGACCAGATCTCCCGGGCTTGCCTGGAAAAAGAAAAAGGATGCTGCAGCGTAGACTCTCTGTTCGAAGCCAAGCGGATGGCTCAGGAACTGGGATTTCCCCATCATATTCTGGACATCCGGGAAGAATTCAAGTCGACCGTCATCGCCAATTTCATCGGGGAATATCTGCGAGGCCGGACTCCGAATCCTTGCGTAATATGCAATTCCGTCATCAAATGGGGGAAACTGATGCAAACAGCGGACGAAATGGGATGCGACTACATCGCCACCGGCCACTATGCCCGCATCGGTCACCAAACAGAACGCTGGTATTTACGCAAAGGAGTAGACACCACCAAAGACCAGACCTATTTTCTTTGGACACTGAATCAGGAAAATCTGTCCCGTACGATATTTCCATTGGGAGAACTCACCAAGCCGCAAGTACGGAAAATTGCGTTCGACCACGGCTATGAAAAACTCTCACAAAAAGGGGAGAGTCAGGAGATCTGTTTCATTCCCGACAACGATTACCGCTCTTTTCTGGCTGAACAGGTCGAAAACTACGCAGAAAAATACGGACCCGGTATTTTCGTAAATACCCGGGGAGAGAAATTAGGAGAACACAAAGGCTTCCCCAATTATACCATCGGACAGCGCAAAGGCTTAGGCATCGCTTTGGGACAACCGATGTTTGTGGTCGCCATTCATCCGGAGAGCAATACAGTCGTATTGGGGACCAAAGAGGAACTGCAGGGAAAAACATGTTACATCAGCCGACTCAACTGGATGAAATACGATCAGATAGCCGACGGATTCGAAATTACAGCCAAAATCCGCTACCGGAACGAAGGCGGGAAAGCTCTTTTATATCCGGAAGGAGAACGCATCAGAATGGTTTTCCAGGATCCGATGGATTCCATCACCCCCGGACAAAGCGCCGTCTTCTATGAAGGCGACGATGTAGTAGGCGGTGGCATCATTGAAAGCTAAACTGAACCGGCCTACCGATTCAGTTTGTCTTCTATGATCTCCGTAAGCACATCCCGTAAACGGATTCCCATTACCTTCACCATTTTAGGTACGAAACTATTGGCAGTCATTCCGGGAGTGGTATTTACCTCCAGCATAATCACCTCTTCCCCCCGGACAAAACCGTCGATGCGGATAATTCCGTCACAACGGAGGACATCGTACACGACAGACGCCATTTCCTGGATCCGATCTGTAATTTCCTCCGAGAAACGTCCCGGAATGATCTCCTCCGACATTTTTGCGTCGTATTTCGCCTCATAATCGAAAAACTCCTTCTTCGGGATAACTTCCGCTACCGGCATAATCACTTTTTTATCACCGACTTTATACAATCCACATGTAAACTCCGTTCCGTCAATAAAACTTTCCACCAGGATCTCTTTGCACTTACCGAATGCCGTTTCAATTGCCGTTTCAAAATCCTCCGCCGATTTTACCTTGGAAACTCCGAAACTGGATCCCTCTGCATTGGGCTTCACGAAACAGGGCAATCCCACAGCCTTCAATACCGCCTCTTTATCGAATGCCTTTCCCCGTGTCAACAGGATCGGCTGGGTAGTTTTAATGCCAAAGTTGCTAAGATAATTGGTACAGGTATATTTATCAAACGTCATGGCTTCTACCAGAGTACTACAAGTAGAATAAGGTACCCCCATCATATCCAGATACCCCTGCAACATACCGTTCTCTCCCGGATTTCCATGAATCGTAATATAAGCAAAATCAAAAATGATTTTCTCTCCGGCCCGGACAAAAGAAAAGTCATTCTTATCGACTGGCCATTTCTGATCGCCAATCTCTACCATCCATTCTCTTCCCCTCAAAATCATCAAATATTTATTGTATTTCTCTTCGTCTATCTCTGAAAAAATATGGTTCCCGGATTTTATGGATACTTCATATTCCGAAGAGTTGCCACCTGCGATCACTACAATGTTTTTCTTCATGTTCCTAAAATTAACATTTACTAAAAAGTTCTTTACGATCGTCGCAAAATTAACTCTCAAATTCAAAAACCTTTCTATCCGTCCGCATAAATTTTTACCGGTCAATCATTTTTCTTACCCGGCATAAAGTTCGGATTCCCGTTTTCTCGCTGAATATCCATAAAAATTTATTATTACTTTTGTCCACCAATTCACAAAGCTATACATTCGAAAACCGACTTCTATTATAATGCACACCACCGATCTGACACAGGGAAGCATCTTCCGCAGCTTATGGACCATGGCGGTTCCATTGATTTCGGCTTCATTTATCCAGATGGCCTACAGCATGACCGACATGCTTTGGTTAGGCCACCTGGGCAGCGATGCCGTCGCCGCTGCCGGAGCAGCCGGATTCTTTACCTGGCTTTGCAATGCACTGTCGTTTATGACCAAGATCGGTTCCGAAATCACGGTTTCCCAGTCAATCGGAGCCAAAGACTACAAGCGGGCCTGCTGCTATGCCGGCCAGGCCATCACCTTGTCCACCCTGTTCGGTTTTGCTTATACCTGTCTGATTCTGATCGCCGCCCCGGCATTAATCGGTCTGTTTCGTTTTGACACGAATATTTCAGAACAGGCCATCCATTACATGCGCATTGTGGCACCGGGTCTGTTTTTTCAATTCAACAACAATACCTTCAGCGGTCTCTACAACGGCCAAGGAGACAGTCGTACCCCTTTCCGCACTTCTGCCGTCGGTCTGTTGGTCAATATCCTGCTTGATCCGATCCTCATATACGGCATCGGTCCGATCCCGGCATTAGGGACTGCCGGAGCAGCCCTGGCCACCGCATTCGCCCAATTCGTCGTTTTCTGTATTTTTGCCCGACGGATTTTCACGTCCCGCTTTCCATTAGGCCGTATGCATCTGTTCAACCCTCTGATAAACGATTTTGCCCGACGGATCATACTCCTCGGCTTGCCTGTCAGCATGCAAAATGCCTTGTTTTCCATGTTTTCCCTGACATTGGCAACGCTGGCTGCCCGTTGGGGAGCAATTGGAGTCGCCGCACAAAGCATCGGATCACAAATCGAAGCGATCTCCTGGATGACAGCGGCCGGTTTCTCTACCGCTCTTGCCGCCTTCACCGGTCAGAACTACGGAGCCGGCCAGTATGAACGTATCCGACAAGGCTATCAATTGACCTTAAAAATAGCCGGCAGTATCGGTCTTGCTGCCGGAATCCTGTTTTTTATCCTGAATCAGGAAATTTTCGGACTTTTCGTTACTGAGCCCGAAGCCATCCAGGCTGGAGGCGATTACCTGAAAATTCTGGCCCTTTCGCAACTTTTCATGGTAACGGAATCAGTCACAGCCGGAGCTTTCAACGGAACAGGCAGAACGACGCCACCCGCTCTGATCGGTATTCTCTTCACCGGAGCCCGCATCCCCATGGCTTATTTTCTAACCACCTTCCCCGCTCTCGGACTAAACGGAATCTGGTGGAGCATAACCTTGTCCAGCATACTGAAAGGCAGCCTGCTGCCACTCTGGTTTCTGCATTTTCAACGCACAGTTCTCCAAAAGCATTCATAACCCGAGATAACTCCCTCCCAGAAAAACGAATATTATTAGAGAATTTTTTCTGTAATATTTTGTATTGGCACAAAAAAGAATTAAATTTGACGTCGGAATAAAAACTCCAAAAAAGATAATACATTATTAAGTATAACAATAAAATTATTACAAAATGAAAGTAACAGTTGTTGGAGCAGGTAATGTGGGTGCAACATGTGCCAACTGCATCGCAGAAAAAGACATCGTAAACGAAGTCGTTCTTTTGGACATCAAAGAAGGAATTGCTGAAGGAAAATCTCTGGATATGTGGCAAACTGCCCCTATCAATTTGTATGACACCCGCATCAAAGGGGTTACCAATGACTATGCAGCGACTGACAATTCAGAAGTAGTAGTCATCACTTCCGGTCTTCCCCGTAAACCGGGCATGAGCCGTGACGATTTGATTTCGACCAATGCCGGAATTGTAAAATCTGTTACCGAAAATGTAATCAAACATTCCCCGAATGCCAAGATCATCATCGTTTCCAATCCGTTGGATGTGATGTGTTACTGTGCATTTTTAGCAGCAAAAGTAGATTCTTCCAAAGTATTCGGTATGGCCGGAGTATTGGACACCGCCCGTTATCGCGCTTTCCTGGCAGAAGCCCTGAACGTGTCTCCGAAAGATATCCAGGCTTTACTGTTGGGCGGACACGGAGATACCATGGTTCCACTTCCCCGTTACACCTCTGTCGGCGGTATCCCTGTTACAGAGTTGATTGAGGCAGACAAACTGCATGCCATCATCGAACGGACCAAAGTCGGCGGCGGAGAATTGGTTAAATTAATGGGAACTTCCGCTTGGTATGCTCCAGGAGCAGCTGCAGCACAAATGGTTGAAGCCATTATTCGTGACCAGAAACGGGTATTCCCGGTATGTGCCATGTTGAACGGCGAATACGGCATGAAAGACATCTATTTGGGCGTTCCGGTGGTATTGGGCAAGAACGGTATCGAAAAAATCATCGAAGTACAACTCGATGCAGAAGAAAAAGAACTGTTAGCCACATCAGCCAAAGCAGTCAGATCCGTAATGGATGTTTTAGACAACATGAAAATGTTCTAATTGCCTCAAAGGTTAAAAATAAGCAAACCGTCCTGAAAATTCAGGACGGTTTTTTATTTTTGCGCCGGAAATATCAAGCAAGAAGAAATGAAGAGAAAAAAGAGACAAAAGCTTTGTCATTTTAAAACTCCGCCTTCCTATCTGTCCCGTTTCAAAACACATACGTTCTCTGTTGAGATCGTCGAATTGGAAGATAACAGTTTTCATATGATCGTACCTGTCGAAATCGACGGCATACAAGGAGACATGATCCTCGACACGGGAGCATCGGTTTCGGTGGTTGACGATCGTCTGTTTCATGCCGACCCTCTTTCCGAAACAGATGTCCAGATGAGTTCCGGCAGCGTAACCGGGCAAATCCACAATGTCCGTTTGGTAAAAGCCGCCAAATTCAAACTCGGCGGACGAACGCTCAAAGAAATCCAACTGGCTGCTATCGATCTGAAATATGTAAACGAAATGTATGACAAACACCTGCACCGAAAAATCATCGGGTTATTGGGCTGCGATTTTTGTGTCAGGTACAAAGTCCTCATTGATTACCAAAATAAAGAGATTTCCATGCATTTTTAGGCCCATAACACCCTTTCGGGAATAAAATTCGGGGTAAAAACAGAAATCTATCATCTAAAAATCAGAATTATCTGTTTTTTTAGAAAAAATATTATACTTTTGCGCATTAATCTTACGCAAAGAATTAATAAAAATTAAGTAATATAATAATCTATTGTAAAAATGCAGAATAAAGGAGCGATCACATTACTTGCTATAGCTTTAGCATTAGTAAGTATTTACCAGTTATCTTTTACCTGGAAAACCAACCGGGTGGAAAAAGCGGCGAGAGAATATGCGCAGGGAGATCCCGCCAAGGAAAAAGTATACCTGGATTCTATTGCAAACACGGAAGTATATAATCTTCTGGGAATTGCACATTACACCTACAAAGAGTGTAAAGAGTTGGAATTGAACTTAGGTCTTGACTTGCGTGGCGGTATGAACGTAACTATGGAAGTAGACGTCGTGGATGTTGTCCGCAGTTTGGCCAACTACAGCCAGGACGAAGCGTTCAATCAGGCATTGCAGGAAGCGATACAAATGCGCAATACCAGCCCTAAGGACTTTGTGACCCTGTTTGGGGAAGCATTTGAAAGAATTGCACCGAATGCCCAGCTGGCTTCTCCGAATATTTTCGGAACCGTAGAACTGAAAGATAAAATCAAAATCGGTGCCACCAACAAAGAAGTATTGGATGTAATCCGTCAGGAAGCGGAAGGAGCCATCGACAATACCTTCAATATCTTGCGGACCCGTATCGACCGTTTCGGCGTCGCTCAGCCCAACATCCGTAAAGCAGATATTTCCGGTCGTATCGTCATCGAATTACCGGGTATCAAAGATGCACAGCGTGTCCGGAAACTGTTGCAGGGAACCGCCGCTCTGGAATTTTATGAAACATTCGACAACGGTGATTTCTTCCCCTATCTGCAAAGCATCAATGAAAAAGCACGCACGATTCTGGAAGCCGAAGAGACATTGAATGCCGGCGATTCAACGACGGTTGTTGCCGTAGAGGAAACAGTCACAGAGACCGCAGACTCCACCGACAATAGCCTGATTTCCCAAGTAGCGACACAGGATTCACTGAGCAATCTGTTGGCAGACGAAACCGCTTTCAAAAAAGCCAATCCGCTGTTCTCTATACTGAGCCCGAATGTTGACCGAAACGGTCAGATCATTCCCAACAATTCCTTGGTAGGATATGCACAAGTCAAAGATACTGCAGCCGTAAATGAACTGCTCAACAAACCGCAGATCAAATCCTTACTTCCGCGGAATTCCCGTTTGCTATGGGAAATGAAACCCACGGGAGAGATCATCGCCTTGCACGCCATCAAAATCACCACCCGCGACGGCAAAGCCCCGCTGGACGGAGGTGCCGTGGAAGATGCCCGTCAGGAATATGAACAAAACTCGGGACGTCCCGTTGTTTCCATGAACATGAATGCAGAAGGTGCCAAAATCTGGGCCCGTCTGACCAAAGACAACACCGGTCACTGTATTGCGATCGTATTGGACGGTTATGTATGTTCTTCTCCGGTTGTAAACGGTGAAATCAAAGGCGGTAGCTCCCAAATCACCGGTCAATTTGATGTAAAAGAGGCACAGGACCTCGCCAACATCTTGAAATCCGGTAAATTGCCGGCACCGGCACGTATCATTGCCGATGAAATTGTCGGACCGTCTTTGGGTAGCGAATCTATCGAATCCGGTATGTGGTCATTCGTAATCGCATTCTGCCTTGTTTTGATTTACATGCTGTTCTTCTATAGCAAGGGTGCCGGTTTGGCTGCAGATATCGCTCTGTTTACCAACCTGTTCTTCCTGTTTGGCGTATTGGCCTCTATCGGTGCCGTTTTGACCTTACCGGGTATCGCAGGTATCGTTTTGACCATGGGTATGTCTGTCGACGCCAACGTATTGATATATGAACGTATTCAAGAAGAGCTCAGAGCCGGCAAAGGCCTGAAGCTGGCCATCAAAGAGGGATACAAACAGGCCTACTCCGCCATCATCGACGGTAACGTCACAACTCTGTTGACCGGTTTCATTCTTTACTATTTCGGAGAAGGCCCGATCAAAGGTTTTGCAACGACCTTGATCATCGGTATCTTCACCTCTCTGTTCTGCGCCATCTTTATTTCCCGTCTTATCCTGGACAATGCCGCCAAGAAGAACGATCATGTCAGCTTTACCACTGCATTTACGGCCAATTGGTTGCGGGACGTACACTTCCCGTTCCTCGAAAAACGGAAAATCGGTTATACCATCTCCGGAATCATCACCGTTGTCTGCCTGATTTCCATGTTTACCCGTGGATTTGACAAAGGTATCGACTTCGTCGGAGGTAGAACTTATACCGTCGCCTTCGATCAACCGGTAGAAGTGGAGAAAATCGCTGAAAGTCTCTCCCATGTATACGGAAGCGCTCCTGAAGTAAAAACTTTCGGAGGTAACAATCAGGTCAGAATTACGACTAAATATAAGATCGCCGATGAAGGAACCGAAGCCGACGACGAGGTAGAAAGCCTGTTATACGAAGGTTTGAAAGAATATTTACCGGATGGTACGAGCAAAGAAGTATTCTTGAGCGATTACCGTCAGATGTCACAGAAAGTGGGACCGGCCGTTGCGGAAGATGTTACACGAGCCGCTATCTGGTCTGTTATCTTCGCTTTGTTGGTAATCTTCGTTTATATCATGGTTCGGTTCAGTAAGTGGCAATACGGAGCCGGTGCTGTTTTGGGATTGGCGCACAACACCATTGTGGTTTTGGGAGTCTTCTCTCTGTTAGCCGGTTTCTTACCCTTCTCACTGGAAATCGACCAATCTTTCATCGCAGCCATCCTGACCGTAGTAGGTTATTCTATCAATGACACCGTGGTAGTATTCGACCGTATCCGTGAATATCACCATCTGTACCCCAAACGGAATGATATGGAAGTAACCGATGCAGCCTTAAATTCCACGTTGCGTCGTACCTTCAGTACCTCTTTATCAACTTTGGTGGTATTGCTGGCCATCTTCATCTTCGGTGGTACTTCCATCAAAGGATTTGTATTTGCCCTTTTGATCGGTATCATCATCGGAACCTATTCTTCCTTGTTTGTGGCTACCCCGCTGTCATACGAATTCAGACAAAAATTCGGCAAGAAAGATGCCAATGTTGTCAAGAAATAATTTTCAGGATATTCATAAAAAAAACCGCTCCACGTGGAGCGGTTTTTTTATTTAGATGCATTTGTTATATTTGCAAAAAAATGTTTTTATGCGTCAAATAAAAATATGCTTAGGGAGTTCATGTTATTCACGGGGAAATAATGTCCATCTTGAAATCATAAAAAAATACATCGCCGAAAACCATCTGGAAGCAGAAATTTCCTTCTCCGGCCATTTGTGCGAAGAACTGTGTAGCAAAGGTCCCATTCTCCGCATAGACGACAAGATCTACCAGGAAGTTAATCTTTCCGGTTTATACAAAATACTTCAGGAAGAATTTCCTGCCTGAAAATTGTTTTACCTCAATTCGTTAGACAATGAACAGAACCATGGATCTAAAACCTATTTACACGGAGCCGGAAAATTGTCAGGACTGTTACAAATGTGTCCGAGAATGTCCGGTAAAAGCGATCCGAATTGAAAACAACAAAGCTTACATCATTGAAGAACGTTGTATATACTGCGGACATTGTACCCAAGTGTGTCCCACCGGAGCGAAGAAAATCCGGGACGGAGTCAGTCGGGTACGCCTGATGCTACAAAACCATCCTCGGGTCATCTTATCCCTGGCTCCTTCCTGGGCTTGTGAATTCGAAGATCTGTCGATCCATCAACTCATTGCAGCCATTCGAAAACTGGGTTTCTTTGCCGTATCCGAAACAGCGATCGGTGCAGAACTGGTTTCAGCCCGGGTATCTCAATACCTTCAACAGGCCCAACCCGGCGTATACATCTCCTCCGCCTGTCCTGTCGTTGTGGAATATATCCGGAAATACTCCGTCGAGCATATTCCGGCCATTACCCCCATGCTTTCTCCCATGCTGACACATGCCCGGATTTTGAAAGACTACTACGGAAACGATTTAAAAATTGTTTTTGCAGGTCCCTGCATCTGTAAGAAACTGGAAGCAGATCATTTCAAGGATCTCATCGAAGTCGCCATTACCTTCAAAGACTTGAAAAACTGGTTTGAAAAAGAAAAGATCATTCCCCAGCAATTGACTCCAACAGCTGAGGATTGCTTCACTCCCTGGCAAGCAGGAATCGGTTCGCTGTATCCCATTGAAGGAGGTATGTTGCCTGGTATCCATGGCGAAGAAAAAAAGATCATCAAAATGGCCTTTTCGGACCTGAACAATATCAAAGATGTGATCAAAAATTTAAATACCCGCCATGAGAAAGACACGCTTTTTCTGGAGCTGTTAGCCTGCCGGGGGGGATGTATCAACGGACCGGCCAAACTCAGCCAGACCTCTTTAGCTGTCAAAAGATACAACATCCAGCGTCAACGGGCCTTACATCCGGAAAGTACAGTTCCGCCACTGGACCACATCGACGTAACGACCACTTTCCAAGCTCACGACTGCTCAACCAAACAGCATTCGGAGGAAGAAATCAAACAAGCTCTTTCTGCTGTCGGCAAGAATAGTCCTGAAGATGAATTGAATTGCAGCGGCTGCGGTTACGACTCTTGTCGCGATTTTGCCATTGCCATGCTGGAAGGACGGGCAGAAGAAAACATGTGTGTCTCCTACATGCGCCGAATCGCTCATGACAAAGCAACTGTCTTGTTACAAAAAATTCCCTCCGGAGTATTGCTCGTCGATAATGAATTGAAAATTTCAGACATGAACAGCTGTTGTGCCAATCTGCTGGGCGAAGATGTTGCCCTCATATACGAAGCCTCCCCGGGATTACAGGGCATGGAACTGGCACAGATCAGTCCTTTTTCCGACCTGTTCAAAACAGTACTCAGTACCGGTAAAGAAATCACAGAGCGTCAAATTCGGGACGGAGACCGAATCTGGCTTTTGTCGATTTACAACATACAACCGCACCGGTTGGTATTCGGTATTCTTCAGGATCTTCGGGAACCTTATGTACACAAAGAATGGATGCACGAGAAAACCCAGGAGGTCATCCGCAAATATATGACAACCGTTCAGGAAGTGGCCTGCCTGTTAGGAGAAAATGCCGCCTTTACAGACGCCACTTTACGGGCAATCATGGGAAATGACGATAGAAGAATCAAGCAAGAAGAATGATGAAAGAATCAGACATATTCATTGAAGTCGACTGTTTTCAGAAAAACAAGGCCGGCAACATCGTTTGCGGTGATAGCTACATGTGCCAAAAGTTGAAAGAAGAAGACCGGATTATCAGTGTTCTTTCTGACGGACTGGGAAGCGGCATTAAAGCCAGTGTTCTATCGACCATGACCGCCACCATGGCCATGAATTACACAGCCATGAATGAAAGCATTCTCCAGACAGCTCTTTCAATCATACATACCCTGCCGAGAGACATGGTCCGGAAAATCAGTTATTCCACCTTCTGCATTTTCGATATCGACTGTTTCGGCAACACACGGGTCGTTGAATATGAAAGCCCGGCAGTCTATCTCTTCCGCCACGGTCAGACCATGGATATCAAAAAACAAAAAATCCCGATCGAAAGAGAAGATCTCAGCAATACCTTTCTTTGGGTATCGGAATTCAAGTTGGAAAAAGAAGATCGACTGATCTGTTTTTCCGATGGGGTCAGCCAATCGGGAATGGGTAGCAACAACATGCCCTTCGGCTGGGATGACGGAGTTCGCCTCTTTATCGCAGAAACCTTGCAGCAACAACCGGAAATCTCAGCAAAAGAATTGGCCCGTAAAATTGTATTGCGAGCAGAGCGTAACGACAATTACCGCTTGCTGGATGATACCAGCTGTTGTGTCGTTTATCGGCGTACTCCCCGAAATCTACTAATCTGCACCGGTCCTCCCTACGATGAAAAAAAAGACCGCTATCTGGCAGAAAAAGTTAAAAATTTCAAGGGGAAACGGGTTCTTTGCGGAGGAACAACGGCTAGCATTATCTCGCGAGAATTACAATTGCCGCTGACCGTCAGCATGGAAATCACGGACAAGGAACTACCGCCCCTTTCATTCATGGACGGCATCGACCTGATTACAGAAGGGATATTGACCCTGAGCAAGGTCGAACGCCTGCTGACCGAAGGCATTCCTGAAAAAACGCAAGGACCAGCACACGATCTGCTGACACTGATCCAGAACAGCGACAAAATCACCTTTATCGTCGGTACCCGTATCAACGTCGCACACCAGGATCCCAATCTGCCGGTAGAATTGGAAATCCGGCGGAACGTCGTAAAAAAAATTAAATATTTATTAGAAACGAAATACCTGAAAGATGTAGAAATTAGCTATCTTTGACGCCCCAAAGTAGCACGCTACACCCAATAACAGGAAACAAGGAATAACCTTTAAACAATCATCCGATGGACAAAATCAAACTGAAATTATGTGCAGGAACCATGTGCTATGTCATGGGGGGGGCCCAACTAATGGAAGTAGAGGAATTGTTATCCGCAGAAGAGAAACAATACGTAGAAATCACCCTTTCTCCCTGTCTGCAACGGTGTAACGGCCAAGATACTCCGCCGTTTGCAGAGTTAGACGGAGAAATCATCACTGGAGTCAGCAAAGAAATCCTATTACGAATTATAAAAGAAAAATTAAGACATGTTGTACGATAATTTTGCGATGCTCACCAAACGGGAGTTATTGATCCGGATTGTCAAATTATTGAAAAACGACGAATTAATCACAGGACTGAAGTACCTGCCTGTCGAGATGCGTCCACGGAACAAACGCCCGGTGAGATGTTGTATCCACAAAGACCGTTACATTCTCAAACACAAAATCATTTCGATACTGGGTTTTGAAATCACGGATGAGGAGATCGACCTGATCCACCTTTCCGATTTTGCACGCATGGCCATGGCCAATAAAAATATGAAGGAAAACATCCTTTCCGTGGTACACGAAGCGTGCAGCGCCTGTATCCAATCACAATATGCAGTCACCAATCTCTGCCGGGGATGCGAAGGACGTCCCTGCGTGATGAACTGCCCGAAAGCCGCGATTTCTTTTATTAACGGAAAGGCCAGCATCAGTAGCGAAGACTGTGTCAGCTGCGGATTATGCCAGAAGGTATGTCCTTACCATGCCATTGTATACACTCCGGTTCCTTGCGAAGACGTCTGTCCGGTAAAAGCCATCAGCAAGGATGCAGAAGGAGTCGAACACATCGACAAAGACAAATGTATCTATTGTGGAAAATGTATGCAGGCCTGCCCTTACGGAGCCATTATGGAACGATCCAAAATCATCGATATCCACAAGACTCTCAGCAACCCGAAGAAAAAAATCATTGCGATTCCGGCTCCGGCCATTTATGGACAATTCAATGCCACACCGGGCCAGGTGCTGGCTGCGATCAAGCAAATCGGCTTCGATGACGTGATCGAAGTCGCTCTGGGAGCGGAAATCACGGCTGCCAATGAAGCCAAGGAACTGGAAGAAAAAATGCAGGAAGGACAATCTTTCATGACCACCTCTTGCTGTCCGGCTTACACCGGCTGGGTAGAAAAACATGCGCCCATGCTGAAGCCCTATGTTTCGGAAACCCGTAGTCCGATGGTTTACGCAGCACGCTATGCCAAAGAAAAATATCCGGATGCCGAAGTTGTATTTATCGGTCCGTGTCTGGCCAAACGTCACGAAGCAGACTCCGTCGATGAGGTGGATTACGTCATGAGCTTCGAAGAATTGGGGGCTTTTATGGTTGCCTACGACATCGATGTGTCCAACTGCAGTGAAAAAGAGCTTAACCGGGAAGTGACGAAATACGGTAGAGGCTTCGCACAGGCAGGAGGCGTACAGGCCGCAGTTGTCAATGCGATCGGTGACAAATATACCAATATCCATGTAGAAGGTCTGGACAAAAAGAACCAGGCATTGCTAAAAGCCATGGCAAAGAAACCGGAAGCCCAATTCGTAGAGGTTATGGCCTGCGACGGCGGTTGCATCAACGGTCCTTGTTCCCTGGCACCTCTCACTCTGGCCAAACGGCAGATAAAAAAGGTATTGGAATAATTCCCGTCAAACAACTAAAAAACCTCCGAATTCTCATCCTTTTCGGAGGTTTTTTATCATCCGACCTACCGATCCAGTGCAAAAGACATGACTATTTTGCGTCCTTTATCGATAAAGCGCAATTCATCAGTCAAGGCCGCCATCACATAGATACTCCTGCCGGTCAGTCCCTCCCGTTCCTTCGACAAGGGACAAGGTGGATGAGTATAATCGAACCCATTGCCACTCTCTTCTATGGTGACCACAATTTTCCTACGATTCTTGACTGCAGTAAATTTTGCAAATTTTTGTACCGTTTCCCGAGGATCCGGCAACAAGGCATTATAGGACACTTCGACAAGTGCAAGCATAAGATCCGATTGCACTTTTTCCGGCATTTCAAAAGTTGCAATGATTTGCTCGATAAAACGCTCCACCAAATGCAGATTACTGTAAGACGAAGGGATAGATGTCTCCAATTTATTGATCTCTTCCATTTTATGATACGATTTGACAATACCTTTACATTCGAGTCTTCTCGGATTGCGTCCCGTTTTTTTGCACAATGCCGTTGAGAAAAAAAGCGTGGAAACACAATCTTATCTGACATCACCGGTATCGCCAAACACCTCGTTATACAGCAAGACAGGTTCCACGCCTATATACGTGAACTCCTTGTCAAATCTTGTATAACGTAGAAATTTGGCGATTTCGGATGTCAAGATTTAAACAAATCCTAAAAATACGATGCAGACTTTTCTGCATCTCTCTATTTACAAAAATAGCAAATTATTCAGACACGGCCAAATAGCCGCAACAATATGCACACATACATTCTCTCATGCACACACAAATTCTTTCAAAAAAAACGGATAAAACAAACACCCATGTTCGCTTTATCCGTTTCAGATCCTTCATTCTCCGGATCACATATACAAATCCCGCTCTCCCGAAGCGATCCGCTTATAATAAGTCAGGAAAGTCGGTAAAAGCCTTTTTTCTGTAAAGAACGGCATATTTTCAATTTCTTTCAGTTCTTTTTCTATCAACTGTTCTCCGATTCGACGAGTCTCGGCAGAAGCATAATCGTTGAGGTATTCCCGGAACGTCAGGACCGCATTCAATTTACAGAACTTTCCTTCCACTCCTTTCTCCAGCAAATTCATAATCTTATCGCCCGTCCGACCGCAACGATAACCGGCCGTGCAGAAGGAAGTGATATAACCGTCCTCCGCCAATTCACGAATCACGGTATCCAAACTGCGTTCATCTCCCAAAGAAAATTGCACCTTGTCCGGATTATCCTTTTGTACTTTCTTCTCAGAATAAGCTCCGATACCGATCTTTGAAGAAGCATCAGTCTGGGTACAACCATAACGGATGATCTCACGTCTCAATTCCGCTTGTTCCCGGGCCGTGACAATCAAACCCGTATAGGGTACCGCCAAGCGCAACACCATGACCAACCGCTTGAAGGCATCATCTTTTACCAGATAAGGCGAATTTTCACTCATGAACGATCCCAAAGCCGGTTGCATTCGCGGGAAAGAAATGGTATGCGGACCAATTCCGAACTGCCGTTCGAGATCATGGGCATGGAGAACCAGTCCCATCACTTCAAACCGCCAATCGTACAAACCGAACAGAGCACCGATCGCCACATCGTCTATACCCGCATCCATGGCTCTATGCATCGCATACAAACGCCAACGGAAATTTCCTTTGACCGTATTGGCCGGATGCAGTTCGGCATAACGTCCCGGATGATAAGTCTCCTGAAAAACCTGATAAGTTCCAATTCCAGCCCGCCACAATTTCCGTAAATTTTCAATACTCATCGGAGCTGCATTGATATTGATACGACGGATATTGTTAAAACCATTTCCGGTTGGAGTCGTCCGCTTGGTAGCATAGATCGTCTGCATGGTATCGACGATATAGTCGGCATCACTCTGCGGATGCTCACCATACACCGCAATCAAACGTTTGTGACCTTCATCGATCACAGCCTCCGTTTCTCTCCGAACCTCTTCCATCGTCAGTACATGCCGTTTCTCTGCGGAATTATCACTTCGAAAACCACAATAAACACAACTATTTACACACAAGTTGGAACAGTATAAGGGTGCAAAGAAGACAATTCGATTATCATACACCCGCTTTTTTACTTCCAAGGCTGTCTCTCTCATTTCCTCCAACAACTCGGGATCTTCCACATTCAACAGTACTGCCGTTTCCTCTGGAGACAGTAATTTTATATCCAAAGATTTCTGTAGAATATCCCGTACCTGTTGCTTATCCGGCTGACGGTATTTCTCCAGATTTCCATAAATCGACTCTACATCGATAAAATCCTTGCCATTTACCAGATATTTTTCTATTTCAGCCGGTTTAATCACCTGCTGAGCCCATTCTTTCACGTTCATATTGATTCATATTAAAAAGAGGATTCCTCATCTATATATCATACCCCAATTCCAATTTTGCCACATCACTCATCCGTTCCGGGGTCCATACCGGTTCAAATACCAAATCCACAGTAACACTTTCGATACCGGCCACTTCCATTACTACATCATGAACCTGCTGTACAATTTCATCGGCAATCGGACATCCCGGAGCAGTAAGAGTCATGCGAATAATAACTTCGGAAGGTTTCGGGAATTCAATGTCATATACCAAACCCAACTCCCAAATATTCACCGGGATTTCCGGATCATATACCGTACATAACTTTTCTATTATCAAGTCTCTCGTTATACTGGCTGTCATATCGGACCGTACTTATTCGTTAAAACCCTTTTTTGTCTCTTGTGCTGCGGAAGCCGCAAGCGCATACAGTTTAATCTGTTTTACCATCGACAACAATCCATTTGAACGGGTTGGCGATAAATGCTGAGTCAAACCGATTTCATCGATAAAACGCAAATCTGCTTGAGCGATATCAGATGGCCGCTGTCCGGAAAATACCCGAACCAGCAATCCGGCAATTCCTTTGGTAATAATGGCATCGCTATCAGCCGTAAAAAACAGGCGGTCATCCCGCATCTCAGCATGAAACCAAACCCGGGATTGGCATCCTTTGATCAGATTATCATCCGTCTTGTGCGCCTCATCCATTCCTTCCAGATTCGAACCCAATTCGATCAGATAGGCATATTTATCCATCCAATCATCATATATCGAAAATTCATCTATAATTTCCTGTTCTATTTCTTCTATGGTCATCTTTTCAAATTTTATCCGAACAAAAACAAAGATAAAAATAAAATTTCTTTATGCCAACCGGAACATTTTGGCCACTTTTCGCAAAGCGTCACAGAATTGATCGATCTCTTCCGTCGTATTATACATGGCCAAAGAAGCCCGTACCATTCCGGTCACTCCATAATGTTGCATCACCGGTTCGGCACATAACTGTCCCGTCCGCACCGCAATTCCCATTTTATCCAACAAAATACCCGTATCAGAATGATGTATCTCTCCCAAAGCGAAAGAAATAACAGAAGATTTGTGCTCTGCCTCGCCGAAAATACGAATCCCCGGTATTTGCCGGATCTGTTTCATGGCATATTCCAACACATGCTGTTCGTAAGCCGCAATGGCGTCCAATCCGATCTGTCTGACATAACGCAACGCTTCCCCCAACCCGATTACTCCTATAAAATCGGGTGTTCCAGCCTCAAATTTGAATGGCAGTTCATTATAAGTCGTCTTTTCAAAATGTACCTCCTTGATCATTTCACCCCCGCCTTGCCATGGCGGCATCTGTTCCAGCCATTTTTCCTTTCCATACAAGACTCCCACTCCTGTCGGGCCGTAAATCTTATGCCCGGAAAACACCAAAAAGTCACAGTTCAACTCTTGTACATCAATCGGTATATGTTGAATCGCCTGAGCGGCATCGACCAATACTTTCGCCCCCACCGCATGAGCCCGGTCGATGATCTCCTTCACTGGATTAACCGTTCCGAGTACATTTGAAACATAGGCCACTCCGACCATTTTCACCCGATCTGTCAACAAATCCTCCAATCGGGCCATATCGAGCTCCCCCTGATCCTGAAAAGGCAATACCTTCAAAATCGCCCCCTTCCGTTCACAAAGCATCTGCCAAGGCACAATATTCGCATGGTGTTCCATCTCGGTCACCAGAATTTCATCTCCACTCTGAATAAAAGCTTCCCCAAATGAAAAAGCAACCAGATTAATGCTTTCCGTCGTTCCCCGGGTGAATATAATCTCCTTATCCGAAGCAGCTCCGATAAAATCCCGGACCTCTGCCCGTGCCTCTTCATTGGCATCCGTACATTTATTACTCAGGAAATGGACCCCCCGGTGTACGTTGGAATTATATTTCAGATAATACTCATTCATCTTATCAATCACCCGCAACGGCCGCTGCATAGTAGCCCCATTATCCAGATAAACCAACGGTTTACCGTAAACCTTCTCTTCCAGAATCGGAAAATCTTTCCGAATTTTTTCGATTTCAAACATCACCTTTTACGATTCTTGATTCCACTTACGACTTTTTACACTGCATAATACAATTATAGCATTTCGACATTTCCCCTCTCAAACGTTTATCTATCAAATCGTCGAGTTTCACCCGCAAGGGTTCCAATTTCACCCGCTGGATAATATCGTGAGCAAACCCGAACATCATCATCATCCGAGCTTCCTCCAGACTGATTCCCCTGGATCGCAAATAAAACATCGCCTCCTCGTCTATTTGACCGACAGTTGCCCCATGGCTACATTTCACATCATCGGCATCAATGATTAGCTGAGGCTTTGCATTTACACGGGTCGTATCCGTCAGCAACAGATTGTGATTGGCCTGATACGCTTCGGTCTTTTGAGCATCGGGCCGTACCCGAATACAACCGCAAAAATTCGCCATGGCCGCATCATCCAGCACTCCTTTGAAATGTTCATTGCTGACACAGCGAGGCGCAATATGATCGATATATGAATAATTGTCAACGACCTGTTTCTTATCCTGAATATACAAGCCATACAAATGGCATTCTCCCCCCTCTTCATTCAAAGCCACATACAGATTATTCCGAATCACACCTCCATACAAAGTCACTAAATTACTGTCGAAAACAGCATGACGCTGCTGAGAAACAAACAGTGAATTGATCTGAGAAGCTCCCAGATGCTGGTTTTGTACCTGGTAATACTCCATATGGGCATTGGGGCCCAAATACACCTCTGTGGCATTGTTTATCAAAAAGTCATGTTCCGAAAGGGTATGATCACAGACCAAAATCGTTGCCTTGGCATTTCTGCCCAAAACGATCAGATTACGTTGGAACCCCATCAAATCAGCTTTTGCCCGTAAAAGATTGATAATCTGCAAAGGCCGTTCCATAACAACATCATCCGGGACATAAACAAAAACTCCATCCTGAGCAAAGGCCGTATTCAGGGCGACCAAACTGTCTTTCCGGGCCGCAGTTACATAATGATTGTAATGCCGGACAAACAGATCGGGATATTTTACACTCGCCTCCTGCATGCTGCAAACAACGACCTCTTCCGGAATTTCAGGTTTCAAATTACCATCAAACCACCAACCGTTCACCGTCAATACCGGATTGGTAACCAGGTCTGTCACCGTACAACGGAAGGTCTCGTTCAGATCCACCTCTTGCCGGATGTATTTCAACACAACATGATAATCCTTATCGAACAAAGGCAATAACTTGAGATAGCGATATTCTTCCTGTTCGTGTGGAATACCTCCCAGATCGAGGAATTTCCGAAACGCTTCCTTCCGACAACTGTTCATCACAGCACTATTGCCGGCATCAAGCAACGCTCGTCCATCCAGGAACAAGGTGGTAAAATCGGTATTTATTTTTTCAAAATCACTCATGCCATTTCAGGTTTTAAGTCCGCCACGCTCATTTACATTTCTTTACTTCTTCCTTGATCCAGTCGTATCCTTTCTCTTCCAATTCTGCCACCAGTTCCTTGCCGGCAGTCTTTACGATACGACCGTCATACAGTACATGTACGACATCCGGAACAATATAATCCAGCAAACGCTGATAATGGGTGATGACAATCGTCGCGTTTTCCGGTTTTTTAAGTTTATTCACGCCCTGGGCAACAGTCCGAAGCGCATCGATATCCAGCCCCGAATCCGTTTCATCCAGGATGGCCAACTTCGGTTCGAGCACTGCCATCTGGAAAATTTCATTTTTCTTCTTCTCCCCGCCGGAAAAACCTTCATTCAAAGAACGGTTCAACAAACGGTTGTCAATACCGACCAATTCCATTTTCTGACGGATCAGTTTCAAAAATTCTCCTGCAGGATAAGGCGGTTGCCCATGATATTTCCGAATTTCATTCATCGCGGTTTTCAAAAAATTCACGGTACTTACTCCCGGAATTTCTACCGGATACTGGAAACTCAAGAAAATGCCCTCCCGAGCCCGGTCCTCTGCCGGCATCTCCAACAGATGCTTTCCATTAAATTCAACCTCACCCTGGGTTACCTCAAACCGTTCGCGTCCAGCCAGAACGGCAGAAAGCGTACTCTTTCCGGCCCCATTCGGCCCCATAATCGCATGGACTTCTCCGGCCTTGATTTCCAGATCAATCCCCTTCAATATTTCTTTGCCTTCCACCGAGGCATGCAAATTTTTTATCTTTAACAGTGTCATTCTATCTTACAATTTACAATTTATACTTTCACATTCAGTATCCGTCTATCCGACCGATCCCTCTAAACTGATCTGCAACAATTTTTGAGCTTCCACCGCAAACTCCATCGGCATCTTGTTCAGCACATCCCCCGCATACCCCTTGATAATCAATCCGACTGCATCCTCCGTAGATATTCCGCGCTGATTACAATAAAAGATCTGATCTTCTCCGATCTTGGACGTCGTCGCTTCGTGTTCCACCTGAGCGGTAGAGTTCTCAATCTCCAGATAAGGAAAGGTATGTGCACCGCACTTATCTCCCAACAACAAAGAATCGCATTGGGAATAGTTGCGTGCATGCTGGCAACTCTTTACGACCTTCACTTTGCCCCGATAGGAATTACTGCTGAAACCGGCAGAAATACCTTTTGACACAATCCGGCTCCGGGTATTGTTTCCGATATGAATCATTTTGGTTCCCGTATCAGCCTGCTGATAATTATTGGTCACAGCCACAGAATAAAATTCACTCACAGAACCGTCCCCCTTCAGGATGGTACTGGGATATTTCCAGGTAATCGCCGAACCGGTTTCTACCTGTGCCCAGATCAAACGGGCATTTTCTCCACGACAGAGTCCGCGTTTGGTGACAAAATTATAGATACCGCCTTTCCCGTCTTTATCGCCAGGATACCAGTTCTGCACGGTACTGTACTTCACTTCCGCATTTTTTTCGACAATGATCTCCACGATAGCTGCATGCAACTGATTTTCATCTCGTTGCGGAGCCGTACAGCCTTCCAGATAGCTCACATAGGCATCATCTTCCGCTACAATCAGGGTTCTTTCAAACTGCCCCGTATTTCTGGCATTGATCCGGAAATAAGTCGACAACTCCATCGGACAACGAACTCCTTTCGGTATATATACAAACGATCCGTCACTAAAAACAGCTGAATTCAGTGCCGCAAAATAATTATCGTTATAGGGGACCACTGATCCCAGGTATTTCCGAATCAGATCCGGATGATTCTTGACAGCTTCAGAAAAAGAGCAAAAGATAATTCCCCGTTCTGCCAAGGAATCCTTAAAAGTCGTTTTTACCGACACACTGTCCATCACCGCATCCACGGCCACCCCAGACAGAGCCATCTGTTCGCTCAAAGGAATCCCCAGTTTGTCGAAAGTCGCTTTCAATTCAGGATCGACTTCCTCCCAGGAGCGATTTTCCTTTTGTTTGGGAGCGGCATAATATACGATATCCTGATAATCGATATCAGGAATATCCAACTGTGCCCATCGGGGCATTTTCATCGTCAACCAATGCCGGTATGCTTTCAATCGAAATTCCAACAGCCAATCGGGTTCTTCCTTCTTGGCAGAGATGGTCCGAATCACATCCTCGTTCAAACCTTTCCCGATTGTATCAGTCTCGACATTCGTCACAAATCCATATTTATACTCACTCCCGGTAAATTCTTCTATAATATTATCCATAAATACAATTGAAACTTGAAAATTAAACTTAGAACATCCGTTCCAAGCCAACTTTACGATTATATCGCAAAAATAAGAAATTTATTCTACACATATTAAGCGTCTAAGAAGCAAAAGTCAAAAAAGTATTACTCTAACAAGAATAAATAGCCCCGACCATTGACCGATCTGTCAATTTACACTATTTTTGCATCGTAACAAACGGAAAACAGTAATATATTTTGAATTTACCATGTCCAAGTACACAGAGCTTTCAACCTTAGGAGAATTCGGACTTATCGACCATTTGACCAAAACCGTTCAACTCAAGAACCCTTCTACCCTGAAAGGGGTTGGCGACGATGCGGCAGTGTTGGATTATTGCAACAAAAAAATCTTAGTCAGCACGGATATGTTGATCCAAGGTATTCATTTCGACCTGACATATATCCCCTTAAAACACTTGGGATACAAAGCGGTTGCAGTAAATGCCAGCGACATTTATGCCATGAATGGCACGCCGAAACAAATAACAGTCGCGTTGGCCGTTTCCAATCATTTTTCGGTCGAAAGCTTGGAAGAATTCTATGCCGGTATGTATTCGGCCTGCGAAACATACGGCATCGATCTGGTCGGAGGAGACACCACTTCTTCCAAAACCGGCATGTGCATCAGCATCACGGTACTGGGTGAAGCAGACGAGCAGGAGATCGTATATCGCAATACCGCAAAGGAGAATCAATTGATCTGTGTCAGCGGAGATCTGGGGGCCGCCTACATGGGCCTGCAACTGCTGGAAAGGGAAAAAACGGTATTTCAAGGCAATGAAAATGCACAACCGGATTTCGCCGGTTATGAATACATATTGGAAAGACAACTGAAACCGGAAGCCCGGAAAGATATTATCCAACAACTACGGGAAAAAAATATCCGACCGACGGCCATGATCGATATTTCGGACGGTCTGGCCTCTGAAGTGATGCACATTTGCAAACAATCGGGAGTCGGCTGCAATCTATATGAAGAAAAAATTCCGATCGACTATCAGACTTTTAAAATGGCAGAAGAGCTCAATATGAATGCCACCGTTTGTGCACTCTCGGGAGGAGAGGATTATGAACTGCTGTTCACGGCCCCGCTGGACCAGTACGACCTGCTGACGGCCATGCCCGGCATCACAGTCATCGGACACACCTGCAAAGCCTCCGAAGGATGCTACATGACTACCCGGGACGGAAACACATTCGAATTAAAAGCACAGGGATGGCAAAATTTTTCTATCCCGGAAAGGAATCAGCATGAATAAGGAATTCGAAGAGCTCCTACAGGAAATAGGAAAGCTCAGTCAAAGTACAGAAGACAGGAAACGAATGAGGAGTCTCTTGCGGGAAGTGATGAATCATCGTCGGATTTACTATCATCAAAGCAATGAGAAAGGATTGCAGGCCGAATTTTCAGACATGCTGTTCAAAATCCTTTTACTAGAATTAGACGAAGAGGAGGAAGAAAGCATTGAATTGGCAGAATTGGCCTATCTCGGCTTGAGCCAGGCCTTTAAACATCCGATTGCCCGAACACCGGAACTATATAAACGCCGCCTGTTGCTGCTGCATTATTTCTGCGATTACTTCACTGATTCCATCATCGAAGTATTTCTGGCCAAATACAGAAATGACCACCTGTTGCAAGCCAGAAATCTGGCCATCGAATGCCTCGAGAAAATGCAATTGTCGGATATGTTCTATCTAGAAGAAAACGAAGCGGATTTCATCGACGGAGACGAACAACTCTCCGATGCCTGCAACGACATCAGTATCGATCCTCAATTATCCGAAGAAGAAAAGACCAATGCAGCCCTGCTGCATCAGGTATTATACGCTTACCTGAAAGCAAAATACAAACCATAAAAAGAATTTATGCAGGAGACCGACCCGCAAAGACGAAATACCAGAACAGGTTATCACATTGCATCTCCAGGGTAAAGTCAGCATTGGAATACCCCAATCTCTTGTACTGTCTATGAATATTTCAACAGTCAAGGGATTGAGGTAAGAGTGTCCGGAAACTTTACTGATTACACCACAAAGCGGCTAAATAATACTTTCGAACAAAAGATGGAGATTCTTATTGATAGTCCTGTCCGTTTTCCCAAGCATTAGCATCCCATTGTTCCCGTAAATGCTTCACCCAAATTTGGCGGATCTCAGGATAACTACCCAATGCTCGGATACCACAGCCATCAACAATGCCGTGATCGGCACCAATCTGGGACATCGGATGCGATTCAAAATTTCTCTGAACTTGAAATCCAATTTTTTCCAGACGCTCACGCCAACTGTATTTGTTAGTGCACAACTCTACATCATTGATATTCGCACCTTCAACAAGAGCCTCCAGCCCCCAAAGGTCGTTGTGTGCATGGTCTCCAGCGATAGACATGAATGGAGCAATGTATACCTTCACGTCCGCAGGCTGCAAACCATTATCATCGCAATATTGCATAATCTGTGAATAAATGCAGGCGGGGTAGTGGCTACGAACTATACTGGCATCCGTAATACGGTCGGCCGGATTTTCCTCCACTTCGTTCGGCCAGAAAAGCATATCACCATAGTCTACCGTACCTACAAAGATGTTCTTATTGACTGCTTTTCTCTGCAAAGCCTCCTGCACATCCGCATACTTGTGGTTGGCGTTATAATTTTCGTCCGGATTACCGTGCCCCATCAGCAGGACGATGTTGTTCTTCTCGGCAAGTTGAGACGCGTAGTGCTTGTAAAGAACTTCAGCAACCGCTTTCGTGTCTTCATCCGCGGCCAACAGGTTGGCACTACGTAATACGTTGATGTTAGGATACCACTGAATCATAAAATACTTCTTAATATCTGTGTTCATCAACGAAAGGTATTCCTCACCGGGAATGACATGAAGCGATTGCACAGCGACACGAGTATATCCGGCATCACCAATGGCTTTCAGCCACTGGTCTAACTCATAACGCTCGATGCCTGTAGATGCCTGTACACGATTGATACAGGTACGAGAAGTGAACGACATATAAACATCCACATCGGGGAACTCTGCCTTGAAATCGTCAATGATGTCATCATACACCGAAAGAGATTCATTATAGGTACTCCCGAAAGTACAGAGCAGCAATGCCGTATCATGCTGTTTGGTCCGAGCCACCTGCTGTTCGGCAGGGTTTCGGGTGCTTTCCTCATCGTCATTGTCACTACAGGCAACAACACCTGTGCACATTACGGTTGTCAGGAAGACAGCCTGCATACTTGATTTGAAAAATCTCATGTTCATACTCTTTGATATTTAAGTTTAATATAGAAATTTGGATTATTTACTCTTAAACTTGATAAGTGCCGAAGCATAAAAAGTACGCCCCGGTGTAGTAGTCGCCCGATTTCGCCCAAAAGGAGTACGGTCTACATAATTGAATACATTATCTACACCGGCATTTAGCGTCAGCGTCCATTTCTTCATTTCCAATAATGTATGAGCCGTATTGATACGCCACGTCTGAAAGGCCTCAGCATTGTTGTCTTCCACATAACGGCGAACAGACTGGTAACGGCCATAAATGCCCAGCCCCAGCCGATAGCGTTTCCACGAATGCCGCCATGTGGCGTTGAGCGTGGCATTGTGTTGGGAAGTGGCATCGATGGGAATATATTTCATGTAACGTAAGCCCTGGTTGGGATATTGTGCTTTGGGATCGGCAAAACTGTAACCACCGCCTATGGTAATATCTTTCGTCGGCAGATAATTGAATGTGAAGTCCATGCCCCCAATGCGAGCCCTGGTCAGATTCATATATTTTTTGCTTTTCTCAATCTCATCCAACTTTTCTTCGGCGGAAAGGTTAATCTCCACCAATTCGATCATGTTACGAAGCTGATTGACATAAGCGGTCACACTGACTTGAAGCTCATTGCCCACATATTCCAACCCGACAGAAGCGTATTGCGAGGTCTGCGCCTTCAAATCCGTATTGCCGTGATAGGCCGTCACGGTTCCTCCTCCCAAAGCGGTCGTATAATTATAGTAAAGCTCTTTTACGGTAGGCGATTTATATCCAAAGGCATAGGAAGCACGCAGGTTGAAGTCGTTCATCTTATAAAGAACCGACACTTTCGGACTAAGGTTAAATCCGGTTTCTTTGTGTAGCGTTCCACGTGCGCCGACCGTCACGACCAGATCTTCCAATACCGTCCATTCCTCTTGGGCGTATGCAGCCAAAGTATAAACAGAAGCCTTATCCCCGTCTATATGATGAGGGGATTCCAGGTGATTGTAAAGGTATTCGAGTCCGGCATTCAAGATATGGCGTTCACCAAAATAAAATACGCCTTTCGCTTGTCCCAATATTTGGCGTTGGAGACTCTGTTTGATTCGCTGACCGGGATAATAGGTGATACGATCTCCGTCTTTGAAATAATCGGTCACCTCCTGTAGCTTATAGTCGTAAAAATAACCATAGCGGTCGAAAGAAACATCGGCCGTCAGATAACTTCGCCCGTTCAGTTCATATTTTCCGCCAATGGCAAGACCATAGTTGCGATAATAGAAATCGTTGGATAAATAACTCCATTGTCCATGCGAACGAGCAACCCATCGTTCGTAATAAGAACCGCTGGCGGTAAGGGACAATTTGCCATTCAACGTCCACGTTAAATCTTCCGTCACGGTATAGTCTGACGAGCGATTCACGGTCTTCAGCGTAGAACCGGACTTCAGCTGCTGCTGGTTCCATTGCAGGTCAGTATTGCGCCAGCCGTCCGTGTGACTGCAATTCACGCCGGTTACACTCTTCACGGTCCCGACTGTCACCCCCAACGAGGCACTTTCGCGCACATCGCCATATTCACCCACACGGAGGATAGATGTAAAATCTGTTTTATCACGATTTTTTTTGGTAATGATGTTGATGACTCCGGCAATGGCATCGCTGCCGTAAAGCGACGAGGCAGCCCCTTTCACAATCTCGATACGTTCGATATTGGCGGGATTCAATAAATTTAGGTCATTCTGCCCACCCACATCCCCGTTCATTCGCTTGCCGTCAATCATAATAAGGATGTAATCATTATTCAACCCATTCAACTGAATATGACTGCCCATATTGCCATCATGGAAGGTAAGCGACGGAGAAAGCCCGCTGAGCAATTCTTCCATGCTGCGAGCCTGATATTGTTCCAACACCTTGCGGGTAATAATCTCTGTCTGCACAGGGGCATTCTTAAGGTAATGCTCTGTTCCGGTACCCGTTATCACCACCTCATCCAACATAACAGAAAGGTCTTTCTGCTTTTTCCCTTCCCCAATGCTCTGAGCGGATGTGTATGAAACTGCACACAGCAACAGTACGACAAGTTCTGCCTTCATCTTACGTCCTATTTACATAAATAAATACGGCACGTCGTTTCTGATAAAGATAAGCATATTCTCCCGTCGAGAACCCATCATGTAATGAACCGCGCTCCTAATCCCGGAAACTTCGTGCTCTGTTTTCATGGATATTAGCAGGTATTCTGGCTTCCTCCCTGTCTGCCATGCCTTCCCATCATATTTAAACGACAGTGGCTTCTGTAGTTGCAGACAACATTGAAATAGAGGTTACAGCTGCGGGTACAGCTCCGGTTTCACACCGGATTCCCTTGCACCGTCAGGCAGATTTGCCATCGCGGTTACTAATCCGCGATAAACTTACAACTTATTTTTTAATTCATAAACAATATACCCTAAAATTTTCCATTCTGTCTAAACTCGTTGTAATATCCTTCAGACATGGTATAATTACACTGACATCATTTTCAACCAATCGCAAATATTTATCGATATGATAGCGAAACCCAAAAGATAAGTAGCGATTTATCTTTTTTTATACTCACAACTTTTGTTATTTTTACCCGGCAAATAAAAGACAATGGGTAAATCAGGCACGATTTCAGACAAAGACAGGGAATTGCAGGAACTTTTCATTGAATACTATCCTGCCCTGAAATCATATGCGGTTCGATTGATCAACCAAGCGGAAACTGCAGAAGACCTTGTCCAGGATGTGTTTTTACGTCTGTGGGAAAAACCGATAGAGTCAGACATTCTGGACAAACCGGCCTATTTATACCAAATGGTCCGTTTTAAAGCCATCGATTATCTGCGACACGAACAAACCAAACAGCAAACAGTCTTGAAACTACAACAAGAACTTGATACAGAAAACGACGAAGCATATCTGGAAGAAGAATTGTACCGCCGTATGATGAAAGCCATCGAATCGCTTCCAGCCGGAGTACATTCCGTATTATCCCTAAGCTTGGAAGGGCATCCGGCCAAAACAATTGCCGAGATGTTAAACATTGCCGTAGAAACCGTAAAAAAACAAAAGCAAATCGCCCGCAAGATGTTAAGAGACAAACTATTATCCATTATATTCATTTTTCCCCACTAAGTCTTCTTTTATTCTTTTTTTCACCACCAATAAAAAAAATTATACTCCCCGAATTATTTTTTTTAAATCACATACCTCTTTTGAACAGGTCGTCCGTCATTTATAAAAAAGAATTCGGTATGCAAAAAATTCCAAATTATTCTCAATTGCCCGACCTATTGGTTCGATCTTTACAAGGGCTGTTGACAACAGAAGAAGAAAGTATGCTCAGTCAATGGCGGCAAGAAGATGAACGCCACGAAGCATTCTTTCAAAAAATATCTTCCGAAAAATTCTGGAAAGAACATCCGCAAGCCCAGTATCAAAAAGAGATCGTCGAAGCCTGGTGTCGTCTGTCACAACAGAAGCAAAAACGCACACGTCTTCTACGATTGCGCCGCTGGAGCATTGCCGCGACCATCGTTCTTTGTTTAGGAGGAAGTAGTTATTGGTTGTTCAATTCTTCATCTCCGACAGTCACAAGTTCTCCAACTGCGGAACAAGCAATTATCCCGGGTACTTATAAAGCCGAATTAATTCTAAGCGATGGGGCCCGACTGCCGTTGGCAAACAGTAAACAGCCCATTGTTCTACCCCAGGAAGGCACTCTTATTCAAAACGATGGAACAAGTCTGCAATATTCCGAAAAGCAAAAGAACCGGGGAAATATCACCCATACCTTGTACATTCCCAGAGGAGGAGAATACAACGTCACCTTAAGCGACGGCACACAGGTATTTTTAAACTCAGAATCCGAATTACAATATCCGGTAAACTTTTCAGGAGCGACCAGAGAGGTCCGTTTAAGTGGTGAAGCCTACTTCAAGGTAGCCCACCAGGCCCAGGTCCCTTTCATCATAAAAACCCGGGGAATGGAAGTGAAAGTCCTCGGTACGGAATTCAATCTTCGGGCCTACAAAGACGAAAACTATACCGCCACAACCCTGGTAAAAGGTAAAGTAGAATGCAACAACGCATCCGGAAGTCTCATCCTGCAACCAGGCGAACAAGGCATTGTAGATGCCAACAATCAACTGAGCAAACAAAAAGTAAATACAGAAGATTTCACGGCCTGGCATGCCGGCATGTTTGTATTCCGCAGTCAACGTTTGGAGGAGGTCATGAATACTTTGATCAGATGGTACGACATTCAAGTCTTTTATGACTCCCCGGCACAAAAAGAGGTATTATTTTCGGGTAAAGTCAAACGTTTCGAAGATTTCAATACCCTTCTGCAGATGCTGGAAGCTGCCGGAAGCGCTACTTTTACCGTCAAAGGCAGGACGGTCATTGTCGGACAGAAATAACATCAATCAACAAATAAGGCAGAATACCCCTAATATCCTGCCTTAAAAAAACCGGTAAAACCGGAATAGTATTAACTTAATGTACAAATTTATGAAAAAAAGCGAGAAACCGGTACATCTTTTCTGCAAAAAGAAGAACCAAATTTTTCTAACCATGAAATTTTTAGCTGTATTCATTCTACTGTGCAGCAGTCAACTCAATGCAGTTGTATACAGCCAAACAGCACAAGTCACCCTAAACCTAAAAGATGCCTCGTTTAAAGAATTCGTGGCCATTCTGGAGAAAACAACCGATTACACCTTTCTCTATTCGGATGCAGAAGTAAAAAAATTGAACAATCTGAACATCCAATGTCAGAATGCCGATTTACGCCAGGTGCTGAACGACTGTTTACAAAAAGTCGGCTTGAGTTATCGAATGATGAACAATACCATTGTCATCACCCAGGCAAGTGCCTCTCCTCAAACGCCGCAATCAGTCAAAATCAGCGGACAGGTCGTCGACATAGCTCAAAGGCCGTTGCCGGGTGTAACCGTTATACTGAAAGGGACGACCATCGGAACAGCCACCGATACAGATGGGAAATTCGAACTTTTATTGCCAACGAATATAAAACCGGTCCTTCTGTTTTCATTCATCGGCATGAAAGAGCAGGAAATCACCGTTAAAGAGGGAGAGTCGTTAAAAATCATCATGGAAGAAAACATTGAAGAGATGGAAGAAGTCGTTGTCACCGGTATTTTCAACAAATCCCGGGAAAGCTACACCGGTGCCGTCACCAGCATTTCCTCCAAAGAACTGAAAATATTCAAAGGTCAAAATATGCTATCGACCATAAAAAATATCGACCCGGCCTTTAATATTGTAGCCAACAATATCACCGGAAGCAATCCGAATGTAATTCCGGAAATCAACATCCGCGGAAATTCCTCTCTTCCGATGTCTATGGACGAATTGAACAACCAGACGGCTCAAGCATTGAACCAGCCACTGATAATCATGGACGGTTTTGAGATTTCATTGCAAAAACTGATGGATTTCAATGATGAAGATATTGAAAATATCAACATCCTAAAAGATGCATCCGCCACTGCCATTTACGGTTCACGAGGGGCTAACGGAGTCATCGTCATCACCACAAAAACTCCGAAGGCCGGTAAACTGAAAGCATTCGCCAAAGCCGGATTCAGCCTGGAAATGCCGGACCTCTCGTCTTACAACCTATTGAATGCCAAAGAGAAATTAGCCTTAGAGAAGGAAGTCGGACTATATGAAAACAGCGGAAAAAAAGATCCGCATAAAGAACAAGAATTGGAAGAAAAATATTATGCCATACTAAAAGAAGTGCTTAGAGGTGTCGACACTTATTGGTTATCAAAACCCTTACACATCGGCGTCGGTCAGAAATACAACGTTCGTCTGGAAGGAGGAAGCCAGGAATTCCGTTGGGGTGCCGGCATTTCCTACAACAGCATACAAGGAGTCATGATCGGCTCTGAACGGAATACATTCAGTGGAACAATCTCCTTAGCTTATACATACAAAAATCTACTTTTTCAGAATCAGACAATTTTAGATTACAATCACTCCGCAGAAAGTAAATACGGAGGCTTCTCCACATATGCCCAAATGAATCCCTACTGGACTCCCCGGGATGAAGCCGGAAATCTGATTCTCTATTACACGACAATCGGAGGTTCTCCTATCGCAAATCCTTTGTACGATGCCTCACTCAATACAAAAAACGAAAGTAAATACGATCGGCTGATCAACAACTTCTCCATCGAATGGAATATTTCTAAAAGCTTGAAATTAAGAGGACAAATCGGCATTAGCAAAGGCCACAATTCCCGAGACATCTTTCTGCCTGCAGAACATTCATCTTTCAACAGCTCACAGGAATGGAACAAAACCGAAAATTTCTTCCGCAAAGGGAAGTATACATATGTCACCGGAGAAAGTAGCAATTTAGAAAGCCGAGTGACCGTCAGTTATTCCAATACCTTTGCAGAGAAACACTTGATATATGCCGGTTTCGACTGGTCTTTGAGCAATTCTAAAGAATTTGACTATACCATTGTTGGAGAAGGTTTCTCCAACCAAGACCACAATTTTTTAGGCAATGCTTTGCAATATGCCAAAAACGGTCGTCCGACAGGATATGAAAGTGTTTCCCGGCAGGTCGGATTTACCGGCAACATCAACTATACATACGATAATCGCTATTATGCGGATTTTTCCTACCGTACGGATGGTTCCTCGCAATTCGGTAGCAACAAACGTTTTGCCCCCTTCTACAGCATTGGTGTCGGTTGGAACCTTCACCACGAGAATTTTCTGAAAAACCAGGAGACTGTCAACACTTTGCGTCTTCGTGCGTCTTATGGAAAGACCGGTTCTCAGCAATTCAGTTCCTATCAAGCTCTTCGCACTTACCAGTATTATACAGATGAACGATATCTGGTCTGGAATGGAGCGAACTTGATCGGCTTGGGAAATGAAAATCTAAAATGGCAAATCACAGATCAATACGACTTCGGTATCGAAATCGGCATGTTGAAGCATCGGTTGTCAGTAAATTTCGACATATATCAGAAAAAGACTTCCAATCTACTGTCACAAATGGACTTACCCTTGGCCAACGGATTTTCTTCCTATGCCGACAATGTTGGCGAAGTCAACAATATCGGTTTTGAGGCCCACATCAGCGGATATGCCATCCAGAATACTGAAAAAGGAATCATCTGGATGTTAAGCGGCAGACTGGCCTATACCAAAAATGAAATTACCCGGCTATCCGAAGCGCTCAAACGTCAAACAGAAGAATACAAGAAGAAGAATGTAGAAATCAATCGTCTTTTGTATGAAGGACACTCGCAATATGCGATCTATGCAGTTCCTTCCCTAGGCATTGATCCCAGTACCGGCAGAGAACTTTATTTTGATGCCCAGGGACATGTCACCCCCACCTGGAATCCATCAGCAAAACAATATTTCGGTCAGAAAGAACCTAAATTTCGAGGAAATTTTACCTCTTTATTTTCTTACAAAGACCTTTCGTTGAACCTGAATTTTGGCTTTCACTGGGGCGGCCAGCAATACAATGAAACCCTGCTCAACAAAGTTGAAGTAACCAACAATCAGATACAATACAATGTTGACCGACGAGTGTGGGCAGAACGCTGGCAAAAACCAGGAGATCTGAAACCGTTCAAAGGATATGGCAACAACAAAACAAAAGCATCCTCTCGCTTTGTCATGGATGATAACGTATTCGAACTGCAAAGCGCCAGTCTGCAATATTACTGGCACAGTAAATTCATAAAATCCTTGAACCTGGAAAGCATACGTTTTGATGTCAACATGTCTGACGTATTTTATATCTCTTCTATCAAGCGCGAACGCGGAACTTCCTATCCGTTTGCACGCAGAATAGAATTTTCACTCGGACTGACCTTTTAATCCTTAAAATGCAAAATATGAAAAATATATTCAATACCTCCGGTTATATGATCTTCCTCCTATTCATACTATTAGGAAGCAGTTGCAACGATTGGCTGGACGTCAAACCACAGGCACAAATGGAATCCGACGATTTATATTCAAAAGAAAAAGGATTTGAGGATGCCTTAATTGCCTGTTACATCAAAATGAACAGCGTCAATCTCTATGGACAAAATCTAAGCTTTACTTTCACCGAATACCTTGCACAATTCTGGGATTTCACTTCCGGTAATCGAAAAGAAGAGAGAACGTTAAAAGATTTCAATTATACTACCAGTTTTGCAGAAACGAACATTCAAGCCATTTACGGAGAATTATACAACACCATCGCTCAAGCAAACAGCGTATTGGAAAACATACAGAGCCACGGAACTTCGATCAAGGAAGCAAGCTTGCGCCAATTGATCGAAGCCGAAGCAATCGCTATCCGGGCATTCTGCCACACAGATATCTTACGACTGTTCGGTCAGGTACCACAAAATTCAACAATTGCCGTACAACTACCTTATGCGACACAGGTAAGTAATCAACCAATCCCCTATTACGCTTATGACGCATTTATTAAACTCATTTTTCAGGACATCGAAACAGCTCAGCATCTTTTAAAAAACTGTGATCCAGTGTTGAAATACACTTTTAATGAATTGGATCGTTTCACGGAATTGGCAAATGTCACCGTCGCATCCAGTTTTATGGGATATCGTCGTTTCCGTTTCAACTACTGGGCTCTGGAGGCATTAAAAGCTCGATTATACCTCTATATTGGAGACAAAGCCAATGCCCGTATCGCAGCCAATAATGTCATCCATGCCCAAACGGAAAACGGTCAAAAAATATTGGAATTATCAGGAGACAATGACTTGAAAAACAATTATTTCACCTGTCCATCCGAATGCATTCTGGCATTGAGCAATAACAAAATAGAAGACAATGCAAGTCTTATGTTCAACTATACAGGTGGCATATTTTTAACAAGTACCCATTTCAACGAACTGTTTGCCGGTCAGGAAACCAGCACAAACAATCGAGCACTAAAAACATGGAAAGATGCATCACAAGCACAGGGAAAAACCTATAAAGAACTGCAAAAATACAAACAACCGAACAAGGAGGATGTATCTAATGAAAGTCTCTTCATGCTCAAATATCAGGCCATTCCTTTATTACGTTTATCCGAAATGTATCTGATTGCCATTGAAACTGCCCAGGATGCCAAAGAGGCCAATGCCCTGTATAAAACTTACATGGAAGCCCGCAATGTCATGGTCAGCGATTTGTCTCTGCCGGAACTTCAGAACGAAGTCATCAACGAATACCGTCGTGAATTTTTTGCAGAAGGACAAATGTTTTACACCTATAAACGTTTAGGCATCAAAAAAATGCTATGGAAAAACGACCGGGAAGTCGTCGAAAAAGATTACATTCTTCCATTGCCATCCAGTGAATTAGGTTCTAACTAAAAAATAAAACTATGAAAAGAATTATTATATATTTCATCTTCTTGTTTCTATGTTTTTTCCAGGTTGCTTGTGAAAAAGAGATGGAAATCTATCATGCTACAGGCGAGGACTGTATCAACTTCTATTATAGCAACAGTCTGGCATACGAATCGGATACTTCGATAACCTATACGTTCATTTACCTGCCAGAAACTCAAATGACAGACACCATCTGGTTCGATCTGGAAACTTCCGGATTTGTCACGGATTATAATCGTACCATTGCCTTGGAACAGATCGACATGGAAAACAATGCGGCTGTTCCCGGAAAACATTATGTCGCTTTCAACGATCCGATATTAAAAAATATTTACGTGGTTCCAGCCCATTCAACCAGAGCCCGAATTCCTGTCATTCTAAAAAAAGATGATCCGGAATTGAACAAGCAGGAAGTGATTTTAAGAGTCCGAATTCAAAAAAACGAATATTTTAACACAGGATTTCCCGGCTATCAAGAACGCTGCATCCGCTTCTCCAATATGCTGACGAAACCGAAAAATTGGAATTTCTACGCTGAATACTATTTTGCCGGTACTTACGGTCCTGTCAAATACAGATTTATGATCCACGCTGCAGCCGAAAAGAAAGGCATCACTCTCAATGAAGATTTCTTTTACAGTTTAGTCGGAGATCCATATGCCGTCGATTTGGGACTAACCGAATATTGGAAAAACTTTTTCAAGACAGCTCTGGTTGAAGAGAATGCAAAACGGGCGGCCCAAGGCGAGGGACCGCTTCGAGAAGCTCCGGCACCCGGCGAAAGCGAAGGAATATTAGTTAGTTTTGATCTTTAAACCAAACCGTTATGAAAACAATACAATACATATTCATTCTCACAAGCATTACTTTCATCAGTTTATCCTGTTTTGACGATAAAGGCAATTATGATTACACGGAATTTAAGGACATTACCATTCAGGGTATTCAGACAAATTATGCCATCACCTCTTACCAGGACACCTTGCACATCACCCCACAGGTTCTTCCGGCAGAAGACTCCTATAATTACCTGTGGACCATTAACAGAAACTATACAAATGCCAACCAGGGATTTGGTGACGGTATCTCCAAAGATACCATCAGCCAAGATCCGCAATTATCCTATGCAGTCAAACTGCCAAATGGAGAATACAATTTAACTTTAAAAGTAACCAATCAGGAAACAGGGTATTCGGTATTTTACAACACAAAACTGATCGCACAAACTGCCTATTCTTCAGGATTTTATATACTAAAAGAAACGGCAGAAGGAAAAACGGATGTAGATTTACACACACCCAAAGGCAAACTTGAAAATCTATTGAAAGAAACGACGGGAAACAGTCTGGCTGGCAAACCCACCAGCATGGGCTTAATTTTCGAATATTGCTACATCAATCCACAAATAAGCAAATATGACGCCCCCAGAGCCTTAAGTGTTTGCTCTGAAAATGACATCCGGGTATTCAGCCTAAACGACTTCAGCACCATATTCACTTACGACAATCTATTCTACGACGGCAAACCCGCCGGAGAAAAACCCCTGTATCTGTATCCCAACACTTACAACATTGGCTATCTGTCTACAGCCGGTATCCATTCCAACTACCAGAACGGATTAAGTATACCCAGCAGCGGTCAATTCGGCCTGCCTACGGTACTCAGCGGCAATTGCCGTCCAAGCCGTCACATGGCGGTCTGCAATATGGAAAGTTATATTTTCGATGAACTAAACCACCGTTTCGTTAAGTTCAATTTCAACGCCCAGGTATCTGTTTTCAGCGAGAAAAGCTCCACAGGAGAAACTATCCCCTATTCTCCCAATGCCATTCCCGCCAATTATCAATTGATTTTTTGCGGTCCTAACACTGCATCGGAGTATAATGTCTATGCCTTGTTTAAAGACATGCAGGCTCCTCAGAAACATTATTTATACACCCTAAAAGCCGAACTTTCCAAATTCTCGAATCCAATCAGCGAAGTAACGGAAATACCGACTTCATTGAATTTCAACCGAGCCACCGTTTATGCCATCAATGAAAAAGATGCGAGAATCATGTATTTTGCAACGGATAATAAACTTTACCGTTATCTTATTGATGAACAAAAAGAAAGTGAAATTACCCTTAGCGGTTTTGAAGGTGGTGAAATCACATATATCAGTAACCGTTATTGGCTATCTTCAGCAGATAAAGAAAATAATTTCAATTATTTAGCCATTGGAACTTATAAAAACGGCCAATATAAAATCTATTTTTATAATATGACCGGAGGCATACCGAACGGAGCACCTGTACAAATCTTACAGGGAGAAGGGAAAGCCATCAAAGTACATTATAATAGTCCGCTGATGACAGATAATAACAAATCCGGAGCCAATTATCCCTGCTCGTTTTAATTCAATACCTAAAATCATTCCATATAATGAGATTCCTGATATAACAGGAATCTCATTTTATATAGCAACATACTTTTCTTCGAAACAGTCTTGCTTCCACCCATTAATGATTCGGATTGAATTTTCTTTCTCCCCCCCGATGGGAAAACGAACGATGAGCTCTGTGTTCTCCTTCTTCTTTCGGACGAGCCTTCTTCACAACGATCTTTCTTCCCTGAAATTCTGATTCATTCAAAGCATTAATAGCATTCATACCTTCGGTTTCATCCTCCATTTCGACAAAACCGTAACATTTAGAATTTCCGGTTTCCTTATCCATAATCACTTTCGCTGAAGAAACTGCACCGAATTCTCCAAAGAGAGTTGCGAGATCGTCACTGGTTGTGGCGGAACTCATTTTTGCTACAAAAATATTCACAATATAAAAATTAAAAAATGATTAAACATATAGAAGGGTACGTAGAGATACATTTTTAGTTACAAAAACACAAGACTAAGATTCTTCTATCGGCGCAAATATAAAGTAAATTATTAATAATCAGAAAAAAAATATCCCGATAATTTTATCCGAAAAAATATTTTCATTTTTTCCTTCTATTTTATTTGCACATTTCGACAAAAGCCCTACCTTTGCCCACGCAATTGAAGATTGGTGGCATAGCTCAGTCGGTAGAGCAAAGGACTGAAAATCCTTGTGTCCCTGGTTCGATTCCAGGTGCTACCACTCCAAACCGGGCAGTTACTTCCGTAACTGCTTTTCTTTTTTCAGCAACAACAAATGTTTCAAATCAGCGATCGTCTCAACCACCGCGTCTGCTCCAGCCTCTTCCAATTCCTGCAGACTACCGTACCCATAACCCACACCGATGGTATCCAATCCACACTGCCGACCACCATATATATCATACTTGCGGTCTCCAATCATCACCGCTTCTGACAGACAAGAAATTCCATTTGCATCCAGGACATAGGCAATTACCTCTTCTTTCCTTGAACGCACCCCATCCAAGGTCGCCCCCCCAATAAAAGTGAAATAATCCGCCAATTGAAAATATTCTAAAATCTGTCGAGCAAATTCTTCCGGCTTAGAAGTTGCCACCATCATACATTTACCATTTTCGCAAAGTTGTTTCAACAACTCCGGTATTCCCGGGTATACCACATTCTCACGCCAGCCAACAATAGAAAAACGCTCCCGGTATTTTCGAACCGCTTCCCGTATCTGTAATTCTGAAAAATGATACAATTCCCGAAACGTATCGGCTAACGGAGGACCGATAAAAGAACATAATTCCCGTAAATCTTCCTGTACGATTCCCTGACATTGCAATGCATACTGTACAGACTTCGTAATCCCGACCATGGGGTCAGTCAAAGTACCATCCAAATCCCAGAGTATATACTGATAATTTTTCTGCATTTGCTTATACTCTTATTTTTCCATCACAACCCGAAACCCAAGATACCGATTTCCAAAACCCTGTGTATAAGAATCCGAATAGCCATTATAAAACTTTCCTCTCAGCAGTACTGCTGAAGTTTCCCAACTCCCGCCTCTTGCCCGACGCTCAGATCCAGGCAATTTTTCACTCTCAGCATGAAATGCATCGATATAATCACTGCACATCTCTTTCACATTCCCCGACATATCATATAATCCCAGTTCATTCGGTTTTTTTTGACCGACAGGATGCAATTTCCCCTGACAATTCTCTTTCACCCATCCCACCTCCAGCGGATCATTCGAACCGGCATAAGGATAATTACGACTGAACTGTCCTCCCGTTGCCGCATATTCCCATTCGATATCCTGCGGCAATCGGAACTTTTGTCCGGTCAACGCCGACAATTTCTTACAAAATGCCAAAGCCTGATAATAAGTAATATTATTTATCGGCAATAAATCACCCTTATCTATCGAAGGATTGTTTTTCATTACAGCCTGCCACAAAGCCTGGGTGACCTCTGTCTGTCCCATATAAAACCCGGAAACAAAGCAAACCTGTTTATTCCGATAATTAAAGTTTCCACCATCAACATATACCATTTTCAACGAATGATTGCTACCCGGTAACGTAATGACCCGCGTCTTCTGCTCAGGAGAAACAACCGGCTCTTCAGACACAGTCACCTCAACCTCTTCTTGAGAAGAATCTTTCAGATTTTTTATATAAGCAATTAAAAACTTGTCCAAAACACCATATTCTTTTTGTTTTCCACAGGAAATTTTTTCCCAGCCATGAATTTGACCATTCCATCGATATCCATGCGATACATTATGCACATAATAATTATCCTCCGAAATACCCACACTAAGGAAAGAATGAGAGAGCCCCTCTGATTTTATGTAACTAACACCGACCCAGTCATTCTCATACAAATTAAAGGAAACCATCTGCACGGCCTCGCCATCCGAAGAAAGCTCTTCATCGTCGCCAGATTCTTCCCAATAAGTACATTGTCCTCTATGCAAAGTTATCTTCCATCCCATTTTATAAGAAGAACAAGTCATACCGTCCATTGACTTGGATATATATATCGTATCAACAAATGCCTCTATCACTCGAACAAGCCGGTCACTTGCCACACCGGATGGATCACAACGATATTCATTAGCATCGCAAACAATCTTAAGCTGTTGTGCATACACCTTCGTATATGTTCCCCAGCTCAAAATAAACATAAACATAAAAATAAATCGTGTCATAATCAAAGAATGCTTTTCCCTGTCAAAGATAGGAAAAAGCATTCAAAACGAATGATTCAGAAAATATTTATCACCAAACAATCCCGACCCTAATCCCAAGATTGCTGAAACTGTTCCAAACAGAATTAAAAACCAAATATTTCTTTCAATTTTTCATCCATCTTCTCATGAGGTTCTCCTCCACCGCCATACCGTCCGATGATCATACCGTTTTTATCAATCAGGATTTTTGTCGGCAAAGAATGAATACCATAGCGTTCACTGATATCCTCCGAGCGATCAAAATCATTCCCGACCATCTTCAGGCCTCTCAAAACATGATGAAAAAGAGCAATATCGTCCTGCTCGACTGCAGTCCGCCATTTTTCCTCATCCGAATCATCGTCAGAAACGCAAACCACTTCCAAACCGCTCTCCCTATATTTCTGATACAACTCTTTCAAATGAGGATTGCTTTTCCGACATGGAACGCACCAACTGGCCCAAAAATCCACAATCACGTATTTTCCACGCAAATCTTTCAAAGCAAACCATTCGCCATTAATATCCTTTTTGGCAAACAAAGCTGCAGGACTTCCCGGAGAACCATTTTTCAATTTCTGTATTTCAACAAGAAGTTTTTGGGCAAAATCACTCTTCTGGATTCGTTCACTCAAACAATCGAATGCAGCTTGAGCTTCCAGATAAGACATCGAATTTATTTTAGATTTTTATCGGTTTGACTTAACCGATTGAAGAATAAACTTTTAGCGAATTATTTGAGAAATAGAG
>CALUKE010000013.1 GCA_944321165.1 uncultured Odoribacter sp.
ACATTCTCTTGAATACCTCGTTTCTCGTTTGCGGGTGCAAAGATAATATCTTATTTATTCCTTCTCCAAATTTTTTTACCTATTTTTTCTATATAAAATGAAAAAAATTACAAGACATTGATTCACAGTATATATTTTTTGTCTTTCAATTCCTATTTTGTCCCCGAAGTAACTTTTCTTACAACGATACCGCCTAAAAACAAAAAAAGAGTGCCCGAAAATTCGAGCACTCTTATTATATTGAGCGATGAATTCGCTTTTAGATCATGGTACTGATCATAAAAGTGGCAGCTACTGCAACAATCGCATACAATTCCGGGAATACAGCCAAAATCAATGTTTTACCAAATACATCATATCCAGAACCGATACCAATGATACCATTGGCACAAACCTGCCCCTGACGAATAGCAGAAAAAAGACAAACCAGTCCCAATCCCAAACCGGCACCGAATACAGCCGCAGCCTGCAACCAGGTAATTCCAGCCACCAATACGTTCTTTAACAGGAAGAATCCCAAAAAACCGTACAATCCTTGCGTACCAGGCAATGCACACAATACCATGTAATTACCGAAAGCTTCATCGTTCTTTTTCAAAGCACCAATGGTTGCGTTACCACCAATGGTTACCCCATAAGCACTTCCAATACCGGATAATCCTAACATTAATCCTACCCCAATATAAGCTAAAATAATCTCGTTCATGATTTTTATTTTTTAATTGTTTATAATTATAATTCTTCAATAATACATCGATTCAATATTCTATTTTCTTCTTTTGTAAGGCTGATATTTTTTCCCGCCACCTTCGAAACCTGCATTTTTATAAAATTCAACAAAAGTCAAACGCATCGGATGCACAAATGACCCCAAACCAGCCATAAACAGATTGACACTGTGTCCGAACAACAGGATAATCAGCATGATCAATTGTTTAATCACTGGGATATCAGGACTCATATTAATCGCCAAATCATTGAATACCAACCCTAAAACAGCACTGGAAATTCCCAATGCAAACAAACGGATGTAAGACAGCGTATCCCCCAACAGACCGGTCACCATATTGTAGGAATCCCACAAACCGGCTCCAATATTTATAAATACATTCCGATGCAGGTTGTTGAATACAAAAATCAACAAAGCGGCAATTCCGCCCACCACATACATGGGAACAAGCATATCAGCTCCCTGCAAAGATAAAGCATAACAGATTCCCTCTCCCAGAATCAACACCAGCCAACCGATGGTCGACAAAGCTGCGGGGAAACCATGCTGTTTCCATAAATTTGCCACCTTCAGGAACATACCGAAGATAATCTGTACTCCACCGATAATCAGCGCCAGATTAAACAGCTGTTGGGAATCCAACATATATGCCTTCATCTTTTCCAGCCACTCTACATGCACATCCAGCAACTGGATACCGAAAAAAGTACCGCCCACAATTCCCATAATCACGGTAGACAAACCCAACCACTGAGCCAAAGACAATACAGGCCGAATGGCCGGTTTTGCCTTGCACTTATAAATTGTCACCCCTAAGAGGATCAACAATCCATAACCGGCATCCCCCAGACAAAAACCGAAAAACAGCACAAAGAAAGGTGCAAAAAACGGAGTCAAATCAATCTCGCGGTAATTGGGCAAAGAATATAATTCCCCGATAAATTCGAACAAACGGGCGAATTTATTATTCTTCAGCAAAATCGGAGGATTATCCTCTTCTTGTGGTGTCTGCAATTCATACGCAACCCCCTTATCAGTCAACCAACGGTCCATATCAGCAGCGATTTCTTCCGGGACCCAACCTTCCAGAGCGACAACCTTATCCTCCAATAAAGTAGTTGCCGCATCTTTCACTTTTAAGGTATCGGTATCCTCGCCGATATTTAATCGCAATGTCGTCAAAAATTCCACAGAAAAAGCAGCCACTTGTGTCAAATGTTCCGCGACACCCTCTTTTTCAGCCTTCAATTGCTCGATTTTTTGCCGAATCTGTTCAGCACTCATCGCAGGGAATACAACGACATCAGCTTCAGGATTCTCCGCTTCCTCGCGAGGCTGTACGGTCACAAAATATTTTTGTCCCTTTTCCTGGCCCACCACAAAAGCATGGTAACGTTCTTCCCACTCCGGCAGGTATTTCCGATCGGGAATCGTAAAGAAACGCAAATCCCAACCAGCATTTTGAAGTCCACTGATTCGTTCCGACGGTAAATCGCCCCAGGGAGCATACACCAAACCGTCTTTTTCCAAAGAAGCGATCTGCTGATCGATATGCTCCATACGTTTAAACTGCTCTTCCAAAAAAGCCAACAAATCCAGCTCGGTCACATCGGCATTTTCTTTGACAAGCGTTCCTGCATAAAACAATTGACGATAAAAAGCCAATTTTTCCTGAGGGCCGGTCGCCTGTTTCCAGCGGTTCTGCAATTCTCCGGGGACTACATTCGAAACAGCTATCCGTTTCGTCAGTAACTTGATCATCTCATTGATCCGCTTCAGAAGAATAAATTTCTGTCTCAATTCCTCATCCTCAGCCGACCGCTTTTTATTCTCATGGATATGAACCACTCCCTTTTCCCGAAGCTCCTCGAGAAATGTTTGATAATCCTGATGGAATATCAACAGGGATAATTTTCGCATTGGTACTATCATGCTTCGTCCTCCATCTCTTTACGGGTTTTCACGATCTTTTGCGCCGACTTAGAAAGGTTATCCTCATCCTCCAAAAAACGTTTAATCTTTCGAATGGCTTCTTGGAAACCCGGAATTTGTACTTTCTCATACAAATTAACTTTCTGGGTCGTCTTTTTACGAGCACGATCCAATAATTCCATCTTTCGCATATAAAACTCTCGTTCGAGAGCGATACGAACGACTTCTTTCACGTGCTGAATCCCGTCCAGGAACCACCCCGGAGCATTGAACAGGCTGAAATCTCTGGTTTCATAATCCACCCGTTCCAATACCGGCGTACGTACACCTGCGATTTTTTTGACAGACATATTCACATCTTTTACGACAAGTATGTCTGTATCATATTCGTCATACAATTGAAGCATATCATGAAGGCTGTGCAATGTATCTTCCAGTTTTTCATCGAATTCATCAGCCACCTCTTTTGCTTTTTTAACTTCCGAACGCAGGGCAGATTCCTTATTCTTGATGGTAGGCAAAGCTCTCACACGCATCTTGAGCTGTTTGTCAAGACTCTGCAGAGATGTTTTATTATATTGAAATTTAATCATCCATTCTAAATTTTAAATGATAAACCCTTCATATTCTTTGCTCTACTCTTGTTTCTGATGTCCTGGTACACCTTTTCTCAATCCGAAAAGTTACCGAATTCATCTACGATTTCTTTCTTGATACCCAGCTCTGAACGCGTGAAATACTTCCGGAACAATGTCCAGGCGGTATCCAACATCTGATTGATGCTGACATTCACGTCAATCGCCAGCAATTCATTGGAATAATCCTTGGCAAATTCAAGCGTTCGCTTATCATAATCGGTCAAGTCAAAACCGTTTTCCAGCTTGGTTCGGGCATTGGCCGCGTCCGCATACAAACGAATGGCCGCATTCATGACCTGTGGATGATCTTTCCGAGTTTTCTTTCCGATTACCAGCTGTTTCAGACGCGACAAACTCCGGAAAGGATCGACAATAACTTTTCCGATTTCAGTATCTTTCCGCAAAAACAACTGACCTTCCGTAATATAACCGGTATTATCCGGAATCGCATGAGTAATATCGCCACCGGACAAGGTCGTCACGGCGATAATGGTGATAGAACCTCCGGCCGGGAACTGTACCGCTTTCTCATAAATCTTGGCCAGATCCGAATACAACGATCCCGGCATGGAATCCTTGGAAGGAATCTGATCCATACGGTTGGATACAATCGCCAGAGCATCTGCATACAGAGTCATATCTGTCAACAACACCAATACCTTCTCATTACGGTCAACCGCAAAATATTCCGCTGCAGTCAAAGCCATATCCGGCACCAACAGACGTTCCACCGGAGGAGCTTCGGTCGTATTCACAAAACTCACAATACGGTCCAAAACCCCCGCATTATCAAACAAATTCTTAAAATACAGATAATCATCATTGGTCAATCCCATACCGCCCAAAATAATCCGGTCGGTCTCTGCCCGCAAAGCCACATTCGCCATCACCTGATTATACGGTTGATCCGGATCGGCAAAAAACGGAATTTTCTGTCCTGAAACCAAAGTATTGTTCAAATCGATACCGGCAATACCGGTTGCAATCAGCTCCGAAGGTTGTTTACGCCGCACCGGATTAACGGAAGGACCGCCAATTTCACGTTCTTCACCATCAACCGCAGGCCCCCCATCAATGGGATCACCGAAAGCGTTGAAAAAACGTCCGCACAAATCATCCCCTACTTTCAAGGTAGGAGCTTTTCCCAGGAAAGTCACCTCTGCATTCGTCGGAATACCTTCAGTCCCGGAAAACACCTGCAGAGTGATGTCTTCTCCCCAGATTTTCACGACCTGTGCCAACCGGCCATTTACAATAGCCAATTCATCATTACCGACCCCCTGGGCCTTTAATGAACAGGTAGCCTTGGTTATCTGAGTGATCTTGGTATATACTTTTTGAAAAGCAGTGTTCATTTATGTTCAATTTTAAATTTTAGATGTCAAACCGATTTTCTCTCTTTAATAATCTCCTCGACTTCCGCTTCGAACTTTTTAAAATGTTCAGATTGGAATTCGGAATAGTTCATTTGCTTGAATCCGTTGATTATCCGTTTAAAATAAGGATTCACCTCTTCAAAAGAATCGAACTCAAAATTGGAGCGAACCACTTCCAAAACCTTGTTCAGCATATACTGCTGACGTTCCATGGAAGTCGATCCATCGATATTGTCAAAAGCATCCTGTTGCAGGATGACAAAATCAATCAACTCGGCCTTCCAGAAAACCAAGTGATAATCCAAAGGCACACCATCATCCCCCAAAATATCGATTTGTTCTGACGTTTCACGTCCCCGTACCAGCATATTGCGAACTTCATTGACATCTGCAATCCAATTTTCAGAAATATTTTTCTTCGCATATTCAACAAATTCCGGATACTCCAAATACTTTGAATAAGATTCCAAGGTATCGATTGCCGGATAACGTTTTGAATCGGCTCGAGCCTGTGACAAGGCATAAAAACACCGGGCCACTTTTTTGGTGGATTCGGTCACCGGTTCCTTCAGGTTACCACCGGCCGGAGATACCGTACCGATAAAGGTTACCGATCCGGTTTTTCCATTATTCAGGAATACCATACCGGCCCGGGCATAGAAATTGGAAATAATCGCCGACAGGTCCATGGGGAAAGCATCCTGACCGGGCAACTCCTCCATACGGTTGGACATTTCCCGCAATGCCTGTGCCCAACGAGAAGTTGAATCGGCCAATAGCAGCACCTTCATGCCCATGGCCCGATAATACTCTCCGATTGTCATGGCCGTGTATACGGAAGCCTCCCGGGCAGCCACCGGCATATTGGAGGTATTGGCAATAATCGTCGTCCGTTCGTACAACGAACGTCCGGATCGTGGATCCTGCAATTCCGGGAATTCGGTAAAAATTTCCACGACCTCATTGGCACGTTCCCCACAGGCTGCCATAATGATTACGTCGGCATCTGCAAAACGGGCCAAAGTATGCTGCAATACTGTTTTTCCGGTACCAAAGGGACCGGGAATAAAACCGGTTCCCCCCTCAAGCATGGGATTCATCGTATCGATCACCCGTACTCCGGTTTCCATCTGCCGAAAAGGACGTGGTTTATCGACATAATTCCGAATGGCCACCTTAACCGGCCATTTCTGCACCATGGTAATATCATACTTTTTACCGGCAGCATCTTTCAAAACAGCCACCACATCCAAAATCGTATACTCTCCTGCCGGAACGATCGATTCCACCGTATATTCCCCCTCCATCTTGAAAGGGACCATAATCTTGTGATCCAGCCAGTTTTCCTTCACATTCCCCAACCAATCGGCCGCTTTTACACGGTCTCCGACCTTCGCCAGCGGAGTAAAACTCCATTTCTTATCTTCTTCCAACGGATTGGTATATTCACCTCTTTTCAAAAAGACGCCCGTCATTTTATCCAGGTCATTCTGCAATCCGTCGAAATTTTTCGACAACAACCCGGGTCCGAGACTCACCTCTAACATGTGATTCTGAAATTCCACCGGCATACCGGGCTTCAGTCCCCGGGTACTTTCAAATACCTGTACATATGCAAGATCTTTCACTACCTTGATCACTTCAGCCATCAGTCTTTCTCCGTTTTCCTCAATAAAACAGATTTCATTCTGGGAAACGGGACCTTCGACTTTCACGAGTACAAGGTTCGAAATAATGCTATGGACTTTTCCTTGTGTTTTTGCCATAAACTCCATTTATTTTTGATCAACGATTCAAGATTTTTGATTTACCAGCAAGCAGAAAACCATAAATCGTAATTCATAAACCGTATATTATTTAAATTGTTCTTCAAACTGAAAACTTCGCCGGAAACGCTCGATCATCTCCATAAACACTCTCTTGCCGGATTCCGAACTCATCTTACTCCATCGCTCGATAATCATCAAACGAAGCATATAACTGATGACTCTTTCCAATGAGAAATATTCAAAAGTCACCGCTTCATCCAAGAAATTCCAAAGAATCAGATCCAATCCTCTCTCTCGTTCCACCAGATTATCGTCGTTCATCCAGGATATTACCTTTTCAACATACGGATAATCCAGAGTCAGACCAAAATCTTTGGCATTCGATGTCCGCAAAGCGACTGCAAATTCATTGCTACCAATCACTTCCTTTGCTACTTCCAGCCCATATTTCCGGGCATTCAAGGCCGTCACCAGATTTTTCAAGTTCATCGAAAACTCAGCGAACTGTCTCACCAACAAATTATCAGCCTTCATCATATAATCATAATACATCCAGCTCAATACATTCTCCGGCGACACCTCGTAGCGCAAATGCTCTTCTTTGAAATCCGCAATAAATTCCCTCAGATAAGACGGGATCATCTTATCCGGTTCCAATATTTCATCTTCCAGCATTTTTACCGGATAAACCGTTGTCAGGGAAGAATCGGGCTCTTTTTTCTGCAACAAGCGCAACACCTGTGCATTATCGTTTGGCAAGAAAAAAAGATCGATCAAACGTTCATCTTTTCCCCCGATATAATCCTTCAGCTGTTTTCGAAATTCAGCCACAGTCAAGGACAATTTCCGATCATCCCACGTAATTTCCGGTAAACCTGCTATAAAAGCAATATAATCCATGTAAATCTATTTTGAACTCATCATTTATGATCTGGTCTTGCAGCACAGCAAGCAACCCTCCAAAATCACGAATTATTTATTATAAAGCAGACTTTTGGTAAAACTCCTCATGTACTGATTGAAAAAAGCTTCAAACAATTGTTCTGAGAAAGCAATCTGATATCCGCCATTTTTGGCTTGAATCACAAAAGCATCGGCCGTATCTCCGACTTTTACCTCCAATCCCTTATCCAGTAACTCTTTATACTTTGCAGCAACAAACGACTGAAATTTTTCCTTTTCAGTTTCGGATAAAATCAGTTCCAGATTCAGATTTCCGGAAGCAATGTCCCATTTTTTGACAATCGTCATAATCATTTCCTGAACAAACGCCTCATCCTTAAACCCCGCCTTAGCCATATCTCCGGCCACTTCACCGGAAATCAGAGTTGTAATGGACTGTTTCAGGGCAGTGATTGCCTGACGGGCACTCAAAGCCATTTCAGACTCCGCCTTTTTCTTCAGATGATCCGCCTCTGCTTCTGCTGCAGCTTTTATCTCCTTTGCCTGAGCCTCCGCCTCAGCGATCAACTTCGCCGCATTTTCCTTTGCCTGTGCAACAATTTTCTCTGCCTCCCGATTCGCTTTTTCTACCCCCTCTTCATACAACTTCTTCGTTAAGACATCTAATTTATTTTCCATATATATCATTTTTAGTTTCAGATACTCTATTCTGTTCAGAGGCCATTGAACCGGAGGCCCCATTATTTCTCAAAAATACAAGGTTATAGCCCATTTCAAATTTGATGGCTCCAAATTAATATTTTTACCCAAAACAACAAACAAATCGATCGAATTAAAACGATTTAAATCATAATCTTCCCTTTACGATGACAGCGTAACAATCAAACCGACCTTTATGTCAGCCCTGATTCTTTTGTTTTAACGAATTAATTTCTATTATTTTGTCTTTTCAAATAATAACCGTTGATTATGCTGGACCACAAATACAAAGTCTTTTATCACCTGGCCAAAAATCCGAATACCACCAAAGTGGCGGAAGAACTGTTGCTGAGCCAACCCGCCATTTCTAAAAACATCAAGGAACTGGAGAAAGAACTGGGTATTACGCTTTTCGATCGCATCAAAGGACGCATGTATCTCACCAGAGCCGGACAATATTTATTGCAGGAAATGGAAACCCTGGTCCGAAAAGAAAGAGAGATCAATTTTACCATCGACAAGATGAAAAACAGATTTTCCGGGGCGTTCCACATCGGAGCCAGTACAACACTGGCCCAATACATTCTCCCGGAAATGCTGGTACGTTTCAAGCGTCTCTCCCCCCAGAGTCCTATCACGCTTAGCAGCGGCAATACAGCACAAATCGAACAGGAAGTGGTTAACGGCAATCTTCACATGGCCTTCATAGAGGGAACTCCCACGCAACCGGATCTCCATTATATTCCGTTCCTCCGGGATGAAATTGTACTGGTTTCAGCCATTGCCACTCAAATTCCCGAACATATTACTCTGCAGGATTTTTCCAGACTTCCTCTCATTCTGCGCGAACAAGGATCGGGGACCTATCATATCATCCGAAATCAGCTGTCAAAGGCAGGTATTTCCATGAATATTTTAAACTGTCAGCTCGTATTAGGCAGCACTGAAGGCATCAAACATTATCTTCTCCACTCCAACTGCTTCGCTCTGCTTTCTATTTACAGCATCCGGGATGAAATCGCCCAGGAAAAACTTAAAATCATAGAAATCGACAACCTAACTATCGACCGGATGTTCTATATCGTTCACCGCCAAGGCGAACCGGATCCTTACGCCAATCAGTTTATCGATTTCTCGCTTCGTCAGAAATTCTGAACAGTTTTCTCTTTCAAGCAGCAATTTTCATGACATCAAATACGGAGTCAGATAGCGCACCAAAAGATAACCGCCGACCAGCAACCAGACATAAAGCGAGGAAGCCAACAGGAAAGGCTTAAAACCTGCTTTCTTAAACTTTTCAATGCTGGTTTCAGCGCCCAGGGCCGTCATGGCCATGGTTAAAAGGAAAGTATCGAAATCATTGATAAAACCGATCGCAGCCGAAGGCAACAAATCGAACGAATTGAAACCGATTACGGCCAAAAAACCCAAAGCGAACCAAGGTATCGCAATTTTCCCTCCCTGCGATCTATCCGCTCCTTTCATACGGCTTCTGGCAACAGAATAGCTGATCAATAACAAAACAGGTACCAACATAATGACCCGAATCATTTTCACGATAATGCCCACATCAGAAATTTCCTTGCCCATGGCATTACCGGCCCCCACAACATGGGCCACTTCATGCAAAGTTGATCCGGTATATATTCCCATCTGCTCCGGAGTCAGGTCAACAACACCATTCCGATAAAGCAAAGGATACAAAAACATAGACACGGTTCCAAAAATCACAACTGTAGAAATGGCCACAGCCGTTTGATAGGGCTTACTCTTAATCGTTGATTCCGCCCCCAAAACTGCAGCAGCACCACAAATTCCACTTCCAACAGAGGTCAACAGAGCTATCTCTTTTTCCATTTTCATCCATTTGCCAATCAGCACCCCGCCACAAATCGTAACAGTCACGACAATCGCATCGATCAGAATAGCAGGCAAACCCACAGCCATCACATCCTGAAAAGTTAATTTAAATCCATACAATATGATCCCCAAACGCAAAATCTGTTTCGAACAAAACAAAATACCGGGCACCCAGGTCTCCGGCAGACGATTTCTCAAACTATTGGCATACAACATACCCAGAATAATACCGACAATCAGGGGACTAAACGACAATTGCTTCACAAACGACAGCTCACTGATGTAAAAAGCCGCACAAGAAAACAGTGCGATCAATAAAATACCATGAAGCATATTGCCTCTTTTCTCATTCAATTTCATTAGATTCAAGAATTATACGATTTTAAATTTGCTGCAAAAAAACGAATTATTCTCAAAAAAGACGAAATCGAAATAGTTATAAGGTATAACTTTTTCTTATAATCACCTCCATTTTTGCGTCAAAACCATTATCTTCGCGACGAAAACTTTAGACCGATGAATCATTTGACATTATTAGTAGCCACAACAGTTCCTCAAGCGACAGAGGCAGAACTGAGTTTATGGAGTATGGTTGTAAAAGGAGGTTGGTTAATGATCCCCATTTTCCTGCTATCCATCATTGCGGTATACATTTTTTGCGAAAGATATTTATTACTTCGAAAATATTCTCTACTCCGGACAGAGACTCTGGAGAGGATCCTGGAAGCCATGCTTTCCGGAGACATCCGTCAGGCCATCACCATTTGCAACGAAGAGAATACTCCCATGTCCCGCATGCTGATCAAAGGCATACTCCACCACCATTTACCAGTTTCTGAACTGAGAGCCATTGTGGAGAGTGCCGGCAATCTCGAAGTTGCCAACATGGAAAAAGGGCTTTCTACGTTAGCCACCTGTTCCGGTATGGCCCCGATGATCGGTTTTCTGGGCACAGTGGTCGGTATGGTTCAGGCATTCTACGACATGGCCATGGCAGGAAGTAACATCAACATTACCCTTTTATCCCGAGGAATTTACACGGCCATGATTACTACTGTCGCCGGTTTGATTGTCGGTATCATCGCCTATTTTGCCTACAATGCTCTTACCGCCCGGATCGACCACATCATCACCAAAATGGAAACTACCAGCGCCGATTTCATGGAAATCATTTATGAAATGAAAAACGAAAAAGAACCTCAATAGTATTTCCCATGGCCATAAAAAGATCCAGAAAAGCAAATGCCAATTTCAACATGTCGTCCATGACCGACATCGTATTTCTATTATTGATTTTTTTCATGGTCACCTCAACCCTGATCAACCCGAACGCCCTGAAACTGCTATTACCCAAAAGCACCAATCAAACTTCTAATCGTCCGCAGGTTGTCGTATCAATCGACAAAAACCAGACTTTCTATCTCAACACCAAAGTCACCCCTTTTTCACGCTTGGAAAGTCAGATTGTCGAACTGTTGAAGGACAGTGATGATCCCTGCATCTCCATCGAAGCCGAAAAAACCGTTCCCATCGAGCAGGTCGTAAAAGTCATGAACATCGCAAAAACCTATGGCTACAAATCCATTTTAGCCACAGAACCGGAATAATATCGGTTCTGTTTTTTCTCCTTTTTATTATTTCCAAACTATTTTAAAAAACAGACGTATAACCGGTACAATAAAACCATTTATTGTATTGCCGTCCCACACGGCAATAAATAAAACATTTGTTAAACTAAAAACAAACTAAGTATGAAACGCTTATTAATTTTATTGCTTACCGGTTTGTTGATACAACTGGTAGTTTCATGTTACCCGGAAGGAGCTGATAACATTGAAGACTATGATGTTGCCATCACAAACTACGACAAAGGTGCTGACTTTTCAAACTTCACCACCTTCTCCATTCCGGACACGATTGTCTATTTCAGTAACGACAACAGTGGCTATGTCCCCATCCATGCATTCGATGATGCCATCATCCAAACCATCACAGAAAATTTTGAGGCATTGGGATATGAAAAAATAGCAGACCCGACGGCTGCTACCCCTGCTTCAGACTTGCCCAGTTTTGTTGTCACCGTATCAGCCTTCTCCAACGTCAATTATGCGTATTTTGTCGACAACTGGTATAATAACTGGAACTGGTATTGGGGCAGCTGGTGGGGAGGACCTTTCAGTCCTTACTATCCCTGGTATCCAGTCAGTGTCTATACCTATCAAACCGGATCAGTAGTCATTGAAATGGTTTCTACCACTCCTCGAAGCGACGACAAGGTAAATGTTATCTGGACAGGCATTGCGGACGGCTTGCTGCAAGGTTCGAATGCTTCCATTCTAAACCGGATCGAAACGCAGATCAATCAGTGTTTTGCCCAATCGCCCTACTTAAACACAATCTCCAAATAATGACTGAACATAAAAATATTTGCATTATGAAAAAACTATTGATAATTGCCATCTGCCTTTTTGGCCTGAGTCCTTTATTAAAAGCTCAGCTTCTCAATCTCAATTACCAGATCAGTCTACCGATGGATCAGGTAAAAGAATACACAGACAAAGCCAGTTTCCGGGGATTCGATCTTGAATACCACCAATTTCTGAGCGAACGTTTTTCTGTCGGTGCAGCCATCGGCTGGGATGTGTTCTATAAAGACAAAGCCCACACTTCCGGTAATTTTAAATTCAATAAAAACGATAACGTCTATACCATTACCGGAAACCAATACCGTTATATCAATACAGTTCCGATGTTAGCCATCGGTCGGTACTATCTCACAGAAAGCAATACGACCCTGCGTCCTTTTGTCGGTTTGGGAATCGGTACCAGCTGGACAGAGAAACGACTGGAAGTCGGCCAGTTCAGTTCAACTATTTCGCGCTGGCAATTTGCCTTTGCTCCGGAAATCGGTATGTATATTCCATTCAACGATCAATTTGCATTCAACCTCGGAGCCAGATACAATTATGGAACGAAAGCGGCTCACGGCAGAGTCCCCGAAATTCAGACTTTCAGTTTCAACCTCGGAATTATTTTAATGGGAATGAACTAAAGCGAATTTTTTCACAGAGTTTTCTTCAAATTCGGCCAAAACCGTTTCTGAGGAAACTCTGTTTCCTTTTTAATTCTACCCATAAAATCAGTCATTTGAATTTTCCATTCTGAACTTCTGCGGAGAGATTCCGGCATTGCTCTTAAAAAACTTTCCGAATGCCGACTGATCAGAAAAACAAAGTTCATCGGCAATAGCCTGTACCGGACGATCGGTATAAACCAATAAACGGCAAGCTTCCGCATAAAGCAAACCGGTAATGAAATAACCGGCAGTTTTCTGTGTCACTTTACGAATGATCCTCGAAAGATAAGTCGTCGAGATCGAAAGCATCCGAGCATAAAAATCAATGTAATGTTCCTGTTTATAATGTTGTATCAACAGGGATATAAACTGATGAAAAAGAGTTTCAGTATGATTGAGAGCCGGCGTCAACATGCCCACCCGTGCTTCCACCAGCTCCAAAACCTGTAGCAAAAAGACATGCATCAAATGATTGACCAACTCTTCCTGATATACATACGGTCGGGAAATAGTATGAGAAATCTGTCGCATACAGGCAACCATTCCCTCCACTTGTTCAACCGTCAAATGAAGAAGCGGCCAATCGGTCCGACAAAAAAAGAGTGAATACGACTGATAAGCAGTACATGAACTCAGAATATGCTCGAAAAGCGTCCGCTCACACAATAGATTCATCGCCACAAAATCGGAACTCTGACGGGTTAGTGAAACCAGTACACTGGGAGAAAACAGCAACAGATCCCCTTCCCGCACCGTACATTCCCGGTAATTAATGGAAAAAACAGCGGTTCCGTTCTGAACGACCAAAAAAGAAAAGATATCGGCAAAAGCAGGAGGTATCGTATCAATATTCACCAAAAGACTATTCATTCGAAAACAGGCAATACTATTTCTATATACCTCTTTTACCCCATGATACGCCATCAATTCACTCAATCTGATTATTTTTTCCTTTCCAAAAGCCATTTCACGGTTCATTTGGGATAAAGATAGAAAATGTTTCGGATTTAACCAATTCTGGTCTTTGATTGAACAGTTTTTTCTAAAAGTAAACGCCCATATTTGTCATTGAAATTTAAAATGTCCAATCATAATATAGATGACAACATGAAACGATGGATTTATACGGGGGCAATATTACTTATGACAGCCTGCACACAGCAGACGGCCCAACAGCAGGAGATCATCCTGCACAATGCGGAAGGCAAAGAAATAAAAGTTCCCACCCGGAAAGCGCTTCCGGTAGATGCCCAACGGGTACGCTATCCCGGATTCAAACAGGAAACTCTGGTACTGAAAGCCGGCAGTATTCGTCGCGAAGGAGCCAAACCACTACCTTGTGACATCTTGCTGGAAAGAGATGTTCCCATCAAACTGCGGGATGGTGTGACCATTTATACCGATATATTCCGACCGGTAAATGGAGACGCTTGTCCGGCTATACTGGCCTGGAGTCCCTACGGGAAAGAAATCGGCGGCCAAATGTTAGACGATGTTCCCATGCGCTCAGGAGTTCCCCAAGAAGCCACTTCCGGATTGGAAAAATTTGAAGGTCCGGATCCTGCCTACTGGGTAGCCAACGGTTATGCCATCGTCAATCCGGACAAACGCGGGGCTTACATGTCCGAAGGCAATCTGCTCTATTGGGGACATGAAGATGCGCTGGACGGCTGCGATGTAATAGAATGGATCGCCCAACAGGAATGGTGTAACGGGAAAGTAGGTATGTCTGGCAATTCCTGGCTTACCGTATCGCAATGGTTTATCGCAGCCGAATGTCCCAAGCATCTGGCAGCCATCGCTCCCTGGGAAGGATTTTGCGATCATTATCGGGAATCCGGAACTCGTGGAGGAATTCCCATGCCGGAATTTCCGGAAATGATTGCCGAAACATTTTCCTCTGCTCATGGCAGGTTGGAAGATCAACCGCGCATGATTGTCGAGCAACCGTTCATGTGTGATTACTGGCAAGACAAGGCGGCCCGGATTGAAAACATTCAAATCCCGGCTTATGTCGTAGCGAGTTACACCAACTCAGTACATACACACGGGACCTTTGCCGGATACCGCCGAATGGCTTCAAAAGAGAAATGGTTGCGGGTACACAACACCAATGAATGGTTCGACTATTACACTCCTGAAAATGTAGAAGACCTGCGCCGCTTTTTTGATCATTATCTGAAAGGCATCGACAATGGATGGGAGACAACTCCCAAAGTCCGCCTTTCCGTTTTGAATCCCGGAGGACAAGACATCGTCAACCGCGAAGAAAATGAATTTCCGCTGGCCCGAACCGTTTACCGAAAACTATACCTGTCAGCCACAGACAGTTCCTTACAGACCGTCTTGCCACAGCAAGAAAATATCAGTCTTTACGATTCCGAAAGCCAGAATCACCAGGTTACTTATCGCTACCGGATGGACAAACCGACCGAAATCACCGGATACATGAAATTACACTTGTGGGTATCGGCTCCCGACCACGACGATATGGACCTGACCGTGAAAGTAGAAAAACTTTCTCCGGAAGGATCACCGATTCCCGACCGTACAGGCAACCGTATCGCAGCCACCGGCATGCAGCGTGTATCCATGCGCCAACTGGATTCAGTCCGAAGTAGCGAAGCCGAACCTTATCATACATTTACAAGCGAACAAAAGCTGAAACCGGGAGAAATTGTTCCTGTCGAAATTGAAATCTGGCCCATGGGCCTTCTTTTCGATACAGGAGAAATCCTCCAACTCACGGTCGGAGCCTATTATCCGGAAAAAACAACCATTCCCTTCGGTTCCGCACAAATCACAATTCCCAAAGAAGGTTTTACCTATATGCCAGGAGAAACGGTGGAGATGATTACATTGGGCGGTAACGAAACAGCATGTGCCGATCCGAATGAAGTTGTCACCTCCCCAGCTACCCACAATCAAGGAAGACATTACATCCACACCGGAGGGCAGTACGACAGCTATCTTTATATACCCGAAATACCGAGCAAGGAAGAATCAGAGAAATAATATTTTAAGAGGATTTTTCAGTCATTACATTTTTTAAACCAAGATACCGAATACAGGGGATTGCACGATTCAACAAAATCCATTTATTTTGCAGAAAAAGGATTTATGAATTACAAAATATTATTAATCACGTTGCTTGTTCCCGCCAATTTGACAGCAGCATCTTTGGGGACAGCAACAAATAACAAAAATGTAAATAAAACAACTATGAGTATCGAAACAGCCAGCAACGCAATCAAGAATGGTAGTCAAAACCAAACGCCAGCAGGCGAAACTGTATTTTTGAAAGGGACAGAGATGCATACGAATGGCTTACTGTTAAAAGTAGGGACAAAAGCGCCGGACTTCTCCGGAACGGGAGGTGATCTGAAAGATGTCTGTCTCCAGGATTTCCAAGGGAAAAGGGTCGTACTCAATATTTTTCCCAGTCTGGATACCCCTACCTGTGCCGCCTCCGTTCGTTATTTCAATAAAGCGGCATCTACGTTAGAAAATACCATTGTACTCTGCATTTCCATGGATCTGCCGTTTGCACAACGCCGTTTCTGTACGACAGAAGGCCTTGACAATGTTATTCCTCTTTCCGTTTTTCGAAGCGAGAATTTTGTTTCCAATTATCCCCTCCAAATCATAGACGGTCCCATGAAAGGACTATGCGCCCGAGCAGTCATCATCATTGACGAACAGGGGAAAATAGCTTATACGGAATTGGTAAAGGAAATCAGTCAAGAACCTGATTACGAGGCAGCACTTAAGGCTTTAAAATAAAACATTTATCGGACAAACAAAAAGCAGGAATTTGTTTTCCTGCTTTTTGTTTGTCCGGCAGGCTGAATTGAAATTTCAATTTTTCCAAGCGGACGATTACAAATAGTCATTCAACAGTGCATAAAAATTCTCTTTCGCCTCCACTTCGATAAAGGGAGTATGTCCACAACATTCCAATATATGCAGCCGGTAGGTTATTCCGGCCTCACCCAGCGGTCCTACAACTCCTTGATATGGATGAGGATCCTGTTTGCCATGCAGGATAATAACGGGACATGCAATCTGCGGCAGCAATCTTCTCCATTCTCCGCGTTTACGCAATGCGCTTGCTTCTGTCCAAATAGAGGCATACATGCGAGCATCCTGAAAACCTTTCGCAGAAACAGCCCGGAGTCGATAGTTATCCGTCTGCTCTATGTATGTTTCCAACTGCTGCATTGCTTCTTCTGTTGCTTCCCGTTCCAAAGAGGCAAGAAGATATTTGAACCGCTCTTTTTCAGATTCAGACAAACGATTCAGGCGATTCTCCCGAATAAGCGGTACATAGTGTTCTTCAAATGGAGGACAACCGATCAGAATCAGTTGTCTGACCGCTTCAGGTTGTTCTACTGCGACCAGTATTGAAAGCCAGGCTCCCCAAGAATGGCCGATGAGCGTAACCGGAGGACAGGCTTGCATCCGTATCTGAGTAATCAGTTCTTTCTTCAGTTCTTCAATGGTATACTTTGTTTGCAGACATTCCAACACCTGAAAATGCCTTGACATATATTCTGCCATGGAATGTAAACTGCCGACAGCACCCGGTCCCCCATGTACCAAAAGAATGCTGGGTATCACTTTTGTCTTTTCAAGTTTCATTTTCAGGATTGGAAATGGATTGCCCTGTTCGTCGGTTTCAGTCCGTTCAAACGTGCGGAAGCCGAAGTGGCGATAGAAACCTGCGGCCTGCGGATTCTGTTCGTTCACATCTACATAAAGAACCTGATAGTCCTTGATAGCAACGCAAATAAGCTGTTTTCCGAGTCCGTTTCCAAAACAATCGGGTGCAACAAACAACATTTCTGTTTTCTGGTTCTCAACTCCCATGAAAGCAACCGGTTGATTTCCCTGATACATCACCAACAACGTTTCTACCTCCCGAATGGCTTCTCCTACAAACGGAGTTAAACGCCGGATATCTTCTTTCGCCAGAAAGTGATGACTGGCCCGTACCGATGCATCCCATAATTCGACTAAAGTATGTATAAGGTCATCGCTCCGTTCAGAAGGAGGAAGGTTGCGAAGTTCAATCAGACTTTTCCGGAAGTAAATCATGTCTTTCAGCACCTTCCCGTCTTCTACAATCGGATGGTCGTAATTGCAGGTAAAGAAGTCGGCGACGGTATGCGAATAAGTAAAGCCACAACTTTCGTAGAAGGTGATTATCTGTTTGCTTTCACCCGTGCCGACAAGCAGTGTATGGCACACGTCGGCATAGTACCGACAAAGGTATTCCACCATCTGTCGACCATACCCTTTTCGCTGATAGGAAGGTGCAACGGCCAGGTTCTTCAGTTCGTAAACTCCGTTTCCTTCGTTTGTCACAACGGCTGCGGCAATGGCTTCCTGCGTGTCGTACATGACGAACAGTTCTCCCCGTTCCAGATAGCGGTCAATCATCGATTCCTGCTCGTCGGCAAGGAGGAGCAGGGGGAGGAAACGTTTCTTGTAGGTGGTGATGAGGCGGATGTTCATACAAACTCTTCTTTCAGCAGTTCAAAATAATGGGCATCTACAAAGCAGCTGTTCTTGAAGCAGGCTTTGCGAAGAACGCCGACCTTGCGAAAATCGGCCTTTTCGAGTACCCGCATGGAGGCGATGTTGTTCTCATATACGTTGGCAAAGATGCGGACAACGTCTGTCGCCGCCCAATAGCGACGCAGTGCTTCGCACAGAGCTTGGCTGGCAATGCCTTGGTTCCAGAAAGGCTCTGCCAGCCAGTAGCCGGCTTCGGCATTGAAGCGCTCTACATCCGTTCCCCGCATGAAACTGATGTTGCCAACGGCTTCGCCGTTTATGTCAATGCAGTATTCGCAGGGCTCCTGTTGGCTTATGGCATAGTCGATAAAAGAACGGGCGTCTTCTTCCGTATAAGGAAACGGAAGGCGGTCGCGACAGTTGTCCCAAATCTTCTTGTTGTTCAGGTATCGGGCCAATGACGGCACGTCTGCTATTTGCCAATGACGAAGTTGGAAAGTGTTTTTCTCCATATTTATAAATAACTGGTATTATGCTTACAAGACTTTTTGTATCGCTTTCCGACAGCGTACCAAGTCTTTGGGACCGACGGATTTTTCTTTTGTTCCCCCTCTTTCGACAACGGCTTTTATCCGGAAACCGCTCCACTTCAGGATTTCCTTCAGCGCTTTTACGGTACCTCTCGACTGGTTGAACAGAATATTGAAGGGGTATGGCGTCGTGCATGTGCTTAGCACGATGGCCCGTTTCCCTTTATGCAACGGTTGGGGAAGGCCACGAGGATTTTCCCCCATCATCGCATAAACCATACGGTCGAAAAGGACTTTGAGTTGTCCCGGCATGTTCCCCCCAATAGCAGGGAGAGCCTATAACCAGCGCATCGCATGCCTCGATCATTCCTACAATCCGTTGGGCATCATCATCAGGCAATACACAGGCTTGTCGCGAACGGCAGGTCATACATCCGGTACAGGCCTTTACCTGTAGATCGGCTATGCGTATCGTGTCCACATGTACACCTTGTTGCAAGGCCTCTTTTTCCATCGCGTCAAGCATGGCTGAGATATTTCCTTTACGGCGCGGACTGGCATTCAGAATCAGTATGTTCATATCCTTGCTAACTGTTTTTTCATTTTATAATTGGTCAGTTGCAGACAGTTGGCCTGTACACGTTGTTCCTGTTCCACGACATACCCCCGTCGTTCGAAGAAGGGGCGGGCGGTGATGCTCACTTCCGAAGTAATCTCGTGGATGCCGTGCTCCGTGGCGTATGCTTCAATCCGTTGCAGCAGGGCGGTGGCAATGCCTTCTCCCTGATGATCTTTGTGGATGAACATGGAGTGCAGGTAGCCGTCGTTGCAGATGGAGGTGAAGCCGACGATATGGCTTTCGGCATCGCAGGCGGCAATAAAGCACAGAGTGGCGAGCAGTTCCTCCCAGCGGCCCGGCCGATTGCCGCACGAAGCCCAATCGGCTACTTCTTCGGCGGTATAGTCGCGGGCGTTAATCGTCAATACCGTATTGCGGAATAGTTCCTTCAGTTCGGGTATGTCATCCGTAGTGACAGGGCGGAAAGTGATGGCGGGCTCTGACTGACGGATTATCCGGCAAGGGTTTCCTGCTGCGACGCTATTGGCCGGGATAGATTTATTGACTACGCTGCCGGCACCAATTACACAGTTGTTGCCGATGGTGATGCCGGGAAGAATGATGGCTCCGCCGCCTATCCATACATCGTTTCCAACGGTGATGGGTAGGGAACGGGTACGGAAGAATAAATCGCCGGACGTTTCCTTCCAGCCGTTGACGAAACGTTCGCAGGCATTCATGGGGTGGGTGGCTGTATAAAATTGTACGTTAGGCGCAATCAATACCCGATTGCCGATTCGGATGTGGTTTTCGTCCATCATCGTGCAATTCATGTTGACCACGGTTTTTTCACCAAGGAAGATGTGCTTTCCGCATTGGCAAGTGAAATTGCGTCCTACACTTGTATGTTGTCCGATTTTTCCGAGCATTTGTGTTAGCAGGTCCTGCTTTTCTTCTTCTGTCGCTTCGGGAGCATTGAAACGTGCCAGCAATTTGCCGGTACGGACAATCATTTCCAACACCTCGGCATCGAGGTGGTTGCAATATTCGCCGGAAAGAAATTTCTGATAATTGGTTTTCATTGCTTGTCTAATGTAGTTTGCATACCATAACATATTCTTCTTCCGTCTCCCTCACCACCTTAAATCCAAGTCTTGTGTAGAGACGGACAGCAGGGTTGGCTTTCTGCACCGAGAGCGACACTTGTTGGTAGCCTTGACTGTACAGCAGGCCAAGTATCTCTTTCATCAGGCGGGTGCCGATGCCGCGTCCCCGAAACTCTTTGAAGAGGGAAATGGCAAGCGAAGGTGTGCGGTTGTCTACGTGCCCATAGTCGTTCATTTGGCGAACCCAAACGGCCCCAATAATTTTATCGGAGGTTTCGGCCACTAAACAGTGGTCGTCCGGCCGAGTACCGAAATCTTGGATATAAACTTGCAACCGAGGCAGGTCGATGACGCTGCGAGGCGGAGAAGGCATCCCCTCGGGCAGGTAGATGGCCTCATAAAGAAAATCACGTAACAGACTGGTTTCTTCCGGACGAAGTGGACGGATGATGGCTTTTCCCAACCGTTCCAACATCTTTTGCAAATGAGTTTCGTTCTCCTCGTCCGATATCGTCGAATCTTTCATGAAACGAGCACAAGGCAATTCAGGACAGCCACCGCAATTCCGTTTTTTCTTTTCACGGCAACATTGATAAACAGGACATACCTTATCTCCGGTAAACTGCAGCCAGAACACCTTGCCGCGTATTTTCCGGCAGCCGCCGCAAGCGGACGGGAAATTGCCACACTCCACACATACCGCCCCACAGGGCGACGGTTCGAAAAATTCGTCTTTCCACAACCACCATTTGCATTTAACCGAATCAGGATTCTCCGCGTTCACGAAATACTCCACGGCGCGATACAGATAAAGTTGACAACGATCTATCAAACAACCGCGCAAACGGCATTCTTCCGCATAAAGATCTTCCGCTCGCTTCCCACGCAAAGAAGCGATGGTGGTATACCCCATGGCAATCAGATCTCGCTCTGTCTGCTTCCCTACATTGGGAATTTTTCTCAGTTCCGTCATAAGCCCTCTTGTTCAAATGGATTTATTTCCAAAGATACTATTTTCTTCTACAAAAGCCACATGTTATGCCGTTCATCAATTTTCATTTACAGGGAAAAATATTATATTTGCTTATCCATTGATACCAAAACCATATTAAGATGAAAAAAGGATTGACATTGTTTGCAGTTATCCTGACATTGGTAAGCTGCAACTCACAAAAGAAAAAAGGAGACAATACCCAGAAGTATCTGGTGGTTTACTATTCACAAACAGGGGCAACCCAAAAAGTAGCACAAGAATTTGCAAAATTACTAAATGCCGACACCTTACGCCTCGACGTCGAACAACCGTATAATGGGACATATGAGGAAACCATTGAACGCTGCCAAAAGGAGATGGCCAATAACGAACTGCCAGCCTTAAAAGCCTTCAAGACTGACTTTACAAAATATGATACAATTTTTATCGGTTATCCGATCTGGTTCGGTACCTATGCTCCCCCCATTGCATCCTTAGTAAAAGAGATCGACTTTGCAGGCAAAAAGATCGTTCCGTTCTGTACCTTTGGCAGTGGCGGCCTCAACAGTAGCAGTACTGCATTGAAACAGGCTTTGCCTCAAGCGGAAATCCTGTCCGGCTACGGTGTACGTAATGCCCGCATCACGAAATCACCGGCCGAAGTAGAGCGATTCCTCATCGAAAACGGTTATTTGCAGGGAGAAGTGGAAAAACTTCCAGACTATACCCCCCAACAACCTGTTACTGAAGAAGAGATCGCTATCTTTGACGCAGCCTGCGGCGACTATACCTATCCGCTCGGCACACCGGTAAGCGTAGGGAAACGGGCCACTGCCAACGGGACAGACTATCGCTTCACAGCAAAAAGCAAAGATGCGGCAGGAAACGATGTCGAAGCCATCATTTTTGTCACTGTCAGTCAGGAAGCAGGAAGCAAACCCGAATTTACGGAAGTTGTCAGATAATTCCACATTTTTGTATCACTCCACTCGCCCACTCCAACAGTTCGCGACTGGCAGCGGCAAAAAGATCTTCATTTGCAGCGTCGTCGGTCAAAGCGATTGCTTTCAATATCCGACGATCCATCGCAGAAACATGTTCAGCGAGACGGTTCATAGATGCAATATAATCGCCCGTCTCCTGAAAATGTTTCATACGCACAGTAAAACGGGCAGCCTTATACAACCCGACAAGTACCTCCCGGTCTCGGGCATGCAGAAAATTATGCGAACAGGCATGGTAAAGATTTCCGGCCCCCGTCAGTACGGCACGACGAATATCTTCCCCAGAAAACAGCGGACGCAAATACTCCAAGGAACCGATTATCGGTTTCGTATCCCATACAAGTTGTAAAAGATCGGATCTTTCCCATCCCCGCAATTCTCTTTCACCTGCAACAAAACCACATATCAATTCACAACGATCCATGGAATCCAGCAGCTTGCGATAAGCCTGCAGATCATCAAAACAGACCTCATCAAGAATAATCACCACGTCGATATCGCTCGTAGTCGTCTGCTCCCCCCGTCCATAACTACCCTGCAAGCCAAAAAATCGCAAACGCGTTCCAAAGAGCTGAATCAGCTTTTCCTGGAATTGTTCCAACCAGGAATTCAAATCAAACACTTGTCCCATATTGTGAAATTACTTTATCTTTTCATATTTTCCTTGAATACTTCCAACACTTCCACCCCCTGTTTCTGCAACTCTTCCGGAATCAGAAGCTGCACCTGCTGAACAGACGTGACAAGCAGCCCATAGTCACATCGGGCAGCATTCACCAAAAAACAGTCAATACCTTCATTTTTCAGGATACTTTCCAACAACTGACACTCCCACAATTCTCCACGATATAATTCCATCATATAATCATTATGCTTCATAATCTTTACGATACGACAGTTTTTAATTCAACAATCATTGCACCTGCAATGATAAAAACATTTTCAGAAAGAGAGTTTATATTTTTATCTTTTTTCTAAAAAAAGTAATTTTGCAATGATTTTATCAGACTCTTATCCATCTGCAATTAAGAATAATAAAGAAAAATAAAATGATTCGCAATTTTACAAGTAAACTTTTAGCATTACTATTGTCGATCGCATTCTTTACAGCTTGTAACAACGACGACAATACACCGGGAAACTTTTCCGAGGACAATCATTATCTAACCGGTATTATTACAGAACGACAGATCAGCAAAGCTGAGATTGTAGCACAAATCATGGAATATGCAGGCGGTCTGAACATCGACTTACCGGAAACAGTACTCAGCAGTCTGTTGTGCGACGTTGAAGTGGCAGCCATTACATACAACACAACGGGAGTAGACGGTACCCCCGTCACCGCTTCCGGAGTGATAGCCATGCCCCGTGGCACTACCTCGTACGATCATCTGCTCAGTATCCAACACGGAACGCTCGACATGGAAGAAGCCCCCTCTATCCAGCTTTTTTACTACGAGATGATGCCGGTTGTCAGCGGACACGTCGTGGTCATGGCGGACTACCTGGGCTACGGTTCCAGTCAGACCCCCGACCGCCAACATCCTTACCTGCATGCAAGATTGACAGGCAGTACCTGTGCAGACATGATAGAGGCCGCACGGGAATACTTGCGTGAGAAATCCATCACCGAAGAAAACGAGGCGATCGAACTCATCGGCTATTCCCAGGGTGGGCAGGCCACGATCGCAACCTTGTTGGAGTTGGAGAATCGTGGCAAGGCCGATGAAATTCGGGCCGTTCACGCCGGTGGTGGTGCCTACGATCTGGAAAGTATTCTACAATCCTTCCTGGAAAACGAAACACCAACGTCTTACTCCCGTTCCGGTTACCTTCCCTATCTGATACGCGGAATGATCTACGGTGAACGACTCTCTGTCCAAGACGAGAATCTGTATGCTTCCGAACTGATAGACCGGGGAGTGAATCAGATATTCTCTACCCTTTCGCTGTCCCAATGGCATAGCGCGTTGGGGTCGGATATCACCCAGATTTTACATCCCGACTTTTTTGCCGCCCCCAGCTTCAATGGTAATGCCGACGTACTTGCAGTTATCGCTGCTCTTCAGAAAAATTCGCTGGTCAATGCCACCGCCAAACCCCAGACAACCATCCAGCTTTATCACTCGCCAAAGGATGAACTGGTTCCTTACAGCAATGCGGTAAGTGCCCATCAGGTCTGGCCTTCTTCAACCTTAACCGATCTCACCATGCCGAGTCACGTATTCGGAGGAGTCGAATTCATGTTGCGCTACATGAATTTATGGCAAATCATCAGTCCGTTTCTTTGATGATCAATCAGGATCCCATATGTCTAAAAAATAAATGGGTGCGGTTTCGCACCCATTTATTTTTTAGAGCACACCGATGTTATCTGGCTTTTCTCATCTGGTAGCCATACCTAACGATCACGATAAAACAGATCAAAGGCAAAACGAACGACACATTCACTGCCGGCATTCCCCATACTTCCCGGCAATCAATGATCGATGCCTGTAGAGGCGGCAATACCGAGCCACCCAAAATGGCCATAATCAATCCTGCTGCCCCAAATTTGGCATCATCGCCAAGTCCTTTCAGGGCGATACCATAAATGGTCGGGAACATCAGAGACATACAGGCAGATATTCCAACCAGACAGTACATACCTTCTATACCATTAAAGAAAATAACTCCCAGCGTAAGCAAACAGGCGGCCACCGCAAGAATCGCAAGCAATCGGCCCGGATTCAGATACCGGAGTATAAACGTACAAATAAAACGACTCACACAGAATATGACCATCGCGACGATGTTGTATTTCTGAGACAATACCTCGGCGGCCTGTTCCTCCATACCTTGATTCATAAATAGATGCGTACCGTACTGTATGATAAATGTCCAGCACATAATCTGTGCTCCGACATAAAAGAACTGGGCAATCACGCCATTGCGGTAATGATGTATGGAAAAAATGCGTTTCAAGGTCGGAATAAAATTGATCGATTTTGATCCTTCACTGTTTTTCGGCATCCTGGTAATGGCAATAATCACAAATATCGCAACAATAATCAGTCCGATCAGCAGATAAGGAGCGATCAGGACAGAAAGATCCGAATCGCGTACAGCAGCAAATTCTGTATCGGTCAGCTGACTGCGCTCCACCGTATCCATCGGATTCAGACGATTCTGAATGAAATTCATGGCCACATACATTCCCAACAGGGAACCGATCGGATTAAAGGATTGTGCTAGATTGAGCCGTCTGGTTGCCGTCTCTTCAGTACCCATGGATAATATGTAGGGATTACAACTGGTCTCCAAAAAAGAAAGCCCACACGTCATGATAAAATAGGCCAGCAAAAACGGGTAGTATTCACCGGTCAGTTTGGCCGGAAAAAACAGCAGCGCCCCTACGGCATACAAACCTAATCCCAGTAAAACGCCAGCCTTGTAAGAATATTTCCGAATAAACATGGCTGCCGGGAAGGCCATGGCAAAATAACCGCCATAAAAAGCCACCTGCACCAATGCGCCGTCCGTAACACTCATCCGGAATATCTTGGAAAAAGCTTTTACCATGGGATTAGTGATATCGTTTGCAAAACCCCATAAAGCAAAGCACAATGTAATCAGTATAAACGGAAATAGAAAATTCACTCCGTCTTTGCGGAGGATGGATTCTTTTTGTTTGCTCATTATTATGTATTGTTGGTTGTTAACTAATATAGTGACATCGTTTTGATCTGTAACTTTATATTGCCTATCGCAGTTGCTTCCACCGGTCCGGTCAGTACCCGCAAACCTGTCGTCTCTGCCGTCAAACGATTCAGCAGATTGTTCTGACTGCCGCCACCGATGATATGCAGACAATCTACCGGTTTCTCCAACAACACATTCAGACCTTCGATTCCTTCCCGATATCTCCTGGCCAGAGACTGGAGCACACATCTGACATATTCGCCGGAAGTAGTCGGCTTCGGCTGATTTCTAAGTTCACAGAAACTATCAATGGCCTTTTCCATATCGTCAGGACTCTGAAACAAAGGATCATCCACCTCGATAACAGATTCGATTTTTGCCTGTTCGGCAGCAGACAGTAAAACATCGTAAGCCACCTCTTTTCCCTGATCGGTCCATTGTGCAATCAATTTTTGCAGGATCCACAATCCGGTAATATTTTGCAGAAAACAATATTTTCCGTCCACTCCACCTTCATTGGTAAATCCAGCCACACGCGCAGCTTCGGTCAAAATCGGCTCATCATTCATCACTCCCAGCAAGGACCATGTACCGGAACTGAGAAATGCCTTCCGTTCCCCTGCAGTCTCTCCTGTCACAGCATATGCGGCACTGGCCGTATCATGCGAAGCGACAGCAACAACCGCCACTTCATAATCAATCCCCAATTCTTCCCGGATTTCCGGTTTCAGCGTTCCCCTTCTGGTTCCCGGCATAACAATGGGGCAAAACAACCGTTCCGGTAATCCCAATTTCTTGATCAAAGAGATATTCCAGTCTCGCGTCCGAGCATCCAACAGTTCTGACGTAGAAGCAATACTATACTCGCTATTAGCCACTCCGGTCAGGTAATAGCTGAACAAATCCGGCATAAACAAAAGTTTATCGGCCATAGACAGAAGCGCACTGCTTTCCTGCTTCATGGCATACAACTGAAACAACGTATTGATCGGCATGACCTGCGTACCGGTCTCCTCGTAGTGTCCGACCACATCGATCATCTTAAACACCTCTTCAGGCATTCCATTCGTCCAGGGATCTCTATAACAGACAGGATTACCTATTAAATGACCATTCTGATCAATCAATCCGAAATCAACGCCCCAGGTATCGATTCCAATGCTCACCAAATGATAACCTTGCTCATTCGCCATGCGTATACCCCGTTTCATATCTTCAAAAAGAGACAGGAAATCCCAATATATATGATTCCCCAGTTTCACCTGACGATTTTGAAAACGGTACACCGTATCGAGTACCAGTTCGCCCTCGGAGAGGTAGCCGGCAATCACTCTGCCGCTTCCCCCTCCGAAGTCTACTGCTAAATATGCATCCCTCATTTTCCCTTCTTCCCTAATACATAAGTTTCCAAATCATCAATTTCTGCCGGAGAAAGAGTCATGTATTTTCCTCCGGAAAGAATGATAATGCGGCAAGCCATCTCAAAAAAAGTCGCCCGCTCAAAAGCCTGGTCAAAATCTTTTCCACACACCACCTGTCCATGCTTCTGAAGAAGTATGGAGTTATGATCTCTCATGGCATCGATCACCGCTGCGGCAAGTTCCTTGGAACCGGGTCTATAATAAGGAATCACCGGGATTTCCGCCCCGACATGGCAGGGCACCTCTGCCGTTACATTGAAATTTTTCGGTGTATCCTGCATACAAGCTACCGCAGTCGCATAAGTCGATTGAAAATGCAACACCACATTGACATCCGGTCTCTCTCTCAAAATACCGAGATGGAAACCACTTTCCATGGACGGTTTCACACCATTCAACACTTCACCGGTTTCGATCTTGCAAACAGCCACCTTCTCCGGAGTCAGTTCCGGTACCCAGGAACCGGTTCCAGACACCAGCGCCTCTTCACCGATCCGCCACGAAAGATTTCCGCTGCTGCAAAGAGTAAGACCCGCATTACCCACCCGATGGGCCTGTGCTACAAATTTTTTAATTTGCTCATCAGTTATCATAATATTCTGATTCATCATTTATAAATAGGACCATAATTCTGACAAGCTCTGTAATCGGCACCTTCCTTATCCATACCGAAAGCATTCCAGGCTGCCGGGCGGAAAATCTTGTCATCTTCTACATTATGCATACATACCGGAATACGCAGGATCGAAGCCATGGTAATCAAATCCTGGCCGATATGTCCGTAACTGATGGCGCCATGATTAGCTCCCCAGTTATTCATCACGGAATATACATCCTTAAATGCCGGTTTGTCGCACAGACGAGGAACGAACCAGGTGGTCGGCCAAGTACGGTCGGTACGTTCATCCAGCAAACGGTGTATTTCAGGATCGATTTCCACTGTCCATCCTTCAGCAATCTGCAGGACAGGTCCCAAGCCTTTGATCAGATTCAAACGGCTAATCGTCACAGGCATTCCCCCCTTAGACAGGAAATTGGAAGAAAAACCTCCTCCCCGGAAATAATCCCGGTTAGCAGGATACCAGGTCGTTGCTTCCAGGCATTTTTCAACATCCTGTTCATTGATTTCCCATGCCGGTTTCATGGTCGGATTGCCGGCAGCATCTCTCTGCTGTCCGGTCCCGTCCAAAGTTGTTGCCCCAGAATTGATCAGGTGAATGATTCCGTTTTGAGCCAGTCCGGTCAATTCCTTACCGGTCACACGTTTGACAGCTTCCGGACTCCAATAGGTACGGACATCGGAGAATATCTGTGCACGATGGGTCAACAAATGCCCGAACAGCATGGCAACTCCATTACAAGCATCATTCTCGGTTGCAACCACATACGCTTCACGGATCCCGTTCCAGTCGAAAGAAGTATTCAGAAGAGCCTCTGAAAAATCTCCATTGGGATAAAAGTCCGTCCACTGACGCTGTCCCTGAAAACCAGCGGCGATAGCGTTATGTCCCAAAGCTTCTTCCTTGAAACCGAGCTCTTTCAATTTCGGATTTCCGATCATCAGGTCACGCATGATAATGGTCATCTTAACGATAAATTCCCAATCGGCATCCTTCCCCTCGCGTGTCTTTATTTTCTGAGGTACATTAAAGTCCTTTCCCTCATTCTTTTTACAGTATTTTTCTGTCCAGGCCATCGCCTTTGCAAACTCTTCCCGGTCATAGATACCTTCAGTCATACGACGAATGATTTCCGTCAGATCCACCGACTCATTTCTCATTCCCAAATATTCCTGGAAAAAATCCGGGTTTACAATAGAACCGGCAATTCCCATGGATACGCTCCCCATAGAAAGATAAGATTTTCCCCGCATGGTAGCCACAGCCTGTGCGGCACGGGCAAAACGCAAAATCTTTTCTGCAACATCTTCCGGAATGGTATTGTCATCAATATCCTGAACATCGCGGCCATAAATACCGAATGCCGGTAATCCTTTTTGGGCATGTCCGGCAAGTACAGCTGCCAGATAAACAGCTCCCGGTCTTTCCGTTCCATTAAATCCCCAGACAGCTTTCGGATAATACGGATTCATATCCATTGTTTCCGCGCCATAACACCAGCAAGACGTAACCGTAATGGTAGAACCGACACCTTCCCGTTCAAATTTCTCTGCACATGCGGCAGACTCCGCCACCCGTCCAATGGTTGAATCCGCGATGACACATTCAACAGGACTGCCGTCTCCATTTTTCAAATGAGTTGAAATAAGGGTTGCCACTGCTTTGGCCAGATTCATCGTTTTTTCTTCAAGACTTTCGCGAACACCACCCTGGCGGCCGTCGATTGTGGGACGAATCCCGATTTTTGGATATTTATTCATAACTTTATCGATTAAATATTATGTTTAATTTTATCTTTTATTTTCATTCTCAGATAGAACTTCGCCAATGAATAATCGTCGGAAGATAAGTCTGTACCGGCTTGCCATTTACAACAAACTGAGCCGCCAATTTCCCCATCTCTTCCCAATCGATGCTGAGCGAAGTGATACCATTGTCTATCACCTGGTAAACAGGGATTTCGTTATAAGCCATCAGTCCAAAATCCTGTCCGCACTTCAATTCCCGTTTCCGGCTCAATTTAATCATGCAAACGATGTCAATATCCCTCAAAACGATATAAGCTGTATGTTTTTCAATACAGGATATTTCGTCCGACAAGACCTCCCACGCCTGATGATATTTCTTGCAGTATTTCTCCAGATATTCCACCGAACTTCTGGGATGTTTTGAACTTTTCGGGAGCAGAAACACGATCTTTCGATATTTCTTCAATCCCTCATTCATCTGTTCCAAAGCATCATAAAATGCCTGATCAAAATCCTGGCATATATAGGAATACCTGCTTTTGTCGAATTTTCCAAAATCAAGGAGCAACAAACGGGCTGGATTTATCTTTCGCAAAATCGGAGAGAATTTTTCATTGTCAAAATTCATCACCAGATAGTAATGATACCGACCGATCGCTTCCCGAAGAAGGGTTGAAAAAATATGTTCATTGTATTGGTGAAACCAAAGATCCACCTTGTATTTACTTCCCAGATTCCGAATAAGGCTATTGTAAAGAGTATTCTTGAAAGAAGAATATTCATCCAGCAAAAGAAAGATCTTCTCCTCCTTACCCATGACAAAATAGCCTTTTCCCGGAGTCGAATCGATCATTTTCCGTTCCTTCAAACAGGTCAGCGCCTTGAACACCGTATCACGTGAAACCTGAAAAGTTTGACTTAGAGTGTTAATCGACGGCAAACTGGCATCCGTCTTATACTTGCCCTGCAGGATATCCCGTTCGATCATATCTGCAAGTTGCTTAACCTTTGTCGATTGCTGTCCGAATACTACTTTCATAAAATTGCGAAACCGTGCTGAACTGTGCTGATGTAAAGTAATTATTTATTTTTATCATTTACAAGCACTCCTTCGTATTTTTTCTACAAAGTCCGAATCATACGTAGAGAATAGCAGACGAATATTGTACAAAACAATTCGTACCATAATACAATTACGAAAAAAAACTATATTTGCGAGACGATTGATATTAAAACTCAGTTGTGATACATATGAAGCATTGGCTGATCTTGTAATTACAGTGAAACGGTCTATACAAATACCGATACTCGATCTCATCTGAAAAATAACCGTTAAACCAAATAACGCCTATGAAACGAACACTTCCTTTTATTGCGCCGATCAAGGACTCTACACAAAGTGCCATTCAGCGCGATCTCTATGAAAAAAGTATTGATTTATACGGAGAAGAGAAATACGTCGAAGCGTTCCACACGCTGCTCGACCATCTTAACCCCGAATTTCGTACGAAATTCGGGAACAGCGAGGGTACGGAATTCCATCTTCCACATGGATCAATCGTCGTTAATGTCCGGATCGACGAAGAAATGATGTACATCAATGCCGACTTCCTAAACCTTCCGGAGAAAGGACGGGTCGCCATGTTGCGCCAGGTAACCGACATGAATATCAACCAACTGTTACTACCCCGCTTCACGAAAGAAGGAAATCGCCTGAAGATGGAATTCCACTGTCTCCTTTCAGAGACCCATCCCCACAAGATCGTAACCATTCTCCAGAATATCTGCCGCGTAGGAGACAAATACGACGATGAGTTCTGTACGAAATTCGGTGCTACACGTTGCTACGAACCTAAAATTACTCCATATCCGCCAGAAATCGTAGACCGAATCTACAAGGATATCCAAACCCTGGTGCAAACGGCGCTCGATGCCGTCAAAGAATACAATGACCAGCGACGTTACGGTTATTCATGGAATATCATTGACACCGCTTTTTACCAGATCTCTTACTTTGCACAACCTCAGGGCCAGTTAGCCAATGATCTGAGTAAAGCAGTCGATGATATGGATGAAGAGCTTCCCATTGCAGAGCTTGTGATGAAAGGCATGGCTTACCTGCAAAAACTATTGGCGACACCGAAAGAAAAAATCGCCGAAGACCTCTATTTTGTTGACACACTTGTCTCAATCAAGGGACCATCGTCATTGCAGAACGTACAGGAAAACATGAAGGATGTCTATGAAGAGGCGACCGCAGCCATGCAGCGCAAAGATTATGAACGGGCCGCCGTGCGTATCTGCTACAAATTCTATGAAGCCTACTTCTATAATGACATGCAGGATGATCTCAATGCCATTTTCGTTAAGGCACTCCGGGAAGCGGCCGACCATCCAATGGAAGAAGCGGCGGATATTCTCTGGAATGCATTGGACAAGGTCATGGATGGAGAAATTGAGTCCGACGAAGATGAAGGATTTTTCTCCGGTGCCATGGAAAACCCCATGGCCCAACAAATGATGGAACAGGCAGCGGCAACGGCCAATGCCATGCAACAGAAAATGGCCGAAGCAATGAGTGGCAACGAAATACAGGAGTTGCAACAAAAGATGGTGGAAGCCATGAATCGAGGCGACATGGCTGAATACATGCGTTTGGCCGGAGAGCTGCAACAAAAAATGATGAGCGGATTATTCAATAACTAAAAATGGTTTTCATGGAACAGAATATATATAATGTAGTATTCAAGGTAACGCATGCCGGCGGCTCTGGCAGCTGTTTTTACCTGAAAGATCATAACCTTTTCGTCACAAACTATCATGTGGTCGAAGGATTTCACACCGTTGCCATACACGACAACGACCGCAATCCCTATTTGGCAAAGGTCGTGCTGGTCAATCCAACACTGGACATCGCGTTGTTGGCTGTTGATCACGATTTCTCAGCGCTTCCGTCACTGAACCTCGCAGCCGACGATTCGCTGGTCATCAGCAACAAGATCCGCGTAGCCGGTTATCCTTACGGTATGCCCTTTACGGTTACCGAAGGGACGGTATCTTCCCCCAAGCAACTGATGAACGGACAATATTACATCCAGACCGATGCTGCAGTCAACCCCGGAAATTCGGGCGGTCCGATTATCAACGAACAGAACGAGGTTGTCGGTATAACCGTCAGCAAATTTACCAACTCCGATGCCGACAACATGGGTTTCGGTATCCGGGTAGAATCGTTGCATAAATTATTCGACTCGCTGGAAGAACTCGACCGCGACTGCTTTCAGGTGCAATGTGACAGTTGCGACAGCCTGATCTCTGAAGAAGAGGAATACTGCCCGTCGTGTGGCGAAAAATTGCCAGAAGGGATCTTCGAGGAACGCCAGCTTTCTCCTTTGAGCGAATTCTGCGAGACAGCCATAGCACAGATGGGAATTAACCCCATTTTGGCCCGTGACGGAAACGAGGCCTGGCTCTTCCACAAAGGAAGTTCTGAAATCAGGCTATTCGTTTACGACAGCACCTATCTGTTTGCCGTTTCACCAATCAACCTCCTGCCGAAGAAAGATGTGGAAAAGGTTCTGGAATACATGCTCGATACGGATTTCTATCCATACAAACTCGGTATCGAAGGTCGCCAGATTTACATCTGCTACCGTATTCATCTGGCGGACATCACTGAGAACTCCGAAGAACGAATCCGCCAAAACCTCGTAAAACTGGCCGAAAAAGCCGACGAAATGGACAACATGTTAGTCGAACAGTTTGGTTGCGAATTTTCTGCATATTCTAAACAAGCATAAGCCTCTTAACGCGAGTGATGTGCCCCCAAAGCCAGTAAACTTCTAGGGGGGCACCATATTTTAAAATAGAGATACAATCCATGCACTTTCAATTTGTAAGACTATATATATGAGAGCTATGGATAAGAAAACCATCACCGCCTCCGCAGAGTACATTGCTGCATGTGGTTTATATTGCGGAGCATGTCACAAATACCTCCATGGGAAATGCCCTGGATGCAGACAGAACGAAAAAGCAACATGGTGTAAGATTCGCCAATGTTGCATAGAAAAAGGACTTCATAGTTGTGCCGACTGCTCTATGAATGTAAAAGACTGCAAGACACATAACAACGTGATAGGAAAAATCTTCTCTTTCCTGTTCAATTCCGATCGTGCGGCATGCATCCGCTACATCCAGACAAACGGATATAAGGCTTTTGCAGAGGAGATGACCCGACGGAAAGCACAGACCATGAGAAAGAGATAATATTATGAAAGCTGACCATACAGACATTTATGTTACGACTGTCCGAAGCAATTGTCCCATGACTGCCAAAGATCTATTCCAACAGATATTCGTTCACTATCCCAAACTTGTATGATATCTGCTCCGATTAAGGAACTGGCTGGGAAAACCATTCGGGCTACAATCAGGAAAATATAAAGTATATATTTGCGTTTAGATCATACATGACCGCTTTTAAATATAGTTATACACGATGCCTTAGGAAAGTATATATCCCTTGTTTTCTTTTTTAAGCACACCTTGATTGACAAGCTGCAGGATGGCTCTTGACAGGGATGGACGGGCAACCCCAAGAATAAAAGCAGCTTCTTGAAGATTTTGTATGGCTCCGTTTCGTTCAATGTAACTCATAATTCTTGATGAAAGTGTCTGTAAGGCAAATTCGTTTAATCTTTTGCTTAAAAACATACTATGGTCGGATATAACCGTCAAATAATTTCGCAAAACCCAAGAATCTGCCTCAATGATTCTCAAGATACTCTCTTTGTTTACGATCCAAAGGCTGCAATTACTATTGGCCAATATCGTTACGGGAAATATGCCTTCAGAACTGAATATAAAGGAAGAAGCCAAAACATCCGGAGCAGACAGTGTATCTAACGTAAATTCTTTTCCCTCTTCACTGATCATTTTGGCATAGACACTGCCTTCGCTCAGAATATATAGTGAACGGCATGCATTCCCTTGCATGGCAATGATATCTCCTTTCTTATAATGTACATACCTGTTGGGAAAATCATGCATGATCTTTTCAATAGTATCTTTATTTCCTCCTTTAAACAAAGGCATTTCATAAATATCATCATTCATTGCGGTTGATTATATAATTCCATGTTTCTTCAATTTTTTCCTGCGTAACAATTGTTACCGATTATAACCATACAATCTGATACTTTTGCACCGGTCAAAAAGATTTAAAAATTCTCAGGGTACAATGATCCTTCATATTTATATCGACAGGCAACATTGTCCTGACATATTAACGATCCAATTTACCCATTGGGTTCTGTTTAATTTCTTTTTTAACAAAAATACATTACAAAAAATACAAAATAAAAAGTATCGATAAATGAGAAAGATAATTTATACCTTCCTGATAAGTATGCTTCTCCTTCCCGCTTGCGTAGAAGAAGATTATTTGGATGCCATTTCTTCTGGAAATACTTCCGGTGACTTTTCGTTTCTGTTGGTACATGAAGAATATGCAGAGAAACAACCGACAGAGAATTTGAAAGAAGGCCGACAGGCAAAACCGGTTTTATCATCCCCCAACAGAGAGGAAAGGCAAACCCTGTCCGATTATGACAAGGTAGAGTTTGTCGTAGTAGATGAAAACGGAAATAAAGTGGACGGTGTAAAAGGATTATACGACAAAAACACTTCAAACATGAGTTTGGAAGGATTGCACGAAGGTGCTTACAGAATTCTTATTCTCGGAATAAAAGGCGACATGACAACCGATAAAGCTACGATAAACAGGATTAATCATGTATCGGAAATATGGCTTTCATTTCCCGAAGACTTGGCAAAACCTTTGGAATGCGAATATTTCTATTCGATAACCCCTTTTTCCGTAAAAAAAGTTTTCTCTTCTGACGGATATGAATTAGTTGCCGAGATTTCTGCAAGAATCGTACAACGCAGAATTGTCGGTAAAATGGATTTCATTTTTTCATACAATAATCCATACGTAAAAACAGCTGTCACATCAAACACCGTTACATTACATACAAATAGCAGATTTTATACTCAAATTTCGGGAGAGGGCGTTTTTTCCGGAGAAAGCAACGGGGATATGCAAGTGTTGAACATGTCTGAACGTTCGGAATATTTATTTATGCCGTCAATCGACGGGTGTTTGGTTAAAGGGGAGGCAACCATGTTTACGCGAGATTATCGGGGAAATACGGTAAAACGCTCCTATACGTTTGATTTGGATTCTGTTGTAGAAAATCATATCGGTCGGATTGAGATAAACGTTGTACATCCGGACGATGAAATGGGAACCATGTTTATCACCCATCAGGCATATGCGGAAGGGCAACATAGCTTGATTCTGCAAGACGATGAACCGCATACCGTATATACAGACAAGACTCTCCGTAATTTCAACACGTCCAGACCTCTGCAAATATCCGTAACCGATGAGGGGCTGTTTCATGTCCGGTTTTACTCTCCGCGAAGTCTTAGTAATGTCCTTATAAAGGCACGTATTCCTTCTGTCGCAAATGAATATGTGGATATTGCATATTTCGACAGCATTCCGGCTTTTGCGGATTTCTATGAAGAGATACCTCTTGCGAAAAAGGACTTGTATTACAGATCCGAGTCGGGAAGGATTGTTAAAATACCCATGATGCAGCCGGATGATTTTTCAGGAATCGAATTTAAGAAGGAATCGGATGATCCGTACATGGAAAAGTTAAATGCCATAATACATGGATGGAACATACGGTTCGACCTTTATGGCGGCGATCCGACCAAACCGGATGGAGGCCCGGCAGGAAACTGGATGGGAATCAGACCGGTACATTGTCGGGAAGCAGTTGCTTTATTCCTGAATTTCACCTATATGATCGATATGCCCGAACATGAAGAAATATTAAGGGCAAATGAAGACCGATTGTACGGTAACGGAGGTGTGAATGATAAGGTAACGGCTGATATCGTATTACGACAGATGAGGCAGGAACGGACACTGAACGTAGGATTGGTATATCCGGGAAACGGCGTTGTCGGTCTCGGAGGTGGTTCCGCTTTTGGAGCATATCAACACGGGTGGCTGACTCACTATACCAATACTTATGCCTGTGAAATCATGTTTCATGAACTCGGCCATGTAATGGGATACAGTCATAGCAGCTCTTTTACTTATGGTCCCTGGGCGCAGGAACTCATGAATCATTTCTATGTGGAGCATATCAAAGATATGCCCATAGACTCTCCGAATTACCTCAACAGCAGTAAAAATCCGAATTTATATTAATAACCGTCTTGATATAAAATGAATACAAAAATCTTTAAACATATACCAATATTTATTTCCCTGTTTTTGGGAATAACGGGATGCGATGATAATCTCGATCTGTTGGAGTCGGGAGATTCTAAAACGGTAAGCGTAAAGTTATTTTCCGATCATTTATCCGGAATGGATGATGAATTGATTATCAACAATGTAACGGGGTATCGCTTTGTAAACGGCCTACTTGATGAAGTAATCATACCATCGCAAACGGGAGGTAAAAATATATATACTTTTGCTCCGACCTCTTTAACCGGGACATTATACATATTAAGCAATTCAAAGTTACTGAAGGCATTCGAAACTCATGTTCCGGGATACTCGTCATTGGAAGAATTTCTTTCTACCGAAGGAAGTATAGAAGAGATGACGGCTGATGGTTTACTGATGACAGGTAAGACCGAACTCGGAAAATCATCTTCTATTGTCATTCCGATGACGCGAAGTATGGCGAGAGTCGATATCGAATCTTTTGAAAAAGGAGTACAAGTTCAAAAAGTAATCATTCACAACGTGGCCGATAAAGGCTATGCCGTCGCCCGAGAAAATGTTGAAAGCTCCATATCGGCTTCAAAATTCGATTTTACCAAAAATTATGCAGATTCTCCCATGGAGAATAAGAGCGAAACGCTTTTATATATGCCAGAACAGACCAACCATTCTCTTTTCGTCGAAGCCACTGTTAGATTCGGAGGAGGACTGCAACTGCTTAAAACTAAACTTCCGTCAGTTATACGCAGAAATGAGATATATACCCTGAAAATACACGGCAAAGGTGGCGAAATGCAACTTGTTATTGAATCTGAAGAGTGGGAAACGGGGGATTCTGCCGATTCGAAACCTTCGATTAACGGTCTTGTCGATGTAGAAAATTCCATGTTTTCCGATGGGGTCAGGGTGAACGAAACAAGAGATACTGTTTTCATTCCCTATCATGGGAGTAATTTTATACTCGCGCTCATGGCCGAAGCCGATGCTACGGTAACTGTCGACGGCTCGGTTTCGGGTGTGGAAGTAAATCAAAATTCAGGTGCAGGAAAAGCATCCTTGGAAAAAATAGCCGAAGTTTCCGTTCGCAGCCATTTGCGTATGCCCGGCAGCATATCGGAAAGAATTCATTTGGATATTTATGATAAAGCTGCCACAAATCTAGGGAGAGTTGTTCTTATTATCGAAGCCAACCCTGTAAAAGTGGAAGGAGCGCTCTGTTTTGATGATGAGGCAATATGTGATTTTAAGGAATATATTGATGGAGAATTGGGAAGAATCAGCCTGCCGGCCAACAAGATACTCGATTTAGAATTTAATGCGGATGAATCGGCATGGCTGAAAGCATCGGTTGAGGAAGCCGAATCGGCTTCCTCAACCGATCCGTCGTTCAGGACGTATCGGATTATCGGCGGGTGGAAACCCAACGACCCCCAAGCCGATGGGAGAGTGCAAGAAGGCAGGCTCATCATTTCGGACGTAGATGGAAGGAATAAAGAAATTTATACCGTCCGAAGAATAAACTGGGGATTACCCGTTGTGAAAATAGGGGAAACATGGTGGTGCAAATATAATTTACGGGGGAATGTAAAATCTTTTGAAGATCAGATAACAATACCCGATGACCCGGCACAACATGACGACCTGCTTTCTTATCTGACTTCCGTATCGGATGATGAACTTTTAAAATTATTAGGGGATCAATATCAAGGTGGGAATAAACAGGGTTTACCTCTAAGGCATGACGGAACGGCTTTTTATCACGAAGGAGTAGTTGCACAAGCTCAAAATTTCGGATTATTGCCGCCGACGGAAATGGCGCCGCACGGATACCGGATTCCCGACGATGAAGATTACCTGTTCTTTTCTAAAAACGGCAATTTCAATCTTGGTGGGATAGACACAAGAACCTATCAAAACAGTAAAGGACAAGATATCAGAATTACGATTGTAGAAAGGAATGTCGATTTCCTGGGTTATAACTACGGGACTATTTCGTTCTATGATTTTGAAATAGACGGCGTACATTATGTCCTGAACGGCTTGGGACACCAATGGGATGCTGTTCATGGAAATATTGCAAGAATGAACCTGCTCCTCGCCACTTACGGAAGCAGCAGTCAGACATGGGGAATGGAAGGATATGAAAGCCAAATAAAACCCAACGAAAACTGGTTTAAATATGCGGCAAACAATTCGACAAAGACAAGAGTGATAAGGTGTATCAAGTCTCCAGTGGAATATATTTATGACTGATATTGAAAAACAGCTACAATAATAAATGCTGAAATTTAACAAAAGAGCCATGATGAAAACAGATATTTTATATGCGGCATTTGTATCTTTAGGCATATTCGTATCGTGTACAAATGATGATGCAGCAATCCCCTCTTTACCTGATGAAGGAGAAAACAGAATTGTAAAAACCTCGATAACGAAATATGAAGGTTTCGGACAGATATTAGAAACTGAAAACAACATAACGGATATACAGGCCTGTATATTCGAAGGCGGTAAGATGTCCCGAATTTATAACACTCTTACCTCTTCGGAGGACAGTTTTGATATACAAATCGAAAGACATGCCGGGACATTATATGTATTGGCGAATACCAAAGAGCAAATAAATCTGGATGAATTGAAAAGTCAAGGCATAACAGAGGAAGAGTGGTTGAAAAAATGTATGACGATGAAAGATAATACACCCGTACATTTCTACTCAGGAAGTTTAAGCCTTAATGATATAAGCAACTCTCAGAGCGTATTCCCGGTGAATTTGAAAAGAGGTTTTGCCCGTTTTGACCTTAACTTAAAAACTGCCGGCGCAGCATCGGTAAACAGTATTACATTGAAAAATGCAGCACAGTCGGGAGCTCTTTTCACCGCCAGAAGCGAATACTCACCGAATGAAGTACCAGCGAACGATATGACCGTTTCTTTTGATTTGCCTCTTACAACAGATACAACAGCTGTATTTTATGCGTATGAACAGGCAAAAGAGAATCTGGAAATAAGTGTAGACGTTATTATTGACGGGAAACCTCATACCTTGACAAAAGCACTGAATGAAGATATTAAGCGCAATACGATCTATACGATAACCGTCCGCAAAGATGTCATAGATAAAGAGGTACAATTAACGATAGAAGAATGGAAAGACGGTGGAGATACGGCATTAAAACCCGGAATTGACGACCGGCTTGCCATAGACTCTTCTCTTACGGAAATACCGCATAACGTAACCGTTGCCCATGAGGGAACAATGCTCATATTGCCTCATCTGGAAACGGATTTTATCGTTGCCATAAAAAGCGACAGTGAATTGGAAGTTCTCCCGGTAACGGATTGCTCTTTAACCGTAGAACCCGTTTCTATCGAAGAACTTAAAAATAAAAGAGCAACCTCTTTCGTCGGAATCAACCTTTTCAGAATTCATAAAAAACTGTATTCTCCCAACATGAAAACAGCAGACCTAAAGGTTTATTTTCATCGGAAAGGGCTGAATAATTCTTATCCCGAAGACAACCTGCAGATACGAATGACGGGAAACCCTACGACCAGCGAAGGAGTCCTGGAGTTTGGAATAGATACATACACCTATGATTTTAACCGTTATATAGATAATGAATTCGGGATTTTCACGCTTCCTTCCGACAAGGAGATGACAGTGGAATTTGAGGAGGGGGAAGATCCTTGGATAAAAATCGATGCAGAAAGCGGCAATAACGTATATCGTGTTTTGGGAGGCTGGCGTCCCAATGATCCCACGGCCAACGGAAGAAAACAAGCGGCGACTCTTGTCATCAAAAATAAAACAGACGGTTCGGACAGAGAAGAATACACCGTTATCCGTCGCAATTACGGTCTACCCGTAACCTGGTTGCATGGTGTGTGGTGGTGCAAATACAATGCCATCAAGAATTCAAGGGATTTTGGAGACCAAATATTGTCGTCGTCAGACCCGGCCGCACAATCGGGCATGACAGTTTTCCAATACTTGACCTCCTGTGCACAGGAAGATTTCTTTAATCTCTGGGGATGGGCCTATCAAGGCGATAGCGGACAGGGGATGAAGGTAATCGAAAAGGATAGTGTTATTGTTTTAGACGGATTCACCAGAGAAGAAAAAGTCCATATTAATAAATTGCCTCCAAAGACTCTTTCTCCCGACGGGTACGAACTCCCTTCCATGGAAGAGTTTAACCGGTTATTTGATGCCACCGATTATATTTGGATGATGTACAACGGAACCCACACCTTAAAGAATCCATGGAACGGATATTCGAAAGTAAAACGTCAGCAACTTCGCAAAAATGACATACAAATAGGTTCCATAACCATTTCAGATATAATATATATCGCCATGACGAGTCCCGATTTTCCGGAATACGAACCCCTTGTATGGTATGGGCCTGCTGCCCAATGGAACGATAGCGGCATTCTACATTCCGGACATTATAACAACATCCTTTTCGGGGTTTATTCGTCCACCGGCGAAGGATGGTATATGAATGGCGGCATGTCGAACCTTTATATGATGAAAAACGGAGCCAGCAGTTACGATACCCGTATCCTTCGATTCAAGAAATCAGACGTTGAATATATTTATTGATCAAATCATATATGCCAAAGGCGGATTGAAGTAATCTTGTCAATCAGGCCGCCATTAATTCAAATTGAGAACGAAATTTAGAGAAAGGAATAGGAAACAGCGGCAGCAGACCGCCGTTGTTTCCTATCAAAAAATCTCACATCATATTCTCTATTTATTTCACATGGCTAAATTCAAAAACAGCAGAATCGTTCAAAGTTATTTGCGGCTGTTTCTGATTTAGAGAATAAATTAAAAATTATACCCCGCCGAAATATAGAATGAACCGTTTCGAAGTTTCGGGTCGCCTTTTGTGTAATTTTTAGGCATGTTGATGAAACTCAGGTCATAGCCCATTCCAAAGTAGATGCGATCTACCAATGCGCCCAGCGCGATTTTCAATCCCACATCCCCGCGTTTCAGTCCTCCGTTCGAGCCGAACAGATTGGCACTCTGAGTCTGGCCCATGAAGGTCTGTTTGATCGTCCCTGAAACTCCGAAGGAGAAAAACGGTCCCAACGCGGGCTGGATGGCCCATTTGTCATTGAGCTGGAAGCGATAAGCGAACATCGCCGGCACCTCTATATAGACCAGATTAAACGTATTCGAAGTTCCGGACTGGGTGAGTTTTCCGCCTTTGAACTGCAGCTCCATCCCTGGTTCAAAAAAGAGAGGGATATTGGACGAAAGCTGCAAACGGTACATGCCGCCCATATGGAATCCCACTTTGGAGTTGTAATTGGTCATGCTGGCAATGTTCACACCGGCCCGCACGCCGAAACCATTATCCTGGGCATGGACATTGATCCCAAGAACAACCATAACGATAAACAAGTAAATCCTTTTCATAATTTGAACAATTAAAGGGTGAATAATCTGTTATTTTGAAAGATGAGAAACAGAGGTTCCGTGCAAGGGTGTTTTACTGTGCGTTATACCGGTGTTGGATCCTACCGCCTTTCCAAACGAAAGAGAATTTCTTCCCGTTTGTGAGACTGATCTCCCCGGCGACTTCGTACTGTTCGCCCAAATGGCCCCGCTTTATTTCAATCGTACAGGCCTTTACATCCCCATCATCGGAGAAATATCGCTCTATCCTTTTGTCATTCTCATACAAACAGAAAGCAATATCCACAATGCGCAAGTGCTTGTTCTCTTCGCTTCCGTCCCAGGTGTAGGTGCCGGAGACCAGCAAATCATAGCATGTTTTCCCGTTCTCCCCTCTTTCCAGTTTCGCTACCTCCTCATTCAGGCAGCAGCATTCAATGTTAAGAACCCATCCGCTACCCAATTCACCGGATCCGTTGATATAAAAATTGTCGGGGTTGATCCCTTCCTCAAAAAGAACCAGGTCGTGGAAACTGAATTCGTTAACCGATGGATCAATAGAGCTCATTCTCATTGCACAGCCATTCGTAATTTCTATAGTTTCCCCGGATGAAGGCGAAACATCGTCTTTATCTTTGGCGCAGGAAGCCATCGTTATTGCCCATGCCGCCAATATCACAAGAAGAAAATAGTATTTCCTTTTCATCATGTTTTTCATAATCAAGTAGTATTAAAAGTGAGTAATTAGCATCTGTCTCTCTTTTCGGTTTCAAGCCATCAGCGCAGCAATTGCATCTGCTGGTACTCGATGGTCGACCCGATGTTGGGATTGAAGAAGTAGCTGTCCGACGAGAGGATAGTACCCGCGTCCGAAGTACTCCATACCTGCGTGCCGCTGCCGATGGGGATGTCCACCACCGTACCGTCGCTGCTCACGTAAGGGTTCACGCCCCGTATGGCCTCGCTGTGCAGTTGCGTCACGCGGTCCTGCATGGCACTGGTGCTCTCGTACATGGACATCTGTATGTCGCTGATTTCGGCGGCATTCTGCCGGAGCTGCTCGCTGATGCGGGCGGCCTGCTGCTGATTGCGTATGATGCCCGCCCGCACATTCTGCTTGATTCGCTCGATGCCCGCCTGCTGTATGGCGGCGATGGCCTGCATGTACTGCGGGTTGACCCGAATCGACGCCTTCATGCGCGAGGCTTCGGTGCCGGCCACGTCCAGGCTCTTTTCGTCGGCAGCCGTGAAGGTGGTCAGTTCAAGTACGTTCCATAGACGGCGGTCGATGGTGCGCATTGTGCCGTAAGGCATCCTCACGTCGAGGATGAAGAAGCAGGCCGTCGCCACGTGGTACACCTCCTTGCCATTTTCCAGCTTGATGACACAGCCGATGGCCGCCGCATCTGCTTTGGCACCGCGTATCTGGGTAAAGCTACTGCCCATCACCGAGTTGGCCAGACCCTGTTGGAAATTCCGCAGGAGTATTTGGCCGTATTTGTCAGCGTATTGTCTCATCGCGTCCGGCAGCTTGTCGTAAGTCTGCACATCCTTCAGTTCGATGGAGCGTGCATGGGGAAACTGCGTCCTTACCACGTATTGCAGGTAGTCTTCGGCGGTGGTATATGGCCGCTTCATGCTGCGCAGCAGGGGGTGGCGTTGTCCGGTAGCCACACCGTCGTTCTCGTCGTAGTAAGAGCGGATCGCCTCGGAGTAGAAGCCCAGCTTCCTCGCCCCATCGCTCCCCTTGATTTGGGTGTTGACCGACCCGTTCGCCTGCTGGAAGTCCTCCAAATCCACCTTGCCCACCAGCTGCCAGCCGGGCAGGCACTCGATGGTGAGCACCTGGGCGTTCTGCATGTAGGGGTCGTACAGGGTGACCTTTCTTGTCTCATTGTACACGGTGGCGGTAGGCTTGCGCTCGTCCGTCCCTGCCGGGGTCGTCCCCTCGGCAGCGCTTTCGCTTCCTCCTGCCCCTCCGCACCCGGCGGTGAGGCAGGCAGTCAACAATAGTATGGGATACATGTTCATGCTGTTGGTATTTATCGTAATTTGGGAAATCAAGAATCAGAAAGCCAGGACTGCCCTGACAATGCTCCAGTTGTCGCACTTATCCCAACGTCTCACGCCACCGTTCCACACGGCTATGCTCAGCGCGTAGTACGACGGATAGTCATAGCACTCCGAAGAGGACCAGTAATCCCAGCTCGTCAAACCACTGCCACCGGCATCCGTGTTGGCAAGATTATTATGCAGCTGATAAATCTGCCACAGCTGACCGATAGAGGGCAGGAACCAACCACTGCTGTTCGTAGGGGCAGCCACTGAATTTTCATAATTCACCACGGCATAATAGGTGGCCGGGTAACCGTTCTGTTTATCAGCATTCAGGCTCTCTTCACCACCAGCCTGAGTGATTATCTTCCGGGTATAATCATAGCCACTCCAATCAATATCAGGATTTTTCCAGTTGTCTTTGGCTTTCCCATCATCATTCTTCGGACAACAACCTAATTCCACACCATATTTACCCCACATACAATATCCATCCGTCGCGTCTTGCAGGGCAACCACATAGCCATGGCACTGTTTCTGGTTGATTCCGGTAGCACTGTAATCCGACTTGTCGTACACCGACTGACCCACCGCAAACACGATGCCGATGCATATCCCTTTACTATCATCACGCTGCGACTTGGTCTTTGCCGCCCATTCCATTGTGCCGTCTGGATACACCCTGCGCAGACCACCGTCGGAAAAAGCCCATTCACCACTCTCTGTGCGGTAGAAATAATCTCCCGGCTTCAGGTCGTCGGCAGTATACGTCATGCCCTCTTCCTCGGAGCCGTTGTTCACAATCTCTTCGTCTTTGTTGCAGGCAGCCAGTGTCAAGGCTGCGGCTACTGCAAGTAAAATACTCTTTTTCATAGCTGTTTTCAATTTTAATAGTTATCATAGTTAGGTAAAATCTGAAGGAAGCCGGCGGCAAACACCTTGGCCTGACGTACAGAAACTTCATACCCGAGCCTCGTCAGCGCAGCAGCTGCATCTGCAGGTATTCGATGGTCGAGCCGATGTTGGGGTTGAAAAAGTAGCTGTCCGACGAGAGAACGCCGTCCGGTGGGCACACCGTCGTTCTCGTCGTAGTATGAGCGAGCCATCTCGGAGTAGAAGCCCAGTTGCCTGGCTCCGTCGCTCCCTCCTACCCCTCCGCACCCGGCGGTGAGACAGGCAGTCAACAATAGTATGGGATACATGTTCATGCTGTTGGTATTTATCGTAATTTGGGATATCAAGAATCAGAAAGCCAGAACAGGACGTACCATATTGTAATTCGCACCCCGTTCTCCAGTATAAAGATACTCGCGCAAGGAAGACTCACTGCCGTTCATCTCTTCTGATGAGGTGACAATTTTATAGTTCCTCCAAGGAGTTTCCATCCATCTATCAATATCATCATCAATATACCTTTCAACCGCACGTATTTTGTCTTCGTCTTTCAAACCTTCATTCGTGGTCGCGTTCTTGACTTTCTCGAATTGTCCATCCATAAATTTCCAGACATCGTCACGACCCAAATGATAGCCAGCAGCGGCGTAAGCTATTTGCCCATAAGATGGCAGGAACCATCCGCTGCTATTCTGAGGAGCAGCGAGCGAAAGTTGCCAGTCGTCAAAGTCTTCATCTTTTTTTACCAAAAGGTGCTCATGATAACCAACTAAACCGTCATCCCAATTTATCCATCCAATGCTCTCTTTACCATAGTTGATGGCAACTTCCAGGGGTGGGCAAAGACAACAACCCATGCCTTTCAGATATTCCAGCATAGCCATGCAGTTGTAATAGCCGTTGAAATCTTCCTCGCTATTACTGGTACCCATATACATTGCATTATGCATTTTTCGCGTTTCATAGTCGGCGGCCAATATCAGGCTTCCAAAACCATATGGATCCTGGTAGCTTGTGGCGTTGCACCCTCTGTAATATATTGAGTAGTATACCCAATAACCCCATACATCATAAGTTCTATCTTTACAGAAATACCATCGGGTCGGTGCAGGCGTCAGCGATACGGCATAGCCGTGGACGGTGCTGCCCAGCACGGGGCCGCCTGCAGTGAGCGGTCGGGTATAGTCGGACCGGTCGGTCTCATGCCTTCCGGCGTAGAAGACGATGCCGATGCAGGCATCCGCCAGTGCCGCGCTCAGCTCGCTGTCGCCACGCAGCAGGGAACCGTCGTTGAGGTAGAAGTCGCCCAAGCGTGCATGGTCGAGCGGCTTGTTGCCCAGCATGCCGGGCAGCGGCTCGTCGGTGATGGTGAAGGTGTACACCTCGCTCCAGTCGGACGATGCCACCGCTGTCACCGCCTTGACGCTTGCGCTGCGTCCGGTCGGAGCATCGCCTTCAGCCAGTGCCTTGACGCTCACGCTGTGCTCGCCCGGAGCGTAGTCGAAGAGGCTGAAGCTGATTCCGGGTTCGGAAACGGGCACTTCCTTCCCGTCGTCTATCTTGTAGAGATAGGAAGCGGCATTCGCGACGGGCGCCCACGAGACGGTCACGGTGCAGCTCTCCTTATTCACATCGGCATTCAGCGCATCGGGCGCCTGCAGCTTCGTGCTTTCCACGGAGAAGTCTGCCTTGCCCCACTCCGAAGGGCTGAACAAATCGGGCTGGGCGTTGCTGACCGCCTGCACCGTGATGGAGTGGCTGCCTCCCTCGAATTTACTGTACGGCTGGAGTTCGAGGCGCGTCTCCCCGGTTTTGTACAGGGTTTCGTCGCCGGAAATCTTGTAATGGTAGTTGTCCGCATGCTCCACCGCCTGCCACGAGGCGGTGATGGTCTTTGCATTCCTGTCCACATCCACTGTGACGACCGGAGTGGCGAGTTGCGTCTGGCCGATGGTGGGCTGGTCATCCTTGTCGCAGGCCGTCATCAGCAGGATGGCCGCGAACATCTGCATTGCTGCATAGTATAGTTTCATTTTCATAAGCTTATAAATCCTTTAAGTTATATCAATTCTCAGTCTTACTGTCCTCCAACCATCGTATGAGTGACGATTCCCTTCCACACGAAGGCCACTTTATTTCCGTCGGTGAAGGTCATCGTTCCGGTGATTTCATATTCCAGACCCAAGTGGCCACGCTTTACTTCGACGGTACATGCCGTTACATCGTAATCGTTATAGAGATCTGTCCGTTTATTATTCTCATAAGCCCGGAGTTGGGCATAGGTAATATTCAAGTGTCCGGCATCCTCGCTGACGTCCCAAGTGTAAGTGCTGGGGACAATCCTGTCATACGTTTGCCAATCATCATCTCTTTCCAGTTTACGCACCTCTTCGCTCAAATTGCAAAGATTCAGGCGGATGACCCGGCCGGTTCCCATTTCCCCAGATCCGGTGATGTACTCATTGGAGGGATTGATCCCTTGCTCGAAGAGGTACATCTCGTGTATATAGTACTCGCTACCCGAGTTCGTCGCGTTCCAAGAGTGTGCACAGGCAGCAATGATTTCCACAGAACCCTAAGACGTAGGCCCGTTGTCATCGTCCTTGCTGCAAAAAACCATTGTCATCGTCAATGCTGTCAGCATCACGAGGCATAAGTAGAATTTTGTTTTCATGACATTCCAGTTTTAAGTGAGTGTATAATTATCAGCTTACTGTTTCTCAAAGATAAGCGATAAGTTTTTAGTTCACAATAGTTTGGATACCCATTTACACGAACATCCCCGCCGTTTACACGAACGGGGGAGCTGCATACACAAACGCTTGTTTTTTTTTTCAGCAAGCCTATAAGAGATTGGAATTTTCGGTGGAAAAGAATACATTTGTAAGCAAAGCCTTTGCCAATACACAGCCGACATGAATACGAGACGCTACATCCTGCTTTTTCTGCTCACCGCACTGACTATCCTGCCGCCGGACAGTGTCGCTACCGCCGCAGAGCCCGTTTCCGTCTCCTCGGAATATGCCCGCCGCCACTACACCACGCAAGACGGCCTGCCGCAAATGCTCACCGAATACATCTGGCAGGACGCGAAAGGCTATATCTGGATTGGCACATTAGGAGGCTTCGTACGCTACGACGGATTTGAATTCAAACCTTATCTAAAAGGAAAGCAGGAAAACATCCTTTCCTTCTGTCCCGGAACGGACGGCAGTCTGTGGGCTCTCGGCTTCAGGCGCAGGCACGTGGTGGACAAGGAGGGGACAATGCAGACGTTGCCACTGAACGGGTGCGGACTACTGCTAAACAACCTCAACGCCTACTCGCTGCCGCCGGGACTGGTGCTGCTGGAAGACGAACAGGAACGCGAACGTGAAATCTGCCGCTTAACCGCCGAGGGGGCAGAAACCGTACTGAAATCACCCGTGCTGGACAGCATGGACTTCTGCCGCAGAGTCTATCTGGACAGCGTATCACAGACATTCTATATTCCCACTGCCCGCCTCGTCTACCGGATAAAAACCGACGGAACCTCCTTGACGCCCATCCGGGCAACCGAATCCTACTCGCTTCTGAGAAACGGAACGCGGCTCTACCTTTTTGCAGCCGACGGCATCTATGAAATAGACGGCGACAGTACGCGCACCGTAGCCACCTGCCGCTTTCTGGCACCCGACTACGGCGTGGCCGCCTGCGCCGACAGCAAGGGGAACATCTTCATACACGATGCCCACAACCTGTACCGTTTCTCGAAGGACGGAAGCGTCAAACACATCGTGGAGGGCATCAACCTCATCCGCCAGATGTACATCGACCGCGAAGGGAACCTCTGGCTGGCCACCTACCAAGGCGTCTACAATTTCTTCCAGCTGAATTTCGTAAACCACCACCTGAGCGACCGCAACGACATCCTGCGCGCCATCGACGAAGACGCACAGGGTCGCCTGCTGGCGGGAACCTTGAACGGACGCCTGCTGTGCGGACAGAACGCCACAGAACTACGCCCCATCTCCTATCCTCGTGAGGAGAACAACTACTTTCTACCCCGTACGGCCCGCATAGGCAACACCACCTACCTGCTGGGCATGGGCGACGTGCTGGCCTGCAAGGAAAATGAACGCCGATGGCTGGGATTGCCGCAACTCAACTACCAGTTTCTGGACAGCCACAACGACCGCCTGCTCGTAGCCACCCGCCAGGCACTTTACATCACCGACGCACACGGACGTATTCTTCAAACCCACGAAGGCCTGCGCGGCGTCTTCTGCGCCTACCCGGACGAGGAAGGCAACCTTTATGTAGGCACCGCCTACGGCGTGGTACGCCTGCGCGACGGAGAACGCCGGGACATCGCCCTGCCGGACAGCAGCATTGCCTGTACCGCCATGACCGTCAGCCCTTATGGCGAAATCCTCTTTGCCTCGGGCGAAAACCTCTATACCGTGCGCAACGACACCGCCGTACTGGTGCAAAGCTACAGCAGTCCGATACGCTCAGTCCGCCAGACACGTGACAACTTCCTCATCGTAGCCGTCACCGACGGACTCTACATCACTGACAACCGCCTGCTGCAAACCATGTTCTTCAACCAATACAACGGCTTCACGGGCATCGAGCCCCTGGCAGCCCACATCGCCGAAACCGACGACGGCACCGTCTGGCTTCCATGTGTAGACCGGGCTGTCTCTTTCCATCCGCACGAACTGGTCTACCAATACACCACCCCAAAACTGGAATTCCTGTCTGCGCAGGCCTCGACCGACAACGTCCACTGGCAGCCCACCTCGGCCGACGCCGACGGATGCATCCGTCTGGAACACGGACTGCCCAACCTGCGCTTCTCCTACATCGCCATCTCCCATTCCGCCACCGGAAACGTGCGCTACCGTTACCGCCTGAAAGGCTTCCAGGAACAGTGGTCGCAACCGCAGACCGGACGCGAGGTGCAATTCAACAACCTGCACCCCGGGCGCTACCGGTTGGAGGTATCGGCCTTACTGGGCAATATCTCGTCGGACACCATCGGGGTGGACATTCTTCTACTGCCCGCTTTCTGGCAACACGGATGGTTCTGGCTGGCAGTCGTACTGGGACTGGGCAGCGGTATCTGGACTCTGGCCTACACCTACTACAAGCGGCGCAACCATCAGAAGATAGAGGATCTTCAACGCGAAATCAAGTTGAACAACCTGCTGGTGAAATCCATCCGCCTGAAGTCTATCCCCCACTTCAACGCCAACGTACTGGCAGGCATTGAATACTTCATCCTAAACTATTCGGTGGAGGAAGCCAACAAATACCTCTCTCTCTACTCGCGCTTCACCAACTCTACCCTGCTGGACATGGATAAGCCCTCTCGTTCCATCGACGACGAGATACAATACATCAGTCTCTACCTCTCGCTGGAACAGCTGCGCTACGGCGAAAGCCTCTCCTACCGCATCAGTGTGGCTCCCGACGTGGACACCGGCACACAGGTGCCAAACATGATACTGCACACCTACTGCGAGAATGCCGTGAAGCACGGACTGCGCAACAAACCGGGAAACGGGCATATAGACATCGAAGTCACTGCCCGAGCCGGCGGCATCAACATTGCCGTTACCGACGACGGCGTGGGACGCGAAGCCGCCGCCACCTTCTCCACGTCCTCCACCAAACAGGGACTCAGCATCATGGAACAACAGATCGAACTGTACAACCAACGCAACGGCGAGCACATCGTACAAACCGTGACCGACCTCAAGACCCCGGAGGGTGGAGCCTGCGGCACACGCTTCGAATTGTTCGTTCCCAGTCACTATAACTATTTCTAACCCAACTCACCGCCAATGAAAAACTACCGCGCCATCATTGTCGAAGACGAACGGCTGCCACGCCTCTCGCTCCTCCAGAAACTGGAAACCTACCACCCCGACATCGAGGTGGTAGATTGCTGCGAATCCTACGAAACCGCCCTCACCGCCATTCTGCGCCACAGACCGGATATCCTCTTCCTCGACATCCAACTCCAGGGACACACCACACTGGAGCTGCTGCACGAATTGAAGGAGGCCATACCCCTACCCCACATCATCTTCACCACCGCATACAGCAATTCGGAATACCTGCTGCAGGCCATTCGTTTCGCCGCCGCCGACTACCTGCTGAAACCCGTGGACGTGTCGGACCTGGCAAAAGCCATCCGCCGCATCGAGGAACGCGATGCGGCAACTTCATCCTCGGTCCCACAGCCCCAAACACAATCCGGTAAGGCTCCGTTCCGCACTCTTAACGGGACCCTCTATGCAGGCAAGGACGAGGTCGTCTATGTGCGCGCCAACGGCAACTATTCCTGCATCGTACTGACCGAAGGCGAGGAAATCGTGCTGGAAAGGCTCGGAGTCATCGAAAGCAAACTGGACAAAGAGCATTTTATCCGCGCCGGACGCAACCTCCTGCTTAACCGCGACCTGATATATAAGGTGAACCACAAGCACAAGTGCTGCATCCTGCGCACTCCCGCCGGACGGGAATACCGCGTAGAACTGTCAGCCGGAGGAGTGGATGCAGTGGAAAAGCGATGATGATCCATCGTCTGCTCCACATCTCTCGTTTGCTTACTTATCTTTGTCCACCCCATCGGGGAAACTTGCTGTGAAGACTGCAAAAAGCAGGTCCTGCCATCCATTCCACGCCGGCACACCCCGGCAAGTACATCTTGTGGAAAATATTTTGCAACAGGATGATCGGTCCTCACGGGCTTCTACCGAATCTTTCCACAATGCCAGTGAATCCGGTCAGGAATAACAAACGCCAGAGGTACTGATATGTAAACTCTCATCAGACAGAAAAAATCTAACCAATAACAGTAAAAAAAAGGTATAATAATTAATTTTGCATTCGGATAGAGCCCCCTCTTTCCAAGACATAGAAAAAAGAAGAAACATTATGTTTATCATGTAGGTGAAAACGCAGGAAATTTTCAGACTGATACAAAAAATAACACACCGATTATCAGTCACATAACAAGGAATGTTGTTGTATCTGCATCAAAGGGTTCTTACGACCTTCACTTAGAGGTAAAATAGTCGGTTCATGTTTTTTCATTATAAATTCAATTACTCTAATAGAGCCTATAGAGAAATAATAGAGATATGAAACTTATCAGTCCGATTGCTTTTATTGCCAGCCTTTTTATTGCAGCTTGCACCGATAAAAATGATAATAACGAATTAATTACTCCGTTCTGTCTCGATAAGGTTTATTACGAAGTAAGATTGGAGCGGAGTCCTATCACCCTCCATATAACAAATGGCAGTGGAGATATCAGTTTGGCGATAGAAGATGAAAACATTTTGAATGCCACATATGAGGGAGGGTTATATGCAGACGATTTAAGAGGCGTTATTTCCTTGCACGGAAAGCAAAAAGGAAGCACCACACTCACCATCACTGACAATATCACCAAGGATGTGGAAACTGTTGAAGTGAAAGTGACGGACTGTTATTTGGCATACGCTATTGCCACTAGTAATCATCCGGCACTAAAAGCCAATACTATACTCTTTTTTGTAAATAACCCAGAAAAAGAGTGCTATATTTTCACCAAAGACAATATTCACGGGAAGTTATATGAACAACCTATAGCAAAAGGGTACTATGATTTTTATGCCATTTCTGATTCTAAAGAACAGTTTCGTGGCATTCCATGCCTGCGTTTGACTTATCATGCTGATGAAAAAGGGAGTACTTCAGATAAAGAAACAACTGCCACATCTTATGATTTTCAAATGAAACTAGAAGGCGAAGATGCAACATCTGAATATGCATTCGACGGCATTCATTCCTATTTAGATGTAGATTGGGAGAAGCTCCTTGATAATATTCAGACAAAAAGTCTGGCACCAATAGACATGACTATGACATTAATTATTCCCGATACAGAGTATCAAACGATAGGAGTATTAAGCACAGTGACCATACCAGAACACATACTGAACTGACTTACTCCGGACACACTAAATGAAACACTACTCAATTGTCGCGTTCTATCCGAGCAGGCAACAAAAAAAGTAGTGTGCAAATAAACAGAAAGGCTTTTTACCAGATATTCTCATGTATTCTGCTTTCTATGTTGATTTCTTTCTGTTTCGGCAGAAAGGCGTCCTCTGCCGGATAGCCAATGGTGAGCAGACAGGTCATTTCATAGCCTTCGGGAGCATGAAGGATTGTTTTTATCTTGTCCGCTTCATCGCTTACGGGAATATGGAATACAGCCGCAAGCCCCTCATCGGTAGCAGCAAGTAGCATGTTTTCCAATGCGCACCATGCCGAGGCAAAATAGTTAAGCGAACTTTGCTCCGCAGGTTTGAGCAGAGGACAAGTCAGTTGGCGGAAAAAGGGAATGATAAGCAACCCGCTTTCCATAAGCATTTTCTGCTGTTTGGGCAATGCGTCGGCAAACATCGCCATCTTGTCTTTGTCATCCGACTCGTCCACTTCGGCAACGAGTTTCCTGAATGCCTCCATGTTCTTGGCAAGAGGGGCAATTACATGGGCAATGTTCTCACGTCCTCGCACTACGACAAATTCAAGTTGGCGTAAATGGTCGTTGGTCGGCGCCTTGAATGCCGCGCTGATTATTCTGTTCAGAATCTCGTCATTTACTTCACGGTTGGAGAAGTCACGATACGTGCGGCGTTTCTCCAATACTTCGTACAATTCCATATCAATACGCTTTAAGAAGTTATTATTCCTTTCAGTTGCAAAGTTACACCATGCTTTTGTTTGTTATTTGCCTTATCGTATCCTATATTTGTCGTATATTTGTATTTAGCAAATTCAATCCCTGATTTTATGGAAGACATTGCCATACCATACGAACTGCCGGAGATGGAGAACCATTCGTTCTTTTTCATTAACCAGCGGGTGGAACCGGACCTCGAAGCCAAATTGCACCGCCACGATGCGTGGGAACTGTACTATGTAGTCTACGGGCATGGCAACCGTATGGCAGGCGACACCTTACAACCTTTTACCGCAGGAGATGTGGCTTTAATTCCACCATCTATGCTGCATCGTTGGGAGTATGCCGCTGACAATGTGGACAAGGATGGGTGTGTCTGCTATCTGATGGTGGCTTTCAAACATTCATTCGTGAAACGGTGCATGGAGGTATTTCCCGAATTAAGGAACAGGTTGTCCGGATTGGTGTTCCCAACCGATGCGTTGAACTTCGGGACGGAAAGTTCACGCACCATACGGCATTTGCTCTCGGAAATGAATGGCATGGACGAACTGGGACGTCTGAGTACAATGCTTCGCCTGCTGTCGGTTGTATTCACCTCTTCAGACCATACGTTTGCCGGGAAACCGATGCGGATAGAACGGAATGTACGGCGGATGCAGCAAATCTGCGCATACGTGATGAAACATTATGTCCATTCCATCTCTTTGGACGATATGGCGATGGAAGTGGGCATGAACCGTTCTGCATTCTGTTCCTATTTCAAGAAATGCAAGGGGATGACTTTTTCCCAGTTCGTCGCCCAATACCGCTTGAACACGGCTTGTGAGTTATTGAAGCACTCGCAGAAGTCCGTATCCGAAATATGTTACCTGGTCGGGTTTAACGATTTGCCGCATTTTATCCGGGTTTTCCGAAAGAACATCGGGACGTCACCGTCACAATATCGGAAGCAATTTTAATGGAAATGGATTATCTGTTTCTATCTTGCCATATCCATATTATTGGTTGCCTCCGTTTCCTGCTCCTCAAAACGAGTGACCGCTTCCCTAAAGCGGTCACAGTATCATCCGTAAATAAAAAGGAGCCCATAAATTTCTCTTATGGCAGTCTGTTATCTTTTATAATGCTTTGCCCTTGAAAATACTCGATGAAGGGCTATATGAGTACATCCCAACGCACACACAGAACCGACCAAAAACATGATCCCGGTAGACACCATGATATTGCCTATTCCTACAAGAGGCGAAGCGATTCCGCCAAACGCAAATCCCAGTGCCCCCAATAAGGCTGATGCTGTACCTGCATTGGCTCGCTCACTATCCATCGCCAATGTATTGGAAGCGGTAAAAGTAAGTCCCAGCATGGAAAGTAATCCAAGAAGCAGCAACTCATACACCCAGAAACTGCAATCGGCACAAAGGGCCAGGCAAAGGAAGAAAGAAACAATCACCATACCTGCACTTCCTCTGTATAAAGCTTGTTCCGGATGAGCAAACTTAACGGCTGAAACGGCAGACAGCATAATTGCAATCGCATTGACTCCATAACAAACGCTGAATATCAACGGAGAAAAGCCATAATGCTCCTGCACGATGAAAGGTGACGAAGCAATGTTGGCGAACAGCACACCTTGTGCAAAACCATACTGAAGAATGTAACAGACGTATCGACGGTTCTGAAGAACTGTGACAAAACTTTTATATACATCTGCCCAGCGGGTATGCTGACGGCACACCGATGGTAACGACTCGTTAAAATGCAAACTTCCGAAAAACAACAGAATCCCCAGTCCAAACAAGGTCCAGAAAATCCCCTGCCAACCCACGCTATCGGCCATTGCTCCTCCAGCAATAGGAGCTGCCACAGGAGCCACTCCATTAATCGCCCCGATAACGGCCAGCATTTTTGTCAACTCCTTGCCCGAGTATTTGTCTGTAGCAATGGAACGCGAGATGACTATTCCGCCTGCCCCCGTCAGCCCTTGTACAAGTCTCCAGCCTACAAACTGCATAATGGTAGCGGAATAAATACAACCCAACGTAGACAGAAGAAACAGACATATGGCCACAATCAATGGAAGACGACGCCCGTACTTGTCACTAAGCGGACCGAACAAAAGTTGTCCTACTCCCAGCCCTATCATACTGGCTGTCAATCCTAACTGTACTTGTGAAGAATTTGTGTGAAAAAAATCGGTCATAGCCGGCAAAGTGGGCAAATACATATCGATCACGAAAGGACCAAAAGCCGTAAGCATTCCAAGAAATACCAGAATAAAAATTTGAGAATTGTTTCTTGCCATAATATCCTTTTTTTAACTGGGACAAAGTTAGTCAACATAAATAAGAAGGTTCATACCTTTTACGGCACAATATTTTTCAAAAACGGAACAAAATCGGTTTTATATGCCTAAAAATGCTTATTTTTGTTGTAAAAAAGTATGTTTATCATGAATCTATCCTTACTTTCCTCCCTTCACGAAATCCATTATGAGGAAGGCAGCTTACAAGAGCTGGCATCGACCCCAGTTTATTTCAATTGTGGCGTACAGCTATTATGTACTTGCGGAGAAGGCCTCATTTCCACGGGAGCACAACAATTTCACCTCCGCAAAATGTCGGAACTGATATTTTGGGGAGGAAGCATCATGCAATTAATGGAAGCCTCGGATGATTTCCAGGTACGGATGCTGCTCTATCCCAAAAAGGTTTTCCTGCAGGCAGCCATTGCATTGGATACGACGTATTTCAATTACATGGAAGAATCTCCTCAATACAACCATGAAGAAAAAAGCTGGAAAAACGTCAATTTATGGATAGACCTGGGAGAAATGCTTTTCACACAGCCTTCCTCCACTTTCGGTGAGCGGATGGAACTGAATTTCCTGCAAGGTATGCTGATGTGGATTTTCAGCACCATTCCTGACACATACATATCTGTAGCTCAATCATATACCCGGAAACAACAGATTTTTCATAAGTTTATGTATCTGGTGCACGAACATGCCGCACAAATGCACCAGGTTTCGTTCTATGCAGAACAACTCTGCATTTCCCCTCGCTATCTCAATGATATTACGGAAACTTATTCTGGGGGAAAAACTACCAAAGCCATCATCGACGAACAATTAACGGCCGAAGTGAAAGTATTGTTAAATAATCCGGCATTATCCATTGCCGAAATTGCTACCGCATGCCACTTCCCGGACTCCTCTTATCTGAGCCGTTTCTTCAAAAAGAATACAGGGCTTTCTCCCAAGGAATTCCGTACCCGGCAGCAGACATGACAAGTGAGCAATACGGTTCTCTTGGCATCGTGACAGCTACATTATAAATCACGAGTTTTCTTTTCTTCTTTTATATAACTGGTATGAGTTGATAACATTATGCCAGATACTATAGAAGCCTCCGACTATGGAAGTAATGGGTGTAAAGAACGTATACCCCATCCATATGGCAAGTACCGTGTTTTTCTGTCCAAGGGATTGTCCGGCAGTAACTTGATCGTTGAATCTTTTACCGATTTTGCGTCCAAAATAGAATTGAAACAAACAGGAAACCAACGATACCACAAACAGGCATATTTCTGTAGTAAATGAAACTTCTGAATGCACTATGCTTCGTGTCGTAACCGTCATGGCAAGTGCAAGTGCGACAGCCCAAAGATAAAAACTCAATTCATGATAATGAGAAATAATAAAATGCAACTTGGGAGAAAGGTATCGGAGCAATATGGCGGCCAAAAGCGGTAAGAGGAGCAATGGAAATACCTTGCCCAAAAGTAAAATCGTAGAATTGAAGAAATCCAATTCAGGATTTGGATGAATAAACGGTACGATGATAGGTATCAAAATGGCATTGGCCATATTGATCAAGATGGTATAAGTTGTGATATGCGCTATGTTGCCTCCAAGTTTTTTGGTAATGACGGCTCCTGCGGTTGCGGTAGGACAAATCAGGCAAATCATCGCGCCTTCCATGGTTACCCTCAATCCGGTTTGTGGTAAAAAGAATAGTATACATGCAATAAGACCAAACATTCCGCATTGAAATAAAAGGAGTAACAGATGCCATTTACACAAGCGTAATTTCTTGGGATTTACACGACAAAAAGTAATGAAAAGCATTGCGAAAATCAGTATAGGCTGTATGATTTCAATGGTTCTCAAGGCTATTTTATGAGTTGGGGTTAAGGCAGGGATAGACGTGTATATAAAATAAGCTGCTATTCCTGTGACAATTGCAATGATAAGACTCCAGTTTTTTAAGAATTTTACGACTTTCATTTTCCTGTTTATTTTAATTTCCGGCAAAAGTAGCATATTTGTATCAGAAGTCTTATATTTGCGTAATTGATCATTTTTATCTTATGCATAAATATATTTTATGGAACTTACGCAAATAAAATACTTTGTAAAACTTGCGGACATTCTTAATTTTACAGAAGCGGCAAAAGCCTTGTTTGTTACTCAGAGTGCGTTATCAATCAGCATCAGGCAACTTGAAGAAGAACTTAACTGCCGTTTATTTGAGCGCATAGGGAAAAAGGTGTTTCTGACGGAAACCGGAGAAATATTTCGTGAGTATGCACTTCAAGCCATTTCAAGTATAGATAATGGCATTCAGCGAATAAATGCTGACAGCAATATCTACAGAGGCAAACTGACCATTGGAGTGACATTCAGCATGATGGAAACATTGAATCCGTGTGTCATGAAATATACTGAAAAATTTCCGGACGTAAAGCTTACCATAATTATGTTTACTACCGTTGAGGAGATTATACATAGCTTGCAAAATAATAAAATAGATATAGCAGTAACCTATAAACCCAAAAGACTACAGTCTTCCATTTCATCCATGGAGCTTGCATCAACCTATTTAGCTGCCATATTGAGTAAAAAACACCCTCTTGCCGGAAAGAAAATACTGACATTCGAAGAGCTGAGCAGATACTCTTTCGTCACCCTGTTGAAAGGAACGCATACAAGGAGTATAACAGAACATTTTTTTATGAAAAACAAGGTGAATATAGTTCCGCAAATAGAAGTAAATGACACAAATCTTATTTTGAGTCTTATATCATCAGGGTATTGGTATTCGATGCTGGCACCGATCAGTATTGAAAAAAACAGTAAGTGTGTGGCTATCCCCGTAGAAAATAAAAAGGAAATACTTTCTGTATGCCTTTTGTGGATGAACGGAAAAGATAAGAATCCGTTGTTCAGGACATTTACGAATGAAATGTTTGCCACCTTTCATAGTAGCTCGGAAATGAGTTACTAATCACCCCTGGTAAAATTTTCTTTCTCACATTTTATAATCCGATTGTTTATAAAAGCATCTGTGAGGTGTCGGATATAAAACAGCATGCCGACATCATGAACCGGTTTGTTGAACGGCTGCGGTTTGGAGAGGGCAATACCCACAAAGACGTATCATTTTACGTCACTCAATTATGGATTACCCCAAATACCTTACCTATGAGAGCAAAAAGGCGAATATTATCCTGAAGGGAAAACGGAACGATCAGATTATGTTCGAAAACAATTGGGGAATTGAGTATAAGGATAAAGAAAAGCATTCGCTTTGGTTACATTTCTTTCAGACCGGTTTCATCGTTAGCTCCCACAGTCAGGTGATAATTTAGACACTTCATGCATTTGTAAATTACTAAATGACATGAAGTAGGTATATATATGAAAACCGGGATGCAGGAAGCACTACAATTAAAAGTAATGCGCAACAAACATCCATATACCTTTATCACATTTTTGGGTGTAAAAAAGGGTGTAAATCTCGTAATTACTTGATTTACACCCTTTATTGCGGAGAGGGAGGATTTTGAACCTATAACTCTAACCGCTTATGCTACAATATCTTTCACTCCCAAAATTTCAAATAGGTAACGAAACGGTAACGATTTCTATCGTTCATAATGTCTGATATTGACCGCTGTGTGTCTGCCTAACTTTCGGGTTCAAAGATACTGCTTTATTTTGAAATACGCAAATCGCTGAAAATAAATCCCCTTTGGTTAGTGCAAGGTGCAAGCTATATATAGATATATACTTGCACCTTGCACTAAGTTTTGACTTGTGGTAGAAATTCTTATAACATCAAAGAAAAATAATCGCTTTTTCTTTGATGTCACCAAATGGTTACTTATATTTGTCACCAAATAGTGACACAGATAAATTATGGAATTAAAAGAAACTGAAAAACGATTACTTGAAGCTGTTAGTAAAGTGGTTGAAGAAGAAGGGTTTACAAAAATAGGCATTAACCGTATAGCAAGGCAGGCACAATGTGACAAGGTTTTAATATACCGCTATTTTGGTGGTTTAGACGGATTATTGGTAGCATGGGCAAAGCGATATGATTTTTATTCGTTTGCCTATTCTGAATTTTCTAATCAAGTCATACAAGCTAAATCTTCTAATCTGCGAGAAATAATAAAAAAGGTATTACTGAAACAATTAGAATACTTGAAAGAGAATCAACTTATGCAAGAATTGTATATATGGGAGTTATCGGGAAATTCTTCGTTTCGAGTGATACAGATAGAGCGAGAAAAAAGTGGTCATAAACTACAACAAGAATTAGAAAAACGGTTAAATGGACAATGTGTAGATTGCAAATTCTACATTACTGTCATAATAGCAGCTATCAATTATATCGTATTATTTACACGGCAATACAATATGTTTAATGGTATTGATTTTAGTCAATCAGAAACTTGGAATAAGTTGGAAAAAATAATATCTGATTACGTTGATATGTTTTTTGAAGTAAAATCTAATGTTAATATAAAATCTAACAAGCAATGAAATATATTTATTTACTTTTACTAATAAACCTCGGTCTGATATTTTCTTGTAGTTCTAATAATCAAATAGCAAAATACGAACACGGCAATGTAACAGTTTTCATAGAACAAGGGAAAGCATGGAAACATAATTTTCCTTTGTTTTGGGGAATGATAAACAAGAAAAATTCTCCACAGATTGCAATATGGATTGAAGATACTTGCGGAAATTATATTGCAACTATATATGCAACTCAAAGGATTGCAACTCAATCTTGGATAATGTCAAAAGGGAATAGGCGAAAAGAAGCCTTGCCGCATTGGTGTTATTCTCGTGGTGTGCGATATGAAGATGGGTTATATTCTCCGACAAAAGACAAACCTTTACCAGATGCTTTAACGGGTGCAACACCACAGGGAAGTTTCAGTGTGAATTTCTCGCCCAAAATGCCATTAGAAAAGTTTGTGGTAAAAATAGAAGTAAACCATTCAACAGATTTTAATGACAGTTATCCTAAACTTGCAAAGAAAGGAGATAGTAATTATTCTGGTGGAGAAGAGGGAAGTGGACAACCTGCTCTTGTTTATGCAGCTTTAATAAATACAGCATCACGACAAGAAATGTTCGAAGCCAAACTAATAGGACACAGTAGCCCTGATGGGAGTTCCGGAAATGTTTATTCTGATATGTCAGGCATTACATCTGCATTTGATATTATAGATAGAATTACAATCTGCGTTCAAAAATAGAAGTGAAAGAGAAAATAAAACAGATATTGTTACAAATAGATTTAGAGATTGACGAAATCGACCTCTATGGCTATGATATTATCGAAACTTCTCTTTCAATGATACACAAACTGCAAGCAATTCTTAATGATTTGAGAACAAAAATGCAAACCTATGTATTTCCAACTAAAGAGGATGAAATCTTATTTTTCAAGACACAGAAACCGGAACTACTCGGTCGTTTGCTATTCTTCTATAAGATATACAGGATTGAAACGCAATGCCCGACAGGGAGCAATGAGATAATCAGGTTATATCTAAACAATGAGTTGGACAGCTTGACTTATTTCTTTAACCGCAATTTGGATTTCTATCAGTATTACCGTTCACATTCTACGGTACATGACGAACTTTATTTTCTGCGTGGGAAAGTGGATTTTCGGTTATGTACAGACAGCGCACAATTTGACAAAGACCCAAACTTTTCAACCGGATATGATTATAAAGTCGCAAAAATACTTGCCAATGAAATGCTGCGCATCTATTTGAACAAGAAACTACAGAAACTTGAATGCGACAGTTACATAGAGGAAAAACAAACCATTGCTACAAAGATTCCTATTCGTTTTACAGGGAAAAAGAATGCCTTGATAGAATTGGGGTATGCCCTTGTTTCTTCTGGCGATATAAATCACGGCAACATAGAGATTAAGGAGTTTATGAAATACCTCAGTTTCATCTTCAACATAGATTTAGGCGGCTATTATGATGCGTATATCGCCATGAAAGAACGAAAAGACCAGACCGCCTACTTGAATTTGTTGGCAGAAAAACTATCCAAGCGAATGAGAGAAGATGACAACAAGAGATAATCATCTGATATTCTTATTTATAAAATACCGTGTTCATGCCGACACGGTATTTTTATTTTCACCTTGTTTTGTCCTCAAAACGGGCTTGTACTGTACTCCTTCAAGCCTAATTTCCACAGAAAACAGTCCCCAAATACACTGAAAATATTTTTACCATGACGGTATGAACCATGACTTTTAATCTTTTTCATTCCCCGAACTTTGCGGCAAATCAATAAGTTAGCAATATGGAAATAATAACATTCGAATCCAACGCCTATAAGGAATTGGATAAAAAGATTACCGCCATCGCCAATTACGTGTTTAACCATGCGGAAATGGAAAAGGAAAGCGAAGATGATATGTGGGTGGACAGTTACGAGGTCTGCACGTTTTTGAAAATAAGCGAAAAAACCTTGCAACGCCTGCGGGTATCAGGAACTATCGCCTATTCCAACATCAGGGGACGTTACTTCTACAAAGTAAGCGAGATACGCCGGATGCTGGAAGAACGTCTGATTAGGTGCAATAAGGAAAATATCGAAAACCTGATAACCAACCACGAATTATATGCTAAAGAAAGAAGAAATCTTAGAAAGAACAAATAACGGCTTGTCGGTGTTCAAACACTACCTGCCCGGCAACTGGCGTATAGGTCGGAACTTTCTAAATCCTCTATATGAGGACAGTAAGGCTTCCTGTAATATCTATTTTGACCGCCGGAGCGGCATTTACAAAATGAAAGACTTCGGGGATGACAGTTACAGCGGCGACTGCTTCTTCTTCGTGGGACAGTTGAAAGGGCTGGACTGCAACAGAGCTTCCGATTTTGTGGAGA
>CALUKE010000014.1 GCA_944321165.1 uncultured Odoribacter sp.
TGTAAATCAGTGATATTACATCACCTTGCTATCCTTTCATTTCCGATGGTTAGACCCGCTTGGGATAATTGGTGGTTTTCATCAGGAGATATAAACCGCAACCGGCGACTATCAGAAGTATAACTGTCAACCATTTGCGCTTGAGCATAAAATAAACGCCTGTTTTGTATTTCATGACAATTCGATGGAAGGCTGTGTCGAATGCGATGTGAAAACGGGATGAAAAACTCAGCTTCTTTCCCTCTTCAACCTTTTCGTGTGGGGTCATGATCAATGCGCAGAGTGCCGGACTCAAGGTCATGGCATTCAGTAATGAAATACCGACGGCTACTGCCATGGTGAGTCCGAATTGGGTGTAAAAGGTACCGGTCGTTCCTCCCATGAAACTCACCGGAATAAATACTGCCATGAATACGAAAGTGGTGGTAATCAAAGCGGAGGTGATTCCCCCCATGGCATCTATCGTGGCCAGGTAGGAGGATTTGTATCCTTCATCAAATTTGGCCTGCACGGCTTCGACCACGACGATGGCATCGTCGACCACCGTACCGATGACCAATACCAGGGCAAACAGAGTCAGCATGTTCAGACTGAAGCCGGCCGCAAACAGGAAGGCGAATGTTCCGATCAGGGAAACGATGATCGATACCGCCGGAATGATGGTGGAACGGAAACTCTGCAAGAAGACATATACGACCAAAATGACCAGGATAATGGCCTCAATCAACGTTTTAATGACATTCTGGATGGAGGCGTCCAGGAAATCTTTGGTACTCATCAGGTCGACCAGTTCCATTCCTTTGGGCAGACTTTCTGAAATTTCAGCGACCATTTTGTCGATTTCTTCGATGATCTCGTTCGCATTGGATCCGGAGGTTTGGGCAATCATACAGGTTGAACCCGGGTGTCCGTTTACTTCTCCGATGTAAGTATATTCCTGGGCTCCTAATTCCACTGTTGCCACATCTTTTATTCGTAATACCTCTCCATTTTCTAAGGATCGGATTACTAAGTTTTCGTAATCGATTTCCTGTTCATAACGTCCCCGGTATTTCAATACATATTGGAAAGTGTTTTTAGATTCTTTTCCTAAAGTTCCTGTTGCTGCTTCCAGATTTTGTTCATCGAGTACTTGTGTGATATCGGAGGGAACCAGACCGTATTGAGCCATTTTCTTGGGGTCCAGCCATATTCTCAAGGAATAGTTGGAGCCCATGACGTTTACTTCTCCGACGCCAGCGATACGGGAAAGACGGGGTTCAATGTTGATTTTCAGATAGTTGTTTAAGAAACTTTCGTCAAAGCTGTCATCCGGACTGTATAATGCCAACGCCTTGATGTTACTGGTTTGGCGTTTACGTACCGTGATTCCGCTTTTTGTCACTTCTGCAGGCATTAATCCTTGTGCCGTGGCAATTCGATTCTGTACATTGACGGTTGCCATATCCGGATCTGTTCCCTGGCGGAAATAGATGGTTATTCTGGCAGAACCGGTATTGGTTGACGATGATGTCATGTACATCATGTTTTCAACGCCGTTTAAGGCTTCTTCCAAGGGTATGACAACGCTCTTTTGTACCGTTTCCGCATTGGCTCCAGTATAAGTCGTTGATACGCTGACTGTGGGTGGAGCAATCTCCGGAAACTGTTCAACAGCCAGTTGAGACAAGCCGATAAGTCCGATGATCAGGATGATCACCGAAATGACTCCTGCTAATATGGGGCGGTCGATAAATGTTCTGATCTTCATGGTGCGAGCTATTCTTGAGTTGTCTGATTCTGTATAACTGTCCCTTCGCGTACTAATCCGGCTCCTTCAGCAATGATAACGTCTCCGGGTGTCAATCCCGATTCGACGATGTATTCGGTTCCGTTGTTTTGTTTGAATACGGTGATGGGAGTTGACTGGGCTTTGCCATCGACAACTTTGTACGTGAATATTCGATTTTGTAATTCATAGGTAGCGGCTTGTGGGATGACGATGCATTCCTTTTTGACGGTGGGTAGCACAATTGTTCCGCTACCGCCATTTCGCAGCAGCCGTTCTGGATTTTTAAAACTGGCGCGCAGGCTGACGGCTCCTGTATTTTCTTCAATGGTACCGCTGATTGCATCAATTTTTCCTTTGTGGGTATATGTTTTTCCATTACTTAGTGTTAATTCGACCTCGGGCATTTGTTCTATGGCTTTTTCTAACGATCCATATTCCTGGATGAGGTCCAGAATCTGGTTTTCCGTCATGGAAAAATAGGCATAGATTGTTTCGTCGTCTGAGACGTTGACCAGAGGATCCGTGATATTGCTGTTTACCAGGGCTCCGATTCGATAGGGAATCATGCTGGTGACACCGTTGACGGGACTTTTAACTTCGGTGTAGGAAAGATTGTTACGGGCGTTGATTTCTTCCGCTTTTGCCTGTGCCAGGGCCGCTTCTGCTTCTGCCAGTGAATTCCGGGCCGTTTGCAGGTCGAATTCCGATACGACTTTTTCCTGGAACAGTTGTTCTTTGCTTTGAGCGGTGAGCTGTGCGGTCTTTAATTGGGCTTCGGCGCTTTTGACATTGGCTGTTGCCGTTTCGAGGGCTGCTTGATAAGGTACCTGGTCGATGACGAATAAAACTTCTCCTTGGCGGACGTAGTCACCTTCATCAATACGGATTTCGGTGATGTTTCCACTGACTTGCGGCCGGATGGCTACATATTGCCGGCCTTTCAATTTTGCCGTATAGTTGTTTTTTAATATTTGATCACTCTGGGTGATGGTTAATGTTTTGTATGATACGCCTGTTTGTTCCTGCTGTTGAGTTGTACATGAAAAAAATACCAACAAACACATACAATAAGTAATCGACTTTTTCATTATAAAATAATCTTTAAAAATGATGAATAATGGGAGAAATCCTATCGCTAACAAATATAATCTGATTCTTTTTATCGGGTGAAAATGTGTTGATGAACGACGGAAAAGTGTTGACAAACGACCGGATGCGGGATTGCTAGAATGACGGTAAAGATTTATCTTTGTGTGAGAAATTATCAAAGCGTAAGATGAAACGTTTGCCGATAACGACTTATATTGATTTGCTTTTCTGTGTGGTCATTCTGCCGATGATCATCATGTTGGTGCCGGTGGATAAGTGGATTGTCCATGATACCGCTTTTGCGGTTTGTTTGATCATTTATCTGTATGTGCTGTATTTTGTTTATCGCAGGGCCAAAATACCTTCTTTGTTCATGCAGAAAAAATATGGACATATCTTGTTATTGGTGATTGTGTTGGTCGGGGTGACGGAGTTGTTCACCCATTTTCCGCAGATCGATTTTCCCAATGCAAGATTGCCTCTGGACTTTCGTCGCCGTTTGAATGCGCAAACTGTCTGGTTCTTTTTCCTCGTTGTATCCGGTTTTAGTCTTGCCATAGAATTGACCATTGAGCTTTTTCGTCAGATGCTTTCCAAACAGCAGATTGAAGCTGAAAAAAATAAGGCAGAGCTGGCTCTTTATAAGGCTCAGATCAATCCTCATTTTCTGTTTAATACCTTGAATGCCCTGTATGGACTGGTGATTACAAAATCCGATCGAACAGAGTCGGCTTTTGTCAAGTTTTCAGACATTTTGAAATACATGTATAACAATGCTTCGGCAGAAATGATTGATGTGGGGAGTGAGATCAATTATATTCGGCAATATGTCGATTTGCAATTGCTTCGTTTGAATCAGCATACGCATGTTGTATTTGAAGCGCGGACGGATGATGAACAGGTGCAGATTCCTCCGATGATTTTGATTACGTTTGTGGAAAATGCTTTTAAATACGGTACTTCTGCTGATGAGGATTGTGCTTTGTCTTTCCGGATTGTGGTGGAAAACGGGGTTTTGTTTTTTGAAGCGGAGAATTCCATCATGAAAAAGCGGACATCGGGCAGTTCTCCCATTGGTATTGAGAATTGTCGGAAACGGCTGGAGTTGCTGTATCACAACCGTTTTTCGCTGGATATTGCAGAAGATCAGGAAAAACGTACCTTTAAAGTATATTTAAATATTCAGCTTCGATGAAAAAAATCAGTTGTATTGCGATCGATGATGAACCCATTGCTCTGCTGGTCATCAGCCAGTTTTGCGAACGGAAAGGAGGATTGGATTTAAAGATTTTCAATGAACCGCGGGTGGGGATGGAAGAGATTCGTCGTTGTAGACCCGATCTGGTTTTTCTGGATATTGAAATGAACGGGATCAGCGGACTGGAGGTGGCAAAGGCGTTACCGGAAAGGTGCTGTCTGATATTTACGACGGCTCATGCACAATATGCCTTGGACGGTTTTAATCTCGATGCGGTTGATTTCTTACACAAACCGTTTTCTTATGATCGTTTTGAACGGGCGGTGGAGAAGGCGATTCGTTATATGGAAAATTTTTCTGTCGAAAATGGAACGGAACAGTTGCCTGCAACGATTGTAGTCAAACAGGAATATAACAATGTTTCCATTCCTGTCGGCGATATTTTTTATATCGAAGCCTTGGAGAATTACATAAAAATATTTCGAACAACCGGTGGCAATATTTTGTCCCGAATGAATATCAAAGCGATGGGGGAACTATTGCCGGAAAATGCTTTTTTGAGGGTACACCGTTCCTATATTGTTCCTGTGGATAAAGTGGAACGTTTTACCAAGCACGAAATCCGATTGGCCGGTTTGTCGTTTCCCATACCGATCGGCAGAAGTTATGCAAAACAGGTGTATGATATCTTATCGCATAAAAACCGATAGACTATTTGATCGTCACCAGGGTTGCCCCATAACCGTATTGCTTGAATGAAGCATCCTGGTGGTGGTGGCGTTTGTATTTTGTTTGCAATTCCCACAGAATCCGTTGCCGGAGGATCCCGTCGCCTTTGCCATGTATGAATATGATTTTCTGTCCTTTTCGGAGTTTGTATTCTTCCATGGTTTTGCGGAACACTTCTAACTGGTATTCGAGTATGGCTTTGTTGTCCATTCCGGCAGTCGTTTCCAGTAATTCATGGCTGTGCAGATCGATTTCTACCCTATTCCCTACGATTTGTTTCTGAGGGCGGGGAACAGTGGTTGAAACGGTTTCCCGTTTGCTCCGGATGGCCTGTTGCAATTGCTGTTCGTCGATTTCTTCAAATGTTATCAGGTGTTCTTTGTCCAATGCCTTCAAAAAACAGATGGAATCGAACCAGCGGGTATGTTTGTAAATATTCGATTTGCACAGGTTGACCGTATTGATTTTTACTTCGGCTTCGACGGGGCTTTTCAGGCTTGTATTCCCTTTCTGAAAGAAGACTGCCTGTATGTTGACGGCTTTGATATTCGTATCGATCTCTTTCAACGTATAGGTTCCGATGGAAACATAGCTGTCGGGATTGCAGTTGCCGGCCGAAATACCGGTGTATTTTTCTTCGCGACGGAATGCGATGGAGTATAGACAGCTGTGCTGCGTGTCGTTGACCAGAAACAATTCAAAGCGGGAATTCAGCAGTTGATGGAAGTTATCCGGTACGATCGCCAAATAGAGCGTATCTGCCGATTCCATGCGGATGGCCCTGGCTTCTGTTGCCTGAGGGTGGCGGGCCGCTTCTTGGGGGTCGCTGAAGTCTGTGTGGATAACGACCAAGTCGTGTATCGATGCCGGAATCTCAAAACCGTATTCTTCGACAAAAACCTGAACGGTTGTCGGATCGATGAGTCCGGTTACTTTTCCTTCCATTTTCTCAGAAATGAACCGGACGATATCTCCTATTCTGATATGCATGATGTAATCGGTCTATTTTATTTGATCACTTTGAAACTCAGGGATGAGAGGGAATGGCTGTCCGGGCAGTCGTGGTGTTGGCAGGAGTCGCCCGAATCGGTGATTTTTCCGTTTAACCAGGCATCTACGACGGCTCTTGCTTCTCCGGAACAACCGCGAACAACGCGGATATGGTGTGTTTCCAAGGTTTGTTTGGCTCCTTCTCCCATATTGCCGGTCAGCATCCATTCAACGCCTTTTTCTTCCAATACGGAGGCTATGTTCGATTTGCAACCGCACCCTTCTGGTGAATCCAGGGTTTCTATGTTTACAATCTGTCGATTTTCTCCGATGGTAAAGATGGTATAATAGGCACAATGTCCAAAATGATCATCGACCATGTGGTTTCTGGTTGGAACTGCTATTTTCATGATATGAATAGTTTTTCGGCAAAGATAGCAATTAAAAATGAGAAAATGGGTGTTATGACTTGGTGGTAAAAATGAAATAGTTTATGATTTTATTGGTCGTAATCGTTTGAAATTATTAAATTAGCGGACCCAAAAGTAACGAATTTAAAATTAATGATATGACATTAGAGGAATTTCAACGTTCTATCCGGGAAGGTATTCCGGCGGAATTACCTGCACCTAGACCTTATGATCCGGAAGTGAATCATGCTCCGAAACGGAAGGATATTTTGACGAAAGAAGAGAAGAAATTGGCTGTGCGGAATGCCTTGCGTTATTTTGAACCGAGGCATCATGCTGTTTTGGCCCGTGAATTTGCCGAAGAATTGGAGAAATACGGACGGATTTATATGTATCGTTTCCGTCCGGAATATGAGATGTATGCACATAATATTTATGATTATCCGCACAAAAGTTTGCAGGCGGCTGCCATTATGTTGATGATCAACAATAACTTGGACAAGGCAGTGGCTCAGCATCCGCACGAGTTGATCACGTATGGCGGAAACGGGGCGGTATTCCAGAACTGGGCGCAATATCGTTTGACGATGAAATATTTGTCGGAAATGACGGATGAGCAGACTTTGGTCATGTATTCCGGACATCCGATGGGATTGTTTCCTTCTCACAAAGATGCGCCGCGGGTGGTGGTTACCAATGGCATGGTTATTCCGAATTATTCCAAGCCGGATGACTGGGAACGTTTCAACGCCCTGGGGGTATCCCAGTATGGTCAGATGACTGCCGGTTCCTATATGTATATTGGACCGCAGGGGATTGTACACGGGACAACCATTACGGTGTTGAATGCCGGACGGAAGATTTCGCAGCACGGCGAAGGACTGGCCGGGAAATTGTTTGTGACGGCCGGTTTGGGCGGTATGTCTGGAGCACAGCCGAAGGCTGGAAATATTGCCGGTTGTGTGAGCATTACGGCGGAAATCAATCCGAAGGCAACGCAGACACGTTTCTCTCAGGGATGGGTGGATGAAGTGATCGATGATCTGGATCTTTTGATGGAAAGAGTACGCCGGGCAAAAGCCGGGAAAGAGGTGGTTTCCATTGCTTATCAGGGAAATGTGGTGGATTTGTGGGAGCGTCTGGCTCAGGAGGATATCGTTGTCGAGTTGGGCTCCGATCAGACCTCTTTGCACAATCCTTGGGCCGGCGGATATTATCCGGCAGGTTTGTCTTTCGAGGAGAGCAAACAGATGATGGCTGAAAATCCGGAATTGTTCAAGCAGAAAGTGCAGGAATCCTTGCGGCGTCAGGTGGCAGCCATCAATCGTTGTGTAGAGCGTTTCGGTACCTATTTCTTTGACTATGGAAATGCCTTTTTACTGGAATCATCCCGGGCGGGGGCTGATATATTGAAACCGAACGGTGATTTTAAATATCCTTCTTATGTACAGGATATCATGGGACCGATGTGTTTCGACTATGGATTCGGTCCGTTCCGTTGGGTATGTACCAGCGGAGATCCCAAAGACCTGGCCAAGACGGATGAACTGGCAACAAAAGTGTTGGAAGAACTGGCAGCAGAAGCTCCTCAGGAAATTCAACAACAGATGCATGACAATATTCGTTGGATCAAGGCTGCTGGAGAAAACCACCTGGTTGTCGGTTCGCAGGCCCGTATTCTCTATGCCGATGCAGAAGGGCGCATGAGAATTGCAGAAGCCTTTAACAAAGCCATCGAGTGGGGTGAAATTTCCGCTCCGGTGGTATTGGGTCGTGATCATCACGATGTATCGGGTACGGATTCTCCTTATCGGGAAACATCCAATATTTATGACGGTTCTAAATTCACCGCCGATATGGCCGTTCAGAATGTGATCGGGGATTCTTTCCGGGGAGCGACCTGGGTATCTTTGCACAACGGCGGTGGTGTCGGTTGGGGAGAAGTGATTAACGGAGGTTTCGGTATGGTATTGGATGGATCTGCCGATGCCGACAGACGTTTGAAGAACATGCTTTTCTGGGATGTAAACAATGGTATCGCACGTCGGAGCTGGGCTCGGAACGAAGGAGCCGTATTTGCCATCAAACGGGCGATGGAACACAATCCCAGTCTGAAGGTAACGCTGCCGAACCGGGCAGACGATCAGTTGCTGGACAGTTTGTTTTGATTTATATTTTCGGGAAACAGAAAAGTTCTGTTTCCCGAAAAACTGATCTGTTATTGTGGTATGTCAAATCCTGGACGCTGGAAGGTACGGGCTGTCGGAAACTGCTGGTCCGTATCGTTTTGCAGCAGGTGGAGTATGATTAATAGATGGGAAATATCTCTTTGATGTTCCGGATAATGGCTCCGAATGATTTCCCAGTTTTTTATGGAGCGATCGATTGACAACAGGGCTACTTTGGCAGATCCGTTGTAATCGTCCTTGTTTTTACCGGGAACGGACAGGTGGTATCCGTACAGCGCTCTTCGTATTTTTGCCTGAATCAGATCCAGATACCAATTGACAATTTCCAAGGCTTCTTCCAATATTTCCCCTTTGTGCTGATCGTCTTCCGATTCGTAGATTTTTTCGAGGCATTTGTCGGCCAGGTGTTCGTATATGCAACAGATTCGGATCAGGTCCGAGGCTTCAATCCGGGCGTAACATTGTTCTCTGGAGCTGTTTTCGTAGTCGTCTCCCCAAAATTCCCGGTCGATTTTTTCTGAAGCATAAATATCTTCAACACTGATTCCCCGTTCCTCGGCCAATTCATGTAAAACTTCATAAGTCGAGTCGAATACCTCTTTTAGCCGCGTCCAGATGTTGCCTTCTTCCCGGTTATTTTCCCGGTCGAGATGGAAACTGCCTTTCTCTTCCAGTTTTTTTCCCATGACATAGCTCATACAGCGTAATTGCAGGGTACATCTTTCACACCAGCGATCGCAATAATTATAGATACCGGGAATAAATCCTTCATCCGTTGCTTTTTTTAATCTCTTTTTAGACACAATTTCTAAGATTAATTAGACTTGATTTAGTCTAATCGTCCGAGGTTTGGTGGCTCGGACGATTCTGCCGGAAGACTATTTATTACTGGCTACAAAGATAAGTCTATATCTATAAAATTCATTAACAGATGAATTTTTATTTTTGGCTGCAACTAAGTTTAAATGACTTCTGCCACGACAAAAGTACTGCCTCCGATGTATATCATGTCCTCGGGAGCGGCAGCTTTTCGGGCTGCGGCGTAAGCTTCGGCAACGGAGGGATAACAGTTGCCCTTTAATCCTGCTGCAAGGGCTTTTTCGGCCAATTGTTTTTCCTGCATGGCCCGCGGAATAGCTGCTTTACAGAAATAGTAAATGGCATCGGTAGGTAAAATTTGCAATACGCTGTCGATATCTTTGTCATTGACCATGCCGATGACAAAATGGAGTTGCCGGTAGGTGCATTTTTTCAGTTGTCGGGTGGTTTCTGTCAAACCGTCTATGTTGTGTCCCGTATCGCAGACGGTTAATGGGTGTTGGGCGAGGGTTTGCCAGCGGCCGTATAGTCCGGTGTTGGTGATTACCTTGGCGATTCCCTGGCGGATTTGTTCGTCACTGATGGATAGACCGGCTTTGCGCAGGGCAGGGATCGTTTCCAATACAGCCGGAATATTTTTACGTTGGTAAAGTCCTTTTAACTCACTTTCCAATTGGTCGAAATGCCAGCCGCTTTTATTTTTCAGCTGGTATCGGCCCTTTTCGTCAAGGGTTGTCGTCCATTCGTCACTGGCGAAAGAAAGGGGGGCCTGACAGCTGGCCGCTTTTTTTTCAAAGACAAAGTCGGAATGTGCGTCTCTGCTACCGATGATGGCTGGAATACCCGGTTTGATAATGCCGGCCTTTTCCGTGGCGATTTTTTCCAGGGTATTTCCTAACAGAGCCATGTGGTCGAAGGATATATTGGTAATTACGGAGGCCAAAGGCGTGATGATGTTGGTTGAATCGAGGCGTCCTCCCAGCCCCACTTCGATCACGGCGATGTCAACCTGGCTGTCGGCAAAATATTTAAATGCCATGGCAACAGTCATCTCAAAGAAAGAGGGTTTGAGTTGGGCAAATAATCCGGTGTGGTTTTCTACAAACTCCACCACATATCGTTCGCTGATCATTTCCCCGTTGATTTTGATTCTTTCCCGGAAATCTTTTAAATGGGGAGAGGTGTAGAGTCCGGTTTTATAACCGGCTTCCTGCAGAATGGACGCTAACATGTGGGATACCGAACCTTTGCCATTGGTGCCGGCGACATGAATGGTTTTAAATTGTTTGTGCGGGTGACCGAAATAGCGGTCCAATTGTATGGTGTTGTCCAGGTTTGCTTTATAGGCGGCCTGTCCTTCTCTTTGATACATGGGAAGTTGGGAAAACAACCAGTTTAATGTTTCCTGATAGTTCATGGTTGAAATGTTATCTATTTGTTTAACGAACAAAAATAACTATAAAAGCCGAAACGGAGAAATGAAATTGCTTGTTGAAAATCGAAAATTTATTCGTCATGCTGTCAAAAAAAAATTAATTTTGCGGGTTATAAATAGAGTATATATGAAAACTGATATAAATGTACCCATACCTGTTTTAAGACGTATGCCTTCGTATCTTTCTTTTGTGAAGACCTTGCAGAAGCAGGGAGAGAAATACGTGTCTTCTACCCGGATTGCCGAGTATATGGAGATCGATTCGACCCAGGTAACCAAGGATTTGTCGCATACCGGTATTTCCGGGAAGACAAGGGTCGGATACGAAGTGGACAGTTTTGTACAGATATTGGAGGATTTTTTGGGCTTCAGTCGGATGGATGGTGCTTTTTTGGTGGGAGCCGGCTCTTTGGGGTGTGCTTTGTTGCAGGACAAAGGCCTGGCGGCTTTCGGATTGCAGATCGAGGCGGCTTTTGATACCGATAAAGCCAAGATCGGTACGAAAGTCAATGATATTGAAATTTTTCACATAGATCAGTTTCGGGCGATGGCTGCCGAGCGGAAAGTGGTCATCGGCATCATCACTGTACCGGCCGAACATGCGCAAAATGTAGCCGATCTGATGGTGGCCTGGGGAATCAAAGCCATTTGGAATTTTACTCCTGCCCGGATAAAGGTGCCTTCTCATATTGTTGTACAAAATACAACGATTTACATGAATTTAGCCATTTTGTTCAATAAATTGTACAACCACCAGGGATAAAAGTCGATATGGCGGTAAATTTCTCTTTTTTACTTTTTACTTGTTATTTTTTTGCTTTATCTTTGCACCTTATTAAAAATAAGCTGCGTACGTAGCGTAGTAATAAAAATAAACGACTATGATAAAGATTAAATTTCCGGATGGAAATACCAAAGAATTTGAGTCAGGTGTTACCGGACTGGATATAGCCAAAGGGATCAGTCCCAAGTTGGCCAAGGAAGTGTTGTCGATCTCTGTAAACGGAGAGATTTGGGACTTGACACGTCCGATTACGGAAGATGCTGAAATCAAATTGTTTACCTGGGATGATGAGGAGGGTAAACATGCTTTCTGGCACTCCTCTGCTCACTTGATGGCAGAAGCTTTGCAGCAATTGTATCCGAATACCAAATTCGGTATCGGACCGGCGATTGAGAATGGGTTTTATTACGATATCGACCCGGGAGAAGGAGTGGTTTTGACGGATAAGGACCTGGAGGCAATCGAGAAGAAAATGCTTGAACTGGCCCGTCAGAAGGAGGAGTTCTGCCGGATCAATGTCAGCAAACAGGAAGCCTTGGATCATTTCAACGGCTTGAACGAGACCTACAAGGTAGAATTGATCAATGACCTGGAAGACGGAAAGATCACTTATTATCGTCAGGGATCTTTTACCGATTTGTGTCGGGGACCGCATTTGCCGGATACTTCTTATATCAAGGCCATTAAGTTGACCAGTTTGGCCGGTGCTTACTGGCGGGGAAATGAACACAACAAAATGTTGACCCGTATTTATGGTATCACTTTCCCGAAGCAGAAAATGCTGGATGAGTGGATCGTATTGATGGAAGAGGCCAAACAGCGGGATCATCGGAAGATCGGCAAGGAGATGGAGCTTTTCACCTTCTCGCAGGCAGTCGGAGCCGGTTTGCCGATGTGGTTGCCCAAAGGGGCGATGTTGCGTGACAGTTTGGAAGCTTTCTTGCGGAAAGTGCAGAAGAAATACGGATATCAGCAAGTGATCACTCCGCACATCGGTAATGTGAATCTGTATAAGACTTCCGGGCATTATCAAAAATATGGGAAAGACAGTTTCCAGGTGATTACGACCCCGCAGGAGGGAGAGGAGTTTATGTTAAAACCGATGAACTGTCCTCACCACTGTGAAATTTATAAGTTCAAACCCCGCTCATACAAAGATCTGCCTTTGCGTTTTGCAGAGTTCGGTACGGTATATCGTTATGAACAGAGTGGAGAATTGCACGGTTTGACGCGGGTACGCGGATTTACGCAGGATGATGCTCACCTGTATTGTACGCCGGATCAGTTGAAAGAAGAGTTCAAGAAAGTAATCGATATCATCTTTATTATTTTCAAGGCATTGGATTTTAAAGATTTTACGGCTCAGATTTCTTTGCGGGATCCGAAAAATCAGGAGAAATACATCGGAACGGATGAAAACTGGGAAAAGGCAGAGCGGGCGATTATTGAGGCGGCAGAAGAGAAGGGGTTGAAGACAACGGTGGAATTGGGAGAAGCTGCTTTTTATGGACCGAAACTTGATTTTATGGTCAAGGATGCGATCGGACGGAAATGGCAATTGGGAACCATTCAGGTGGATTACAATTTGCCGGAACGTTTTGATCTGGAGTATACCGGGGCGGACAATCTGAAACACCGGCCGGTGATGATTCACCGGGCTCCGTTCGGCAGCATGGAACGTTTTGTTGCCGTATTGATCGAGCATACGGGTGGAAAATTCCCCTTGTGGCTGGCTCCGGATCAGGTTGTTGTCATGCCGATCAGTGAAAAATACAATGATTATGCTCAAAAACTTTCGGATTTATTAAATAATTCCGATATTCGCACCGTTTTAGACGACCGGAATGAAAAAATCGGTCGGAAGATTCGGGATAATGAACTGAAAAAGATTCCCTATCTGCTGGTAGTCGGTGAAAACGAGATGAATAGTCACACCGTATCGGTTCGCCGGCAAGGACAGGGAGATATGGGAACTATGTCTGTTGAAGACTTTATAACGAAAATACAAACGGAAGTAAACAGTCAGTTACAGACTATTTACAATTATTGATAAACTAATTTAGGAGGATTTAATACAGCAATCAGAATGGAATTCAGAGGCTCGAAAAGTCAGGTTAATAAGGAACCTCAGCACAGAATTAATGAGTCAATCCGGGCTGCTCAGGTGAGAGTGGTCGGAGAAAATATTGAATCGGGCGTATATCCTTTGCGCGAAGCTTTGGCAATGGCTGAAGCGGCGGGACAGGATCTCGTGGAGATCTCTCCGAATGCAGAACCGCCTGTTTGTCGAATCATTGATTACAGTAAATTTCTGTATCAGTTAAAGAAGAAACAAAAAGAGATCAAGGCAAAGAGCGTGAAAGTGGTCATCAAGGAGATACGTTTCGGACCTCAGACCGATGATCATGATTTCAATTTCAAATTGAAACATGCCAAAGAATTTTTGCAGGAGGGAGCGAAGGTGAGAGCCTATGTGTTTTTCAAGGGTCGTTCGATTCTGTTCAAGGAACAGGGATCTGATTTGTTGGAACGTTTCATTAATGAACTGGAAGATTACGGAAAAGTAGAAGCTGCACCGAAATTGGAAGGGAAAAAGATGATTGTAGTATTGGCTCCTAAAAAATAAGGTAAAATGCTCAGGATAGCGGCGAAAGCCGAGTAGTTATATTTTTCTGAAACACAATAAAATTACGAGAAGATGCCAAAGATGAAGACAGTGAGTAGCGCGAAAAAGAGATTTACTCTGACCGCTACGGGGAAGATCAAAAGAAAACATGCTTTCAAGAGTCATATCTTGACGAAGAAAACAACCAAACAAAAACGTAATCTTACGCATGCTACGACAGTGGATGGACACAATCTGAATGCTGTTCGTAAAATGCTTGTGATGTAAGACTCAGTAAGAAATTATTTTATTAACCGGAATGTTATGCCATAAGTTTCTCCATCGAGTGAACGCTGACATTCAAAAAAAAGAAAATTATGCCAAGAGCGAAAAATGCCGTTGCTTCAAGAGCACGTAGAAAAAAGGTTTTAAAACAAACCAAAGGTAACTTTGGTGCAAGAAAAAATGTTTGGACGGTTGCCAAAAACACATATGAGAAAGGTTTAACATATGCGTTCCGTGACAGACGTAAAAAGAAATCAGAGTTCAGAGCATTGTGGATTCAGAGAATCAATGCTGCTGTTCGTTTGGAAGGGTTGTCTTATTCTAAATTTATGGGTCTGGTTCATAAAGCAGAGGTAGACATGAACCGGAAGGTATTGGCCGATCTGGCTATGAACCATCCGGAAGCTTTCAAGGCAGTAGTAGCAAAAGTAAAAGAATTTGCGAAATAACATTTGAAAAAATATCCTGAGGGAAGGCTGCTGTGAAGCAGCCTTTTTTTGTTTATGAAAAAATAACCTATCTTTGTTTGTTTTCATTTTGGAAGAGCGGGTTTATGGAAAAGCAGAAGATTACCGTAGTTGCCCTGGGGGCTGGAAATAGGATGAATACTTATGCCGCTTATGCAAAGAGCCATCCGGATGAACTGACGATGGTTGCTGTGGTTGAACCGGATGAGTGGCGCCGGCAACATTTTGCACGGCAATATCAGATTCCTGATACTGCCTGTTTTGCTGATTGGCGGGATTTTTTCTGTCGGGAAAAGATGGCGGATGCTGTTTTTGTCTGTACGCCGGATAATGAACATTATGAACCGACTTTGAAAGCCTTGGAAAGAGGATATGATGTATTGTTGGAAAAACCCATTGCCCAGTCGTGGCGTCAATGTCTGGACATTGTCGAATGTGCCCGGAAAAACGGGCGGATGGTGGCTGTGTGTCATGTGTTGCGCTTTCATCCGTATTTTTTAAAATTGCGGGAAGTGGTTCGTCGGGGAAGTCTGGGAGAATTGATCAGTGTCAATCATATTGAAAATGTGGGTATCGAACGGATGACTCATGCTTTTGTCCGGGGGTTGTGGCGGAAGGAGAGTGAGACCAATCCGATGATTCTTTCGAAGGCCTGTCATGATCTGGATTTGTTGGTGTGGTTGACAGGACGGAAATGTTTGGATGTCAGTTCTTATGGCAGTTTGAAATGGTTCCGGAAGGAAAATGCTCCGCAGGGAAGTACTCTTCGTTGCATAGACGGTTGTGCGGTTGAGTCGGTCTGTCCTTATTCGGCGGTTGATTTGTATCTTCGCCGGAAGCGCTGGTTGCGTCATTTCAATGTGGCTTCGGATCGGAACATCGAGGATATTATCTCGGATGAGTTGCATACGGGGCCTTATGGGCGATGTGTGTATCATTGTGATAATGATGTGGTCGATCATCAGGTGGTCATCATGCAGATGGAAGAGGGGGTGACAGTCACCTTTTCGATGGAAGGATTTACGAAAGAGCCCAGTCGCAAGACCCATGTGATGTGCAGTTACGGAGAGGTTTTCGGGGATGAACGGCAACTGACTGTCCGTTATTTTCAGGCTCATCGTCCGGATGAAGTATTTGATTTCTCTTCGGTGGCCGGGGAATGCAATTACCATGGAGGGGCTGATTTGAGCATTGTCGCCAATTTTGTGGAAGCGCTTCAAAAACGGGATGAAAGTTTGTTGCTGACGGATATAGAATCTTCCCTGGAAAGTCATCGCATTGCCTTTGAAATCGAAAGAAAAAGGCTTTCATAAATATTATTTGGAGAATAAATATTAACTTTGGCAAATGAGTCGAACGTGATAGAGCTCAAGGCTTTCACGGATTAAGATAAATTATTTATAAAAAGAGATAACTATGCGTATTGCTTTGTTGGGATATGGTAAGATGGGAAAGATGATTGAACGGATTGCCAGGGAACGCGGACATGAGATTGTATTGATCGTAGACGAAAATAATCGGGCGAACGTGACGTCCGATCAGCTGAAAAAGGCGGAGGTGGCGATAGAGTTTACCATGCCGGCTGTTGCTGTCGCGAATTACAAATGGTGTTTTGATAACGGAGTTCCTGTCGTTTCCGGTACTACTGGCTGGTTGGAGCAATGGGATGAGGTGATGACTTATTGTCAGGAGAAAAAAGGCGGATTCTTTTATGCCTCCAATTTCAGCATCGGAGTGAATATCTTCTTTCAGCTCAATAAATATCTGGCCAGAATGATGAATGGTTTCAATGAATATAAGGTATTTATAGAAGAGACCCATCATATTCACAAACTGGATGCACCCAGTGGGACGGCCATTACGATTGCGGAGGGAATTCTGGGTAATCACGACGGTTACCATTCCTGGCAGTTGGATCAGGGAAAGCAGTTGCCGGAGGGAGTGCTTCCGGTGGCTGCGAAGCGGATTGGCGAAGTGCCCGGTATTCATGCGGTGACCTATAAATCGGAGGCCGATGAGATAGAAATCCGGCATTCGGCCGTTTCCCGGGAGGGATTTGCTCGGGGGGCCCTGTTGGCTGCAGAGTTCTTGAAGGGGAAAACGGGAGTTTTCGGCATGGAAGATATGCTGTCTTTGGAAAAAAAATGATGAATAAGGTTTTATTATAATGATCGATTATGAAAGATATTCTGATAAATAAATGGTTTAAATTCAGCGTTGTACTGATTATCTATTTGCTTTGGGCTTACTGGGTGGGCAGTTGGTGGCTGTTGATTCTGGTGCCGGTAATTTTCGACATATATATTACCAAAAAGGTGCATTGGGCTTTTTGGAAGAAAAAAGGTGTGGAAAAACAGACCAAAGCGGTAGAATGGATTGATGCGTTGATATTTGCGATTGTGGCGGCAACGCTGATTCGGATGTTTTTCTTCGAAGCCTATACGATTCCGACCTCTTCCATGGAAAAGAGCATGTTGGTAGGAGATTACCTGTTTGTCAGCAAAGTGGCTTACGGACCCAAATTGCCGAATACGCCGCTGGCAGTACCTTTCACTCATCATACCATGCCTTTTACTCAAAAGACAAAAGCCTATTCCGAAGCCATCCAATGGCCGTATAAACGCATTGCCGGGACCTCGGAGATCCGGCGGAATGATATTATCGTATTCAATTTCCCGGCTGGCGATACCTTGATTGTCGGGGCGGAGAATCCCGATTACTACAGTCAGATACGGGGAAATACCCGCATCTTTTTGGCGCAGAATCCTCAGTATAGTTGGGAAGAAGCCGAAAAAATCGTACGGGAGAAGATGTGGGAACGTTTGGAAATCACCACTCGTCCGGTGGATAAAAGAGAAAATTACATCAAACGGGGAGTCGGTATGCCTGGAGATGTGTTGGAGTTGAAAGACGCGCAGCTGTATGTCAATGGAGAACTGGCAGATAATCCGGAGAACCTGCAGTTCCGTTATGAGGTGAGGACCAACGGCACTCCGCTGAATCGGATGAAACTTCAGGATCTCGGTCTTTCCCTGGAAGATATCGGAATTCCCTCTACGGTCAATTACTTCCCTTTGACTTTGGAGATGGTGGAAAAATTGAAAAAATTTCCCAATGTGGTGGAGATTAACCGTACCCGAGAAATCGGTCCCAATCCGGATATTTTTCCTTTCGATACCTTGAATTATCCCTGGAATGTCGATAATTTCGGTCCCTTGTATGTACCCAAGAAAGGCGATCAGGTTGAACTCAATATGAAAACTTTGCCTTTATACGAGCGGATCATCGGAACTTACGAAGGGAATGATCTGCAGGTCAAAGATTCTGTCATTTATATCAATGGACAGGTGGCCAATAATTATACCTTTAAAATGAATTATTACTGGATGATGGGAGATAACCGACACTGTTCCGCCGATTCCCGTTTCTGGGGTTTTGTACCGGAAGACCACATTGTCGGTAAAGCCTATTTTATCTGGTTATCTTTGGACAAAGACAAATCGTTCCTGAGCAAAATCCGCTGGAACCGGATGTTCCGCTTTATTCATTGATCTGTGGTTTAATGTGATTCCGACTACAGATGACCATGTTCGGATTGGTACTGAAAGCAGGCATTGCATGGCGAGAATAGGAAAACGGCAGAAAGATAAAAAGAGATAAACATCTTATGGGTGGTATAAAAGTCTGGAAGAAATATCTTATTTTCATCAGCAGTACTTTCCGGGATATGGATACGGAAAGGGATATTATAAAATTTGATGTACAGCGTCGATTAAACGAACGATATCGGAAGAAGTGCATTCAATTCCAGTTTATTGACCTGAGGATAGGGGTCAATACGGAGGGGCTGGCGGAAGAAAAAGCGGAAAACGAAGTATTGGAGATTTGTTTGTCGAATATTGACAAAGCACGACCGTTTTTCATTGCACTGATCGGAAACAGATACGGCTGGATTCCCGATCGGGAGAGATGGCGATTTATCTTCGACCGACTCAGTAAAGAAAAACGGGTATTGATCGATGATAGTTCGAGAAAAAGCGTTACTGAATTGGAGATTCTGTATGGAGCTATAGGAAATCATGGTGAGAATCTGGATCATAGCCTTTTCTTTTTCAGGGATGAAGCCTCTTATCGGGGAATGCCGGAAAATGTACTGGCGGACTATGATGACAATAAAAATTTCAGCATATCCGCAGAAACACAGCGTCTGTTAAACAATCATTTGAACAATCTGAAAGAGCGGATTGTTTCAATCAGCCGGCAATTGAACTTTTCGGAGATTTGTCACAACTATTCCTTGCAATGGAATACCGAGACCCAAGCTTTTGATGGGACAGAGCAGTTTGCCGATCTCGTATATGACTCCTTATGTGCCGAAATAGACAAGGAAATTGAGGAAATGGTTTCGGACATTACCTGGCAAAAGGAGGAGGAGATGAATGTTGCATATTTGCTGCAAAGCAATACGGATGAGAAACCGACTCTGACGGAATATGATCGTCTTATCGAACTTTCCCGAAAACATCCTCAATTTTGTATGATCGCTCCTGTGGGGTGGGGAAAAGAGGTATTGATGTCGCAACTTTTTCATGCTTATTCCCAGAGAAAAAATACCATTTGCCTTGCAGCTTTTGCCGGTATTTCTCCATATTCTCAGACCATAACGCCCATCCTGATTCGGTGGGTACAACAATTGCAGAAATTGGCCGGAGAAAATCCGGTAGAAATGGAGATTGAGGATAGAAACTATTCGGAGATAAAGGAATTGTTTTTCCGGCTGGTGAAGGCATACAAGGAAAAAGGCATTGAAATCGTTACATTTTTAGGCAATATCTCTTTTTTCGGCAGGATCAGACATCGGGATCTTTTTCTTACCTGGACAGATAGCGGTTGTCGGCTTATTGCAACTGCTGTCCCGGAAAATGCAGAACAAATCGGGAACGGCCGCTCCCACATATATCTGTATCAGTTAAAGCCTGCGGAGATAAAGGATCGTTTACTCATCGTACGGAGCTATGAAAGGTTGTTCAACGTTTCTCTGCCTGCTGTTGTCACTCATAAAATCATCACGGAACAGGCAAATACTCCGTTGAGTATTGCTTTGATTATGACGTTACTGTCCAATTTCAGTACACGAAACATGTTGGAAATTCGGGCAAATGGCAACGGCGTTTCCGAGATGGAGAAAATAAATGCATACATTGAAAAATTGTATGATATGGCTCCCCGGTCGAATACGGCCTTGTTCTCGTTTGTTTTGCATCACCTTTGCGAAGGATTGGAATACGGACCGGCATACGAAGAGATGGTACGCTACCTGGTTTTATCGCCGATTGGTTTGAGGGAGTCGGATATGGAGCTGTTGGTTTCCGGTTCATTTCGCATGCTGCATTTCAGAACATTGGCTTTTCTTTTGAAGGAGTTTATATTTGAGCATCCATTTTCTCACAGATGGTATCTGCGAAAAGACATTCGTCCCGACGAACTCATTCCTGCTTATACGGAACGACAGGCTTATTACCGAAAATTGGAAAAGATTACGGCCGAACTGAAAGATGACGATCCGCAAAAAAAATCGATGCTATTTTATTACGCAATTATGGCGGAAGATTCTCGTACTTCTGCCTCCTATCTTGCAGCGGCTGAAAATAGTGCCTATTTTCAGGAGAGATACAGCCATGCCAAGTATTATTTGTTGAATGATCTGCTGCTGGATGCGAGGCTTGAAGCCTATTGTGACGAATGCGATGAGGAACAGCGGATACGCTTCATATACGGATGGATAGTAGGGGTAGGAGAGATTTGGGAAACGCAAGCTTTGCAAATATTCCTGGTTGAGAAATATCTGCATGATATTTCTCCGGGCTCTTTGGATATGGATACGGCTTATCGTTGGGCTTGGATATATACTCATTGCAAACAATTGGCAGAGTTTGGATACCGGGAAGGCAATGCTCAAGAATCTGAAAAGAAAAGACGCTTTTATATGCAGCAGGCCATTGCAGGCTTTGAACGGTGTTACCAGATGGATCCGGATTACAAAGATGTCCGAAATATCCTAAAAGCGATGTTAATGGAACAGATGGAGTATGCCATGCAGGAGAACAGTTGGGAAGAGATTGAAAATTATTATGATCGAATAAAAAGAATGTAATTTTATGCAGGATTACGAAACTGTGAAACGTCGTGCGGCTGCAGTAAAAATGGCCAAACAAATGTTTTTCTTAGCCTTCAAGAAAGGGCAGGATGAGAAAGCAAAGCAATATCTGGATGAGATGTATCAGGAAGCCCGAAATATCATGACAGATAATCCGAATTCCATTGCTGCAGCCGTTGTATATGCCAATGCTTCTCAAACTGCTTTCGAATATTATGAAAAGAAGCATTCGCCGCTTTTCACGGCTTCTTTTGCCAATTTCGTATTTCGCCGGTTAAAACGGAACCTGGATGATTTTCCAGACAGTGAAGAGGCTCAAACAATTTTATTGGGGGCTAGCATGCAATTACTTTCCAGTGTACAAACACTCAAAGGATACTATGATTTTCTGTTTCAAATGAAAAAATGTGAGGAAGAGCGGAAGGGGGATGAAGACAACGACGATGAAATATTTTTCAAAAACACTCTGAACGGAATGGTGCAGGCTGCCGCCGCAATTTGTGCTACCTTTTTGGTAAAAACGCGAGACCTCAATCCGGATCATCCGATTATTGATCTGGCTGAAAATATCCTTGGCGAAACACATTTTGACTTTGATGAAGAAATCGGCAATCTTTCACTCGAACAATGCGCTGATAAAATCACGGAATTGCTGGATTTATTTGCTAAATGAAATATCTATAATTACTGTTTGTGTAATTTCTGTTTTTACTTTTTATTTTTTAGTTGCTAAATATAAATCTTATTCTCATAAAATTATTTGTGAGTAGATAAATATTCTTTTGAAATAGTTAACGAAAACGTTTGAAATTTGTATATTTGTAAAAAACGTTTAAGGTGTTGTTTGGTTGAAAATATTTGAAATGTATATAGAACCAGTCTTGATAATTTTAATATATGAGATTCAAATTAATATTGGAAGTAAATAAACAAGCTTTTGGGAATAAATTGCCTATAAATTATCAGTATGAACAATCTGCAGTCATTTATAAGATTTTGTCATATGGTGATAAAGAGTATGCGTCCTGGCTCCATGGGAATGGTTTTAAATTAGAGAATGGAAAATCTTTTAAACTCTTTACTTTTTCTCGTTTTAAAATAGAAAAACGCAATATATTGAAAAGAGAAGAAAGAATAGAAATTCTTTCAGATTTAGTTGAATGGCAGATTAGTTTTTTGCCAGAAAAAAGTACTCAGCAATTTATTACAGGTTTATTTTCCAATCAGATTTTTGAAATAGGTGATAAAAAATCTGCTGTTCAGTTTGTTGTAAAAAGTATTGAAACGATGCCATCGTTAAATTATACTTCAGAAATGATTTTTAAAACGATGTCCCCGATTTGTATAAAATTTAAACGGGAAGATGGAAAAACGGATTATTTGTCACCAAAAGATGTTCGCTCCAAAAAACTTCTTATTCTAGGGCTTTTGGATCGTTATCGTTCTTATTATGGTACGTCTTTAGACTGTACGTGGGAAGAGTGTCACTTTGAAGTGATGGATGAACCTAAATCAGTATTAGTCGCTATAAAAGCCGGCACCAAAGAGCAGACTTATGTACGTGGTTATATGTGTACTTTTAAAATAAGAGCCCCTAAGGAACTTTTGGAACTAATGTATGAAAGCGGTATGGGGAATTTGTGTGCACAAGGGTTTGGGTGTTTGAAAAGTATTGATAAATAGGTGTTTGATAATAATATATAATTTATGATAAGGGAAATAATAAACTTTACGAAAGATTTATTGGAAGACTTTCCTGATATTCTACAATGGAACACAAAGCCCAACGGTGGACTATATGTATTTGTACATTTAGACAATGAAGGCCATTGGGACAGCAGTAATCTGGAATATGGAAAAGATTATTTTTACATCGGTGTGAATAATTCAGAATCTGAAGATTATGTAAATAAGGCGATGGCTTATGAAGAGCAGGTAAAACGAGTAGGTACAACTATGAATAAAGTGCTTGACAAGAAAAAGCAAATTTTTTCATGCTCGCCTTTTGCTGTTACTTTTAAGAAGAAATCCTTTACTAACATTAAGCTGGAAGGTAAAGGTTCTGATAAGATCAGAAATCTTTTGCCGGAATATTTTTATTCAGCACGACAGCTTTGTAAAGAAAAAGATACTGAATGCCAGTTTTCCATTGGCTTTGAAAACACCTGTGGGCAAGTATTATATTACTTGGAAAGCCTATATTCACCTTTTCTGACAGGTGAAAAGTGTATTTTGGAAGAGATGAAAGATGAAGAATTTGTCAATCTATTTATAGATAACGTTCCATTAGAGACCTACAAACAAGTACACGACGTCTACTTACAAGACAGATTGTTCAATTCAAATGATTATAATGAATCTTATTCTGAAATGACTTATGGATTAAGTGGATTCATGAATGGATTAAATTCTAAAAAACCATTTTTGATTCATAAGACAGGAGTAATGTCGAATGGAATAAATGGACGGGTAACCTCGGCTGATGCTTTGTATTTGAGTTTTTTTGAAACATTGGTTATCAATGGAACCCTTCCTAATCCACTTCCAATTATAATCGATAAAAAAGAAATTAACGGACAGATAGTTTCTATTTTCAACAAAGGAGGTAAGAAAGGGTACGCTGACATTCTAAAGTCTATATTCGAGAACAAGCATCTTGAAGATTTATCGGACTATTATCTGTTGAATTATTCGAAAAGGAAAAGTATTATAATCAATGATATTGATTTTGTTCCTTTATTCAGATTCAATTTGAAACCAACAGTGAAACTGGTAAATCTCTTGGGAGTAGGGAAGAAAAAAGAAGACGGGGAATTTATCTTTGAGCCGGATATTTCTTTGATCAATATTTTTGACTTTGAAAGAATTGTTGTCAAGGAAATTTTCAATAATGCCCTTATCATGGAAAATGATAAAGGAATAAAGACTCGTTATTTTGATGAGATTGACCCTGTATACATTAAAGGAGGAGATTTAATGTATCAGCTTATCCTGAAATATCGCAAAGCTTTCTATGATTACATATATAAATCGAAGCAAAATGCATTGAATATTCAAATGTTTGATGATGTGATGTTTATTTCCATATTGTCGAACATCCGTACGGATGATTTAAAAGGATATTTCAGTAACAATCTCACTATTAAAAAGAAGTTAAATATCTGGTTTAGCTTGTATTCTTTATTCAATAATACCAATAACAACATTAATGCAGAAATTATGGCCTCGAAAATTACAGAATTACTCACCCAAATGCGTCAAGTCGCTCGAGGGGGAACTATCATCGAAACCCCGGAAGAATTTGCCTTTGCTGCGGGACAACTTGTTTCTTATTTGATTGATCGGAGTGTGGCAAGCAACAAGACATATTCTATGCTAGAACCTTATTTGCAAAAAACAAAGTCAGGATATTTACAAGATGCCATTGCTCATACAGTATCTGTGTATAAGCATGACATCAGTACTTATAAAGGAGCTTTTCAACAATTGGCTTCCAATGTATTGACATATGACGGGGAGTTGGAAATGAAACCACTTCTCAAATTCTTTTTGGCTGGTTGTTTTAGCTACTGCGTGATTTATGAAAAGAAAGATAACGATTAATAAATTGATAGGAGATTAATATTATGACAGAATTTGTAAAAAGAGTGTTTGGTTGTGCGGTTATTAAAGCCATAAATGCAAATTATAATGCTGATTTTTCAGGTCAGCCACGTACTTTACCGAACGGTGTTGTATATGCAACAGATAAAACCTTGAAGTATAGCTGTAAAAACTATATCAGGACTGTGTATCCTTTGGAGAAAGTGTTCTACTTTAAGTCTCTGAATGAAAATATGAATCCGATCTCTTTGAATGAATGTTACAAGAAATATTTTGGTGATTTTCCTAAAAAGGAAAAAGGAAAAGAGACTATAGCAAAAAAAGAAGTGACAAAAAACCTTCTTTCTTGTATTGATATCCGTTTGTTCGGGGCCACTTTTGCCGGTGAAACAAATATTTCTCTTCATGGTCCTGTTCAAGTGAATCATGGAGTTAATATATGGTCTGAGAACAACATTTATTCAGAACAGATAACCTCTCCTTTCAGCAATAAAGCCGATGATCCGGAGGCAGAAAAAGGAATGACCACCATCGGGCGTCAATCCAGGCTGGAAGAAGGCCACTACCTGCATCATTTTTCAATCAATCCTCAAAATTTGAGGGATATGGTGGCTTTGGCTGGCGAAGGTGCCCAATCGTTAAGTGACGAGGACATAAACAAGCTAAAAGAGGCAATGAGGAGAGGTGTCACTTGGTACGACTCGGCTTCAAAGTCAGGATGTGAGAATGAGATGCTGGTATGGATCCAGTTGAAGGAAGGTTCTAAGGCTGTTCTGCCTAATTTGACCAGTTTGATAGAGCTTTCGGCCCAGAAAGAGCATGGAAAATACGTATACGATTTGGTCAAACTTTCAACCAAGCTTTCCGGATTGGAAGAAGGAATCGAAACAATAGAGATTTATTACGATCCGGAATCTGTTTCATTGAAGAATGTACCAGTAGGAACTAAAGAAATGGAGTTATGATATGGGAAGGAATAAATTGGTGTCTTTTGATTTAAAAGCCGATTTCGGATTTTTCAAAAAGCCGGACATAAATGACATTTATCTAACCTATGGTATACTTCATAAACCGGCTTTGCTTGGAATTTTGGGCGCTATAGTAGGTTTGCCAGGGTTTCAGGAGAATTCGACTTTACCGGTGTATTATCAGAAACTGAGACATCTGAAGATAGGAGTATCTCCTTTGAATAGCCAGCATGGCAACTTTATTAAACATTTGGTTAAGTATACCAATACAACAGGAATGGCCAGTAATGAAGAAGGAGGTAATCTGATAATAGAGGAACAGGTACTGATAAAACCGGAATACCGTTGTTATTTGCTCTTAAATTCAGAAGATGAACTGGAAAATGATTTATATTTTAACCTGAAGACTTATCAGGCAGAATTTCTACCTTATATGGGTAAGAACGATTTCTCAGCCTGGTGGGAAAACTTTAAGGAATATGAATCTTTTAAAGTATTTGACTTTGACAGGGATTATAAGATTGCTACTCTTTTCCGGAAGGAAGATACTGTATCAAATTACCTTGTCAAAGCGATAGGATTGGCCGCACTGGGAAAAGAACCTGTTTCACTCTATTTCGAAAAGCTGCCCGTAGCGTATGACGAGACACTATATCAGTACGAATATGCAGATTTTGTCTATTCCCATGGAGCCAGATTTCGAAAGGATATGAAAATCTCAACCGGTGATTTTTATACCATCGACAATGATCAGGTTATTCAGTTATTATGATTGATACAAAGGGGATATGGATAAGATTCAATATAACAAAGATTTTTTTGAGTCATTGATAAAAGGTGGTGGTAACTATTATGCCCATTTGCCTAAAGAAGGGAAGAAGCTAGCTCCTGAATTGCTTTCCGAGCATTCAGCCCTCACCTTCACTTATTCATGCCGAATAATCCAAAACCAATCGCTTGAAACATGTATTTACAAGCTGATTGAATCATCCATATTTCCTCGTATCTCCAATCGACAATATGCACACGTAGAAATTCAGAATCTTTTTGAGACAGCAATTGCTTTCCATGACTTGGGAAAATTGAATGAGGGATTCCAACGTCATGTCATGAAAAACGACAAATGTATCGGTTTGAAGACTTGCAAACATCAGTTTGGTAGCCAGCATTCCGTACTCAGCATGTATCTTTATCTGGCTATGAGCCTATACAGAATACTCAAGTGTGAAGATCCTGAAACTCAGATGTTTTTGTACGGAATCGCTGTATACTTTAGTTATAACATTGCACAGCATCACTCGTCCATGCTGCTGGAAGCGCAGAATGAAGTAATCTGGAATGATGACCGGCTCAACGAATTATCTCCTTATCTCCACCTTTTGAATGGTTATGATTTCACAGATGATTTTATTCAAACCTTTCATTATAATATTTTAAAGAATACTAGCTTTGTGTCTTCTGGAGTGTTTGATCAAATGAACACCTATTTCATGAAAGAAACCGAATCGTTTCCCTTATATGCATTGATGCGTCTTCATTACTCTCTACTTACTTCCTCTGACTATCTGGCTACGGCGCATTATATGAACGATTGGAAAGATGCAATGTTTGACTTTGGCATTATAACCGAGAACTTGCGTGAACAGATTGTGCAAGGTGCTTTTACCTATAAATACAATCTTGGTATTTATGAATCACTTCAAAAAAGAGATGTCCCTAAAGCTTGTGATCTTATCGGGAAATCGAATACCAATTTGAATTTATTAAGAAAAAGTATAGCCATAGAGGTAATAGACAGAGTCCGTCAAAATATGGATAAGAACCTGTTCTATATAGAAGCTCCTACAGGTGGAGGAAAGACCAATGTATCAATCTTGGCTGCAGCAGAATTACTGAAAAACAGGTGTGTCAATAAAATATTCTATGTCTTTCCGTTTACAACACTCATTACTCAAACATATGAAACCTTGAAGTCAATGTTAGGTTTGAATAATGATGAAATAACGGAACTACATTCAAAATCGATCAGATTCTCAGACAGAAATTTCGAAGGCACTCATACATACGGAGAATATGACGGTTACAAAGACGATGAATACATAAGCTATATAGACGGGCTTTTTGTCAATTATCCGATTACTTTACTTTCTCATGTCAGATTCTTCAGTTATCTTACGACAAACAAGAAAGAGGCCAACTATGTGTTTTCCCGTTTGGCTAATTCCATTGTGGTACTTGACGAGATTCAATCATACAATCCTACGACTTGGGATACGATTGCCTATTTCATGAAAGAATATGCAACCTATTTCAATATAAAGTTTATTGTCATGTCGGCTACTCTCCCCAAAATAGGAGAAATTATCAGAGATACCGACTTTACCTATTTAATAAATAACAAAAACAATTATTTCCTCAATCCTAATTTTTGCGAGCGGGTAAGCATGGATTATACGTTACTCTCTTTGCCTGTTCCCAAATCCCGGTCAGAACATGAAGAATATCTGAATAGATTACATGATGTACTTCTGGAAGAGTCGCAAAACTATTCCGATAAGAATATTTTCAGTCCCGGTAGTGTCTATACCATTATTGAGTTTATCTACAAGCGGTCGGCTTCTGAATTTTATGCTCTTTTTTCAAACGATGATTTTTTTGATGAGATTTTCTTATTGTCAGGTACTATTTTGGAACCCAGAAGAAGAGAGATCATTTCAAAACTCAAAACGGAAGAATACAGGACTAAAAAAATACTTCTGATTTCTACCCAAGTCGTAGAGGCGGGAGTAGATATTGACATGGACTTGGGATTCAAAGATAAATCCATTATAGACAGTGAAGAACAGTTAGCCGGCCGTATCAACCGGAATGTCAACAAGAAAGACTGTAGACTATTTATTTTCAACTGTGATTCGGCCGGGAATATTTATGGAAATGATGACAGGTACAAACTGATGAAGACTATTTCTTTAGATGATTATAAATACATCCTTGAAAAGAAAGACTTTGATTTTCTGTACAATAAAGTTTTGATGAAAATCATCAATCAGAATAAATCCAGTTATATTGAAAACATACATAGTTTGAAAAACTACATGTCTGTTCTAAATTACAAACGGGTAAATGACAGTCTGGTTCTGATTGATGGAGATACCTTGACTGTTTATGTTCCTTTGAAACTTAAAACAGCTTATTTTGATGAGTGTTTATCGATTCTAGACGAACTAAATGTTTATTATGATGAATTTGTGGATGGCGAGGATGTATGGAAAATGTTTGAAGACCTGATAATAAACCAGGAAGAAGATTTTGTCCGATTTAAATCTAAAATGAAAAAGTTGCATGGATTGATGTCCTATTTCTCTTTTTCGGTATATCCGGAAGGGAAAGATTTCGATATGTTACAGACCTATGGAGAAGAAAAATTCGGATATTTCTATTTAGCAAGTTATCGTGACATCTATTCATTAGAGGGCGGTATAAATACAACTATTTTTACAGAATCAATGTTTATTTGAATGAATATAAATGCAACACTCATAAATTTATACCATGTATGTAAACGTGAGTTATGGCTACATGCCAATGGTATCCGTTTTGAACACACTTCCGACCTGGTGTTCGAAGGAAAGCTCATTCACGAAGACAGCTATCCGCAACGTTCTGCCAAGTACGAAGAGATAGAACTGGATGGAATCAAAGTAGATTTCTACGATGCTAAAAATAAGATTATTCATGAAATTAAAAAATCGAACAAAGTGGAAATCGCCCATGAATGGCAATTGAAATACTACCTCTATGTATTCGAGCAGAACGGAATAACAGGCGTGACCGGCATACTGGAATACCCTATTCTCCGTCGGACACAAGAAGTTTTTCTGAGTGAATTGGACCGCTTGGAAATCGAAGATATGAAGGCAGATATCGTTCGGATTATTTCTGATGATACATGTCCGCCTCTACAGAAAAAAGGAATTTGCAAGAATTGCAGCTATTATGAATTTTGTTACAGCAGGGAGGAGGAAGAATGAAAAAGACGTTTTATCTGTTCAATCCGGGCATACTGGAGCGCAAGGACAATACCCTAAAATTTACGCCAATATCGGGAGATGGAGAAGTGCCCTCTCCGGATGCTCAGGCTCGATACTTACCGATAGAAGATATCAGTGAATTTTATGTCTTCGGTAGTTTACGAGCCAATAGTGCTTTGTTCAATTTTCTGGGACAAAAGGATGTAGCAGTGCATTTTTTTGACTATTATGAAAATTACACCGGTTCGTTCATGCCCCGTGATTCATTGTTGTCGGGAAAAATGCTATTGGCGCAGACTGCCCACTATCAGGATAAAAAGAAACGCTTGATAATTGCGAAAAAATTTATAGAAGGGGCAGTTTATAACATGATAAAGAATCTGAAATATTATAACCGACGTGGTAAAGATATGGAAGATATTATTGAAGTTATAGAGAATCTCAAAACTTTAATCTTTGATACGAAAACAGTAGAAGAATTGATGGGTGTAGAAGGACAGATCCGTTCTTGTTATTATGATGCTTTTAATTTGATTATCAATGATTTTGATATGGATGGTCGATCTAAACAACCACCTCATAATGAAGTAAATGCCTTGATCTCGTTTGGTAATATGGTTTGTTATACCTTGTGTTTACGTGCTATTCATCAGACACAGCTTAATCCTACTGTCAGTTATTTACATCAGCCCGGAGAAAGACGTTATTCGTTGGCTTTGGATATAGCTGAAATATTTAAACCGATCATTGTTGATCGAGTCATATTTAAAGTTTTGAATAAAAAGGAGATTAGCGAAAAACATTTTGATAAAAAGCTGAATAGATGTTTACTTAATTCTTCCGGTAAGAAAATTTTTGTAAAAGCGCTTGAAGAGCGTTTTCAGGAGACAATTCAGCATCGTTCATTGAAACGTTCTGTTAGTTATCGTCACTTGATTAAATTAGAATGTTATAAGTTAGTTAAGCATCTTTTAGGATTGGAGGAATATAAACCATTTAAAATGTATTGGTAAAATGTTAGTAAACTTATGTATGTTATTCTAGTATATGATTTTGGAGAAAAACGAGTGGGAAAGATGCTGAAACTTTGCCGTAAATATTTGAATTGGATACAGAATTCAGTTTTTGAAGGTGAGATTTCTGAGGTTAGATTGAAAGAGTTGTTGATGCAGTGTGATAAATTTATGGATAAAAATGAGGATAGCATTATTATTTTTAGCGGTAATTTTCAGAGAGCACTTGATAAGCGGATTATCGGAAAAGAACGTTGTTCTATAGATAATTTTTTGTAAATGAAATTGTCGATATAAGGATAATTTTGTATTTTAATAGGAAATTTGAAAAGGATTGTTCTTTGACATGCTGATAATAAGGTGATTAAATGATGTGTCGATCTATGGGTATTTTTTTTATAATTATTGATCGACATTATTTTAAAATATATTTTGTACTTTTGTGGTAGTTATTTTGCTGAATTTCAATGGTGAATTCAGTTTTGATGGCAGCCTTTTAATTGTACCTAGTGGAATTGAAACGATACAAACTCGTCCCCGTACAGGGCTCGCACTCTGACTTTTAATTGTACCTAGTGGAATTGAAACTCCCTGATGGCGAACTTGTTCGTTATGAAACGCCCGACTTTTAATTGTACCTAGTGGAATTGAAACAGCGGCAGGCGCAGAGAGGCGGGCGGCTTCGCTTGCTTTTAATTGTACCTAGTGGAATTGAAACATCGTCCCGTCCGGCAATACAACAAAATGATAACCGCCTTTTAATTGTACCTAGTGGAATTGAAACATCAAACAACCGGCGAGGCATCCCAGGTACAGAGTCTTTTAATTGTACCTAGTGGAATTGAAACTCTTCACAAAGTCCACAAACGCGTTTTTTTCTTCTCTTTTAATTGTACCTAGTGGAATTGAAACACCACCTGTATCAAATCCTGTAAAGGATGCGGAACCTTTTAATTGTACCTAGTGGAATTGAAACTCGGTTACGGATTATTCTTCTGGTGCAGGTCTTTGGCTTTTAATTGTACCTAGTGGAATTGAAACTAGTAAGTTTGATCATTGCATTGTGTAACCTCTTTCCTTTTAATTGTACCTAGTGGAATTGAAACACTTTTTGCATTTCTGTTATACCCTGATCCTTTTTCTTTTAATTGTACCTAGTGGAATTGAAACTTTAATTTTAAAGTCGATAGCCAACATGGAATAAGACTTTTAATTGTACCTAGTGGAATTGAAACCCAGATCTATCGGAAATTGAGGCCCTGGGCTGGGACTTTTAATTGTACCTAGTGGAATTGAAACTTTTCCGAACAAAAGCAGCTTGTTCACGAGACAAATCTTTTAATTGTACCTAGTGGAATTGAAACAGGGTTTTTGAATTTTTCTTCGAATGAGTATGGTATCTTTTAATTGTACCTAGTGGAATTGAAACTGGGAGAGGATGTGAAATCTTTTGATTACAATTTTGCTTTTAATTGTACCTAGTGGAATTGAAACATTCTTTTATGGTTTAACTTCACTACAAAAATAAAACTTTTAATTGTACCTAGTGGAATTGAAACTAGATTAACAAATCAGCACCGCAATCCTTTATTTGCCTTTTAATTGTACCTAGTGGAATTGAAACACAGCAGCAGGCCGAATTGTTTTCTAAGATAGGTATCTTTTAATTGTACCTAGTGGAATTGAAACTAGTTACCTGTGGTATGAAATATTGACCTTTATCCGCCTTTTAATTGTACCTAGTGGAATTGAAACAATGTAAAATCTTAATAGTCATGAGATGTATGTTACTTTTAATTGTACCTAGTGGAATTGAAACAATTAAAGGCGGCGAAGCCGCCCGACGGCGACGCACTTTTAATTGTACCTAGTGGAATTGAAACATGGTGCTGTTTATAAGGCAGATATTCCTGCGGATCTTTTAATTGTACCTAGTGGAATTGAAACTTGTCGAACGATTGACGGTTTATATAGTCGTAATCATCTTTTAATTGTACCTAGTGGAATTGAAACCTGAGTATTTCGCCTTCAGGATTTGCAGTTTATAACTTTTAATTGTACCTAGTGGAATTGAAACTGTTTTGTACCATCACTCGCCGTGATGGTAACGACTTTTAATTGTACCTAGTGGAATTGAAACACGAAACAGCAACGGCATGTTGTTGAAAAAGCATTCCTTTTAATTGTACCTAGTGGAATTGAAACAACCCTGCATTTTCTTCTATATATCGGACTATAATACTTTTAATTGTACCTAGTGGAATTGAAACTAGATAAATATGGATATGTTTCGAGGTATTCAGAAACTTTTAATTGTACCTAGTGGAATTGAAACTCCCAACAAACCCCCGTCGTTTCAGCCCGGGGCCTCTTTTAATTGTACCTAGTGGAATTGAAACAAGTATGACCACAATTGTTGCGTAACCTTCTTTTTTCTTTTAATTGTACCTAGTGGAATTGAAACTCGATTCTATGTGTCTAAACATTACATTTCCATAATACTTTTAATTGTACCTAGTGGAATTGAAACAAAATTGAAAAGAAAGCAATGCGCAATCTCAAGGCGGCTTTTAATTGTACCTAGTGGAATTGAAACCGAAGATGGAGGGGCAACTTAGAAAAGCTATTAGTCTTTTAATTGTACCTAGTGGAATTGAAACTGAATAAAATGTTCGAGCTCTGCACTTTCCACTACCTTTTAATTGTACCTAGTGGAATTGAAACTAAGTCAACAAATCAGCACCACAATTCTTTATATCCACTTTTAATTGTACCTAGTGGAATTGAAACTTCGGTATTGAAATCGTTCCTCACGGCAAGAAATTCTTTTAATTGTACCTAGTGGAATTGAAACTTACTTGTTTAGCTACTAAATAATACATAACGAATCTCTTTTAATTGTACCTAGTGGAATTGAAACCAGGGTATCGTTGCCAGTATGGGCATGAACAACCTCTTTTAATTGTACCTAATGGAATTGAAACTGTAAACTCAGTGAATGAGCATTCGTAATATTTTTCATGATCTGATTTTTGTTAAATTTCTTTGTGTTTGCGGATCTTAATAATATATTTATAATACTAAAAGGTTAAAACGGTATTGAACTTTAGAACCAACCGTTTTTTAACGGGCTTACTGTGTCTGGTTCTTTAATAAAGTTTAGGAAGTCGGCCGTAAAAAAAGCTCAGAAATGTTTCTGAGCTTTTTTTATAAAAATCAATAATTTTCCCATTCCTTGTTCGGATTTTTCATTGGTATTTTCTTTTGGCTTTTAATTGAACCAAGTGGAATTTAACAATATGATTCAAAGATCAGATAAGTGTTTTTTGAAAATAGAAGTATAGAAAATGGGACGCTGGTTGTTGGTAAAATTTAATTCAATATATGGATGGTGGTTAGCTATTGGTTACTATTATAAATAAAAATAAGGAAGAAGGATATATCTTAAAAAAGGAAACAGAAGATGGAATTCTTATTTTTTATTTGTACCTTACCGTAGATTTTAAATTTGTTTTGCCATGGCTACGAATGAAAAGAAAACTTTTGTTTTGGATACGAACGTGATTCTGCATGATTACCGTTCGATCTACAATTTCACCAATAATGATATTGTCATTCCGATTGTGGTTTTGGAGGAATTGGACAAGTTCAAGAAAGGGAATGATCTGATTAATTTCCATGCCCGGGAATTTGCCCGGGAATTGGATAAAATTTCCGATAAGGATTTTTTTGACAAGGGGGCTTCTTTGGGAAAAGGGCATGGACGCTTGTTCATTCAGACTGGCGTGAAGTTTTCACAACGGATGAAGGATTCTTTCAGCGATGACACGCCGGATCACCGGATATTGGCAGTGACAGAGTTCCTCAGCGAGAAGATGAAGGGAAAGAAAGTGATTCTGGTGACGAAGGATATGAATTTGAGAATGAAGGCCCGTTCATTGGGATTGTTGGCAGAGGATTATAAAACGGATCAGGTGGAAGACCTGGATTTTGCCATTAATCGCAGTGTACGGGAAGTGGCTGATGTGGAGGTGGAAATCATCAATCAGATTTATGAGAATGCCAATGGTGTGGAGGTGGGAAAGGTCTTTCCTCGGCAAGAAATCAAGGGAAATAATTATTACGTTTTGAAAAACGGCAATGCATCGGTGTTGGCTTGTTATGATCCATTGAAACGGGTGGTGCGGAAAGTGGAGAAGCCGAATGTGTTCGGTATTTACCCCAAGAATGCAGAGCAGGCGTTTGCGGTGGATGCCTTGTTGAATCCGAATATCCAGTTGGTGGCGATCAGTGGGAAGGCCGGTACGGGAAAGACTTTGCTGGCGCTGGCTGCGGCTTTGCAACAGAATAAACAGTATGAGTTTATTTATCTGGCCCGGCCGATTGTGGCACTTTCCAGTAAGGATCTGGGATTTTTGCCGGGGGATGTCAATGAAAAGGTGGATCCTTATATGCAACCGTTGTACGATAATCTGGGCTTTATCAAGCGCCGTTTCAATATGCACGGGACAGAAAATCGTTTGATTGAAGAGATGGAAAAGGATCAGAAATTGGTGATATCCGCTTTGGCCTATATCCGGGGACGAAGTTTGTCGGATGTGTATTTCATTGTGGATGAGGCTCAGAATCTGACCCCTCATGAAGTGAAGACAATCATTACCCGAGCCGGAGAGGGAACTAAAATGGTATTCACGGGCGATATCGATCAGATTGATTCGCCGTATCTGGATAAGAAATCCAACGGTTTGTCGCATCTGTTTGACAAGATGCAGGGGCAGGATATTTTTGCCCATGTTCATTTGGAAAAAGGAGAACGGAGTAAATTGGCCGATTTGGCCAGTGATCTTCTTTGAAATGTAAAGAGGGACTGTGTCGTGAATGGATGCAGTCCCTCTTCGCTTATTCTGTTTTTAGATAGTTCCGGTGTATGATCGGAAGTTTTAAGGCCGGATACAGGGCGTTGGACAGCATCGGATCCGGGAAAAAGGGCAGAGAGGCCAGCAATTCATAAGCGCGTTTGTAGTCTTGCTGATGAGCGTAAGCCGCTGCCAGATATAGCAGTGTCTCTTTGGACGGAGTGCTGGTCAGGGCCTGGTCGGCCAGATCGACAGCCAATTCCGTTAAGGAACGGTCGGCAGTTGTCTGATCGAAATAGTGGGCAATGATCAGTGTATAAAAGAATTCTCCTGCCAGATAGGGATGGGCTGTTTGATAGCGTTCTGTCAACTGGAGCGCTTGTTGCAATCCCTGGGGGTAATTGCCTTGAAACAGCTGTTCTTCCATGGCCAGAATCTCTAAATACATCTCGGACAAGGGCGTTTGCAAAGAAGATAAAAATTCCCGGTAAGCTGAGAATTTTTCTTGATCATTTCTTAACAGAATGCCGGATCGGACGACCATTCTATACATTTTTTTCCAGAAGGTGGAATCATATTGGCAGTAGACTTCGGCATTTTTTATCAGGGTACGGAAGGCTAAGTTGTCTTCGGCATTTCGCATGAATCCCTGCAGAAACTGATAGTTTTCCTGTTTTTGCAGCTCTTCTCGCGATAAGCCGCCCAGATAATCCAACAGGAGGGATTTCACGGTATCCGGGCGTATTTGACTGATGGTTCCCAATACATATTCTTTTACGAGTGCTGCCGAACGTTCTCCGCCTTCCCAGCGTTGCCTGCCGTTTTCCAGACGCTGATTCAGATCGGATGTCGCTGCTTGCCGGGCGATCTCGATAAATGCGTCGGCTTCTGTATAGCCGGTATGTACCTGCAATGCTTTCCCCTGGGCATCCAGCCAGAAAAAGGTGGGATATCCGTTAGCCTGATAATTTTTGAAAAATTCGCAATCTTTCTCTTTTTCCGCATCCAGTTGTAATGAGATGTAATGGGCATTGAAGAATGTTCCTACGTCTTGTCGGGAAAAAACCTCTTTGGCCATCAGCTTGCAGGGACCGCACCAGGATGTATAAACGTCTACAAAGAGTTGTTTGTTTTCCTGACGGGCTTTTTCCAGGGCTTCCCCGTAGGTGCCCTGGAAAAATTCAATGCCTTGACCGGAAACTTTACATATGAGCAAGCAACAACAGATCGTTAATAAAATGTTTTTTCTCATCTGTTTAACTGTATTTCTCATTGATGTCTATGACTTGATCACAGAAACCGGATTTACTATACAGAAAATCCGCATGAATACCACCGAGAGAGCTGATCTCGTAGAATTCTACACCTCCCTGTAAACCGGATAGATTCAGATCTTTGATGCACAACCGGATTTGTAGAGAGGAACGGGTAACTCCAACCTCTTCGGTTTCTTCTTCAATGGTTGTAAATTGCATGCCGGTGATTTCGCTATTCCGACTCTGGGCATCTATTAAAGTTGCTTCCAGAGAAGAGGTCGTTGTCGCTGAAAACTGATTGACAGAGAAGGTATATACGGCTGTTGAAGTGGCATACACCAGTATGTCCGGATAGTCCGTATTCGATGCAAAACAGATGGCATCGTACATGTGCGGGGCAACGCTTTGGGGTATTTCCTGACACAAGGTTGATATGAATGCATCTTCATCGTTGATTCTGAATTTGTACAGGTATAATTTCTCTGTTTCGCTGTTTCTCATTAACAACCAGTATGCATTGGTTTCCGACAGATTGCCGCAAGCCTCCATCTCCATGTTTTCGCCAAGTGCGTTGCAATCGAATTTGGATAAATCTGCATTCTCGGTATCGATTTGGTACAAACCGCCCATGTTCCATTTGGCGTGTTGGAGCAAACGACTGTTTTTACGATCGTAGAAGGTTTGTATACCTGCTACTTCCAGTGCAAACGGTGCTACTTCGTATTCTCCGCTGCCATCCACGCATACCAGTGGCGATTCCCATTGCAGATCCCCCATATTGACGGCACGTTTGCATACTTGGCCGTTGATGATGATGTAGTCGATCATGCTTCCTCGGAAGTAAAGCTGGGGAGAGAGGGTCGCTGTTGAAAAAGTAGTAGCGAAAGCTTCTCTCAATGGATTGACCGCTTCGAATGATACCGGACTGGCGACCATGCCTCCGTTTTCATCTTCGCAAAAGATCAATTCCTGTTTCATGTCCGGATAATAAGTACTCGGATTCAGAGAGTAGATTTTGATCGGATTCTGACCGACGGTCTGCCCTCCGTTTGCGCGGGAATAGATGTTTTCCAGCAATTCCCGTTCTTCTCCCTGGGTAAGGAAGTTGATTTCGGTTTCTCCATTTTCCTGGCACAGCAAAAGGGTTCCTTTGGTATACTCTGTCAATACTTCCAATTGCATATCTTTCCGATAGTATACCCCGCTCGTTTCATCGGTGACTTTGATGGTCAGGGTATAATCCTCTCCTGGAGTGGCATGTGAAGGATCGATCATGACATACAGGTCTTTTTCCCGACTCAAGGTATCCGCTTCATTTCTGGTGGTGGCTGTCGAAAGGTACCATACATAAGAGTAGGGGGTATCTTCGTCAGTGCTGGTGGTGATCTGAAGCGGTATGCTCAGGTAGTCGTAAAGGGTGACTGAATATTTATCGGCCAAACCGCTAAAAGATACTTCATTCAATGTGCGGGTGATGCCGACGCTGTCATCTTGGGCACATCCCTGTAATCCCAATAGCAGACAGATGATTCCTGAATATATGATTGTTTTCATCATGTGTATAAATTTTTAGTGTTAAAATGGTTCCCAAGGGGCAATTAAATCTCCGTTTTCATCGTATTCCGTGTGTGTGGAATAATAACTGCAGACCTGACGGCCGGCTCGCATCCAGTAAGAATACCCCGACACTCCGTTGTAATCGAGCAGATCTTCCATTTTTAACGGGAAATCGTGTCCCATGATCTCGATGCATTTCTGGTGTTTGGCTTTGGAATAGGTCCCGAAATACAGAGATAGCGGCATGTCCCAATAGTATGGTTTGATCAGTTGATTGGTGATCATGATCCGGACGTTTGCCCGATCGGTGTAGGCCAGGGTCAGGCCTTCCTGCGGTACGAGGGTCAAAGCCAATGTTACGGTTTTTTCGTCCAGTTCGTCTCCTTTTTTCAATACATATATCGGAACGATGGTGGTGGCTTCATTGGCCGGGAAGGTATAGGTCTCCTGCAGAGCTTCATAGTGCAGCCCTTCAACAGCTGTGGAGGATTCTTGGACTTGCAGCTGGAATTGTTTGGCTTCTTCTAAGGGAATGCCGGCTAATTTGACTTCCAGTTTGACAGTGTCGAGATCTCCGGTAGAGGTAGTAAAAGAGTGGTACACGCTGTCAGCTTCGTTGCTGTATTCTGTAAAATAGATACCCGGCATGCTGCTCCAGACCATTTGCTCATTTTCCTGGCATCCCAGCATCAGACAGGCGATCCATAGTCCTCCTATATAATTTATTTTCTTCATAATTCTTTGATTTTATTTTCCATAATCTTGTTCGTCGACAGGTAAAGGCAGTACATATACATCTTCCGGTACTACAGTTTTGGTGGAATAGACTCCCATGGAGGATAAGTTTTTCCGTTTGTAGTAATAGAACATTTGGCCTTCATTCATGAACTCCTTGCGATATTCTTTATAAATATTTTCTTCCAGATTGCTGGCATCGGTATAAGCACTCAGTCCTCGGTGTGCCCGTATCTGATTCAGATAAGCCAGACCTTCGCTGCCGCCGGCACATTCTGCTGCAATGTAATAAAGCTCAGAGATACGAATCAACGGCATCTGTTCGCTGTCTGTCAGTTTGTTGGACATGGAAGCTGTTGTGCTGCTGGTAGAGGCGAACCAGGTCTTCAGACGGTAATCGTCGTCTGTGGAGGATTCCTGAGCAAAAAGATTGTCTTTTTTGGAGGTACTGAATGCCAACATGGTCGTACTGGTCGTTAATCCAGTGCTGGAGGCTGCTTCTCCAAAATAGGGATCGATGATGTCTTCCAAATTGGACATCTCTAAAGAAAACAGTATCTCAGAATCGAACAGACGGTCTGAAGAAGAGGCGGCACTGGCCAATTGGAACGGTTGAACCGGATCGGAACCGGCGGTACCGATGATCTCTTTGGCGGCAGCCAGGGCTTCGTCCGGATGCTGGGCATATAGTTCCACTCGGGCCAATAGAGCGGTGGCAGCATAGTAGTTCAGGTGGAACTTTCTGTTTGCCAGTCGTTTGTCTTCGGCATAACTATCCTTTAAATTTTCGTACTCCGGTCCGTAGGAATCCACTTCTTTCATCAGTTCGCGGGCATTGTTCAGGTCCGTCGTGATTTTGTCAAGCACTTCTCTGACGGAAAGTCGGGGTTGGGCAATGTTCGTGTAGGTTTCCATGTAAGGAATGGCGGCCAGATTTTCACCCATGGCGACGGAAGGACCGAAAAGACGCAGCAGATCAAAATGCAGGAATGCTCTTAATGCTAACGCCTCTCCTTTATAAAGCCGATAAATGGTTTCTGATTCGAATACTTCCTTTCGGGTGTCGATGTATTCCAGTAAGGTGTTTAGATTGACGATCGCCTTGTATTGAGTACTCCACATCAAACTGATGGCGTTTTCGTCTGTCGGTTCATCGTATTGGAAATTGATTGTTTTGATGTATTCGTGACTTTGCAGACTGATTTTGTCATAGTATTGAGCCAATACATCTACATAGCCGAAAGTCAATTGACGGCCATACAGATTTTCTGTAGTCATCAAGGCATAGACGCCGGTCAGTACATCCCGGAATCCGCTTTCGCTTGAATAAAGATCGTCAGCCTTTACTTCTGATTTGGGTGAAACATCAAACCAGTCGTTACAGGCGGAGAAAGCAAAGGTGATGACCAATAGTCCGGATAATATATATTGTTTTTTCATGATCGTCGATTTAGAAAGTTAATTGAGCGGACAGCGAGAATGTTTTTGCATAGGGATAGGTGATTCCTCGTTCCATTTTCACTGTGGAGGCTTGGAATATGTCATTACCGATAGCAGATAGTTTCAATCTTTCAATGCGTAGGAATTTCAGCAGCTCCGGTTTGAATTCATAGGATAAATTCAAAGAAGAAAGCGTGATGTAATTTTGCTCTTCGATGAAACGGGAAGTCGGATACGTGGTGGTCGTATTGTCGATAGCCTTGAATTTGGCGACATCTCCGGTTTTTTGCCAGCGGTCGTACAGTACTCTGCGGTCTGCATTCTTCAATGGATCAACATTTTCAACTTTGTCGACCAGGGTCTGGTTGTATATGTCTCCTCCGTAGCTGTATTTGAAATAGGCACTCAGAGAGAAACCTTTGTAAGTCAGCATGGTACCGAAATTCCCTTCGAATTTGGGATCTTCACATCCTAAGGGTTTATAATTTGCCGTACTCCAGGTATTTACCCGTTGACCGTTCAGATCCAGAAATACTTCTTCTCCGGTAATGGGATCGATGCCCAGGGATTCGTTGGCCCAGATGGTGTTGATAGACTGTCCCTGCTGATACCGTACAACCGGTTTGCTGTTTTCTTCTTCTGTCGTCGCTTCATCCTGGTTTTTATTCCAGGCGGTCAGGGCATCGTTCAGTTTCAACAGCTGGTTCCGGTTTTTTACGACATTTACAAATACATCCCAACGTATGTTCTGAGACGGACGCTGAAAGAGGGTGGCCCGTATGTTCAGTTCGATACCTTTGTTCTCCACTTCTCCCAGATTATCCTTGTAGGAAGAAAAACCCAGGGAAGGTGCTACCAGTACATCGGTCAGTACCGATTTGGAGATGTCTTTGTATACGTTCAAGTAACCGGTGATCCGGTTGTTCCAGAAAGCGAAATCCAGACCGATACTCTGTTTTTCCGTTTTCTGCCATTTCAGGTTGGTATTTCCGTATGCTTTCAGCAAGGCTCCGATATAACCGTCGTACGTCTGACTGTTGGTCTGATTTTCCGTATCCCGGGCATTCAGCAGTTCATCCTTGTAGGTGAAGGTCATCATGGCCTGATACGGATAGAAGTTCTGTCCTCCGGTGGTTCCCCAGGACGCCCGTAATTTCAGTTGGTCGAACCAGCCTAGGCTTTTCATCCAGCTTTCGTTGTGGATGTTCCAGGCGACACCGACAGAACCGAAGGTACCCCAGCGTTTCTCCGAACCGAATAAGGAGGAACCGTCGCTACGGATGGAGGCATCCACCAGATAACGGTTGTCGTATCCGTAGTTGAAGTTGGCAACGACACCCATCAAACGGCTGATTTCATAGTCGCCGTCCGGTTGGTCTCCATCACCGTATTCGATACCCATGCCGATGTGGTCCATATTGCTGTTGGGGAAATTGTACGCAGTGGTTTCGAACATGTCTGTACGGGTTTCCTGGATATTCCAGACTCCGACAGCGTTTAATTGGTGCTTGTTGAAACTCTGTGTATATGCCAGAGTCACATTGGCATCATAGGTAAATGCTTCTTCCACTGTTTTCGTATAACTTCCGTTCAAGGAACTGTTTTGGAAAGAGGTATGTTCGCCCGGCAGGAATACATCTGTTGTGGTGGTTTTCCGGTTCAATGAAATGTTGCTTTTCAATTTCAAACTGGTTAAAATATCCCATTCTAAAGAGAAGTTATTCAGGAAATCATCGTAAGCCTCTTCGTCTTTTGTGCCGAGAGTGGCATTGTATAACGGATTCCATACCTCTTCTCCATCTTCATAGGTATATAATATCTTTTGAGGAGTACCGTTTTCTGTATAGGGATAATAGTACGGGTTCATATAAGTGTAATCGGAAAAATCTCCATAGGGTGAGTTGCTCATGATGACTCGGTTGAATGAAAGATCGTTCATGAATTTCAGGTTTTTATACCGGTATTGGAGTTGTACATTGATGCCGATATTGTCACGTCCGGAGCCTTTCATGACTCCGTCTTTTTGCTGGTAGGTCAATCCCAGACCATAGCGCAGCTTGGCATCGCCACCTTCCACCAGGAGGGAATGTTTGTGGCTGAATCCGACATTTTTAACCGGTTTGGCGATCCAGTTGGTGTTGATGCCTGATTGTACCAAAGCCAATATTTCGTTGTATTTGTCCATCAGTTCGTCGCCGTATTGAATGTTGGGATGGGAATAGAGACCGGCCAAGCGTTCGTATTCCAGTTTTTCTGCCGCATTCATCAGATTGTAGTCGCTCAGGTCTGCCACTTCGAAATCTCCCGAAAAAGTATAGGATACCCTGACTTTTCCCATTTGCGGGGCTTTCGTTTCGATGACTACGACTCCATTCGCAGCACGGGATCCGTAAATGGCGGTTGCAGCCGCATCTTTCAGGATGGTAATACTGGCTACCCGGTTGGGATCCAGGTCAAAGACTTTTTCAGAAGTGACTTCAAAACCGTCCATGATGAAAGTCGGCATGTTGGGGGAATTCTCATATTCGCTTTGCAGGCTGCTGCCTCCGTGGATGGTGAATTCCGGTACGTAGTTCGGATTACTACCCATGTCCAGATTTTCTACCAGTTTGAAAGAGGGATCGAGGGTTGAAAGAGTGGACAGAATGTTGCCGGTGGAGATTTGTTTTAATTCCTCGCCGGAAAAACTGGTGGCCGAACCGGTATAACTGTCTTTTTTACGTTCGAAATAACCGGTGACGATGACTTCATCCATGGCGATTTTTTCTTCTTCCAGGACGATCTCAATGATTTTTTTCCCGTTTGCAGCCACTTCTTGGGTGGTCATGCCGACGAAGCTGAATTGAAGAATGGTATTCCCGTCGGCAGGAATGTTCAATTTGAAATTACCGTCAACATCCGTAACTGTTCCGATATTGGTCCCTTTGATCCGTACCGTCACACCGGGAAGAGGACTGCCTGTCTGATCTTTTACCTGCCCCTTCTGTTCGATCATATTCGGTGCTTCTGTTTGTGCAGTGGGGACATCGTTGTCTTTGATGACAATGACATCATCTACATAGGTGTAAGTCAGATTTGTTCCTTGCAACAGATCGGAGAGGACCTTATTGATCTCTTCATTGTTGACCTTCACCGTAAAATTGTTCAGTTTTTCAATTTTGTCCCGACTGTAAAAAAAGTGAATACCGGTTTGGTTCTGCAATTCTTCGATGATCTCTACAAATGAAACATTTTTCATTTTCAAAGAGATTCGATTGGCTTGCGAATAAGAATGGGCGGAAGCCGTCAGATGGAGCAACAGGGTTATCAGCAATACGCAGCCTGTCATTTTCCAGGATTTTCCTTTCCAGTTTAGGGGAATACCCCTGACCATAAAACCGATTTTGTTCATAAATGTACAGTTTAAAAAAGTGAGTAATGAGGTTATATTATTTTGAGGTGACAGTGATGATTTTATCTTTTATTTTGAAAGTTACATCACCGCCGATTTCAATAAAGCGCAAGAAAGATTCTACGCGGTCGTATTTTTTCAGATCGCCGGAAAAGCGTAAATGTTTGATTTCTTCGCTTGTATAAACCACCTGTACGTCGTAATTGCGTTCGATGGTTTTCATGATCTCGGCCAGAGTCAGGTTGCGGAAGATATATAAACCGTCTTTCCAGCCGACATAGAGTTTCAGGTTTACGGGATGTACCGATAATTCCGGGTCGTTTTGACTTGCTGTTACCTGATAGCCGGGTTGCAAGACGATTTCCGGATTGGCATTTCTATTATCCTGGTATTTTACTTTCCCTTTGACCAGGGTGGTGACCACTTCCTGTTCATCCTGATAGTCGCGAACGTTGAATTCTGTCCCCAGCACGTTTATTTTTCCCAATGAGGTATGTACAATGAAAGGACGGGTACTGTCCGATTTTACTTCGAAATAGGCTTCCCCGCTCAAAAATACTTCGCGGTTTTTTCCGGTAAAGTTGACCGGGTATTTTAATGAGCTTTCGGAGTTCAGCCAGATGCCGGTGCCGTCGCTCAATACGATTCGAAATTCGCCGCCCCGGGGAACGTTCAGGGTGTTATAAATGGTTTCTTGTGGTTTTTTTTCGATCGGATCATACACCAGTTGACCGGCCTGGTGAGAAATGATGGTTCCGTCCTGTTCCTGGATGTTTTCACCTTTCTCCTGCAGTTCGAGCTTTTTCCCGTCTGCCAGTACAATGTAGGCTTTGTGGCTGATCGGTTCGATCAATTCTGTCAGTTTGAATGGATTGGGAATTTCCCGGCGATTGAGATAGTATCCGATGCCTCCAACTGTTATTAAAAGAATGGCGATGGCTGCGATCTGTAACCACCGTTTCCGTTTCGAACTTTTTTGGGTCTGTTGGATGAATTGTGCATAGGCCGCCGAGGTGTCAAAGTCCATGGTTTCCTGCAAATCTTGGATCCAAGCTTGTCGGTTTTCCCATTGACTCCAGCGTTTGTCGAGTCCTGTCTCCTTTTTTAGACGCGAAAATTCTGCTTCTTCCTGGGGAGTAAGTTGGCCCGTGAGAAATTTGAAAACATATTCGGCTGCTTTGAAAATTGTATGACCGTGATGATTTAGCATGGCTCAGACTTTATATTTTTTGTATATAAAATCCATAAGTCGGCCAAAAGTATAACGGCAAAAGTGTTTATTTTCTTTAAAAAAACAAAAATGAGAGCAGTAAATCTTTGTAAATCCCTAAATGTTCCCGCATGAATTTGTAGGCTCTGTATTTTTGCTGTTTGACGGTGTAGATGGTAATGCCCAGTTGGGTGGCGATTTCTTCGCCGCTCATGCCTTCCAGACTCATCAGTAAGATTTTGCGCCTTTCATGCGGTAGCTGGTTGATGAGGTTATATAGTTTCCGAATGACTTCTTCCTTTACGATGTCGGCAAATGTTTCCTCTGACAGTTCTTCCTGCCAGATCTGCAGGTGATGTGTTTCAATTTGTCGATTACGTAAAAATTTGAGGGAGTTATTGATGACTGCTTTATACAGATATGAAATCAGCGCCTGAGGCGTTTCGAAAATGATTTCGCTTTTCCACAGACTGAGCAGGACATCCTGTACCACATCATGGGCTATTTGTTTATCTTTTAGAATCTTGTAGCTGTATTGGCATAGAGGTGCATAAAAAGACTCGAAAAAAATTTTCCATGCTTTTGAATCTTTTTGGTTGATTCCTTGTATTATTTTCTGGGTTTCTGCCTGCATCCGCTGAATCTGTCTAAAAGAAATGCGTAAATATAGATAAAATTTTTTAATTCATTCATGTCAATTTTTCGATTATTCGACTGTTTTTTCTAAATTTGAAAGGAATATAAACGGACTAAAATTATTACTTTATGAGTGTAACGTATCTTTTTTTAGCTCAAGGTTTCGAGGAAATGGAGGCAATTGCAGTCATCGATGTACTCCGTCGGGGAGGTGTGGATGTTCGGACGGTGTCTATCAATGATCAGTTGGAGGTGACAGGGGCGCATCAGGTTGCTGTTCGGGCTGATTTGTCTTTGAATGAGTTACGGGCGGAGGAAGCTGAATGTCTGGTCTTTCCGGGCGGTCTGCCGGGAGCGCAGCATTTGGGCGAATGCGGGCGGTTGATAGAGTTGATGCAGCAACATTATGAAAAGGGGAAATGGCTGGCCGCCATTTGTGCTGCTCCCGCCCTGGTTTTGAGTCAGCTGGAAACCCGGGAGAAACTTCGGTTGACTTGCTATCCTGGCTTTGAGGAATATTTACCGGCCTGTGAAGTACTTGCTGATGGGGTGGTCGTAAGTGGGAAGGTGATAACCGGCAAGGGACCCGGTTTCGCAGTGAAATTCGGTTTGACGGTTTTGGAACACTTGCGTTCAGCGGCGGTTGCCCGGGAAGTGGCAGCCGGTATGTTGTTGTAATGCAGTCCGGTCTCCTCCGAAAAAGCCGTGTATGGAATACGACCGCGGGGGAGATCGGTATTACATAATAATGAAATTGCCTTGAGGGTATTTCCCTACCCAGGAACAGGCCCAGTGGCCGCTTCGGTTGATTTCAAGGATGCGGGTGAAAAATCCCGTTTCTCCCAGAAGCCGTTCAATGCAGGCCCAGGCGGTGTCTCGTTTGATAAAATCCAGAATTTCCTCTTCAATGCCGGACTGATCTTCTCCGGTTTCCTGACCGATTCGGTCTTCCAGGTCACATAAGGCTTCGTATACTTCATTGCCAATACTCAGACTGACCGTTTCGAAAATCGCGTCGACTTGTGCTTCGGACAGTCGGGAGAGGGCTTTTTGTTCGATCTGTGCCGTCGTTTCGCCCCAAACCTGGAGCATCTGTTGACCGTGGGTGTCGCAAGCTTCCCAGATGGTGTCTACCACCCAATATTTTTCGGATGGTTCTCCGACTTTTTTAAACCAGGGAATGGTTTTGATCTCTTGGATAAAGCGATCGATGATCGTTTGCTGAACTGAATTCCAAAGCATATTTTTCAAATAATGGGGTTAACAGTTTTCTGCAACCATTTCGGCTATATCTTTGACCGGAACGGCATTTTCGGTTTTGGTAAAGGTTTTTTTACACAACGGGCAGGCTGTGACCAATACATCCGGGTGATAGGCCAGATAAGCATGCAGGGCATCCGAACTGATCTGAGTCCGCTGTTCCGGGCGGATGTACAGATTGGCCAAAGATCCTCCGCAACAGAGCGAGTTCTTATCGTCGTAGGCAGTTGCAATTCTTTGACTGACAGCCTGCAGAACGTGTGCCGGTGCCGCGTAGACATCGCATCCGCGTCCCAGTTCGCAGGGATTATGGAATACCGTTTTCTGGTCGCTGGGATGGGGGATCAGCTGTTTGTTCCGGATGAGCAGATCCAGGTATTCGGTATGGTGCATGACCTGTATGTCCAAGTGGTATTCTTCGCGGAATGTCTTGTAACAGATCGGACAGGAGGTTACCAGAATGTCCGCACCCGACTGTTGGATGCTGGCTTTGTTTTTTTCCACCAGCACGGACGCCGCCCGGTGATTGCCGGCCAGCATCATCGGACGTCCGCAGCAGATTCCCTTTTCCCGGTCGATAAATGTATAGTCGACTCCGGCTTTCTGGAAAATTCGCTCCATGGCCTGGATGACCGATGGGGTTAGATGGCCCATGCAACCGGCAAAGTAGGCGACTTTGTTTCGGGCGGGTGAAGGGGTGGGGATGTATTCGAATGTGGAACGGGTGATGCGCGTATAATCCGGACGTTGGGTCAACCGCAGGGCGTTCAGTTTCAAATCTACGGGACAGGCCGCCTCACAACGGCCGCACATCAGGCAGTTGAGATCTTGTACCGAATGGTCTTTCCCGTGGCGTATTTTTTTCAAAAAATATACCGGTTGGGTATCCAGTTGTCCTAAGGAACTGCCCAACTGGCAACGGTCGATGCAGATGCCGCAACGGGAGCAGGCATAAAGCTGGAATTGGCTGATGGCGGTGAATCGCTTGCCCTGCTTGATCCCCCAGTTCTTGAGAAAAATGTATACCATCTCTGTCGGTATGTGCATGTAACGGGAAAAGGGGAGCAGCAGGAAAAAGAGTCCCAAGGCGATGGAATAGGCCCACCAGGCCGGATAGGCGAGTGATTCGATGGGAAGAAAGGAATCGAAAAAATTACCGGCAGAATGCGTAAGGAAACTACCGCCGCCCCGTACTCCGCTGGTAAAACTTTCTGCCAGAAAGCGAAAGGGGAAGATCAACCATAATACGGTCAGTATCAACAGATCAAAAGGACGGTGTTTGGTGGTTTTCTTCAAACCGAGAGCCCTGGAATACAACCGTTTTAAGAGAGCCAGCGTCAGACCGGATAAGATCATCAGCAGGATCAGGTCCATCAGAAAAGCAAAGGTGTTGCAGTAAGGAAAAGTTTCCTGGGCCGGATGAAAGTACCGGAAGAAGATCGCAAAATAGGGGGGATTGAAAATGCTGGTGTGGTAAACCAGGGATTCTATTTTTCCGACAACGATCAGCAGAAACCAGCCCAGACCGAAACACATGTGCATGTATCCCAAAAAGGGATTGGTCCGGAAAATCTTGTGATGTACGAGGCTTTCCAGAAATACCTCCTTACCGGCTTTCAAGGTTTTCAGACTGAAAATATTCCGTCGGATGGTCCGTCTGTCCTTCGGAGAAAAAGTACGGATCCAACGGATATATTTGATGACCAGATATATCAGCAGTACGTTCAGACCGATGCTAAAGGGGAGTACAAAGGGATCGTAATACATGTGGATGTCGTTTTTTAACTGTTTATGAATCTGAGCATGGACCAGATCATTCGCCGGGTATCTACTCCTCGTGGGCATACCAGCAGGCATTTGCCGCAAAGCATGCATTTGTGCAGTTGTGTCTGAAGTTCTTTGTTTTCGCCTCTTTTGGCTAACATCTGCAGCTTTCGGATGTTGAATTCCGTGAGGTTACCGGCACTGCAGGTGGCGGTGCAACCGCCGCATCCGATGCACAGTTTGCTGCTCGGAACCTCGGTTGCCATGATCTGGGCCAGGGTCTTGTCATTCTTGTCGTAGTCGATGACGCGAGCTTCTGATATGGAAAATCCCCAAAAATTCATAGATTCGGAATTATGAGTTCAGGTATTCGCTGATGGTGACGGCAGCCGAACGGGCATCGGTCAGGGTATCGGTCAGGTTCATGGGAGAAGAACTGCATCCGGTAACAAAAATGCCTTTCTGGTGGGTGCAGTTGGTTCCACTGTGCGGGTCGCTGACTTGGATGAAACCATTGGGGGCTGTCTGCAGGTTCAGCATGGATATGAGTTGGTCATTCCCTTCTGCCGGTTCCATGCCGACCATCAGGACCATCAGGTCGAGAGTCATTTTTAGCGGCTTGCCGACCAATGTGTCTTCCACTTTGATGATCAGTCGTTTTTCCCGGTCTTCGGATGCTTCGGAAAGGCGTCCCCGGACGAATTTGATATTGTATTTTTCCTGGGCTTCCCGGTACATTTCCTCATAGCCTGGACCGAACATCCGCATGTCCATGTAAAAGCACAGAATTTCGGCTTCCGGTAGCATCTCCCGGAGTTCTATCGCCTGTTTGACTGCAGTGACGCAGCAGAGTTTCGAACAATAGAGACGGCAGATTTTTTCATCTCTCGAGCCGACGCAGTGGATCAGGCCGATACGTTTGGGAGCGTGGCCGGTAGAGGTGTTGATCTGATGATTGATGAAGGCATTCTCCAATTCGACCGATGTGATGACATTTTCATAAATACCGTAACCGTATTCTTCTTTCCGATGAGCATCGAAAGTCCGGAAACCGCTGGCTACCAAAAGCGCCTTTCCCGTGATCAGTGCCCCGTCGTCGAGTGTCAGCTGGATGGTGCCATCTCCTTGCCGGGAAAAAGCAACGGGTTTGCTTTTTAGGTGAAGATGAATTTGTGGGTGTTCTATATTTTTCCGCAGTTTTGCTTTCAAATCGGCAGCCTGTTTCCGGTCGGGAAACAGTTGATACCAATTGTTCAGATTCCCTCCGATTTCAGCTTCCTTTTCGATCAATTCAACACTTTCACCGCTTCTGGCCAGTCGGTATGCCGCTTCGCATCCTGCTGGTCCCGCACCTATAATGATGACGCTCATATATTTGATTTTTGTATTTCAGACTTTTAAATAAGTGGGACATTGTGGACGTCCGATATTTTCTCCCCGGATGTTTTTGTATTTGGCCTCAGGGTCGTAGCTGATGCCCATTTTTTCCAACAGAGGATCTACGCTGACCTGGTGCATCTGCAATCCGATTTCCCAGGGATCGTATCCCAGTACCAGTGCCGCCATTTCTTCGTAGGTGAGTACCGGAATGCCGTAACCGTTGGGACCGTAGGTGGTGCCTTCCATTTCACTGATGGTATATTGCCATTTATCCAGGAACATGGCACAGCCCGGACAGTTTGTTACGATGAAATCCGGTTCGTAAGGCTGCATGGATTCGAATTTCTTTTTGGAGTTGGCTACGGAAAAACCACGGTTGGCCATTACCAGGTAATTCCGGAAACCGAATCCGCAACAGTGTCTTCTTTCCGGGTAGTCGATGCTTTCTCCTCCCCAGGCATTCACCATGCCGGACAGTACGGCTGGAAATTCTGCTCCTCCGATTCCTTTGCTGGGGAACATTTTCGCGTAATGACAGCCGATGTGGTCGACTACCCGTAAGGGTTGTCCGGTATGGACATCTGTCAGACTGTATTTTTTCTGGGCTGCAATTTCATTTCTGAATTTATAAATGACATCCGAGGTATGAGCCAGATTTTTCGGTTTTTTGAATTCCCTTTTGGTCGCTTTCCATAAAAAATCCCGGGTTTTCTCTTCCCATTCGGGATGTTGTTCCCAAGTATGGAGAATTTCGGTATAAATACCGAATGAGGTAATACAGGAGGGGGTGATATTTTCAAAGCCGGCCTCTGTCATTAGGGCAAAATGACGGGCGACCACCGTCATGATCGTTTCTACCGGAACGACATCGGAATGGTAGCCGATGCCGGTACAGGTGGTATGGCGGGGGTCATCGAAAACCGTTTTCCCCAGTTTGTTGCCGAGTATATCCAGATAGGCCCACTCTGAACCTGGGAAAAAGGTTTGGCGGATGCAGCTTCTTGCATAATAATACCGATCGTCAGCAATGTCTTTCTGATAATCTTTCCATATTTGTTGTTTTCCTTCCAGATTCATCTTGTAAATGGCTAAGTCGTTCTCTTTTATCGGTTGCTTTTTTCTTCTCCATGGGTTCCGTTGTTGGCCATGTAGGTCTGTAAAAAATAGCTTTCCGGGTCCAGACCGTTTTCTTCAGCCTTGCGGAGAGAATAGGTCTCGATTTTTTCCATGAATTCCGAGCCTCCGGTCACTTCGAATATCTGGCGCAGTTCGTTCAGCGAATCGTCGTCTACTTTTCTCAGGGTGCCTGCTCCGGAATGGCGATAGTTGGCGTGGGTCCGTTCGTATACATCATCGCGGTGTTCGTAAATCCATTCCCATACAAGTCCCTGTTCCGGATGCATTTCTGGTTTTACGATGTCCGGCGTGATGCAATAGCCGTAGTTCAGAATATTGGTGCCCAACACTCTTTTCAAGGCAAACTGCTGTCTGCCTTTTTCCGATTCAGTAAACCAGCCCTGTTCCTGAGAGGCTCTGCGCAGGGCCATGATGATCCCTCCCGGGGTGTTGCCTCGCGGACAACGGGTTTTGCAGGACATGCATTCACCGCAATACCAGATGGTATCGGATTTCAGTAAGGCTTCCAGGCTTTCTTCGTCCTGGCGTTGGACCGTATCGGCAATGATGCGCGGATCGTAGTTATAAAATTCGGCAGCCGGACAAATGGCGGTACAAACTCCGCAATTCATACAGCTATTCAGGCTTTCGATATAGTGAATGTCTTTTTTCAGACTGTCGATGACGGACATGGTTCAACCAAAATTTAAATGAATAGAAATAGATCTATGGATTCGTTTACAAAAATATCCGGAGAGGTTGAAAAATGAAAGATGGAAAATGCTTATTGCACGGTGGTGTTTATACTTACCGATGTGGGGCGTATCAGATCACTTTGTCCGGATTTTTTTTGATGAAGTCGCTCCAGGATTTACTGGAACGGTTTTCTGTCAGCAGGGGATTGCTGCTTTGCAGGTAATGACAGTAGGCGATGGCGATGGCATCGGTTTCGTCGAGCATTCCGGACGTGGGATGTACGGTCATGAATTTACTCAGCAAAATGGCTATTTGTTCTTTGGAGGCGGTACCTGTACCGCTGATGCTCATTTTGATTTTTCGTGGGGCATATTCGAAAATCGGAATATTCCGTTGGAGGGCGGCTGCGATGGCAACGCCTTGTGCCCGCCCCAGTTTTAACATCGACTGGACATTTTTGCCGTAAAACTGGGATTCGATGGCCAGTTCATCGGGATGATAGCTGTCGATTACCTGAAGGGTTCGAGAGAATATACGCTGGAGTTTGAGATACGGATCCTGGAGTTTGAGGAGATCGATGATTCCGGATACGACCAGTTCCGGCTTTTGTTTTTTTTCAAAAGCCCGGATGATGGCATATCCCATAAAATTGGTTCCGGGATCAATTCCCATAATCAGTTTTTCCATGTTCTCAGATTTCTGTCAATACGCTGCTAAAGCAAAGATAACGGTTGGCGTAACGACGGATGATCTTTTCCTCGATTTCCGGCAACCATTGTTCCAGGAAATGGTTCTGCTGCTCTTCTTCCCGGAAGATGATCTGCAGGGAATAGGTTTTGCCTTCGGGTTGATCGATCGATACTTTGGTGAAAATAATGTCGTCGCAGAGTTGATGGTCCTGAAGAACAGAAACGTAATTTTCCCGGATAAACGAAATCCATTCCGTTTCGATCGCTTCATCGACTATGAAACTGGTGTTGTATATGATTCTCATACAGGCGATCTGTTTGTTTTTGGGGAATGACTGGAACGGCAATAGATCTACGTAGCGGATCTATTGCCGTCGGGTATGGTGGTTTAACGGATCATATCTGTTCCCATGAACGCCTGAAGTACTTCCGGCAGACGAATGCCCTCCGGGCACTGGTTGTTTTCCAGCAGGGCCGCTACGATGCGGGGCAATGCCAGTGAACTGCCGTTCAGGGTATGGCAGATGGTTGTCTTTTTATCTCCTTTGTCTTTGAAACGCAATTTCAGACGGTTGGCCTGGAACTCTTCGAAATTGGAAACGGAACTTACTTCCAGCCATTTTTCCTGAGCTTTGGAGAAAACTTCGAAATCGTAGGTAAGGGCAGAGGTAAAACTGATATCCCCTCCACACAGACGGACGATCCGATAGGGAAGACCCAATTTTATCAGCAGACCTTCGACATGTTTTACCATGCCGTCCAAGGCTTCGTATGATTTTTCGGGACGGGTGATCTGTACGATCTCCACTTTGTCGAATTGATGCAGGCGGTTCAGGCCTCTGACATCTTTCCCGTAAGACCCGGCTTCTCGACGGAAGCAGGCAGAGTAGGCAGTGTTCTTGACGGGCAACTGCTCTCCGTCCAGGATGACATCCCGGTAAATGTTGGTAACCGGTACTTCGGCTGTCGGGATCAGGTAGAGGTTGTCTTCATTGACATAATACATCTGACCGTCCTTGTCCGGTAATTGTCCCGTACCGTATCCGGAATCGGCATTTACCATCAGGGGCGGTTGTACTTCCTGGTAACCGGCTTTGATATTCTCGTCCAGGAAGAAGTTGATCAGTGCCCGTTGCAGGCGGGCTCCCTGCCCTTTGTACAGCGGAAAACCGGCTCCTGTGATTTTTACACCGGTCTCGAAATCGATCAGATCGTATTTCTTGGCCAAATCCCAGTGAGGCAGATCGTTTTCGTGTCTCTGCGGGATATTGTCGACGATTTTGACAATTTCGTTGTCAGCATCCGATTTGCCTCTTGCCACTGATGGGTGGGGCAGGTTCGGCAAACGGAGCAGTATATCGTTCAGGGTTTGTCCGACCTCTGTCCGTTGGTTGTTCAAACTGGCAATGGCTGTTTTTAAATCGGCTGTTTCCTGCCGGGCTTTTTCTGCAGCTTCTTTGTCGCCGTTTTGCATCAGTTTGCCGATTTGTTTAGCAATGATGTTCATTTCGGCCTGTTTGGCTTCTGCTTCCTGTTGCAGGGATTTCCGCCGGTTGTCGAGTTCTATGATTTTCTCGACAGCTTCCCGGGCGTCGAAATTTTTAACGGCCAAACGTTCTATGACAGTCTCTTTATTTTCCTGAATAAATTTGAGGTTTAGCATAACGATGGTGTTTTTATCGTTTATTATTTGAGTCCAAAATTAAAAAAAAAACTCCTGTATCCATGCAGAATACAGGAGTTCTTATGTGATATTTTTCGGTTTATTCTGCAGCAGCTTCCACAGAAACGAACGATTTGTTGTTTCTTTTCTTGTGGAAAACAACCGTACCATCTACCAGGGCAAACAGGGTATGGTCTTTTCCCATGCCTACATTCTCCCCCGGATTGTGTACAGTACCTCTTTGACGAACCAGGATATTTCCTGCTTTTGCAAACTGTCCACCCCAGATTTTAACTCCTAAGCGTTTGCTTTCTGATTCACGGCCGTTCTTTGAACTACCGACTCCTTTCTTATGTGCCATATCGTATTAATAATTTAGAAGTTACAAAATAATAAATCACTTGTTTCCGTTTAAGCCTGAATAGCTTCAATCTGAATTTGAGTCAGATATTGACGGTGTCCTCTCTTTCTTTCGAAAGTTTTTCTTCTTCTTTTCTTGAATATGATCACTTTTTCGCCTTTCAGGTGACTCAGTACTTTAGCGGTTACTTTGGCTCCTTCTACTTTCGGAGTTCCGATTTTGATCTCTCCTTCGTTTTCTACCAACAAAACCTGATCAAATTCTACTTGTGTACCTTCTTCTGCAGCAAGTCTGTGAACATACACTTTACGATCTTTTTCAACTTTAAATTGCTGTCCTGCAATCTCAACAATAGCGTACATTTTTACTGTTTTTAATGTTAATACCCGGGGTGGGATTGCTCCGCTTATCAGACCCCTTTGGTGAATTTTCGGACTGCAAAGATAATGCTTATTTTCAGTGAAACAAATATCTGGTAGAAAAAAATAGAAAAAGAAACAGGTTTTTGTGGTGAATATTTTGAAATGAAAATTTTTGTAAAAAAGAGTGATTGCTTATTTTTGCATAATCAATGGATGTATAAATAATAAAGGGGAGAAACCTTCCTGAATATGAAAGAAAAGGGATATGTTCAGATGGCTGATGCGGAATTGGTAGCGCGATTGCTGGCCAATGACGAAGGGGTTATCCGTTATCTTTTTTTTGACAGGTGTACTCCCATATTCGATTATATTCTTCACCGTTTTTATCCCTGTCAGTTGAGAAAAGAGGAGTTGATCAGCGAATTGTATTTGTATTTGCGGGCTGACGATTGGTATAAGTTGCGTCGCTTTGATTTCCGAAGTCGTCTTACAACCTGGCTGGCGGTGGTGGCAGTTCGTTTTTTCCAAAAAAAACAAAAGGGAATGATGGATTTTGCCTGTCAAAGGCCTCTAATGGAAGGAGAGAAAAGCTTTGAACCGTGGGAGAAATCGATCAGCAAACTGGATGTCTGGACTGCTGTCCGTAAAATGAAGAATGAGCGTTATCGGCGGGTGGTGATCGATTTGGAGTTGAATGATCGGGAACCGAAGGTGTTGGCGCAGGAAATGAATGTTACGATAGACAATTTGTACAATATTCGGCATCGGGCTCTTCAGCAGTTGATGACCATCATGAGAGAGGAGGAACATTATGTTTGACGGTTCGGAAACCTTATCGGATGAATTGTTGGCCGCGTATATCGATGGAAATACTACGGGAGAGGAGAATCTGGCTGTGTTGGGTGTACTGCGGCATTCCGAATCGGATCGGGAAGCCCTGGAGGTAGTCTGCAACAGTCTGGATATTCCGGCCTGTTTTGCCGCGTCTTCCGATTCCTCGGGAAATTTGTGCGTTGTTCGTTCGGAGCGCTATTTATTGGAAAAAAGGGGATTCCCGGAAACGGAAGAGCGGTTGGTGGAAATCGCCATGGCCCATCATTGGTATGATCGGGAAAAGGGAACTCCCTTGAAGTTTGTCGGAAAATTGTTGGAGTATTTCGGTTTGGAAGTGGAACGGCGATTCTGTGGCGGAATGGAGGATCTGCTTGCTAAGTTGAAGGCCGGATGTGGAATCATCGCCTGCGTCGATGGCGGAGAGTTGACCGGTGATATCGAGCAGGAGAAATATGAGGACCGGTGGATCGGAGAGATCCCGGATCATGTCGTGGTTATCCGGGGAATCGATGTGGAGGAGAAAATACCCCGGGTGGTTCTGTATGACGCTGCGGAAGACAACCATGAACGTATTTGTTCTTTGGAGCGGTTTATCGATAGTTGGAAAGATTCGAAATATTATATGATAAGTATTAAATAAGAAAAGAAAACATGATACGACCTGCTGATTATATTCATCCGGAAGATGAGGCTGCCAGACGGAATATGGAAGCAATTCCCGGTTTTGCTGCGGCGATGAAAATTTTTATGCGTTATTATGACGAGCAACTCATGCACGGGCTGAGCATGGCCAATAAAATTCGTTTGTCTCCGACCCAGTTGCCGGATATTTATCAGAAATTGCCGCCGATTTGTCAACGCCTGTCGATTGATGAACCGGAGTTTTATCTGGAAATGGATCCCTATCCCAATGCCTATGCGATGGGGGATACCCGGACGATGGTTACTGTTACGTCGGGGCTGTTGGAATATTTGAACGATGAAGAGGTATCATCGGTACTGGCACATGAATGCGGACACATTGCCTGTCGGCATATGCTTTATCATTCTTTGGCGACTCTTTTGTTGCAGCAGATCAATCGGCTGGGGATTTTGGGAAATGCGATCAAGCCGGTTTTCTGGGCTTTGCAGTATTGGAGCCGTCGGAGCGAATTGTCGGCGGACCGGGCCGGAGCGGTGGCTTTGGGGAGTGTGAAGAAGGTGGTGGAAGTGCAGCTGCGTTTGGCTGGAGGCCCCCGGAAGATTACCCAGGATGTCAATATAGAGGAATTTGTGAAACAGGCGGATTATTACGACACTTTGCAGGAGAGTACCTGGGATAAATTTCTGCAGAATTATGCGATTTTGGAATCTTCCCATCCTTATACCGCTATTCGGGTGCGTGAAATATTGAAATGGGAAAAAACGGAGCAATACCAGCGGATTTTGCAGCGGATTCGACTGGAAGACGAGGGGATTGTTTGCCCCGGTTGCGGAAAGAAAGTGGATCGGGCATGGATGTATTGTAAATATTGTGGTTATAAATTAAAATAAGAAGGATATGTTGTTTGATAAGGAAGGTATCTTGAATATCGATGAATTGGTCTGCCAACGGCCGACTTTTAAAAAGATTATGGAAGATCAGATGGTTTCGGACGAAGAGTTGTCTGCTCAGGCGGACCTGGTGATTGCTTCGCTGAAAAAACTGGAGCGGATGTTGTCAGCGGAGGAATTGACGGAAGTGGAAAACCTGCTGGCCGAAATGAGTGTGCTGTATGCCGTGCATCAGTACAAGGAAATACAGGAGTTGCAACTTATTAAATAGGAATCTTATGGGAACTTTCAAATCGAGTAAAGTGTTTTTGGCATCGCCGGAGGTAATTCCGGCCATTGTGAAAGATATAGTAAAAATTTTTACGGAAGAAGGCTTTCAGGTTCAGTCGCAGGAGCTGGTCAGTGGCGGATACGATATCTCCATCACGAAAGGGAATATGTTCAAGGCTGTGTTGGGAATGAAGACGGCGTTGAAAGTGCACGTTTATCCGGTGACTGAAAATATCCGGATCGATGCCGGGGTTGGAATTTTCGGTCAGCAGGTGGTGCCGACGCTGATCTCCATGTTTTTGTTTTGGCCGGTATTGATTACGCAGATTTCCGGAATGATTTCTCAGGCCAAAATGGATGACAGAGTGATGGAAATTGCGGCGGATACCATTGCGCGGGAAGCGATGCGCTTTAATAATAATTCCTCTTCGTCTGCGGGTGGAAAATTCTGTACGCAATGCGGCAGGTCTTTGCCCGGCGATGCCTTGTTTTGCAGTGGCTGCGGGGCGAAATTATAGGAATGACAGCTGTCGCAAAATAGTCTGTTTATGGAGGTCTGGTATATAGAACTTTTGTATTTTCTGGGATTTGTTGTGGTATTGGCTTTGTGTTGTTGGTGGTTGGTGAAAGATAAACGATCGTTTTATAAATTCCGGAATTGGGGTTTGATTCCCTTGACGGCAATCGGCGGCTTTGTCATTTATTGCATCGGGTATTGGGATGCCGGTACGAAAGAATCGTTGATCACCTTGGTGGTCCGTTCTTTCCTGTCAACCTTTCACATGTTCTTTCTGCATTCCGATTTGTTGGAGGTGAGACATGAGATGCACGATGAAAAAGTGTATATGTTGCTGTTTTCCGTTATTCACTTTGCGGCTTTTTTAGTCAGTTTTTTAGTCGTATTGCAACTTTTTGGCAAGCAGGTCCTTTCCTGGATCAAGTTGAAGTGTTCGAATCCGAAAGAAAGTTATGTTTTTTTCGATTTGAACGAGGCGGCTGTAAGTCTGGCGGAGGATTTGCTTCGAAACGATCCGAAGCGCTTCGTTCTGTTCATAGACAAAAACGTAAAGCACAAATTGAATGGAGGAACAAAAGCGAATATGGCTTTGCCGCGACTTCGGGACAAAGAGTCTTTGTTCGAGAAAATCAGTAAGACAGAGGCTGTTTTTTTGAAAAAAGATTTTTCGGAAGAGGTGGCTTTTGACGAATTGAAGGTCTCCGGATGGGTGGACCGATCGTCGTGCCGCATGTTTTTCCTTTCTGACAATGAGGATTACAATATCCAGATGTCTCTGAAAGTTATTCAGGAGATAAGACGTTTGAAACTGGTACCACGGGAGTTGAATCTGTACGTGAATGCAGATCAGGAAGAACTGGTCGAGTTGTTTGCAGAAAACATCGGTGAGTTGAACGTGGACGTGCATATCCTGAATCGGGCCAAATTGGCGGCTTTGGAGTTGATTACGGATCATCCTCCGGTTGATGTATTGGATATTGATACCACCCAAGCGCTTGCCCTTTCCGATTTCAATCTGATGGTTGTCGGTTTCGGAAAGATGGGACAGGCGGCTCTGAGCATGCTGATCGAGCATGGGCAGTTTGTGGGATCTCATTTTCAGGCGACCGTCATAGACAAAGAGATGGACGGCAAAGCCGGTTTTTTTCAATATAATTATCCCGGATTGAAAAATTATTCCATCGAATATCAGGAAGCAGCCGTAAACAGCACCCGCTTTTTTGAATTGTTACAGGAAAAACTGGAGGGACTGAATTATATGGTGGTGGCACTGGGG
>CALUKE010000015.1 GCA_944321165.1 uncultured Odoribacter sp.
TGTTACTATTAGGTTCATAGTGATAGTCGCTATTGTTGGATATAAAGGTTTATACCTGTAGTTGACCGAATGCTTACCTTTTATATTTATAAAAGAATTTTGCTATGTTTGTAAAAAAAATCAGCGATTATATGCATTTTGTGTAAAATTGTATATAACTGCTTGTTTTAATTCTTCTAACGTGTATTTTTTAATTTTATACCGTTTTTTACAGGTTCGCATACGCTATTGAAATTATGCTCGATTATGCTCATATATTGACAATATTGCTAACGATGGCTGCCGTTATCTGCATGGGCGGTGCGTCCCTGCTCTTTTTGCGTGGACGAAACAACCGTTCCCGACGCATGCTGGCGGGCGTTATGGCGGCATGGGGGCTTGCCTATGTGGTGCGTGTCGCAGGAATACTTTTGGGAAATCAGAACTTGAATTTCACCAAAACCGATGTGGCCGCCATGTTCGTGTTGGTATTTGGTAACTTATATCTGATTATTCTGTTGCTTTATCCCCTGGAGGTGGTGCGTCCGGGGTGGCTCAATCTGAAACGGACAGGTATGCTGATGATTCCTTATGTGTTGCTAATCTTGTTTTATTATATTGTCTTGTATCTATTGGGTCAAAAACCGCTGAAATTGTACGATATGAATCAGTTCTTGGAACATATCGGAGAGTTCAATGTCTGGTATCGCCTTTTGATGTCTTTTTCCATTATCGTATATCTCGTGTTCCTGTTTCGATTGACCTGGCGTTATAAGGAATTTTACCGGCAGTGGTGTCGTAACAATTATTCTGATGCCAGAAACATGGACATTTCATGGCTGCGTCAATACGGTATCGGTGTGGTGTTGATCGGGATTGCTTATTTTTGGCTCCTTTTTGATGGGAATACATACTGTTTTATCGTACATAACCTCACGGTACAATGTTTCTTTTGCTATGCCCTTTACAAAGGGCTCTTTCACGATAATCCATACACGGAGCATTTTTTCAGTCATACGCTGGATGAAGCGGAAGCGTGCCAAAAGGCCGAATTCAAGGAAGAACAATTATTTGCAAACAATGTTGTTTGTTCCCTGGGTAACGAAAGCGTGTTTCTCAAGAAATTACCGGCATATCGTGATGAGATAGCCGATTGGATGGTAAAGAAAAAGCCCTATCTGAACCCCGATTTCAAACTCATGGATGTATCGGATATCCTACCCTTGAACCGGACTTATCTTTCCCGTGTCTTCAACGAAGGTTTCGGGAACAGTTTCAGTGATGTTGTGCGCGATTATCGTATACACGAGGCGGAATGGATGCTTGCTAACCGCAAGGATATCCCCGTGGGACAGGTGGGTGAACTTTGCGGCTTTTCCTCTCCCTCCGTATTTCACCGCGCCTTCGTGCAGAGGCACGATGGACTTACTCCGAACCGCTATCGCAAACAAGCGGAAGAAAAATAATTTTACAGGATTTCCTGCCGGATAGCCTCAAAACAGCCTCAGGACGGCTGTTTTTTACGATTTGCAAATTTATTTTTTACAATCCGTCTCTCTCTTTTTACGATTTACGAATTTAATTTTACAAAAGGAAAATAATCCTTCCGGGATTTTCCGGCAATTTTGTCCTATACTAAGATTATTTGAAAATCTTCAAAAGATAATCGAAGGGACAATGAAATCAAGAAAATTTTTTTATGGGATAGCCATATGGTGTGTGTTGTCTTTATTCATTGAACAAACCCCTGCGCAGAAAATCGGATTAAAAACCAATGCGCTTTGTTGGGCTGCAACTACACCAAATATCGGGTTTGAAATAGCCATGGGCGCCCAGACTACATTGGAATTCAACGGAGCCTATAATCCATGGACATTTGCCGATGACAAGAAGATGCGTTTTTGGCTCGTGCAACCAGAAGTCAGATATTGGTTCTGCGAGCGGTTTGAGGGACATTTCGTCGGTTGCCATCTACATGGAGCTCAATACTTCGGAGGCTTCAATCAAACGAGATATGACGGATATCTAGCCGGAGGGGGATTCACCTATGGTTACGACTGGATTCTCTCTCCGCATTGGAATCTTGAGGCTCTTATCGGAGTAGGTTATGCCCGTCTTTGGTACGACAAAAGTCCGCGTATCTATTGCGAGAAGTGTCGAATCTCGGAACATAAGAACTACTTTGGGCCTACCAGAATAGGTCTTTCATTGGTGTATTTTTTCTAATTTTCAAAAAGGCTACGTATATGAATAAACAATATCAATACCACTTTTGTATCGTGTTCGCACTATTGTGCCTGTCGGTTTTTGCAGGCTGTTCCCCTGCGAAAAGAGTGGCGAAGACCATTTCTGTGGTGCCGGGACAGCAGATTCTGACCGTCACTCCCTCGGGAACAGTTAAAATGGATGTTTCGTTTTGCATTCCCCAGAAATATGTTTCGGCACGCAACAGACTCTTCGTTACGCCCCAATTGGTTATTGACGACTCTCTCTGTAGAGATTTTGCGCCACTTGTCATTGATGCCCCGATCTATACAAAAAAAATGGAACGTCGTATCGCACTTGACAAATATCGGGATCCTTATGGGAAATATTGCCAAAAGATTGACAATCCGTTGTCTTCGTTCTATTTGGAATATCACACGCAATTCGATATCCCTGAAAATGCCCAATCCGGTTATATCCGTGCCATTGTCAGCAAGGATGGATGCGGGGAATGTTCTGGGATGGATACTCTGTATGTGGCAGGTATTAGCAATCCCGTCAGTTTGATCGATACCAAGGAATCTCTTCATTTGACTTGGATTGAACCGGAATTTGTCATACGTTCCAAAACCCGGGAAGGAAAAGGTGAAGCGCTTTTGCAGTTCGGCATTAATATGCATGATATCAATCTTGATCTTGGTAATAATCGTAGCGAATTGAAGCGTATGACCGAGACCTTAGAATCCATTTTGAGGGATACTCTGGCAACAATCCATTCCATGAATATTTATGGTATGGCTTCTGCCGACGGGTCTTATGAATTCAATACAACTCTTGCTCGTAATCGAGCCTCTTCTGCCAAACAATGGCTTGTCGAGAGATTGCAAATCAACTCGGAGATCTGTCGGCTTATCCGGACGGATTCCCGACCCGAAGGGTGGTGGCCCATTTATCAGGCCATGGTTACTGATGGACATCCCGATTCGTTGAGCGTTAAACGCATATTGACGACCTATACCGATGGTAACGACGATGTGCAGGAACATTATATCAGACGTCTCGCCTGTTGGACCGATATTCGGGATCGATATCTCTCCAAAGACCGGAAGGTGGAATATACTTATAGTTATCGCATCCGTAGCTTTACGACTGACGAGGAATTGTTGTCCATGTATCGTATACGTCCCGATGCTTTCAATGAGGACGAGCTATTGCGTGTCGCTGCATTGGCAGCGGACGACAAGACAAAAATGGAGGTCTACGTCACGTTGATGTATTATTTCCCACAATCAACCGTGGCGGCGAACAATCTGGCAGTTTTATATCTGCGTGACGGAAATCCCGAAAAAGCCAGGCAGACTCTTCAGATACAGCAGGAATACTCACCAGAAATACTTGCAACACTGGCTGCCAGTTATGTTTACTCGGATGACTTTGAGCGGGCTGTCGAACTGCTGCAGGAGGTCGATTTGCCTGAAGCGCGATACAATCTCGGACTGTTGAAGGCTCGACAGCGGAAACTGGATGACGCCTATGCCTTGCTCAAGGATTATTGCGATATAAATGCTGCCATTGTTGCTTTGAGTGTCGGTCGTAACGCTGAGGCACAGAGTATTGTGGATAAGTTGCAAGATCAGACTCCGTTGGCAGAATATGTCCGGGCACTCGTTGCCGCACGTATGGAAGATGAACAAGCCTTTCGGCAACATATTGAAAATGCCTGCAAGGACGAACGATTTCGAGAACGGGCGGCCCGGGAAGTTGATTTCAAGAGATACCGGAATAGTCTGCATGTAAAGAAATAAAATGGATAGTATTATGAAAATAAAGCCAGCATATTATCGGTTGATTCTACTTTTATTATTGGCTGTGGTATTATCGTCGTGCATACGCGACGATATTCAGCCGTGTCCGCCGTTGCAGGTCAAGATTGCCATTGCGGACAAAAACTATGCAAACATAGACTATGTAGAGCGCGAAACGGGGTTGGATCATCGCATTGACGATGATATGAGCTTCTGCAGCTACATCCAGAAGCTGTTCTATGCTCTTTACAACCTCGAAACGGGCGAAGCGGTCAGTGTCCGCCACTTGCACGATGTGACGGGCAATGCCGAAATGGCTACGGCTTATCTGCCCGAAGACCTGCCTTTCGGACGTTACGGGCTGGTGGTGTGGGGCAATATCCTGCGAGAGGACGGTATTCTGGATGATGGCAGTTTAGGGACGTATAACTTGCACATGGGGCATGTAGAGGGATACGATGTTTACATGACAGCCGACGAACTGATTTATGACGAGTATCATTACGACTACGTGGTGAGCCTGAAACGTCTGAAGGGCAAGCTGCTGATTCAGGCAGTGAACTTCCCGGCAGAAATAGAGTGGTCTAAAAAAACGGTCAGCGGTGTGACGGGAAATGTGGATTACGAATTGAATTATTCCGAATCGGAAACCGTCGTGACTTATACCGAATGGACCGGTCGTACATCGGAGTTTGTGAGCAGCACCTTCCTGGCTCCTTCCGTGACTTCGGCAGGCAGTACGGTAAATGCCGATTTGTATGACAGCCCGGATATGGAGGAACCTGTTATACAGCTTAAAACGGTTCGTGCAGAAATCAGCCGCAACGAGATAACCGTGTTGCGTTATGTCTACAATCAGGATACGGGCGAAGTAAGCATCTATATCTTGATGGATGATGGCTGGGACGCAATATACAATTTGGAAATTTAATGGAGTTCGGTAAAATATATGTTTAAATTAAAATGGAGTAATATGAAAAAGAATTTGTTTTTATGGGCGGTTTTTGCTATTATGATGACACTGGCCGGATGTACACAGGAGGAAAAGATTGTGTACGTGGAAAAGGAAGACGGAACGGGCAGCGAAATGCAGCTTGAAGGGAATGTGCTCAAGATTTCGATGTCTAACAGCTTGACAAGGGCGGCGAGACCGATTAAGGATAATGCTGCCGATAATAATATCAATAGAATACAATTGAGATTCTTTAATTCTGATGATAAATCAGAGCGAGAGGATATTAGTATTGCTGGCATAGATAATAGTTTAACCTATGAGGGAAATGTAATTACGATTGCCAGTAATTGTCCAGATGAGATTACAGTTCAATTGAATATGGATGCTGCCGCTGAAAAAGGTATATATATCTTTGCGTATGGCTATAATGTAACAGGGGACGAATCTCCGCTTGCACTTACTCGAAATCAGAATTTCCAAGCGAACGATGGTTATGTCTTGTTGGAAAATCAAGAAGTAACTAATTCCGTTGGTCTCCAGGAATATTTTGCAGGAAGTAGATATGCCTATATCAATAAATACGGATTGTTTAACGAGTCTCCCCAAATTACCTTGAAGCGTCAGGTTGCAGGTTTATTGGCCTATTTGAAGAATATCCCTGCTGTTCTTAATGATAAGAGTGGGGTTACGAAAGTGGTTAAATATATTACGGTTAATACCTCGAAGACAATAACAGGTTTGGTGATGCCCGCGGAAGGAATATATCAAGATGAAGGCAATGATGGCAGAGAAAAAGAGGGTAAATTTGCAAATGGATATACAGGAGAAAAAGGGACCCAAGAACTCTTGCGATTTGATTTGACGAGTGCCAAACGAAATCCAAGTACAGCTCTCACTTATACTTTTGATGCAAATACAGCTATTGGCGGAGTAAGTTTAAATAAAGTCATTTTTGCTGATGGAATGGATGCAACAAAATTTAGCGGTATGAAGTTTGCTGATAATACCCTTTTTGGAAGTTGCTTTATTCTGCCATTTGATCATCCCTCATATAGCCCAGTTGATAGTTATCCTTATACGGCATTGTACATCAGTTATTTAGATGAAGATGGAGATGTGATAAATACCGCTTTATTAAATATGAGTACAGGTAGTGGTAATAATCAGAACTATTCCATTTGGGCAAACCATTTTTATTCCATTGGAACTAAAATAAGTGATGCTAATGGGGATGATGATAAAGATGGAAATCCTGAAAATGATGATGATGAAGAAGATAACCCACTGGATATCGGTGGCAAGTCAGGTACGGACGAAATGATATTGAATGTAGATGACATGTGGGAAGATGTTGCATTAATAAGACCTACTGAATGATGTAAGTTTTGATTAGTTAATATAAACCACTGTGAGGTGCCACTTCCCGCCGAGGTTTGGCGAAGCCTGGCGGGAAACGCAAGAGGCTGTCTCAAGTTATGAACTGCACTCCCCAAAGTTAGACAAAAAAATTGGGAGGCAGTTCAGATATCCACGACCTTATGAATTAATCATTTGATATCCCCCGAAAAGTATCGAAACCTTCGGGGGATATTTTTTTATTGAAAATCTCTTTTCATTTTACCCACTTTAACCTCATTGCCGCAATAGACAAGGTGATTTTAAAAAATGATTCATCATCAGGTAGAAATTTTCTAAAATTTTTCCACAATTTCTTCACCTATTTTGAATCTTTAAATGTGTATATAGTGTGAAGATTAATAAAAATTCATGAATTATTGTATGAAGTGGCGTGAAGATGATATGGAATATATTATTCGTCATTTGGGACAGCCGGAGTCTTTGAGTGATGAAGAGTTTGTCCAATGGCTGAAAGAAGAAGAGCATCGGATGCTTTTTGAAGCGATTCGAAATGATCGAGAGGCATTTCTTTATAAAACTGATTTTGGAAATATTAGTGTGGAGGAGGAATATAAACGTTTTAGTGGACGGCTTCGAGAACGTAAACATCGTTTGTATGTGCGTTGGAGCGTTGCTGCCGCTTCGTTTTTGATTGCTTTGGGAACCATATGGGGGTTGTATAGAGATGAAATGCAGTCGGTAGAGGTTGCTAAGAACGAAATTTATGCAGGAAGGAAGGTCGCTGAATTGATATTGGCGGATGGTCAGCGGATTCGATTGGATGATCAAGTCATCAATATTCAGGAGCAGAATGGTATTCAGATTACGAATGATACGAATTGTCAACTGGCATATCTACTTTCTGATGAGAAAAAAGAGATGAGGGATACAGCATTGGTTTATAATACGATATGTATTCCTGCTGGAGCAGATTACATGCTACGTTTGTCTGATGGGACGACCATTCATTTGAATTGTGAGACGGAATTCCGTTATCCGGTTCAATTTGCCGGGAATGAACGGCGGGTTTTTTTGAGTGGAGAGGCTTTCTTTGATGTAAAGAAAGCGGAGGAATGGCCTTTTATTGTAGAAACGGAATCGATGAAAATACAGGTCACCGGAACTCGTTTCAATGTCAAGGCTTATCAGCAGGATGAGTTTGTTCATACGACCTTGGTTGAAGGACAAGTTTCTGTTGATCAATTGGATGGATCGGGCGCAACTGAAATTTTATCGCCTGCTCAACAATTTATTCTGGATACGCATTCGGGAATTGCACAGGTACGGGAAGTCGATGTTCAACTGTATACTGGTTGGGTGGATGGAATGTTTGTATTCAAGAATCAGCGGTTGGAAGATATTATGCAAACCCTGGCTCGTTGGTATTCCATCCAGGTTTATTATACCGAGCCGTCTGTGAAAAACATTTGTTTGTCTGCTCATTTAGATCGTTATGAGCACATTGATACCATTTTGAATATTATACAGGCAACCCATAAAATTGATTTTATCAGAAAAGGGGATGTAGTTACTGTTTTCCCCAAGCAAGAAATGAAATAAATATTACTTAATTGTCTCGTGTCTTTTATTTGATTATTAATCAGTTGAACTAAACATTACAAATGTATGAGAAAAAAACGGAATGATGTATTTCCTTTACCAAGAGAATGGTCGGAAAAAATGTTACTGCGTATGAAGTTGACGCTTGTACTCGTATGTTGTCTGTTTTTGCAGTCTTTTGGCATTGCGTATGCACAATCAATCAGTCTGAAGAAACAGAATGCTTCGCTTGAAGAGATTATTTGGGCTTTGAAAGAAAAGACAAAGTTAAATTTTTTATACAGCAATGAAGATGTTGCCGGTGTGAAAGGTATCAATATCGATGTTGAAAATGCCCAATTGGACATGATTTTAAAACAGTGTCTGTCCGGTACGGATTTGTTGTATGTGGAAGAGAATAATGCGATTATTATTCGTCGGGCAGACAAGGAGGTGCGATTGCCTCAGCAGAAAATATGGAAGGTTGTTGGTACTGTGCATGATGAAAAGGGACAGCCGCTGCCTGGTGTGGCAATTCTTGTGGAAGGAACGACTGTCGGTGTTACTACGGATATCGATGGAAAATATGCGATTGAATGTCCGTATATCGAGGGATTGGCATTGCGATTCTCTTTTATTGGAATGAAAACGCAACGTGTTGTCATCGGAGATAAAACGGAATTGAATGTAGTAATGAAGGTGGATGTGAAAGAGATGGAAGAGGTGGTGGTGACAGGATATGGTAACATTCGGAAATCCAGTTATACGGGTAATGTCGTTCAGGTGAAGCAGGAAGATCTTTTGAAAGTGTCTCGTTCGAATATCATTTCTGCTTTGCAGAGTTTTGATCCTTCTTTGCGTATCAGTACGAACAATGAATGGGGCTCTGATCCGAATACTTTGCCGGAATTTTATATTCGTGGTCGGTCGGGTATTGTTACTGAGGATTTGTCGGTAGCGACGTATTCTGAAAATCTGTTGTCAAAGTCTTCTTTGGAGAATAATCCCAATATCCCAACTTTTATCGTTGATGGCTTTGAGACGGATATGGAGAATATCTATGACATGGATCCGACGAGAATCGAAAGCATTACGATCTTGAAGGATGCTGCTGCAACTGCCATGTATGGATCTCGGGCTGCGAATGGGGTGATTGTCATTACTACGGTAGCACCTAAAAGTGGGGAATTCCGTTTGTCCTATTCTTTTACGGGTGCATTGACCATGCCTGACTTATCTGATTATAATTTAGCAAATGCTGAGGAAAAATTGGAAATTGAGCGTTTGGCAGGTATTTATAATCCCATCGATGAAACGGATTTTGCGAATAAGCAGAAACAGTATTATGCCCGTTACAAGAGAATATTGGAAGGAGTGGATACGGATTGGATGAAAATACCGGTACAGACTGTTTTTAATCATATGCACAGTCTTTTTCTGGAAGGAGGTTCAGAAGAGATGAGGATTGGACTTCGATTTGGCTATAATAATGAAGATGGTGTGATGAAAAAATCTAAGCGGGACAGATATTCGATCGGATTGATTTTGGGATATAACCTGTCCAATCTGCAAATAAGAAATGAAGTTTCTTTTTCAAGAATGAATTCAAAGGATTCTCCCTATGGACTGTTTAGCGATTTTGTTCGTATGTTGCCCTATGATAGAGTGTATGATGAATTGGGAAATATCGTGAAGGAATTGGAATTTACCCGGATCAATTTGCGGATTGCAAATAATCCTCTTTATGAAGCGACATTGGGAAACTATACCACGAATCAGTACAATGAGTTGCAGAATAATTTAAGTCTGAATTGGAATATCACCAAGGCTTTAGCTGTGAAAGCGTCTTTTGGTATAAATATGAAATATTCTGATTTTGAAAGTTTCATAGATCCATTGTCTACGAAGAGTACCATATTGGCATCTGAAGATAGTTCTCTGGCCGGTAATTTGGCTTTGCAAAGTTCTCGGAGTGTAAATTGGGATTCTCAGTTATTGTTGCTGTTTAATAACAATTACGATCGCCATTATATCAATTTGACAGCCGGTTTCAATGCAACTTCCAATACGATGCGTTCAGAAAGCAGTTCATATCAAGGATTCCCGTCTGGCGATATGCATTCGTCAAATTCTGCTCGTAAGATCGTCAGCAAACCGTCTAAAAGTTCAAACTATACCCGTCTATTCGGTTTCGTAGGAAATTTGAATTATACGTATGACAATATTTATTTGTTGGATATGGCGGTTCGTATCGATGGTTCATCAGAGTTTGGAAAGAATCAGAAATTTGCGCCATTCTGGTCGGCCGGTATCGGTTTGAATATTCACAATTATGATTTCTTCCCGGAAAATAAGATTTTGACTCTTTTGAAGATAAGAGGATCTTATGGACAAACCGGTAAGACAAATTTTGAGCCTTATGTTGCTTCCACAATGTATGAGCCACTGGATGATGATTGGTATGTTGCTGGAGGCTATGGTGTGAAAATGATGGCTTTGGGAAATCCGGATTTGAAGTGGGAACGTACAAATATTTTAGACGTGGGATTCGATTCCTATTGGTTTAATCAAAGATTGGCATTGAATGTTTCTTATTATAATCGACTTACAGTGGATATGATTACAGATGTAACTGTGCCGTCTTCCAGTGGTTTCTATTCTTATAAAGATAACATGGGAGAGATTGTCAATCGCGGGGTTGAAGTATTTGCCCGTTTGAATGTTTTCTCGAATGAAAATGTCATGCTGGATGTGTGGGGAAATGCTGCGCACAATAAGAATGAGATAAAGAAGATTTCAGAATCTTTGAAGCGTTATAATGATGAAATTAACGATTATTATCAGGAAGCTGAAAATAACAGGGTTAGTGACGAAAAATATTCGAAGACATTCACGAAATATGTAGAAGGCGGTTCTGTAACATCTATTTTCGGGGTACGTTCTTTGGGAATTGACCCTACCAATGGAAAAGAAATGTTTCTGACAAAGGAAGGGAATCTGTCGTATGAGTGGAAGGCTGAAGACCAGGTGATTATCGGAAATACGGAACCCAAGCTACAAGGTTCCTTTGGTATCAATTTCCGATATAAGAATCTGTCATTGTTTACTTCTTTTATGTATGCATGGGGAGGGCAGGAATATAACTATACTTTGGTTAATAAAGTGGAAAATGCAGATGTACAGTTTCAGAATGTAGATAAACGGGTACTTTACGATCGTTGGCAAAATGTGGGGGATATTACTCCATTGAAGGATATAAAAAATAGAGATCAGTCGACTTTACCGACCTCCCGTTTTGTTCAGGATAATAATTATTTGTCTTTGAGTGCGATTACTTTGGGATATGATTTGAAATCCAAGCAAATGAAAAAGATGGGGTTGAGTCTCTTACGCTTCGAGATGAGTATGAATGATATTGGTTATTTTTCTTCCATTCTGCAGGAAAGAGGAACAAGTTATCCGTATTCCCGTACGGTCAATTTATCAATAAAAGCTAATTTCTAATATGGTTATTATGAGAAAGTTAAATATATTTATATTACTGTATTTGACTCTGATTGGGAGTTCGTGTAATTGGCTCGAAGTTCCATTCGAGGATAGAATTTCTGAAGAGGAATTGTTTAAAAATGGCGATGGTTATCGAAGAGTTTTGGTGGGAGTTTATACTAGCATATCTACTGAAGCTTTGTATGGTAAAGAGTTGACTTGGGGATTTATGGATGTTATTGGGCAAATGTATAAACTGGATAATTCTTCTTCTCTGGTATATAAAAAGGCAATTCAATATTCTTGGAAGAATTTGCAGGTTGCCCCTGTAATGGAACAAATCTGGTGTAATATTTATAATGCAATTGCCAATTGTAATAATTTGATACAACAGGTTCAGAAGGCGGATTCCAGTTTGTTTGCCTTCAAGGGGGGTGAGCAAAAGATGATTCTGGCAGAAGCATTGGCATTGCGCGGTATGCTGCATTTCGACCTGTTGCGTATATTTGCACCGGCTCCTGTCACTCATCCGACGGGGAATTGGTTGCCTTATAATAAAGTTCATCCGGAAACCATACCTACACCAATCACAGTGGATGCGTTTCTGGAAAACGTATTTGCAGATTTGAAGGAAGCTCAAAAACTATTGGAAGATGTGGATTTATCTAATAAAAGTGCATTTCAAAAGATTGCTAGATTTGGTATTGCCGCTGGGATAAATAATGATCGTTTTATTGATCATCGAGGTTATCGAATGAATTATTATTCTGTGAGTGCTTTGTTGGCTCGGGCTTATTTTTATGCAGGAGGAAAATATGAAGAATTAGCTTATAATGAAGCAAGTGAATTAATAGAACTATGCAATACGACATATTTTAGCTTTTCTTCTGAGGATGATATCCGTTTAGGAGATATTAAATTTTATGGAGATGTATTAGGTGGATTATATAATGAAGAGTTGACGGATTTTGACAAAGCTGTAAACGGGACAACTCAATATTTAGCGTTGAATAATATAGAGGCTATTTATGGTGAAGAATTAGAGGATGATTTACGTTATAAAAATCAAGTGGAAAAATACGAAGATAAAGGAGTGTATTATTATCGACTGGTAAAATATAGGGAACAAACAGGGAATGTTTTGTCGAATGCTGAAATCAGTAGTTGTTTGATACCTTTGATTCGTTTGAGTGAGATGTATTATATTGCTGGGGAATATCTGTTTGACAAGGATCCTGAAAAGGCTCAGAGTATGCTTGCTCATATCAAAACAGGACGTGGTCTGTTAAATGTGGATCTTAGTAATTTGCTTGTAAGAGAAGATTATATGAATGTATTGGAAAACGATATGCGGAGAGAATTGGCTGGAGAAGGGCAAATTTTCTTTTATTATAAACGTTTAAATAAGACTATTCCGGGATTTGTTGGTAGTATGACGAATGATCATTTTGTCGCTCCGATACCTGATAGTGAAAAAATATAAGTGTTATGAAAAAGGTATTATTTATATTATTGCTTGGTTTTTTGTTTTCTTGTCAGAGAGAAGAAATCGAAACATTTGATAATGACGTGTCTTTCCTTGCTTTCAGTAAGAATTTTTATACCGATAGTTTGGAGATGTCTTTTATGTTCTATTTTTCGGATGAGGTTAGTTATCCGATAGAGGTGGTCCGTTCAGGGAAAATATACGATGAAGATATAGAATACACTTTGTCGGTAGATACAGAACTGACTAATTTGCCGACGAAGAATTATGAGATTCCGTCTTCTTTTATTTTTCGAAAAAACCTAATAGTGGATACTGCCTATATCCTTCTGAAAAATAGTGTAGAAATGCAGGATACAACTTTGCGTTTGGTATTGAATATTGATTCCAATGAATATGTGACACCGGGGGTAGTGGGCAATAGAAAAGTTCGTTGTTTTGTGACAGATAAAGTGGTGAGACCTGATTGGTGGGATTCGACAATAGAATATTTTTATCTGGGAACTTATTCGGAGGCGAAATATACTTTGTTTATTCAGGTGACACAGGTAACGAGTCTGGCAGGAATGAACAGTGCATTGATTCGTAAGTATGCGTTACAATTTAAGGCATATCTGGAGGAAAATCCGACACCAGATGAAACGGAAGCAGATGGAATCATGAAAGTAACAGTAATCGTTTAATATGGAAATTATGAAATGGATTGTATATTTATTGATAATAAATCTTTTCCTGTTTGCTTCTTGTGAAGATTATATGGGAAAAGACGATTATGTGTCAATCGGTGCGGCTGAAATTGGAAATATAAATACGACTTACAATGTAGAGGTCGGTAAATATCTGGAAATTACTCCGAAGTTAGAATTGAATTTAATTGATTCCACCAATCTGGAGTATCAATGGCTGCTGGATGGAGAAGTGATTTCGGATTCCCGTGAATTGAAACATCAATTTATGGTCTCGGGAACTTATAGGCTTATTTTAAATGTCATTAATACGCAAAATGGAATGACTTATGTTAGTGACTGTTCCGTTATTGTGAATCCTCGTTATGCAAGGAGTTGGTTGGTACTTTCGGAAGAAAACGGGAAGTCCGTATTATCGGCAATCGTATTTAAGAAAGTTTCCGGTGGAAGTACAGCATTGCCAGGAGTTCGTGATACTCTTGTATATGAAGGGGCCGATTACAATATTTATGAACAGATTAGTGGAGAAGTTTTGGGAAATGGACCTGTGAAATTGGTAGAACATTGGGTAAAAGATTATCAGGCCTTGGGTGAGGTATTGGTGATACAGAAGAGTGGCCCGGTTGAATTAAATGGAGAATCTCTGGTGAAAGAAACAGATGTCAAGAATGAATTTCTGGATGGTGTGTATCCGGAAGGTTTTGTTTGCAAAGATGCTTGGCTGACTGCTTCTATGGGATATTTATTGGGAGAAGACAATCGCATGTATTATAAAGTGAATGATCGGGATAGTGCTTTCCAAACCGGTTATTATCAGATGGAACCATATTTGAATGGAGAGAAATTCTTGCAGATCACTCCCAATTATTATTATGCACTTTTTAGACCCCCTCTTGTTTTAAGAGAAAGGGATAATAAATTTGCTATATTAGTTGAGCGAGAGTATAATAATATGGTCGGATTTGGAGGAACGAACGGACTTTTGGTTGACTTGTTGTATATGGGAGGAATTGAAAATGATTTTAATCATACGAATATCGAGGTATTATATACGACTGCAACGAATGGAAATCGGTTTTTGTCTGTTTACAGAGATACGGTCGAAAATAAATGTTATGTACACCAATTCCTGTTGAATGTTTCTGGAAATAATGCAACAGCAATGCAGGTGGGGTCTCAATATGGGAAAAAGGAGGTCGATTCTTATTTATTCGAGGATTTTGTTGATATGTGTGTATTCCCTGTAACGAAGCGTAAACTTTCCATCATTGCTTCTGGAAATAAGTTGTATTGGTATCAGGATAAGGTCTCTAAACCTCAGTATGGCTTGTTCCATGAATTTGATCACCGGATAGTTTCGTTATCTTTGAAAGATTTCAATTCTTCTTCCAGTGTTGATGCCGCAACTTATTATGGTGGACCTCATTTGGCTGTGGCTTTGGACAGTGGGGAGGTTTATATTCTTCGTATCAATGATACCGATCCAACTATTTTTGATGTAATTTGGCAAGGAGGAGGATTTGGAAATATTAAAGATGTAATATATAAATACGGTACTTATAATGCTGTAAGAAATCTTGAATATTAATTTGTAAAGGGGAATTCCTAGTGATGGAAATTCCCCTTTTCGTGTAACGTTTTTGAATGTTTTGGATAACTGATCAAGAGGGATTAAATATGAAAGAAGATATTGTTATTGTTGACCATATATCGCATAAATATTCGGATATCTATGTTTTGCAAGATATTGATTTTAAAATTCCATCCAATTGTATCATGGGGTTATTGGGATCTAATGGAGCTGGTAAATCGACGACCATGAATATTATTTGCGGAGTATTGAAGCAAACTGCAGGCAATGTGTATATTGGCGGGGAAAATGTTTTGAAAAATCCGATTTCGGCGAAAAAATTGATTGGTTTTCTGCCCCAGAAGGCTCCTTTGTATATGGATATGACAGTAAATGAATATTTGACATATTGTGCTGAGTTGCATTTGGTCGCGAAAAAAGAGATCCCGAAAGCGATTGAACGAGTGGAGGCTATCTGTTCCATCGGTCACTATCGTCACAAAGTGATCAAACAACTCTCTGGCGGTTATCAGCAGCGGGTCGGAATTGCACAGGCTATTGTTCATAATCCTCGTTTTGTTGTATTGGATGAACCTACGAATGGTTTGGATCCCAATCAGATATTGGATGTTCGGAAATTGATCAAAAGCTTGGCGGAGGAGGCGACTGTTTTGGTTTCTACGCATATATTGTCAGAAGTGGAAGCTATCTGTTCCGATATCGTTATGATTGAACATGGACACTTGGTATTTTCTGGAACAATGAGACAGTTTAACGATAGTGTCGCTCGTGATTCTGTTTGGGTGCGTTTGGCCCATGAGGTGGATATCCGTGAATTATCTGCTTTCCCTGGATGTCAACGCGTACAGATATTGGGGAATGGAGAGTATCGCATACATTTTGATGTTCGGCTTTTATCTAAGGTAACAGAAGATTTAATTGTATTTTGTCAATCAAAGGAATGGCATTTACAAGAAATTGTTTTGGAGAAATGTTCTCTGAATGACGTTTTTGCATATTTATCTTCTCAAAAAAATAAAGCATGAAATATTTATGTATAACTATTGCAAGGAAAGAATTCAAACAACTGTTTCATACTCCGTTGGCCTGGATTCTATTGTGCTTTTTCTGGGTGTATTGTGCTTATCTTTTCTTCAATATATTGGGATCGGAATTAAAAGGACAAATTTTATTTAAGGAACTACCTGGTTTAACCTTCAGCCTTTTCGGTTCTTATCATGGCTTGTATACAGGAGTTGTGAAGGTTATGTTTTGTTATATTCCGGTATTGACAATGAATATGATGACACAGGAATATCAGTCCGGGGCGATTAAATTGTTACAATCCTCTCCGATTGCCTGGTATAAAATCATATTGGGAAAATATCTGGCGTTACTGTATTATGCATTTTTGATGCTGGGGATTTTATGTCTCTACGTTTTGTTTGTCTATCTATCAGTGGAAAATGCCGATTTGAGCCTGATGCTGTGTGGCCTTTTGGGGGTTACTCTGTTGGTGGGAACTTATCTTGCCATTGGTTTGTTCATGTCTGTGGTAACGAACTATCCGATTGTGGCAGTATTAGGGACCTTTTTTGTGTTGACTTTTCTTGCTTTTGTCGGTGATTTGTGGCAAGATTCCGATTGGATGAGAGAAATCACCTATTGGTTTTCGTTGAAGGGGCGGGCGGAAAATTTTATATCGGGATTATTGTCGTCCTCTGATATTGTGTATTTCTTGTTGCTAACTTCGCTCGCTTTGGGAGGAGCGATTCTATATGGTTATTTTCAGTATGATTTACCCACATGGTACAAAAAATTCGGAATCTTGATAACGGTGTTGGTCCTCTTTTTTTCGTTGGGCTATTTTTCTTCTGGGAAATATAATTTTTTTCAGCGTGATGTCTCGGATGACCGTCGTAATTCCTTGTCCCTTTCGGGAGAGGAGATTGTTTGTTCCTTGTCCGGTCCGTTAGAGGTGATGACTTATACGAATATATTCAGTAAGTTTTATGATCTCACACCTCCTTCTAAAAGAATGAACGATATAGCCTCTTTTCAGAAATACCGGATGTTGAATCCGGAATTTCATATGGACTATTTCTATTATGAAAAGGAATTGTCTCCGAAGGATACTCCTCCTATAATTGTGACTGGAAAAGATTTGTCAAAAGCGGAAAAAATTGCAAGAATCTGCAATGTAACGAAATTAAAACCCAAAGAAATTGTGGCTTGGAATGAAAATCCAGATTCGTTGTTGTGTTTACAAGAGGAGGGACGTTTTTTTAGAACCTTGAAATGGAATGGTAAAAGGGAAATTTTGCGTGTTTTTAATGATCGGATGTTATATCCGGGTGAAACGGAAATTGTGACAGCTCTGAAACGGTTAAGAGAGGGCGGGATAAAGATTTGTTGGGTGGATGGGGAGAATGGGAAAGGACTGTGGGATAAAGGTATGCAGGGATTTGCGAATGGCTTTTCGAATAAAGTGCAACGCAATGCATTGGTGAATCAGGGATTTGATTGTGTCGGGGGATTGGATTCTGCGGCAGATGTGATTGTGGTCGCTCCAGAAGAACATCTTTCGGAAGCCGAAAAAAAATGGTTGAAGACACAGTTGAGTCAAGGGAAGAATATGTTGATCGCTTGTGATAAAAAAGCTGGAGACGCATTAACTTTTTTATTTGATACATTGGGGATCTGTTTGGGGAATCCAATAGAGAAGACTGCGAGTTTTTCTGAGGAATTGCGGTCGCGTTTGTGTTTTACCTCTTGTGATGCCTGTTTTTTCTTTCCCAAGGCTTGTGAGTTGTTGTTGACACATAAGACCGAATTCTCTGTGTGCCCTTTGATAAAGAACAATCTTGCGCTTGAATTCTGTAGAGATGATCAGCGGATCATAGTTGTTGGGAATCTTGATTTCATGAGAAACCGTTATCTCAATGTTACAGAAAATAATCAGTATTTTTCCAATCAAAACCTTGTTCTTCAATTGTTTTATTGGCTTTCAGCAGGGAAATATCCATTGAAACTGGTTTATGAAGAGGGGAAAACCAATTATATTGCGTTGAGTCTGGGAGAATTGAATGTATATAATTTTATTTTTCAATATCTTATTTGTGGAATGTTGATATTCCTGGCCTATTGGATATTAAGGAAAAGATAAGCTGATTTGTGAAGAAAAAGAGTTGGTATAGAGGTATGAAAATCAAATTTGAGAAGTATGAAAATGGCATTGAAGATCATGAGGAATGAATGGGGCATGTTATTCCATACCCCCATCGCCTGGATTGTATTATTGGTGTTTGTATTGCATTCCGGATGGTTCTTTATCTCTCATCTGGAAGAGTGTTTACGGGTGAAATTCATGGGCTATCAGACACTGAATCTGACCTTTACTCTGATATTGGGGAAAAATGGACTCTTCCCTCAGATGATCAATAGCCTGTTTATTTATATTCCCTTATTGTCAATGTCGATTGTTGTCAAAGATTATGATTGGGGAACAGATAAACTGCTCTTTTCTGCACCTGTCAAGATTATAGATATCTTATTTGGAAAGTTGGGCGCTTTGCTTGCTTTTTGTAGTTTGTTTGCAGGTATATTGTTTATTTATTCGACGAGTTTTGTATTAATTGCAGGTAAGCCGGAAGTTGCGGCAATTGGAGTCGGTTTGTTGCTTTTTGTTTTGGTGTCGATTTTTTATTGCTGTTGGGGACTTTTAATTTCATCTTGTTTCTCATCGAATGTGTTGGTATTGATTTTTACATTCGTTGGATTAGCGTTTTTTAATTATGTGAATCATATTTATCTTTCTCCTTTGTTGATCGATTTTTTGAATTGGTTTGCATTGGATACCAAAAATTTTCCTTTCATGACAGGGCTATTTTCTACAGATACGGTTATCTGGTATCTGGGGATGTCTGTTTTATTTTTTGTATATACCTATCTTAATCTTTATCGCAAATGCTATGAGGTAAAGGCAAAAGCTCTTTGGGGAAATGTCGGTTTTTGGAGTATTTTAGTGGTGGGAGGTATTTGTTTTTTTCAGAATCCGCGTCATGTGTATTATGCTGATACGACACGAGCTCGGCAAAACAGCATCACGGAGAAAAGCAAGACGCTATTGGAGCGAATTGAAGGAGAGGTGTCGTTAACGAGTTATGTCGATATATTTGAGAAAAAAGTACTGGATATTAGCCCATTGCAAAAAGAGAACGCCCGACGTTTTATCGCTCCTTTTCTTCGCGCCAAGAAAGATATTCGCTTGCAGGAGATTTATTATTATGATTCAATACCTGCTTCTTATTTTGCAGGCAAGAGAGAAAATCTATCGGAAAGAGAGATTCTGGGAAATATTTGTGATATCAATGGCATATCATCAAGGCATCTCTTACATCTTTCTGAAATACCCGGTTTTGTTCCGGAGATAAAAGGTCATGCAGAGCAAAGAGTTCAGTTCGCAGACGGTAAGATTTATAATTTACGTTTGTACAGTGATGTACTGTCTCTGCCGTCCGAACAGGAATTGGCAACTGTTTTCGGATATGCTTCATGTCCTCCGGTTCGATTGGGCTTTTATGGGAAAAATTCGTGTCGCAGTATAATTTCTTCAACGGCAAAGGATTATACAGATTTGATTTCAAATAAACGTTTGCGTTCTGCATTGATAAATCAAGGATTTGATATTCGGAATATTGATGAGAATGAGGGCGTGGATTCTTTGGAATTGTTGTTTATCGTAGATCCGTGTGACTATTTTTCGGAAGAAGAAACAAAAGAAGTGAATGATTTTATTGATGCCGGAAATAATTTAGTGATTGTCGCGGATGGCGGTAGTATAAAATTCCTTAATTCTTTATTGGAACCTTGGGGATTCTGTTATGAATCGGATAATCTGCCTGGTAATGTAAGAGAGTATGAAGGGATCGTGGCCGCACAGGTCTCTGCTATGGGTGCATCGGTTTCAGATGCTTTGCAGAAGATATATGAAAAAGGGTGGCCGATTGTTTTTACAGGGGGGAATGCAATAGGATATACATCTGAAAATCAAAATTTTAGATGCATTCCTTTGGTGACAGTGGAAGATTCTGTTGGGATTGAGAAGACTGTGGTGGCTTTATTTGAACGTGAGATTCAGGGGAAGCATCAGAAAGTAGTGTTAGTGGGGAGTGCTGACTGGATATCCAATGGTGGAATGACGACAATCCGCCCTGGATTGAAAGATGTGAATGCTCCTATGATTTATGCGATAGTTAAGTTGTTGGCTGATAATCAATATCCTTTAACCATAGAACGTCAAAAATCGGAAGATAAGGTTTTGCTGTTAGATTTGGATGATATATTTTATTTTTACTTATTTGTGTGTCTGTTAGCTATTTTTATCGTGTTTCGGGGAGGGATGATCATGTGGAAACGGAAGATTTTTTATAGTAAGAGTTTAGGCTTTCTGTTAAAACATGAAAAATAAAGTTTAAATATAAATCAGAATAAATTATCTTTGTCGGAATAAAATAATTTTCCGGCAGACAATATGTCAGGGTATACGAATGAACGTGAATTAAGATGGTTGTTTGAGGATTCGTTTAAACGTTTCTTTAAGCCTTTGTGTTTCCATGCCATGAGTTTTGTAAAAGATGAGGATGTGGCGAAGGATATTGTGCATGATGTTTTTTTGACGGTGTGGTCACAGCGTTCGAAGATTGATTTCAGTCAGCCGATGTTGCCATACTATTTGAGTTTGACGCGCAACCGTTCTCTGAATTATTTAGATCATTTAAAGGTAAAAGCCCGGCACGAAGAAACAGAATTATTGCATCATCCGCTATATGCGGAAGCAGATTATTCCGAACATGAAGAGTTGATTCGGCAGATTATGGAACGGATTGATCGTCTGCCAGAACGGTGTGGAGAGGTTATGCGCTTGTGTTTTATCGAGTGTAAGCGCTATAAGGAGATTGCAGAAATACTTGGAATCTCTGTAAATACGGTTAAAACCCATATTTCTTGGGGGTTGAAGATACTGAGAGATGAATTCCCGATGTCGATGCTGTTGATTTACTTTTGGCGTATGAAACAAAATTGAAAAGGACCAGATCCTGCTCCAACATTTTCTGGTCCTGCGGGTATGACAATAAGTAGACAAAACCCGTGATAAAATTACGAAGAAGATTTGGAATATAAAGATTTTTCGGAATTCTTCTTTTTATGTCTATCTTTGCTTACGTAACGAAGATCGACATGCGTGATTATACACAGTTTATAACAGAGCTGAATAAAAAGAAAGAAACTGCTTGGTTGTATTTGTACGAGGAGTTTTATCCGGCATTGTGTGCTTATGCCGCGAAATTGACTCATGGAGATGTCGGGGTAGAGGACATTGTGCAAGAGTGTATGATTGGTTTGTGGGATTCTTCTCTTCAATTTGCAAATGTCAATGCTTTGGCCGCCTGGCTTTATAAAGCTGTTTATAATCGGACATTGAATCTTATTCGTGATCGCGGAAATGCTCGCCGATTGTTGGGAAATTACAGTTCGGAGATGCCTTATACGGAAGAAATGGCGATCGATTTGGCAATAGAGGAGACGGTGATTGCAAAATTACGTTTGTTGTTGATGGAATTGTCCGATCAGCAGCAGCAGATTATGAATCTGAGTCTGGATGGCTTAAAGGTAAAGGAGATTGCTCAGATATTGGGCGTTTCAGAGAATACGGTAAAAATGCAGAAAAAACGGGCATATGCCCTTGTTCGGGAGCGGATGGGAATTGTCTGGGGTGTATTATTGACGACATTTTTTTCAAATTATTTCTAATTTTTGTTACCCGTTTTCTTTGTCCATGTGTTTATAGTGAAAATTGATGAACATGTGGAAGGATATATATAATTTTTCTGAACGTCTTCTTGCTCATATCTTACGAAAAGAGGCGGTGAGCGAAGAGGTTCTCGGAGAGTTCGAACAAAGATTGGCTCTGTTGGCCCGTAAGCTGGAAAATCCAGAAACTTTAAGAAAACGATTGCAACAGCAATATAGTTATGATCCCGTTCGCGCTTATCAGCAGTTGAGATTTCGTCGACGTAGAAGGCAATTGCGTCGTTACGGAGTGGCTGCAGGAATTGTATTGCTGCTCGGGATTGGAGGAAGTTTGTGGTTGCAACAGGTCGCGGTCGATCCGTTGACCATTTCTGAAACGATTCAGGCAGGAAGAAAAAAAGCGATTTTAACCTTGGCGGATGGATCTGTATGGAATATTGGGGATTCGGCGATGTTGATTTCTACTGCAGCGGAAAATATCCGGATCGATTCCTTGGGATTATCACTTCAACATCAAAATACGATGGAGAATTGTGGAGATGAAAGATTCTTTCACTGTTTAACTGTTCCTCGGGGTGGGGAGTTTTCAATGACTTTGGAAGACGGTACCCGGGTATGGTTAAATGCAGAGTCGGAGATTCACTTCCCCTCACAATTTGCCGGTAAGCAGCGAAGGGTGCAATTGTTCGGAGAAGCTTATTTTGAAGTAGCAAAGGATTCCCTGCATCCTTTTATTGTAGAGTTGGGCGATTCGAAAATAAAGGTATTGGGAACCAGTTTTAATGTGCGTTCTTATACGGATGAGCAGCAAATTGTCACAACTTTGGTGGAAGGAAGTGTCAGTTTTGAAAATGCCAGAGAGCGGATTGTATTGCAGCCCGGTGAGCAGAGTATTCTGGATGGGAATGGACGGATTCAAAAAAGAGAGGTGGATGTATATCCCTTTGTGGCATGGAAAGAAGGTCTTTTTATTTTCCGTCGGCAACGTTTGGAAGACATTATGAATATGGTGAGTCGTTGGTATAATGTCGATGTCCGTTTTGAGGATGAGGATTCAAAGAATATTTCTTTGTCAGGAGGAATGAGACGTTACGATGGTTTTGAGGCATTGGTCGAAATGATTGAGACGATGGGGCGTATAAAATATGAAATAAAAGACAATACAATTTTTATCCGTGGACAAAAATAAAGAAAGACGGAATATTGGCACTATTCCGCCTTTCAACCGGTATCACCGGGATGTTTCATTATAATTTACAAATTTATGAAAAAAAACGAAGTCCGATGTCTTCTTGCTAAAAGAAGATGCTTAAAAAAGATGTATTTAATGATGAGGTTTTTAGTCTTGTTTTTATGTATTTTTTCCTCTCATTTGGCCGCGAATGTGTACAGTCAGGTTGCAAAGGTTTCTTTGCATGTGCAAGATGCTTCTTTGGAGGAAGTCATTCGTTTATTGGAGAAAGAATCGGGATACATCTTTTTGTATGAAGATGCCCAGATTGAATCCGTGAAAGACCTGACTCTGAGTTACCAGAATGAAGAATTGAAGGTAGTGCTGGATGAATGTTTACATCATGTAGGTCTAACTTATAAATTGATGAATCAAACCATTGTAATCCTGCGCAAAGAGTCTCCTCAGCAAATGCAGCCGTTGGAAAAGGTGGTGATTCGAGGGATAGTGAAAGATTCCGAAGGTCAATCCTTGCCGGGAGTTTCTGTTGTGATTAAAGGAACAACTGTGGGTGTGGCTACAGACCCGGAAGGAAAATTTGTAATTGAAATTCCGAAAGTCGATCAAGTCACTCTGGTTTGTTCTTTTATGGGGATGGAAACCAAAGAAATTTCCTGGCAGGGAGAAAAAGAGTTGGGGGTGGTCTTGGCAGAGCAAATAGCTGAAATGGATGAAGTGGTGGTTACCGGTATTTTTACTCGTAAAAAAGAGAGTTTTACAGGAGCTGTTTCAATGATTACAGAAAAAGAGTTGAAATCTTTTCGAGGAAGAAATCTCATTTCAACTTTACGGAATATAGATCCTACGTTTAATATCATTGAGAATAATGTTTATGGAGCGGATCCGAATCATTTACCGGATATACAGATCCGGGGAACAGCTAGTTTGCCAACTGTGGAAGATCTGAAGAATGAGACAAAAGTGGATTTAAATACACCTTTAATTATTGTTGACGGTTTTGAAATTTCTTTGACTCGAATGCTAGATTTGAATGACGAGGATATTGCTTCAGTTACTTTGTTGAAAGATGGGTCTGCAACGGCAATTTATGGATCCCGGGGGGCAAATGGTGTGATAGTTATAGAAACCAAACGTCCGGAACCTGGAAAGTTGCGTTTGTCATATCGGGGAAGTATGAATATAGAAATTCCTGATTTAAGTGATTATGATGTATTGAATGCAAAAGAAAAATTGCAGTTAGAATATAATGCAGGTTTATATCAAGATGAATGGGCTCATTTCGAAATGGAATTACGTGAAAGATATGCCAGAATTCAAGAGCAAATCGCGAAAGGTGTTGATACATATTGGCTTTCCAAACCTTTAAGAACTGGTATTGGACAAAAGCATAATTTGAGGCTTGAAGGGGGGGGCGAAGGTGGTTTTCGATATGCGGCATCAGTGCAATATAATAATGTGGTGGGGGTGATGAAGGGATCTAATCGAAAGACTTTTAATGGGAATGTTGATCTTATTTATCAACAGGGATCATTGTCTTTTCGGAATAATTTAGAGATTGGTTTAGGGGAAGCAAACGATTCTCCATATGGATCTTTTGATCAATATGTGAAATTGAATCCTTATTGGACTGGATATGATGAGGATGGAAAAGTTTTAAAAGAATTGGAAGAGAAGAGTTATTTCTGGAACGTTGCTCCGAAGAATCCTCTTTATAATGCTTCGTTGGACCTGGTGAATCGCTCTACAACCTCGACAATAATCAATAATTTTGAGGTGGAATGGCATCCATGGTCCACATTGACAGTGAGATCTCGCATAGGTTTGTCAAAAGGGTTTAATGATTACGATAATTTTAAACCGGCAGATCATACGGATTTTAAAGATTATTCGGATGATGAGATTTTTAGAAAGGGACGATATATTTATACTTCTGGTAAAGATTTTAATTATGATTGGGATGTAACTGTTAGTTATGCTAAAACTTTTCAGGAAAAACACGAGGTATATGTTGGTCTGAATTATAATCTTGCTCAAGAAAAGTCGAATTCTTATACTTTTACGGTGGAAGGATTTCCGCAGGATAATTTAAAGTATTTGGCCATGTCGTTGCAATATGAGAAAGATGGAAAACCTTCCGGTTCCGAATCTATAAATCGACGTTTGGGATTGACAGGTAATATTAACTATATTTATGATAATCGTTATTTTGCAGATATGGCTTATCGCGTAGATGGTGCTTCACAGTTTGGAAGTTCAAAACGATTTGCTCCTTTTTATTCTTTTGGGTTGGGATGGAATATACATAAAGAAAAGTTTATGGAAAATTTTCACTGGTTGGACAGATTAAAAGTTCGTGCTTCTTATGCCGTGACTGGTTCTGTCAATTTTGATCCCTATCAGGCATTGGCAACTTATAAATATTATGTGGAAGATCGTTATCGGTATTGGTTTGGTAGTTATTTGATGGGATTGGCGAATGAAGATTTAGAATGGCAGAAGACGGACAAATGGAATTTGGGATTGGAAGTGGCTGTATGGAATAATCGTTTGAAACTGGCGGTAGATATCTATAATAATTTGACCAATAATCTTTTGTCTGAGAAATATTTACCCTTGGCAAATGGATTTCCCAGTTATACGGCGAATATTGGTAAGGTAAAGAATTCGGGGATAGAGATGTCATTGGCTGCATATTTAATTCGTGATACGGAACGAAATATATTTTGGTCGGTATCTGCCAGTATGGTACATGAAAAAAACGAGATTGTGAAAATTTCGGAGGCTTTAAAAGCTGCCAATGAAGAATTGGAGAGTAGAGGTGGTTCCGATCCTAATTATATGTATCGGGAAGGTGAAGCGTTGCGAACTATTTATGTCGTTCCTTCTTTAGGAATAGATCCAAGTACAGGAAAAGAGTTATTTGTCGACAGATTCGGACACATTACCTATATCTGGGATGCCCGAGACAAAATTGCGTTTGGTTCGGAAGATCCTAAGTATCGGGGTAATATAAATACAATGTTTGTGTGCAAAGCTTGGAGCTTGAATTTGTCATTCGGTTATAGATGGGGTGGTTATCAGTATAATAGTACTTTGATAGATCGGGTTGAAAATGCGGATTATAAATATAATGTGGACGGGAGAGTCTTTCGGGAACGTTGGATGAATCCCGGGGATCATACTTTTTTTAAAAGCGTGACAGATTTTACTTCCTCTCAGATGTCTTCTCGTTTTGTACAGAAAGAAAAAACGTTAGAATGTCAAAGTATTCAATTAAAGTATGATTTTGATCAAAAATGGTTAAAGCAACTTTTAAGGGCAGAATCATTATCCTTGGCATTTGATACGGACAATTTGTTCCGTTTTTCAACCATTAAACAGGAACGGGGAATTGCCTATCCTTTTTCTCGTCGTTTTAGTTTTTCACTTTCACTCATATTTTAATTGTTTATGCTATGAGAAAGATAATGCATTATATTATAGGTTGTTGTGTTTTGCTTTGCATGGGATGTGCGGATTGGTTGGATGTTAAACCCAACGATCGTTTAGAACAGGAAGAGATGTTTTCGACCGAAGATGGATTTAAAAATGCGTTAACCGGGATTTATATCGATTTGAAAAGCGATGTGCTTTATGGGAAAAATATGACTATGGGTTTTGTGGAAAATTTAGCACAGCATTGGGATGTCTCTGCTGAAACTGTGGAGGATTATACTTGTAAATATGATTTTGAAAATTCCCAAGTGGAAGCACTGGTCAAGGACATTTATGCCAAATATTATAACATTATTCTTAATATCAATAATTTATTGAATTTTGTAGACAATGGTGTTTTGTCGGAGGATGTTTATTGTTTAATCAAAGGAGAGGCATTGGCGTTGAGGGCTTTTTTACATTTGGATATATTGAGATTATTTGGACCGATTCCTGGTGAACAGAATGATTCTAAGATACTTGTTTATTCACGAGTTGTGTCTCGGGATTATCAACCGATGGTTTCATGGGCAGAATATATCGTTTTTTTGAGAGAAGATTTGAATGCTGCGGAGAATTTGTTAAAGAAGGTTGAGGAAAAAGGTATTCATGATGATTTTTTTGCTTATCGTGAGAATCGATTGAATTATTGGGCAATTTTAGCCCTGCAGGCAAGGTATTATCTTTGGATACAGAATAAAGAAAAGGCGGCTGAATATGCCAAATTACTGATTGCGAACAAAAGATTTCGATTGAGCAACGAGACAGACTTGGTAAAAAAAGATCTGATAGGAACTTCTGAGCTTCTTTTTGCTGTACATGTATATAATCTAGAAGAAAAAGTCATGCAATATTTTTTCCGTGGAGGAGGAGTAAAGAAAGATATGAAGAAAGTCCAAAACGATCTTTTTGAAAATGATGTGACAGATAACAGAAGAAAATATTTGTGGAATGAAATTAAAAATGAAACTACTCCACGTTATACTTTATTTAAATATCAGCAGGAAGGAATTGCAGGCAATAGTGCGGAACAGATTCCGTTGATTCGATTATATGAAATGTATTTGATCGCGATTGAATGCAACGATGATTTGGCTGAGTGTAAACAACTGGTTGAGGAATTGGTGGTTGCTCGCAATATTTCCGTGTTGAATGTAGATAATTTAGATAAAAAGAATGAATTCGTTGGAAAGGAGTATCAGAAAGAATTTTATGGAGAAGGACAAACCTTTTTTTACTGTAAACGCAAAGCAATGAAAGAGATATTATGGACCGATAAAGAAGGTGGAAAGGATTTATATGTATTGCCTTTGCCAAAAACAGAGATCAAATATGAATATTAAAAGCTAAAGTTTATGAAATTGAAATATTTATTTGTAATAATTTGTTTTGAATGGATATATGGCTGTTCTGCCGATTATATGTCTTTTCATGGAACAGACCGAATTCAGTTTAAAACTACTGCGAATGAGGTGTATACATTTGCATATTTCCCTGAAGAACGGCAAAAGGATACATTGAATATAAAAATTGTAACTGTAGGGGAGGTGACCGATTATCCTCGAGAAATATTGTTTGAACAAGTAATGGAGGAGTGGAAATATATTTATGATGCAGTAGATACGACTAAAGTTATAGATTCTACATGGGTTGAGATGGAGCATCCTGCGAAAGAAGGAGTGCATTTTGAAATGTTGGGAGGTCGTGATAAATGGATCTTGCCTGCTAATAAAAATGTATTTGATTTGCAATTGATTGTTATGCGCCAAGATGTTGATCTACAGAAAAATGCAAGAAAATTGACTTTGAAGTTATTACCTTCTAAAGATTTTGAAACAGGCGAGCCGGCCAAGTTGAAAAAAACGGTGATCATTTCCGATAAATTAGAGCGTCCAACAAGATGGAGAGAAAGTTCTTATGAAGTGCAGACCTATTTAGGGGCTTGGTCTCAGGTGAAACATCGTTTTTTAATAGAGGTGACTGGGCAGAAATGGGATAATGATTTTCTTTATTATATTTTGTATGATTTTAATGCTGATTTAGAGAGGGAATATTATCTGATGAAAACAAAAAAAGCACTGGAGAGTTATAATGCCGATCCTGCAAACAATCCACCATTGAAAGATGAGTTCGGTAATAAAGTTGTATTCCCTTAAAATGAATAGATTATGAAGACGATATTAATATTATTGATAGTATTTTTTTACATGTGTTCATGTTATGATGATAAAGGAAATTATGATTATCACCAACTGAACCCGGCAGAAGTTATAGGTATCGATACTGCTTATCGTTGTTTTTTGTTAAGTCGACTGGTAATTAGTCCACAAATTAATTCTTTACATGCAAATAAAGGGTATTCTTGTATGTGGCTGTGTTATAAAAATACAAAAGATGGTATAGATACTTTGTCTTGTGAGAAGGATTTGGATTATGAGTTAACGATGGATCCGGCAGTGTATACCTTGGTATTTTCTTATCAAGATAATGAATCTGGGGTAACCAAATATATTTCATCTAAGTTGACAGTTGAATCTGAATATTCTCGAGGCTGGTATGTCATGAAAGAAAAGAATACCCATACGGATCTTGATTTTTTTTCTGATGCTTTGAAAAGTGAAGATTTGATGTTGAAATTACATGGGCAAAGTTTAATGGGATCTCCTCAATGTTTGGGATTGATAGAAGAATATAATTGGTTGAATGAAGGAACCGGAGAACTGGAACAATGGAATATGTGTTTTGCCTTGCTATCGGAACAAGATTTACGTGTCGTCAGAATCCGTGATTTGAAAATTTTAGGTGATTTTAATTCGTTGTTTTATGAAGCTCAATCCATTTGTAGACCTGAAAAGTGGTTCGGTTGGGATGGTGGAAATGCATTTATTAATAATGGGAAAGTGTTTACGATTAATACTCGGTTGGGGGTTTTGGGCTCTGCCAGATTTTCATATGAAAAAGAGGGTGACTATGATTTGGCTCCGGTCATGACTAAAAAAAGTCAATTGTGTGCCTTATTGTTTGATAAAAGATCTGGAAAATTCTGTACGGTGACTCAGGGGGATCATAAAATAATTTATTTAGAAAGTGATGAACATTCAGTTTGTCCGGCAAGTTATCCGGATATGAGACCTATTTATGCGGGTCTTCTCGACGAGGGAAGTATGTGGGATGCAGGAAAAGGATATGTGGTTATGGAAAAATTGGACGGAAGTAAACGTGTCATCTTATATTTTGATTTGGTTTGTTTGGACAATACAGGTTGGGCCGGAACTGATGCATTTAAAAATAGGATAATGGAAATGAAAGAGATTACAGAAGATATGAAGCTTTCGAAGGCAGAATGTTTTGGAATGAATAGGACTTCTAAATTACTCTATTTCTCTTTGGGAGATAAATTATATTATTATGATTTGGAAAATAAACGAGAACAAGAAGTGAAAAGATTGGGGGGGGATGTTGCGATACCGGCAGGTGAGCATATTGTGATGATAAAGCATATTATTTTTGATAATAGTTATAGCGCTCCGGACGAATATGTCAATAAGCTGGCAGTTGCAACAAGCAATGGAGAATACTATAAATTATATTTATTTGAACTTGTTTCTGATCAATTAAAAGAGCAGCCGTTGGTTTTTGAAGGGACTGGAATTCCGAGGGAAATTGTATATATGAGTTCAGAAATGGGAAATGCTTATTGGGCTTACTGATGAAAGGATTGGTTTTATTTGGAGTGATCTGTTGTTTGTGGTCGACTTCCATACAGGCGGAAAATTATGCCGTGATAAAAGGGGTTGTAAAGGGGAAATATAGACCGCAGGAGATACAACTTATGAAGGTGGAATACGGAGTTCCGGTAAAATATGCCGGAACTACCATTGCTCCGAATGGTAGTTTTGCTTTTATGTATCAGCCTGATAAATATGAATTTTGCTATCTGTATGATGGAGAAAATTATTATCGTTTTTATATAAAAGCTGGATGTACGATTGAGTTAGTTTTATCAGACGGTATCTGTCATTGTTTGGGACAACCTGATGTAGAAAATCATTTGTTGGAAGAGTGGAACCAACTGTTGAGTACATTAAATGGAGTGGAGGCATATGCAGATTTTTTTCCTGTATTCGATTCTTTACGTTCTACTGCAGATGAGTGGTTGGATAATCAGAAGAATGTAGCTTTTAAAAAAGAATTAGAAAAAATTGTAAGCGTGGATTTATTAAACAGTTTTATAAATTATCTTTCACATTATCAGCAAAAATATGAATCAGAAGAACGACAATCTGCTTATTATCAAGAAATCATGCATTATTTCCCGATCTCTGATACAAGTTTATTACAACAACCTTATGGGATAGAATTATTGCAGAAATATTTTTCTTATAAGAGTATTTTTGTCATGCGCGATAAAGAATATTCTTTGGAACAAAGGTTAGCAGAAATACCTTCAGATTTATTGAAAGCTGAATATGTTATTTGTCAGGCAGATGTGAGCGATTACGAACATTTTATGGCTTATGAAAGGAAGTATTTCCCTATATTGCAAACGGATGCACAACGTTTTAGATTTCAGCATCTGCCAGAGAGACCTTATTCTAAAGTGAAAGCAGGAGAACGTGCGCCTAATTTTATTTATCGGGATACTTCGGGAAATTATAAGTCTGTTGCGGATTTTAAAGGGAAATACAAGTATATTGATATATGGGCCACTTGGTGCGCTCCTTGTAAGACAGAGATTCCCTATTTAAGAGAATTGGAAAAAGAATTTGCTTCACAAGAGATTGTATTTATTAGCATATCAATAGATAAAAATCAAAATAAATGGAAAAATTTTGTACGGGATCAGAAGTTAGGCGGTATACAATTATGGGCAGGCGATTGGGATTCTTTGCCGGAAGAATTACAAATAGGTAGTGTCCCTCGTTTTATGTTGATAGATGGAGAAGGATGTTGGGTAGATACCAACGTGGTGCGCCCTTCGAATCCTGAATTGAAAAAGTTACTGAAAAAATTATTGAGTAAGTCGGTAAATGGTAAATGAATGGAACTTACAAAAAAGAAAATCCTTATTTCGCAAGTTTTCAGAAGGTTTGCCTGTTAGTAACTTTTTTTTGAGAAATATTCTTGAAACTCCTTGTCCCACTTGATTTTTCGAAATTGAGTGGGATTATTTTTGGAAAAGTCCGAGAGAAAGATGGAGGGTAACTTTCTGACAATCTTGTCTTTTTTCTGAAAAAAGTAGTAGGAACATTTGGTATATCGGAAAAAGCTCACTACATTTGCACTCCATTTTGGAGAAAAGTATAATAAATTTAAAAGAGTACTTGTAATGCCTACTATTCAACAGTTAGTAAGAAAAGGAAGAGTAAAGATCGAGGACAAAAGTAAAGCTCCTGCTTTAGATTCTTGTCCGCAGAGAAGAGGAGTTTGTGTACGTGTTTACACAACGACTCCGAAAAAACCGAACTCAGCGATGAGAAAGGTTGCACGTGTTAGATTGACGAACGGAAAGGAAGTGAATGCTTATATTCCGGGAGAGGGACATAATTTGCAGGAACACTCCATCGTGTTGATCCGTGGTGGTCGTGTGAAAGACCTGCCGGGTGTTCGTTATCACTTGGTTCGTGGGACTTTGGACGCTGCCGGAGTAACGGGACGTTGCCAAGGTCGTTCTAAATACGGTGCGAAGAGACCGAAGCCGGGTCAGGCTGCTCCAGCTAAAGGCAAAAAGTAAAAAAGAGTGATTAACAGGAATTATGTTTATGAAGCGTTCCCGAAAAACAGTTGAGTAAATGGTTGGGAAACCGTTGAAGACCAAATAAAAGGGCAGCTTGACGAACAAATTCGTAAACGAAAAAGCAATGAGAAAAACTAAACCCAAGAAGAGAATCCTGTTACCGGATCCAAAATTCAACGATACGCTGGTGACGAGGTTTGTTAACGACCTGATGGTGGACGGTAAAAAGACTGTTGCGTTCAAAATCTTTTATGACGCGCTGGATATCGTTGAGGAAAAAATGGCAAAAAAAGAAGAGAAATCTGCTCTGGAAATCTGGAAGCAGGCATTGGAAAACATTACTCCCCAGGTGGAGGTAAAAAGCCGTCGTGTCGGCGGAGCTACTTTCCAGGTGCCTACGGAAATTAATCCGGCCCGTAAAAGAGCAATCTCTGTTAAAAATATGATTCTTTACTCCCGCAAGAGAAGCGGACACAGCATGGCTGAAAAACTTTCTGCTGAAATTATGGCTGCCTACAAAGAAGAGGGTGCTGCTTTCAAAAAGAAAGAGGATACCCACCGTATGGCTGAAGCTAACCGGGCATTTGCACATTTCAGATTTTAATTTAGAAGGAGTAGAAACAACCAATGGCTAAGAGAGATTTACATTACACTAGAAATATCGGTATCATGGCTCATATCGATGCCGGTAAAACAACGACTACTGAACGAATTCTGTATTTCACAGGAGTAAACCATAAGATCGGGGAAACGCATGATGGAACCGCGACGATGGACTGGATGGTACAGGAACAGGAGAGAGGTATTACCATTACTTCTGCAGCAACAACCTGCTACTGGAAATATCAGGATCACGATTATAAAATCAATATTATTGACACCCCGGGACACGTAGACTTCACGGTAGAAGTGGAACGTTCTTTGCGTGTGTTGGACGGTGCTGTCGCACTGTTCTGTGCAGTGGGAGGTGTTGAAGCCCAGTCTGAAACCGTATGGCGTCAGGCTAACAAATATGGTGTTCCGAGAATTGCTTTCGTAAATAAAATGGACCGTTCCGGTGCAGATTTCTTCAAGGCAGTTCGTGAAATCAAAGAGAAATTAGGTGCAAATCCGGTGCCTTTGGTTTTACCTATCGGAGCAGAAGAAAATTATCAGGGAATTGTGGACCTGGTGGAAATGAAAGCTTATGTTTGGGAAAACGGAGCGTTGGAACCGACCATAAAGGAAATCCCTGAAAACATGATGGCCGAAGCACAGGAATGGAGAGAGAAGCTGGTGGAAGCTGCGGCCGTACAGGATGAGGCTTTGATGGAACGTTTCTTTGAAGATCCGGATTCCATTACGGTGGAGGATTTGAAGAGTGTGATTCGTAAAGCGGTAATCGCTATGGACTTCTGTCCGGTTATGTGCGGTTCTTCTTTCAAGAATAAAGGAGTGCAGAATCTGTTGGATGCTGTGATCGCTTATCTGCCGAATCCTCTGGATATTCCGAACAGCAAAGGAACTGATCCCCGTACCGGGGAAGAGGTGCACTTCCCCGTTGATCCGGAAGCTCCGCTGTCCGCATTGGCCTTTAAGATCGCAACCGATCCTTTCGTTGGCCGTTTGTGTTATACCCGTATTTATTCCGGAAAGATCGAAGCCGGTTCATATGTATACAATCCTCGTACAGATAAGAAAGAGCGTATTTCCCGTCTGTTCCAGATGCACTCCAACAAACAAATGCCGAAGGATATGCTGGAGGCCGGTGATATCTGTGCCTGCGTAGGTTTTAAGGATATTCGTACCGGAGATACTCTCTGTTCTGAAGAGCAGCCGATTGTGCTGGAAAGCATGACTTTCCCGGAACCTGTGATCGGTATTGCCATTGAACCGTTGACTCAGAAAGATACGGATAAATTAGGTCTGGCTTTGGCTAAGTTGGCTGAAGAGGACCCGACTTTCCGGGTGAAGACTGATGAAGACTCCGGCCAGACCGTGATCAGCGGTATGGGTGAGCTTCACTTGGATATTATCCTGGACCGTCTGCGTCGTGAATTTAAGGTAGAATGTAATCAGGGTGCTCCGCAGGTATCTTATAAGGAAGCCATTACAGCTCCGGTTGACCATCGTCACGTATTTAAGAAACAGTCCGGTGGTCGTGGTAAATTTGCGGATATCATCTTCCGGATGGAACCGGCTGAAGAAGGCAAAGACGGCCTGACTTTTGTAAATGAAGTAAAAGGTGGTAATATTCCGAAAGAGTTTATCCCCTCTGTTGAGAAAGGATTTAAAGAGGCTATGCAGAGCGGTGTATTGGCCGGTTATGCTTTGGAATCCCTGAAGATCACTTTGGTCGACGGTTCTTTCCACCCGGTAGACTCTGATGCCCTTTCTTTCGAAATGGCTGCAAAACTCGGTTATAAGGAGGCTGCACAGAAAGCGAAACCGGTATTGCTGGAGCCGATCATGAAACTGGAAGTGGTTACGCCGGAAGATTTTATGGGAGATATCATTGCTGACCTGAACCGTCGTCGGGGACAGGTAGAATCGATGGATTCCCGAACCGGTGCACGGGTGATTACCGCAAAGGTTCCTCTGGCAGAACAGTTCGGTTATGTAACTGTGTTGAGAACCCTTTCTTCCGGACGGGCAAGTTCTTCTATGGAGTTTGATCACTATGCTGAAGTTCCGAAGAATATTGCGAAGGAAGTAGTTGAAAAAGCGAACGGAAGAGTGGATTTGATTTAAAAATTTTAGATTGTAAATTTTGAATCGGACTACCGGTTTGAAATTTACAATTTACAATCTACAATAATTAAAAAACATGAGCCAAAAAATCAGAATTAAGTTAAAATCTTACGATCACAACTTGGTAGACAAGTCGGCTGAAAAGATTGTTAAGACAGTGAAGGCTACGGGTGCAGTGGTAAGCGGACCGATTCCACTTCCTACTCACAAGGGCGTATTTACTGTTAACCGCTCTACTTTTGTAAACAAGAAGAGCCGTGAACAATTTTTATTGTGTACTTTCAAAAGGCTGATTGATATCTATAGTTCTACTACAGGTACCATCGATGCGCTGATGAAACTTGAATTACCCAGTGGTGTTGAAGTAGAGATTAAAGTGTAGTTAACGGCGAAACCCTATGTCGTTAAAATGAAGAATTAACCTATTAAAAAAGAAATGAAATTACCAGGTTTAATTGGAAAAAAAGTCGGAATGACTTCCGTTTTCAGTGTTGAGGGGAAAAGTATCCCATGCACTGTTATTGAATGCGGTCCATGTGTCGTAACTCAGGTGAAAACCCTTGAAAAAGACGGTTACGAAGCACTTCAGTTGGGGTTTGATGAAAAGAAAGAAAAACACACAACGAAGCAGCTAAGTGGACATTTTAAGAAAGCAGGCACGACTCCGAAACGTAAACTCGTTGAGTTTGCAGGTTTTGCCGAAGAACACAAGTTGGGCGATGTCATTGACGTAACAATGTTGCAGAATGTTGCTTACGTGGATATCGTTGGTACCTCTAAAGGAAAAGGTTATCAGGGCGTTGTGAAACGTCATGGTTTCGGTGGAGTAGGACAGACTACTCACGGTCAGCACAATCGTACCCGTAAGCCGGGATCTATCGGAGCATGTTCTACTCCGGCCCGTGTTTTCAAAGGAATGCGTATGGGTGGCCGTATGGGCGGTGACAGAGTTACTGTAGAGAACTTGGAAGTTTTGAAGGTAATTCCTGAAAATAATTTGTTGTTGGTGAAGGGATCTGTTCCCGGATCTAAAGGTTCATACGTAATTATTCAGAAATAATGGAGTTAAGTGTACTAAACATTGCTGGTCAGGAAACCGGCAGAAAAATAGTGTTGGATGACGCTATTTTTGGAATTCAGCCTAACGAACACGCTATTTATCTTGACGTAAAACAGTTCCTGGCAAATAATCGGCAGGGAACTCACAAGTCAAAACAGCGGAATGAAGTTTCTGGTAGTACCAAAAAGTTGAAAAAACAGAAAGGTACGGGAGGTGCTCGTGCAGGTAGTATTAAGAACCCTGAGTTCAGAGGAGGTGGTCGAGTTTTTGGTCCGGTGCCAAGAGATTACAGCTTCAAACTGAACAAGAAATTGAAAAAATTGGCTCGTAAGTCAGCTTTGGCTGTAAAAGCAAGTGCTAATGCTGTAAAAGTCGTTGAAGACTTCACCTTCGAAGCTCCAAAAACCAAACAAATGGTGGCTCTGATGAATAATTTGCAGGTAAACAAAGGCCGTTTGTTGTTGGTATTGGGTAATGGCATGAATGAAAATGTGCTTTTGTCTGCACGGAATTTGCAGAATGTGGAAGTGATGAGAGTAAGCGACATCGCAACTTACAACATTATGAAGGCAAAGAACCTTGTGCTTGTTGAAAGTTCTGTAGAGGGCCTTAACGAAATGTTCAATCTTAACTAATTGAAGAAGAGATGGAAATTATTATTAAGCCCGTTTTAACGGAAAAGATGACGGCTCTCACCGATAAACAGCGGAAAGTCGCATTTATCGTGGCAAAAGAGGCAAATAAGATTGAGATAAAAAAAGCAGTTGAAGCAATGTACGGAGTAAACGTATTGGCTGTAAATACCCAGCGTTATCAAGGAACGGCCAAATCCCGTTATACGAAGGCTGGTATGATTAACGGACGTACGAATTCGTTCAAGAAAGCAATTGTGACCTTAGCAGAAGGTGATAGTATTGATTTTTTTAGCAATATTTAAATAACATGGCTGTAAGAAAATTAAATCCTGTAACCCCTGGTCAGAGAGGAAAAGTAGTGAATACTTTTGAACAGGTGACTACAGATAGACCTGAGAAATCATTGTTGAGACCGAACAGCAAAACCGGTGGACGTAACAACTCCGGTAAAATGACAATGAGATATATAGGTGGTGGTCATAAACACAAATACAGAGTAATCGACTTTAAACGGGATAAAGAAAATATTCCGGCAAAAGTGGCTACGATCGAATATGATCCGAACCGTAGTGCCCGTATTGCCCTGTTAGTGTATGCAGATGGAGAAAAACGGTATATTGTGGCTCCGATTGGATTGACGGTTGGTCAGAAAGTGGAGAGCGGAAAAGGAATCGCACCCGAAGTGGGAAATACGTTGTATCTGTCTGAAATTCCATTAGGTACAATCATACATAACATCGAGTTGCGTCCGGGACAGGGAGCTGTGATGGCTCGTAGTGCCGGTTCCTATGCTCAGTTGGTGGCAAGAGAAGGAAAATATGCTTCTATCAAGTTGCCTTCTGGTGAAGTGCGTATGATTCTTGTAACCTGTAAAGCGACTGTCGGTACCGTATCCAATCCGGATCATTCTTTGGAACGCTCCGGTAAAGCCGGACGTTCTCGGTGGTTGGGTCGTCGTCCGCGTGTTCGTGGTGTTGTGATGAACCCGGTTGATCACCCGATGGGTGGTGGTGAAGGTCGTGCTTCAGGAGGTCATCCGAGATCACGGAAAGGTCTGTTGGCTAAGGGTTATAAGACTCGTGCTCCGAAGAAGGATTCTACGAAGTATATTGTTGAAAGAAGGAAATAATAACTGATTAAAACTTGATGTTATGAGTCGTTCGTTAAAAAAAGGCCCGTTTATTGATGTAAAGCTGGAGAAAAGAATTCAGGCGATGAATGAGTCCAACAAGAAATCGGTTGTTAAGACCTGGGCTCGTTACTCCATGATCTCTCCGGATTTTGTAGGGCATACAGTAGCTGTACACAACGGTAATAAATTTATCCCAGTGTATGTGACTGAAAATATGGTCGGTCATAAATTGGGCGAATTTGCACCGACACGTACATTTAGAGGTCACGCTGATAAGAAGAAGAAATAATAGCGTGCTTAAGTTAAACAAATGAAGATTGTATAAAATGGGTGCAAGAAAAAGAATAAAAGCAAATCAGATGAAGGAAGCCAGAAAACAAAAGGCTTTCGCTGTGCTGCATAATTGTCCTTCGTCTCCGCAGAAAATGAGATTGGTGGCAGACCTTGTACGGGGTATGGACGTACAGAAGGCTTTGGATACGCTGAAATTTTGTCCGAAAGAAGCTGCTCGTAAAGTGGAAAAATTGTTGCTTTCAGCAATTGCCAACTGGGGTGTGAAAAATGAGGGACAGCGTGTTGACGATGCTGCTTTGTATATCAAAGAAATCTTTGTGGATGGAGCTGGTATTCTGAAAAGATTACGTCCGGCACCACAAGGACGGGCTCACAGAATTCGTAAAAGATCCAATCACGTGACTATCGTATTGGGAAGTAAAACTGCCGTTGTTGAAAACACTGTAAAAGAGTAAAGCATGGGACAAAAATGTAATCCAATAAGCAATAGATTAGGAATCATCCGTGGATGGGATTCCAATTGGTTCGGCGGTAAGAATTACGGTGATAAACTGGTTGAAGATTATAAAATCCGTAAATACCTGAATGCCCGTCTGGCAAAGGCTGGGATCGCCAAAATTGTTATCGAGCGGACTCTGAAGCTCATTACTATTACGATCAACACTGCCCGTCCGGGAATCATTATCGGTAAGGGAGGTCAGGAAGTTGACAAATTGAAAGAAGAGCTCAAGAAAATCACCGATAAAGAAGTTCAGATCAATATCTTCGAGATTAAACGTCCGGAATTGGATGCTGTGATCGTAGGTAATAACATAGCTCGTCAGCTGGAAGGCCGTGTGGCATATCGTCGGGCTATCAAAATGGCAATTGCTTCAACGATGAGAATGGGTGCAGAAGGTATCAAGATCCTGATCTCAGGACGTTTGAACGGTGCAGAAATGGCTCGTTCAGAAATGTTCAAGGAAGGACGTACTCCGCTGCATACTTTCCGTGCTGATATTGATTATGCACAGGCAGAGGCTTTGACCACTTATGGTCTGCTGGGTATTAAAGTCTGGATCTGCAAAGGAGAAGTTTATGGGAAACGTGAACTGGTCCCGAATTCATTGCTTCAGACTTATGACAACAGCCGTCCTGCTGCAGCTGGAAAAGCTGACGGGAAAAAAGGCGGTTTCAGAAAGAAGAAAAAGTAAGTAGTCTTTTAATCAATTAAACAAAGAGCTATGTTACAGCCGAAAAGGACTAAATTTAGAAGAAGTCAGAAAGGTAGAATGAAAGGCAATGCCCAGAGAGGTAATCAGCTTGCATTCGGATCTTTCGGAATTAAGGCGTTGGAAGAAAAATGGATCGAAGGACGCCAGATAGAAGCTGCTCGTGTTGCAGTAACTCGTTATATGCAACGTCAGGGACAGATTTGGATTCGTATATTCCCGGATAAACCAATTACCAAGAAACCTGCTGAAGTACGTATGGGTAAAGGTAAAGGTAATCCAGAAGGTTTTGTTGCTCCCGTGACTCCGGGAAGAATTCTTTTCGAAGCCGACGGTGTTCCGTATGCAGTGGCTAAAGAGGCTTTACGTCTTGCTGCTCAGAAATTACCGATTACAACGAAGTTTGTGGTTAGACGTGATTATGTAGAAGAATAGTCTTCTGTTTTGAAAACAAATTAATTTGTCAGTAAGATGAAAAATTCAGAAATAAGAGAGATGACCACAGCTGAGCTTATTGAACGTGTTGCGACAGAAAAAGCAAACCTCAACAAGCAAGTCATGAATCACACGATTACACCGATGGAAAATCCAATGCAGTTGCGTGCTGCCCGTAAAACCATCGCACGGATGATGACTGAAATACGTAAGAGAGAATTAACTGAAAAGAAGTAAAGCAATGGAAGAAAGAAATCTTAGAAAAGAACGGATCGGTCTGGTGGTGAGCAATAAGATGGATAAAACTATCACCGTTGCTGTACACTTTAAGGAAAAACACCCGATTTACGGTAAGTTTGTGAAAAAGACCAAAAAGTTCACCGCTCATGATGAAAAGAATGAGTGTAATATTGGTGACACTGTGAGAATTATGGAAACTCGTCCCCTCAGTAAAATGAAGAGATGGAGATTAGTTGAAATCGTTGAAAGAGTGAAGTAATCATGATACAACAAGAAACCAGATTAACAGTTGCAGATAACAGCGGTGCCAAAGAGGTGCTTTGTATCCGTGTCCTGGGTGGATCGAAAAAAAGATACGCACGTGTTGGCGATAAGATCGTTGTTGCTGTAAAAAGTGCCCTGCCAAACGGTGACATTAAACAAGGTACTGTGAGCAAGGCCGTAGTGGTACGCGTAACGAAAGAGTACAGACGTCCGGATGGTTCTTATATCCGTTTTGATGATAATGCTTGTGTATTGTTGAACAATGCCGGTGAAATGAGAGGAACCCGTATTTTTGGACCTGTAGCCCGTGAAGTTCGTGACGGTTATACGAAAATTGTTTCGTTGGCCCCGGAAGTACTTTAATTATTTACGATTTCTGATTTGGGATTTACGGTTTTTACAATCGTAAATCAAAAATCAAAAATCAAAAATCAAAAAGTGATGAATAGAAAATTTCATATTAAAAAAGGCGACTTGGTTCAGGTGAATGCCGGAGAAGACAAAGGCAAGCAGGGAAAGGTTCTGGAGGTTTTACCCGAAAAGGAAAGAGCGATTGTTGAAGGAATCAACATGATCAGCAAGCACACCAAACCGAATGCAAAACATCCGCAGGGTGGTATCATCAAGCAGGAAGCTCCCATCCACATCTCTAACCTGAATGTGGTGGATCCTTCTACGAATAAGCCGACTAAAATCGGTCGCAAGCTGGATGAAAAAGGAAAGTTGGTGAGATACGCAAAGAAGTCAGGAGAAATTCTGAAATAATACAAAATTGTAGATTTTAAATTTTAGATTGCATGATTGTCAGTCTGAAATTTAAAATTTACAATTCAAACTCAAAATCTAGGGTTTACGAAGTGATTTATTAAAAATATTTTATACCTTTGCCGCCTGAAAATCTGATTTTTCAGGTGACATGTGTATGACGGTCAATCGTGAATCAAAAATTTATAATAATAAATGAAATACGTACCAAATCTTAAAACAAAGTATAACGAAGAGATTGTACCGACTTTGATGAAAGAGTTCGGATACAAGTCAGTTATGCAGGCTCCTCGTTTGGAGAAGATAGTAATCAATCAAGGAGTGGGTTCAGCTATTCAGGATAAAAAGATCCTGGAATTCTCATTGAATGAGATTACCGCGATAACAGGTCAGAAAGCTGTTGTAGGTAAATCAACGAAAGACGTATCTAACTTCAAATTGCGTAAAGGCATGCCGATTGGTGTGAGAGTAACTTTGCGGAAAGAGAAGATGTATGAATTTCTGGAAAGATTAATTTGTAGCGCCTTACCGCGAATTCGTGATTTCAAAGGAATTAACAGTAAATTGGACGGAAGAGGCAACTATACATTAGGTCTTAATGAGCAAATCATATTCCCCGAAATTGTGTTGGATTCCGTACACAAGATCATGGGTATGAACATTACGTTTGTGACTTCGGCTAATACCGACGAAGAAGGTTTTGCTTTGCTCAGAGAGTTTGGATTACCATTTAAAAAGAACTAAAAACACAAGAAATGGCAAAAGAATCAATGAAAGCCCGTGAGGTGAAGCGTGCAAAATTGGTAGAAAAGTACGCTGCGAAACGAGCAAAATTAAAAGAGGAAGGTGACTATGCTGGATTGAGCCTCCTGCCGAAAAACTCTAATCCGATTCGTTTGCACAACCGTTGCAAACTGACAGGGCGTCCTAGAGGTTATATGAGACAATTTGGTATCAGCCGTATCCAATTCCGTGAAATGGCTTCACAAGGTTTGATACCCGGAGTTAAAAAGGCTAGTTGGTAATAAAAAAAACGAAAAGAGATGACAGATCCGATAGCAGATTTTCTTACTCGCATTCGGAATGCGGTAAGAGTGGGTCATAAAGTGGTGGAAATCCCGGGTTCAAAAATGAAACTCGAAATGACCAAGATCCTGAAAGAAAAAGGATATATCCTGAACTATAAATATGAACAGGATGGAGTAAGAAGCAATATTAAGATTGCATTGAAATATCATCCCGAGACGAAAGAATCGGCAATCAAGTCTTTGGTACGTGTGTCCAAACCGGGTTTGCGCCGTTATACAAATGTGGAAGAAATGCCGCGTGTATTGAATGGTTTGGGTATTGCCATTTTGTCTACTTCCATGGGATTGATGACAGACAAAGAAGCTCGCCAGCGGAATGTCGGCGGTGAAGTATTGTGTTATGTGTACTAATTTTAAAGTGAAGAAGAAATGTCACGTATTGGGAAATTACCGATTCATATACCACAGGGAGTTACTGTAGCAGTAAGTCCTGATAACACCGTCACGGTTAAAGGTCCGAAAGGACAGCTTTCTCAGAAAGTAAGTTCAGACCTGACTGTTACCGTTGAAGAGAATTTAGTGCATGTAGCACGTCACACAGAAGATAAGGAACATAAAGCACAGCATGGACTTTACCGTGCATTGCTTCACAATATGGTCGTAGGAGTTTCTGAAGGTTATACCATCAAACAAGAACTGGTCGGAGTCGGTTACCGTGCGAATGCCGAGGGACAAGTGCTTGAGTTGGGTTTAGGATATTCTCACTCCATCTTCTTGCAATTACCGGCAGAGGTAAAAGTTTCAGCTGTAACTGAAAAACGTGCGAACCCGATTATTACATTGGAAAGCTGTGACAAACAGCTGATCGGCCAAGTAGCTGCTAAAATCCGTTCTTTCCGTAAACCTGAACCTTATAAAGGAAAAGGTATTCGCTTTGTGGGTGAAGTGGTTCGCCGGAAAGCTGGTAAATCGGCTAAAGTTTAATCACTAAAGAGGTAAAAAGTTATGGCTTTAACGAAAGAAGAAAGAAGATTAAGAATAAAACGGAGAATTCGTAAGATTGTATCCGGAACAGCTGAACGTCCCCGTATGAGCGTTTTTCGTTCAAATGCGCAGATCTCAGTACAGCTGATTGATGACAAGGCAGGTAAGACGTTATTATCTGTTTCATCCTTATCAAAGGAAATTGCTGAAAAGAAAGGAACCAAGATCGAACAGGCTACTTTGGTGGGAGCCGCTGTGGCTGAAAAGGCAAAAGCTGCGGGTATCGAAGCGGTTGTATTCGATAGAAACGGTTACTTATATCACGGAAGAGTAAAAGCATTGGCAGATGCTGCTCGTAACGGAGGTCTTAATTTTTAATAAGTTAGCAGAATGGAACAGAAAGTAAATAATACTGACTTGGAATTGAAGGACAGATTGGTGGCTATCAATCGTGTGACCAAAGTTACCAAAGGAGGTCGTACATTCAGTTTTGCCGCTATCGTTGTGGTTGGTGACGAAAATGGAATTGTAGGCTGGGGATTGGGAAAAGCAAACGAAGTGACGACTGCGATTTCAAAAGGAATCGAAGCTGCTAAGAAGAACCTGATCAAGGTACCTGTATTGAAAGGAACGATTCCTCATGAACAATTGGCTCGTTATAGCGGTTCACAGGTATATATGCAACCGGCTTCTTCCGGTACCGGTTTGGTAGCTGGAGGTGCTATGCGTGCTGTATTGGAAAGTGCCGGTATCCGGGATGTATTGGCAAAGAGTAAAGGATCGTCCAATCCTCACAACTTGGTGAAAGCAACGATCGCTGCGTTGAAGCAGATGCGGGATCCCCGAACGGTTGCTGCTCAGAGAGGAATTAGTCTGGACAAAGTGTTTAACGGTTAATATTTGAGGATTATGGCAAAGATTAAAATTACACTGATTAAAAGTAAGATCGGAAGCAGCAAAACTCAAGTAGGCACTATCCAGGCTTTGGGATTGAGAAAGATCAACAGCAGTGTTGAGCACGAAGCTACTCCGCAGATTTTGGGAATGGTGGCTAAAGTCAGCCATTTGGTTCGTGTGGAAGAAGTAAAATAAGTTAAACATTTAAGGACTATATACAATGGATTTAAGTAGCTTAAAACCGGCCCTGGGTTCAACTCACCACGAAAGAAGAATCGGTCGGGGACAGGGATCCGGAAAAGGTGGTACCTCTACGAGAGGTCATAAAGGAGCGAAGTCAAGATCCGGTTATCATACCAAGATCGGTTTTGAAGGAGGTCAGATGCCTTTGCAGAGACGAGTACCGAAATTCGGCTTTAAAAACATTAACCGTGTGGCCTACAAAGCAATCAATATCAGCATGCTTCAGGCGCTGGCGGAGAGAGATAATCTGGAGAAAATCGATCGCGATGTTTTGATCGCTGCTGGATTGCTCAATAAGAATGACTTGTTGAAAATTTTGGGCGAGGGTACGATTCAGGCCAAACTCGAAGTTTCTGCCAATGCATTTTCAAAATCAGCGATTGCAGCCATTGAAGCTGCTGGAGGCTCTGTAGTCGTTTTGTAAAAACAATGGTGGTGTCAAAAGATGACTTTTGACACTTCTCCATTTAAATAAAGAACTTATGAAGTTATTTGATACATTAAAGAACATTTGGAAAATTGAGGAATTGAAAACCCGAATTTTGACAACACTCGGGTTGATTCTCGTTTACAGACTTGGAACGGAGGTGGTATTGCCTGGTATCGATCCGGCCGGATTAGCTGCTTTGAAGGAACAGACTTCGAGTGGTGTGCTTGGATTGTTGGATATGTTTTCGGGAGGTGCTTTCTCGAACGCTTCGATCTTTGCTTTGGGTATCATGCCTTATATCTCTGCTTCAATTGTTGTGCAGTTGCTGGGAATAGCAGTTCCTTATTTTCAACGTATGCAGCGTGAAGGGGAAAGTGGACGGCGTAAAATGAATCAGATTACCCGTTATTTGACCATTATCATTCTGATTTTACAAGGTTCTGCGTATCTTACCAACTTGCATGCAAAAATTCAGCCCGAGTTCTTTTTGATAAAAGGAGTTTTCTTTACGATTTATTCTGTCATTATCCTGGCTGCCGGTTCCATGTTTGTACTGTGGTTGGGTGAAAAAATTACAGATAAGGGTATAGGAAACGGTGTTTCCATCATCATCATGATTGGTATTATTGCCCGTTTGCCGTTTGCATTCTTTGCGGAACTGGCTTCTCGTGTAAGTCAGCAAGGCGGTGGATTGGTGGCATTTCTCATCGAAATCATTCTGTTGTTCTTTGTATTTTGCGGTACGATTCTTTTGGTTCAAGGAACCCGTAAGGTGCCTGTACAGTATGCAAAACGGATCGTTGGCAACAAACAATACGGAGGAGTTCGTCAGTATATCCCGTTAAAGATCAATGCTGCCGGTGTGATGCCGATCATTTTCGCTCAGGCAATTATGTTGTTACCGATTTCCTTTGTGAACTTTGCAGCTTCTGAATCTTTATCTGGTTTTGCAACTGCTTTTTCTAATTTCACAGGCTTCTGGTATAACTTCACTTTCTTCATTTTGATTGTTGCATTTACTTATTTCTATACAGCAATTACGGTCAATCCGATGCAGATGGCCGAGGATATGAAGAAAAACGGAGGTTTTATTCCGGGAGTTAAACCGGGACGCAAGACCATGGAATTCCTGGATACGATTATGTCGCGGATTACTTTACCGGGATCTATTTTCCTGGGAATAGTAGCGATATTACCCGCTTTTGCTACGATTGCAGGCGTCAATCACCAGTTCGCTCAATTCTATGGTGGTACATCATTGTTGATCTTGGTGGGTGTTGTATTGGACACTTTGCAACAAATCGAATCTCATTTGTTGATGCGTCATTACGATGGTTTGATGAAAACCGGTCGAATTAAGGGTAAGACACCGGGAGGTCCTGCCGCTTACTAATTTGGTATAGATTGATTTACGATTTATGGCTGTGAGGCTATGGGTCGTAAATCAAAATCATAAAAATTTGAAACTGACAGATTTGTAAGCTCGATTTTTTTATGTAATTTTGCGGCATGATTTTTGTAAAAACCGGAGAGGAAATTGAGTTATTAAGAGAAAGCAACCGATTGGTGGGGATGACTCTGGGCGAGATGGCCAAGCACATTCGTCCGGGGATTTCTACGTTAGAGCTCGATCGTATTGCGGAGGAGTTTATCCGTTCTCATGGTGCTGAACCGGGATTTCTGGGGTATGGCGGTTTCCCGAATACCTTGTGTATTTCGGTGAATGACGTGGTCGTACACGGTATTCCCTCCGAACAATGCATTTTGAAAGAGGGTGATATTGTTTCGATTGATTGCGGTACCTTGAAAAATGGTTTTTACGGAGACAGTGCCTATACCTTTGAAGTGGGGGAAGTGGATGAAGAGATACGCAAGTTGTTGCGGGTGACGAAGGAAAGTCTTTATCAGGGGATTGAAAAAGCCGTTGCCGGCATGCGGATCGGTGATATTGGACATGCAGTGCAGTCCTATTGTGAGGCCGCCGGATTTTCGGTGGTGAGAGAGTTGGTTGGACACGGAGTGGGGCGTGATTTGCATGAAGATCCTCAGGTACCGAATTATGGACATCGGGGGCAAGGGGTGAAATTGAAAGAAGGAATGGTCATTGCCATCGAACCTATGATTTGTTTAGGGAAACGTCATATTTATCAAGAGGCAGATGGCTGGACAATACGCACTCGGGATCGGAAAGCGGCGGCTCATTTTGAACATACGGTGGCCATCGGTCCGAACGGTGCAGATATTTTGTCTACATTTGAGTATGTGGAAAAAGAACTGAACAAAGAATAAATTTTGAATTGTAAGAGAAGACAATTTGAAATTTGAAATTAAAACGATAGATTAAGTATGGCAAAACAGCCTTCAATAGAGCAGGATGGAGTAATAACGGAAGCATTGTCGAATGCGATGTTCCGTGTTGAATTAGAAAATGGGCATGTGATAACGGCTCATATTTCCGGGAAGATGCGCATGCATTATATAAAGATACTTCCCGGGGATCGGGTTCGGGTAGACATGTCTCCCTATGATCTGACGAAAGGAAGGATTACTTTTAGATATAAAAATTAGCAATTTTTTGATTTGCGATTTTACATTCGTAAATCATAAATCATAATCATTCAAATTAAAAGACATGAAGGTAAGAGCGTCAATCAAAAAGCGTAATGACGATTGCAAGATTGTAAGAAGAAAAGGCGTTTTGTACGTCATTAACAAAAAGAACCCTAAGTTTAAAATGCGTCAGGGTTAATCATTAATCTAGTTAAATTAAAAAAGATTTATGGCAAGAATCGTAGGTGTAGATTTACCCTCAAACAAAAGAGGAGAAATAGCCTTAACCTATATCTATGGTATAGGTAGAAGTAGTGCTCGCGCTATCCTTAGTGAAGCCGGCATCGATTATGACCTGAAGGTAAAAGATTGGAACGACGACCAACTCGGGGCTGTACGTAAAATTATTGGAACAGAGTACAAAGTCGAAGGTGAGTTGAGATCAAGCGTTCAGATGAACATCAAACGTCTGATGGACATCGGTTGTTACCGTGGTATCCGTCACCGTTTAGGACTGCCCGTAAGAGGACAGAGTACGAAGAACAATGCCCGTACACGTAAGGGTAAGAAGAAAACTGTTGCTAATAAGAAAAAGGCGACTAAATAATTGAGTTGAATTATGGCAAAGAAGTCTACATCAAGTAACAAGAAGCGGCTGGTTAAAGTAGAAGCCGTGGGACAGGCACACGTTCATTCCTCATTTAACAACATCATTATTTCTCTGACGAATTCTACCGGTCAGGTAATTTCCTGGTCTTCTGCAGGGAAAATGGGTTTTAGAGGATCTAAAAAGAACACTCCGTATGCAGCACAGATGGCTGCAGCTGATTGCGCTAAGGTGGCATTCGACCTTGGTATGAGAAAAGCAAAAGTATATGTTTCAGGTCCGGGAAACGGTCGGGAATCAGCCATCCGTTCAATTCATGCAAGTGGTATTGAAGTAGCTGAAATTATCGATGTAACCCCGCTGCCTCACAATGGTTGTCGGCCTCCGAAACGTCGTAGAGTTTAATAAAATGAACGTGTATGGATTCAGGATTGTGGCTTGACGATGAACATTGACGTTCGGTCATCGGAAAAATCAGAATCTGAAATCTCAAATCAAAAATTTAAGAAAAATGGCTAGATATACAGGACCTAAGTCTAAAATAGCAAGAAAGTTCGGTGAGCCTATTTACGGACCGGATAAAGCACTGGAACGGAGAAATTATCCGTCAGGTCAGCATGGTTTGGCTCGTCGCAGAAGAAAAATCTCTGAATATGGTGTTCAGCTGAAAGAGAAACAAAAAGCAAAATATACCTATGGTTTGCTGGAAAAACAATTCCGTATCCTGTTTGAAAAAGCAGAGCGTGCAGGAGGAGTTACCGGTGAAGTATTATTGCAGATGCTGGAATGTCGTTTGGACAATGTCGTATACCGTTTGGGTATTGCTTCTACCCGTGCGGCTGCAAGACAGTTGGTTTCTCACCGTCATATTACATTGAATGGTGGTATTTGTAACATTCCTTCGGCAGCAGTGAAAGCAGGAGATATCATTGCAGTACGCGAGAAATCAAAAGCACTTGAAGTAATTACAGAGAGTCTGCGTAGCAATCGCGTCAGCAAATATTCCTGGTTGGAATGGGATGGCGCATCTATGAGCGGTAAACTGTTGAACGTACCGGAAAGAAGTGATATTCCGGAGAACATTAAAGAGCAGTTAATCGTAGAATTGTATTCTAAGTAAAAATAATTTAAAGATATTTATGGCAATATTAGCTTTCCAGAAACCGGATAAAGTAATCATGCTCGAATCAACGGATAAATTCGGGAAATTCGAATTTCGTCCTTTAGAGCCAGGTTACGGAATCACAATTGGTAATCCGTTACGCAGAATCCTCCTGTCTTCATTGGAAGGCTTCGCGATTACCGGCATCAAAATACATGGCGTAGAACATGAGTTCGCTACTATCCCCGGGGTGATCGAGGATGTTACTGAGATTATCCTGAATCTGAAACAAGTCCGTTTTAAACGGAAAGTGGAAGATGTAGAGGATGAGAAGCTGACAGTGCTGATCAACGGTCAGGAAGCTTTTAAGGCAGGGGATATCAATAAATTCCTCACCGGATTTGAAGTACTGAATACAGATCTGGTTATCTGTAATATGGATCCGTCTGTGAATTTTCAGATGGAACTGACGATACAGAAAGGCCGTGGATATGTTCCCAGTACGGAGAATATGCCGGCTGACGCCGAAGCGGGATTTATCCCCATTGATGCCATTTATACTCCGATCCGGAATGTAAAATATGAGATTGAGAACTATCGGGTAGAAGGTAAAACCGACTATGAAAAGTTGTTGTTTGAAATTGAAACCGACGGTTCCATTGCTCCTACCGATGCTTTAAAGGAAGCTGCCAAGATTTTGATTCATCATTTTATGTTATTCTCAGATGAAAAGATTTCTTTGGAATCTGAAGATAAATATGGAAATGAAGAATTTGACGAAGAGGTACTTCACATGCGTCAGTTGCTGAAGACTAAGTTGGTGGATATGGACTTGTCCGTACGTGCCCTGAATTGTTTGAAAGCTGCTGAAGTGGAGACACTTGGAGAATTGTGCCGCTTTAACAAGAATGATTTATTGAAATTCCGCAACTTCGGTAAGAAGTCTTTGACTGAATTGGAAGCTTTGTTGGAAAACAATAACCTTGAATTCGGTATGGATGTTACAAAGTATAAATTAGATAAGGAATAACATCATGAACCATAAGAAGAAATTTAATCACCTGAGCCGGACCAGTGCACACCGTAAGGCAATGTTGTCCAATATGGCCACTTCTTTGATTCTGCACAAGCGAATCAGTACGACTGTGCCTAAGGCTAAAGCGCTCAAAATATATGTTGAGCCTTTGATCACAAAAAGTAAGAACGATAATACCAATTCTCGTCGTGTCGTTTTCAGTTATCTCGGACAGAAAGAGGCTGTTACCGAATTGTTCCGTGAAATAGCTCCGAAAATTGTTAACCGTCCGGGAGGTTATACCCGTATTTTACGTACTGGTAACCGGATTGGAGATAATGCTGAAATGTGTATTATTGAGTTGGTAGATTACAATACTACTTATACGGAGGTTAAGCAAGAGGTAAAGAAAACAACGACTCGTCGTCGCCGTTCTTCCGGAGCAAAGAAAACAGCTGCTGCAGAAGTGGCAGAGGCACCGAAAACCGAAGAAGCTGCTGCTTCAACAGAAGAGACTCCGAAAGCTGAATAATATTTAAAATTCAGATAATGAAAAGCGAATCCGAAAGGGTTCGCTTTTTTTATGCTCCGCAGACGAAAATATAAACCTTTTTTATGACGGAGATCTCTCCTTTTTCCGTTCTTTTGTTGTATCTTAGAACAAAAATTAATATAAACATTCTAATAATGAAGATGATGACACATATTGTAGAAATTACGGGACGGGAGATTCTGGATTCTCGGGGAAATCCGACGGTAGAAGTAGATGTAACTCTGGAAAATGGCATAATGGGGCGGGCTGCTGTGCCTTCGGGCGCTTCGACCGGTGAGCATGAAGCTCTTGAGTTGCGGGATGGCGACAAGAATCGTTATCAAGGAAAAGGGGTATTGAATGCGGTTAATAATGTGAATACCGTTATTGCGGATGCGCTGTTGGGTTTTGATGTGATGGATCAGGCTGCTATCGATCGGGCTCTGCTTCAGTTGGATGGAACTAAAACAAAATCCAATTTGGGGGCAAATGCGATGTTGGGGGTATCCTTGGCTTGTGCCAAAGCTGCCGCCAATGCGTTGGAAATACCGTTGTACCGTTATATTGGCGGTTGTAATGCCAAAGTATTACCGGTTCCGATGATGAATATCATCAATGGAGGATCGCATTCCGATTCACCGATTGCTTTTCAGGAATTCATGATTCGTCCGGTAGGAGCCAAGACTTTCCGGGAAGCGGTTCGGATGGGAGCAGAGATTTTCCATACCTTGAAGAAGGTGTTGCATGATCGGGGATTGAGTACGGCTGTCGGGGATGAAGGAGGATTCGCACCGACTTTGAAGGGTACGGAAGATGCCTTGGAGTCTATTATTGAAGCTATTAAAAAAGCTGGGTATAAACCGGGCGAGGAGGTGATGATCGGTTTGGATTGTGCTTCTTCTGAGTTTTACAAAGACGGTATTTATGATTATGCAATATTCGAAGGGGCTAACGGGGCGAAACGTACTTCCACCGAACAGGTACTTTATTTAGAAGAGTTGATTGATAAATATCCGATTGATTCGATTGAAGATGGAATGGCTGAGAATGACTGGGACGGTTGGGAGATGCTGACGGCAAAGATTGGCGACCGCTGTCAGTTGGTTGGAGATGATCTGTTCGTTACCAATGTGGAATATTTGAAGAAAGGAATTGAATTGGGGTGTGCCAATTCCATCTTGATCAAGGTAAATCAAATCGGTACTTTGACAGAAACATTGGATGCCATAGAAATGGCACAGCGGGCTGGTTATACAACGGTCACTTCACACCGCTCTGGAGAAACAGAAGATGCAACGATTGCCGATATCGCTGTGGCTACCAATTCCGGACAGATTAAGACGGGATCAATGAGTCGTTCCGATCGTATGGCAAAGTATAACCAGTTGCTTCGTATCGAAGAAGAGCTGGGTGAAAATGCTGTGTTTGCCGGCCGGCGCTTTGACAAAAAGAAATAAAATCTCGAACAGAATGATGTAAAGGACTGTCTATTGGGCATTGGAATGCTCGGACAGTCCTTACAGCCATTTTTTCCTTTTGAAGAATAAAAGCATGAAAAGGGCGATGATGACCATGATTCCCCATAGGATATAATAGGCATAGTGGTATTTCAGTTCCGGTATGTATTCGAAATTCATTCCATAAACACCGACCAGAAAGGTTAGTGGTATAAAGACGGCAGAGAAGACGGTCAATACCCGCATGACGTCATTGACATTGTTGCTGATGTTGGCATTATAGCTGTTCTGTTGATCGGACAGCATGGTGTAATAAATTTCAATTGCTTCCAGGGCTTGGGTAACCAGACCTTCCAAGTCGCGAAGGTAACTGTATGTTCGTTCATTGATCAGTTCGGAATCGCAAGTAACAAAGCGGCTCATGAGTTCCTTGACAGGACGCACGTTTTTTCGGATATAGGACAATTCCGTTTTGTAGTGATAAATATCTTCAATCAGTTCTTTGCCTGAAGCGAGCAACAGTTTTTCCTGCTCTTCTACAACATTTCCCAGCTTTTCGATGTTTAGAATATAACTGTCTACCAGGGTGTCTATTAATGCATAGCACAGATAATCAGGTGGTAAGCTGCGAATTTTTCCCTGACTGGCATATAATCTTTTGGCCACGTCTTCAAAATAATCGCTTTCATTTTCCTGGATAGAGATCAGATAGTTTTTGCCGACGATCAAAGAAATCTGATCAATTTGTACCTTACGGGTTTCTTTGTTGAAACTTAGGGATTTCAGGATGGCGAACAGATGTTGATCGTCTTCGATAAATTTGGGACGTTCGTCGGTATTGAGAATGTCTTCCAATATTAATGCATTGATATTGAACTTTTTCCCGAGATTTCCAATTAGTGTCGTGTCTTGCAGACCGTGAATGGAGATCCAGCAGATATGATTGTCTGAGAGATATTCTGAAATTTTATCCAATGATTTAAGCTCTCCTTCTTTGATATAGTCGGTATTGTATTGGGTGACTCGGATTTTGCTATAGTTCATTTTGGGACGGCCGATGAAAATCAGCGAACCGGGTGCTGCACCTTTGGATTTTTGTTTGTCTTTTAAAAAACGGGCCATAGTTTTGAATAAAGGTTTACGGAGAATTTTTGTAAAGTTACTTATTTTATTTTCATGTGGATTGAAATGAATCTTTTTAATTTGTGCAATGTATTTCTTTTGATACGGAAAACGGAATGGTAAGGTTTTTATTAAAAAAGAATAAAAAAATGCAATGAATGAATTAGTTTGTTGACAGAAGAGGTTCTTTTTCAAAAAAATGTCGTTTCTCACAAGGTTATTTAGAATGATTTCATTTTAAAGACTTTCGAAAACTTAAAAAACGGTTGCGTAACTGTTGATTATCAGATGTCTTGCAAATCAGGAAAAATTATTGGGATTTAACTTGTTTAGAATGAAGTATTCGCTACCTTTACCATGTTTTACAACATAAAAAAATATTCATAAAGTGTTATAAAAACTACTTATTCAATCATGAGTCAAGACACAAAAGTTATCGAAAAACATGATGTTGTCATTCGTTTTTCCGGGGATTCGGGAGACGGAATGCAATTAACCGGGCAGCAGTTTTCAGATACGGCTGCTTTATTTGGAAATGATGTTGCGACATTTCCGGATTATCCGGCAGAAATTCGTGCTCCGCAGGGAACGGTTGGCGGAGTATCTGGTTTCCAGGTACACATCGGCGAAGAACACGTTACAACTCCGGGGGATTATGCCGATGTGCTTGTTGCAATGAATCCGGCAGCTTTGAAAGCAAATCTGCGTTGGGCCAAAAAAGCAGGGACCATTATTGTGGATGTAGATGCTTTTACTGAAAAACATCTTGAAAAGGCAGGATATACTGAGAATCCGTTGGAAAACGATTCTTTGGCAGATTATAATGTCGTTCCGGTAAAAGTGACCGAACTGACGATAGAAGCATTGAAGGAGTCTGGTTTGGATCAGAAATCTATCCTGAGATGCAAGAATATGTTTGCTTTGGGGATGATCTATTGGATGTTTGAACAGTCTGTAGAGCATACGGAAGCTTTCTTTGATATTAAATTCGGTAAAAAACCGGCCATCGCTTCTGCCAATAAGTTGGTTTTGAGAGCCGGTTATAATTATGCTGCCAATGTGCATGCTTTGGCAACTCATTTTAAAGTGGCTCCGGCTACCATTGAAAAGGGAAAATATCGTACGATTACGGGAAACAAAGCAACTGCTTGGGGATTGTTGGCTGTGGCAGAAAAAGCGGGGCTTCCATTGTTCTGTGGTTCTTATCCGATTACTCCGGCTACGGATATTTTGCATGAATTGGCATTGCGTCGGGATTTGGGTGCGAAGACTTATCAGGCAGAGGATGAAATTGGTGGTATTTGTACGGCTATCGGTGCCAGCTATGCCGGTAATTTTGCTTGTACAACCACATCCGGACCGGGTTTGGCATTGAAGTCGGAAGCAGCCGGTTTGGCCGTGATGGCTGAATTGCCTCTGGTCATTGTTGATGTACAACGGGGAGGTCCTTCAACCGGTCTGCCGACCAAAACCGAACAGTCCGATTTGTTGCAGGCATTGTATGGCCGAAACGGAGAATCTCCGATGCCGGTGGTTGCTGCCAGTACTTCTGGTAACTGTTTTGACTATGCTTTTATTGCAGGAAAGATTGCTTTGGAACATATGACTCCGGTGGTATTGCTGACTGACGGTTTCCTGGCCAATGGCGCTCAACCTTGGTTGATCCCTTCTATGGCAAAACTGCCTGAAATTAAATTGAGAATTGCAAAAGAGGGGGATGATTACAAACCGTATGCCCGTGATCCGGAAACTTTGGCTAGAACTTGGGCATTGCCGGGAACAAAGGGACTGGAACACCGCATCGGTGGATTGGAAAAAATGAATATTACCGGAACTATCAGTTACGTTCCTGAAAATCACCAGGTGATGACGGATCTTCGTGCAGAGAAGGTAGAACGGATTGCAAACGACATTCCGGATCAGGAAGTATTCGGTAATCCGGACGGAGGCGAAGTATTGGTTGTAGGATGGGGTGGTACTTATGGACATCTTTATTCTACTGTAAATGAAATGCGTGCTGAAGGTAAAGATATCAGTCTGGCTCATTTCAATTATATCAATCCGCTGCCGAAGAATACCCGCGAGGTATTGTCTCGTTATAAGAAGATTATTGTATGTGAATTGAACCTTGGACAATTTGCCAAATATCTGAGAAGTAAATTCCCGGAATTCAATTATCTGCAGGTGAATAAAGTGGCAGGTCTGCCTTTCACCGTTGTGGAGCTGAAAGAAAAGATCAATGCATTCATGAAATAACGATAGGCTTCGGCCAGAAATAATATCAAAGATTTAGAAAATTGATTATGAGCGAATTAAAATATACTCCTAAAGATTTTAAAAGCGACCAGGAAGTACGGTGGTGTCCGGGTTGCGGTGATCATGGAATTATCAATTCCGTGCAAAAAGCGATGGCTGAGCTCGGTTATCCGAAAGAATCATGGGCGGTTATTTCCGGTATCGGCTGTTCTTCTCGTTTCCCTTATTATATGAATACATACGGTTTCCATACCATTCACGGACGTGCTGCTGCGATTGCTTCCGGTGCGAAAAATGCCAATCGGAAGTTGAATATCCTTCAGATTTCCGGAGATGGAGATGCCTTGGCGATTGGTGGTAACCATTTTATTCATGCGATCCGTCGGAATGTGGATATTACGATTTTGTTGTTTAACAATGAAATTTACGGTTTGACGAAAGGACAATATTCTCCGACTACTAAGTTGGGTACAAAGACCAAAACTTCTCCTTATGGAACGATAGAACATCCTTTCAATCCGGGAGAACTTTGCATCGGGGCTCAAGGAAAATTCTTTGCCCGTTCCATCGATACCAGTGTTAATTTGACGGCTGAAATTTTGGAGACTGCGGTAAAACATAAGGGAACGTCTGTCGTTGAGGTTTTACAGAATTGTGTGATCTTTGCGGATGGAGCTCATTCTGCCGTGACTGACAAAGAATTGAAAGATGACCGTCAGATTGTTTTGCGTCATGGCGAGCCGATGATTTTCGGAAAGAATAAAGACAAAGGTTTGATGCTGGCAAAATCCGGTGAACTGAAAGTGGTAGAGATCGGGAAGGATGGAATCACTGAAAAGGATATCCTTGTTCACGATGCTCATAACCCCAATCCTTTCCTTCATTGGATGCTGGTGAATATGAAAGCTCCTGAATTCCCGGTGGCTTTGGGTGTTATCCGGGACGTAGAAGCCCATACTTATGATCAGGCATTGGACGATCAAATCGAAGAAGTAAAGAAAATGTCTAAGATTCACTGTATGGAAGATCTGCTGAATAGCGGAGATACTTGGGAAGTGAAATAAAGATTGATATTTGAAGACTTTCAGGAGGCTGCCGACGCAAGTCGGCAGCCTTATTCTTTATGCGTCGGGTGGTTTCCGGAGGATAGAATAAAAGAAAATGCCGGTTGACCGCAAAAAAAAATGCTTATTTCCGTAAATCGGAAATAAGCATTTTCTAACTTAAAACGGGACTCAATCCTGACTTCGTCAATGCGCCACCCAAATTAAGATTTGTTGCCAGATATGTCGAAAAGTGGTTTCACTGCGAGGTG
>CALUKE010000016.1 GCA_944321165.1 uncultured Odoribacter sp.
GAGATGGATTCAACTACGGCAGACATCTTGTCGTTAAAACCGATTACACTAAGGCGTCCCATCAGATAACCGACAGCCTTGTTTACCTTGTTTAGTTTCTCACCGACAAGTTCCTTGTTCCACGAAAAGGAAGGCCATTCTTTATGTTCATGTATGTACATAGGCATCACTGTTTTCTGCAAATATACAATTTTACGGATAATAAGCCGCAAAATTTGCGGCTTATTATCCGCATAAAACAGTGAAATCAATATTTATCAGCATTTTAGATATGGTTTATGATGACCATTCACCATGCAGATAACCATTGACTTTTCAGATTGGAACAGTCTGCTTATTATATACTCACGTAATTGTTGGGCCGGATAAGTATTAATCTGAAAGGCATTTTATATAACGGATGACGGTATTCTGCTGACATTCCTTTTCCGTCTTCAGATAAAATTCAAAGGCACGTACCAGCTCACCGTTGACTTCCGCCAGCGGCAGATCATCCTTTCCGTATTTCTGTCTGATCAGTTCGGCAAGATAGCGCTTGCAGCTTTCATAACGGCGAACGGTAATCAAGGCGTAATCTTTACCGACCAGGGCACGGCATTGGTCATTGTGCTCCTGCATGGTGCCGATGAGGTGCGTACCGCTTCCGGTTCTTTGTCCTGTCCGAAAAATATTTCCTGAAACAGACGTGCCGTTATAGGCTGGTTCTGTTCTTCCAGTTCACAAAGTTTGCTCAGCATAATTTGTACATAATGTCTCATTTTTGTACTGTCGCCCTGTTCGCGACTCATTTTTACAAGCAGATAAAGCGGACAAATACGGTTCGAACAGGTATGATATGCCCTCAGATAAGCCTTCTCACAGAGACTGTATTGTTTCATTGCCAGATAATTGTTTCCCATCACATTCCAGAACATCGGGTCTGCGCTGTGCCGGATTCCCTCTTTCAGCACCGCATTGCTCATTTCGTATTCCCCTGTCCTGTTCAGGCATCTCCCATATTCAAACAGGAATCTGTGGTCATGGTGCAGGGTGGAGTAGAGCCTTGCATATTCCTCCGATGCTTCCTGGAAATTCTCTACACTGTAAAGGACCGACACCTCTTTCCATTCCCTGTAAGTTTCCCGTTTTCCGTATTCCCGGCAATTGAAGAACAATGCCACCACTCCCACCGTTCCCAACAACAAGGCAAAATAATTCTCCGTGTCGATTCCCCCATAAAGCTCCCTGCTCTCTTCAAACTGTCCCGCCAGCAACAGACACATCCCTAAAAATACAACGATTCTCCCCATAATCATCCTGTTTGTCATTCCTTCCGGACATTCAAGGCCGCTCCACCCGCTTCAGCAACCGGTCCCAACGGAATTCCCCGTCCAGGCGGTCACGCGAATAGGTGATGCGGGTGACTACCCCGACAATGAACTCCTCCGGCACAAAGCCCCAGTAACGGGAATCATTCGAATCCAGTACCTGATCCCCGCAAAAAAAGTAATAATCCCCCCGGAAGGTATACCGGTCTATCGGTTCTCCTCCCAGGCTCAGGTGCCCCTGACGGTCAAGAGCCAGCCTTTTTCCGGTCTCATATTCTATCACCAGACGGTAAAGCCGGAAATTCACCGCATCCAGCTCCACCCGTCCTCCCCGGCAAGGCACATAAAGCGGCCCAAACTCCTTGATGGTCCATCCATAATGCTTGAAATCAAACGGAAAGGCATGTATCACATTGCCTGCAATCAGCGAATCGGGCGTTTCCGACAACTTCCGCTGTTCCTCAGCCACCCCCAGAATGCCGTCATAACGGTTGTTCCTGAAATACCCGTTCCGGATTTCCACCGTATCCCCCGGCAGACCGACACACCGTTTTGCATACACATAATTGATTTTGAACTCCATCCGGTTCTTACTCCGGTTAATCGGGAAATTGAAGACTACGATATCATTGTGCCTTACTTTCCGCCAGCCCCGGGTGCGGTGGCATTCCAGCGGATCCCCGTCCTTAAAGTCAAGCCGGTCATAAATCCGTGCCCCGGCTATCAGCTTGTTGACCAGCACATAATCTCCCGGTATCAGGGTGGGGCGCATCGAATCTGTCGGAATCACAAACTGGTCCGCCACATAAACGCGCAATGCGATGAAAATCCCCACCAGCACCCCGCAGCCGATTAGGGATTGCAATTTTTTCACCTACAAAATCAAGATTAGATCAGTTTGAACTCTATAAACACATCTTCATTCCGCTCATTTACAGACAAACCGATCAACGAACCACTCTTACGACAATACGAAATAAATCGCACATCTCTATCTAACTGATACATATACAAAGGTTTTCCAGACAAATCAAAAACAAGTATAATATTTCCTACTCTTTTTTGTGCATCATCATGTATTGTTTGGGATTGATGTAACATGTAAAATTTATCATCCCCAAATGCAGAGGAAATAACACCGACAACATTACTTTCAGACATTGCAATCCCCTTTACTCCGTTCCTGTCAACAACAATAAACTTTGGTAAGTTATATCGATAAGCAGCCGTTTCGACAGGCTCGTGATCCTCTCTGCTACAATCAAAAAATCTTATCACATCACCACACATGGATGAGTAGGCAAAATGTGTTCCGTTCAAATTCATAACGATATTTCCCTGCTGGGTCATATTTATAAGTTCAGGAGCAATTTCCCCATTGGATTCCACTTCGTCCACTTCTCCAAAATCATACAATGTATTGAAATTTTTATCCGTTATTTTGAATACCGTGTTTTTTGTTATATCATGTCCCTTAAACAAAAAGCGCCCTCCGCTGAGCATATTTACGTCTGGATTATATATAAACGAACTCTCTTTCTGTATGACAATCCTGTCAAATACAACCGAAGAATCACCCATCCGCGATAATGGTAGAATTCCAAGGACAGACTTATTAATATCGTACATAACAAAATTATCTTTGTACGGATTCTGCATATTTGCCCACAAGGACTCATTATTACTTCTTCCATACGCAACAAACTTATTGACCAAAATTCCGGTATTTATACTATAGGCATAAAAGTTATGACTGCTGTTATAAGATTGCACAATAGCTATAGTATCCATTACTGTCATTTTGCCGATTGATGACAAATACCCCTTAATTGCGATTTCCCGTCCCGCAAACAAATCAATTGATTCCGGAAAAATATCATAAATATCTCCTGTCGTTTTACGATTACCACATGATAATACAAACAGAGATAGTAAAAAAATCAACATTAAACTCTTTACTGTATTCATAATTCCTTTTATTTTTCAAATAGGCTATCACAAATAGCACAAACTTAGATAGCCTATTATTAAATTTATTACCTAGCTATAAATGTCCCTGGAAGATCTACAGGAACTCCATTGGGATATATTGTCATACATTTTATGGGTAAGCGGTATACCCTGTATACCCCATTGCACAGAACAAGACTGATGCAACCAAAATTTTTACTTTTTCATTCTCTTTCTTGTTTTTATAACCCAAAGATTTCTCTTTTCGTTACTTTTGTTTGCTTTTCGTGTAGCCCTTTCTATTTCGACTGCCTGCGAAACCTGGTTCCGGAGCAGACACGGATGGAAAGGCTACTTTTTCATCCGTTCCGTTTTTATGATTCTGTCATTCTGTCGTTTTTGTTCAAAGTTTAAAGGATTAGACTTTATTTTTATTAACACCATGAAGAATCACCAGAATCTCACCCACCCGCCTGTCACGATAAACGGACGCTCTTCTTTGCCTTCCGTACGGTTGCACAACCAAAACAATAACACCACCACCGCCATTCCACCCAAAAGGCCGGCTCTTTTCCACCGCTCTGCGCCCAATTCCCCTCCGTAAGTGTGGAAACTCCGGGAATCGGCATCCCGCTTCGAGAAGTCGCCACAAACAGGCGTATGACTCCGTTCCTCCATGCCTCCCGCAAGGCTTTCACCTTTTCCTCCACAGCAGCATCCGGCTCTTCCCGCACCCCGATCATATAACTCATTTTCTCTCCGTCAAACACTTCCTTCGTCACCTCTCTGAATGCGGAATCATACAGGGCGATTCCGTGCTCTCCTTCTATTTTCGTCCCCACATTGTAGAGTAATTTTCATTTATTTTTATAAAGCTATTTTAATTCCACCTCTAATATCAATGGATTGTCATACTCATCCATCTCTGGTATAAAACCAATTGCATCTTTCGTTTTTACCACACAATAAAGTCTATCTTCTGTAATTGTCAATATTCCAGCTTTCACTTTTTTGCCTTTGGGTGTGATATAATCAATAAAATATTTAGAATTGATGAGAGAAGTTGAATTATCAAGACTCATCCTTGTAAAGGAAATCAATTTTCTTGTCTCTTTACAAAAAACAGCACAAAAGACAGATTCTTGATAGCTATAATTGACAAAAACATACTTCGCACTCTCTGCTACATTTTTTACATAAATCAAATCCTTATTCACTGATGTATTAGTAACATTCTTTACCGATGGAGATAAATCCCCCCGTTTCAAATGAATATAAGGCACTATCGTATTTACATCTTTCACTTTGTAAATAGTATCATTAAATACATCTTTAAACAAAGCATCTCCCGTATAAGAGGGATATAGCCCATAAGTTTCCAAATTTCCCGTGTACATGGGAGGAAGTCTATAATAAATATCTCGTTCCTGCAAATATGAAATAGATTGAACAATTTCGTATTCCGAATCTAAAAAATCCAAATAACGTTGTTCAAACATCTCTGGGCCTAAATAAGGTAAAGCAACATAATGTCCATCCTTCAAAAGAATAGAATTATAATAATGTTGTTGTGCCAAATAGCCTTTCAAACTTTTTGTTGAAGGAATATATGTTATCATCTTATTCCCTTGACAAAGATTCAACTGGCCATTGTGATAAGTCCATTGGTAAAGTCCGTGCTGTACTTCATTATTTGCACGCCCGATATCAATTAACTTCTTTCTATAAAGCCCCGTTGAGTCAAATTGCAACACAGGACTTCTCAAACACGAAACAACAAAATCACCTTCAATCCGATCCAACTGCAAATTCAAGTCAGTTAGTACAGAATTACTTCCACTTTCAAGACAAATAAACTTTATTTTTTGCGAAATGGAATTCAAAGTTCCTGTATCTATTCTATTTTGTTTGTCAATATTTTGAATATCAAATTCATAAAACACATTAACCCCATCTTTCATTTTTCCAATATTTACTTGTCTTTTCTGTGTTTTAGAATTACAAGACCAACAATGTAAAACAATTAATACATAAAAAAAAATCACTTTCATATTGTAAAATGGGTCTGACTTACGGGATGCAAAAATCAGTAAAAAATCTATACAATCGATAGTTTCTGCTCCGAAATTTTCTACGTGAATTTTTGCCCGGACAAAAAAATAGTATCACTGAAAGCATCAACATATTTCACATTATCAGAATAAATATTATAGAACAGTCCTGCATAAAACATATCCCTCTTCAGACAATGCTATCCCATAAAACCTGCCGTCCTCCGATATGCTAAAAATCGGACAAAATCTATCTAATGTATGTGTTGATACAATATTTCCATCGAAATCAATTTTTATCAATTTCGTATATTCAGGCATATCTTCTCCTGAGCATGCATTGACAAATGCTGCATAAATATAATTTCCACTCGCCACAGGTGCTTGAAAATAAATCACATCCTTCCCGCCATAATACTCATCCAGCAATTTTACCTGTTCCTTGGCATCCGTAATATGTATTTCTTTAACCAAAGAAAATGTCTCAAGATTGTAGATTCTGATAATTGGGATGGATACATAAAAAGAGATTAACAATTTACGATTATCCTCATATATTGAATGGCAAAGGCATATATTATCCCTATCTATATTGGTTTCGTAACTGATGGTACGCTTAGGAAATTCACCAAATTCATGCATAAGTTTATGAGTTGTGTAATTATAAATAGCAAATGGCTTTTCTTGTTGTAGGGCATGATAGAACAAAAGAGAATCGTTCAATAAAATCACATTATTTTGAACTTCTTTCAGAATAGGGAATTGATTCTCTATTTCCATATCCTCTCCAATAATTGAAAATTCTGTACAATCAAACCAATTGGTATATAAAAACAAAGTACTGTCATTACCAGTCTTTATACTTTTATCTATGCAAACAAATTCATTCTCACCTCTGCCATAAGAAAAATAAGATCTCTTAAAAACCATATCTCGATCATATCGATATATAATATGACCGCTTTTATTTCTGTTGACGACAAAAACATCTTCCCCTATCAAATATAAACCATAAGGTTCATATAATTCTTGAATTATGCAAGTATCTAGGTTATAAACACGATCTTTCACCGCGTTTATCATACATTCAATCCGTTCATGCCTTTGCTTGTTACAAGACAATAAGCTAATAAGCATCAAATATAAAAATATACCAGTTTCAATATTTTCATAGTTCAAATCTATACAAATAGAGCCGTTCTTCTTCATCATCTGAGACGACATACGAATAATAATAAGGAGCAATATACCCCATCACTTTCAAATGTCTAGGAACATCAACATCGCCTATCAATATACCGTTCCGATATATTTGCAGACCATCCGACAACATTCCTTCTCCTTTTTGATAGGAACGGAAAAGAACTTTTGTTTCATCTACATACTCTATCCAATTATAAATTCAAATTCATATCGTGTCCGGCAAAACCTTCCAATATATTTATTAATCAATTCATTCTCTTCCTTCCTATTTCGATTCTGCTATCATTATTTTGAAATAAAGATATAGCACAAAAAACAAAAAGTCAAGCCAAAAGGTTGCTCACAGGTAGTAAATTTCTTTTGTCATTCATCGAGCATTTTTCTGACCTCCTCTTTCATTTCCTCCACGGCAGGCGATATCACCTTGGGCTGTTTGTCCAGCATGATCTGTGCATAATGTCTCATTTTTGTGCTGTCGCCCTGTTCGCAACTCATTTTTACAAGCAGATAAAGCGGATAAATACGGTTCGGACAGGTATGATATGCCCTCAGATAAGCCTTCTCACAGAGACTGTATTGTTTCATTGCCAGATAATTGTTTCCCATCACATTCCAGAACATCGGGTCTGCGCTGTGCCGGATTCCCTCTTTCAGCACCGCATTGCTCATTTCGTATTCCCCTGTCTTGTTCAGGCATCTTCCATATTCAAACAGGAATCTGTGGTCATGGTGCAGGGTGGAGTAGAGCCTTGCATATTCCTCCGACGCTTCCTGGAAATTCTCTACACTGTAAAGGACCGACACCTCTTTCCATTCCCTGTAAGCTTCCCGTTTTCCGTATTCCCGGCAATTGAAGAACAATGCCACCATTCCCACCGTTCCCCACATCACCCGGTTTGCTTTCCGGTTCATCCTGAACGGCCGGTCAGGACATTGAGCCAGTGCAAATACAAACACCATGGAAATGGCCGGCACATAAAACGGATATGAGAAAAGGGAGGCGACCAACAGAGCAGAAGCCACACATCCGTATTCATTCAGGCGTCGCAGCTTAAAAAACAGGACCGATATGCCCAGCATTCCGCCGACACCCCCCAGCAACAAAAGCAAAGCCAACGGTTCATTGAATGCCGATTCCACCACTCCGGCCACTTCTGCCTGCCGCACATCCTGTTCAAGGGCATTCTTTTTCTGAAAAAAATCATGCTGCGCCTCTGCATAAGCCCTTTCAAATCCATCAATTCCCACCCCGAAAACAGGAGCCTCTTCACAGGCGGCCACAACATTCCTCCAGATAAAGAGTCGTCCATCCGCTGAATCTTTCTTCAACAGGTAGACCACTGCAGCCACTCCCACCAGCGCCACCACTCCGGCTACTGCTATCCAATGCCGGCATTTTCCCAGCGCTTTCCGGATTTCTTTCCGGTACAGCAGAGCCACTCCGGCTGCTGCCCCGATCCATCCGGCGCGGCTCATGGTAGGCACCATCGCCGTCCATGTCCCCGACAAAGCCGCCCAGGCCGTCACATAACGCACAAACATCACGTTCATGCCCGCTTTCCGGTATCCCTTCCTCACCATGGCCACCGAAAGCACGAAAATCCCTGCCAAAAAGATGCCGCAAGGTCCCGGATTGTAAAAAGAACCGGTCACCGCAAAGCGATAGTGATTGGACACTCCATGCCCCAACAATTGCTCCAGCACCAGATACGACTGGTAAATCCCTGCCGCCATCAACGCCAGGGATGCGTAATTCGTCATCCGCATCTCCCGGACAGTCCGGAATACGGCATACAGTGCAAAATAGGAAATGCTCAGGTAAAACTCCCTGCTCTGTGTGGCTCCGGCCACTCCGGCATGCACCAGCAAATACACAAACAGTCCGAAGCCCACAACATCCCCTGCATACAATTTCCCGGGCACTTTCACAAAACATACGATAACGGCCGCCGTTCCCAACAACAGGGCAAAATAATTCTCCGTGTCGATTCCCCCATAAAGCTCCCTGCTTTCTTCAAACTGTCCCGCCAGCAACAGACACATTCCTAAAAATACAACGATTCTCCCCATAATCATCCTGTTTGTCATTCCTTCCGGACATTCAAGGCCGGTCCACCCGTTTCAGCAACCGGTCCCAACGGAATTCCCCGTCCATGCGGTCACGCGAATAGGTGATGCGGGTGACTACCCCGACAATGAACTCCTCCGGCACAAAGCCCCAGTAACGGGAATCATTCGAATCCAGTACCTGATCCCCGCAAAAAAAGTAATAATCCCCCCGGAAGGTATACCGGTCTATCGGTTCTCCTCCCAGGCTCAGGTGCCCCTGACGGTCAAGAGCCAGCCTTTTTCCGGTCTCATATTCTATCACCAGACGGTAAAGCCGGAAATTCACCGCATCCAGCTCCACCCGTCCTCCCCGGCAAGGCACATAAAGCGGCCCAAACTCCTTGATGGTCCATCCATAATGCTTGAAATCAAACGGAAAGGCATGTATCACATTGCCTGCAATCAGCGAATCGGGCGTTTCCGACAACTTCCGCTGTTCCTCAGCCACCCCCAGAATGCCGTCATAACGGTTGTTCCTGAAATACCCGTTCCGGATTTCCACCGTATCCCCCGGCAGACCGACACACCGTTTTGCATACACATAATTGATTTTGAACTCCATCCGGTTCTTGCTCCGGTTAATTGGGAAATTGAAGACTACGATGTCATTGTGCCTTACTTTCCGCCAGCCCCGGATGCGGTGGCATTCCAGCGGATCCCCGTCCTTAAAGTCAAGCCGATCATAAATCCGGGCCCCGGCTATCAGTTTGTTGACCAGCACATAATCCCCCGGTATCAGGGTAGGTCGCATCGAATCCGTCGGAATCACAAACTGGTCCGCCACATAAACGCGCAATGCGATGAAAATCCCCACCAGCACCCCGCAGCCGATCAGGGAATACATCACCCACAGCAGGATATCCCAGAAATCCGCTTTCTTTTTCATGCTCCCATCTTTTTACGCATCCGGAAAAACAAGAGCACCACCACTGCCATTCCACCCAAAAGGCCGGTTCTTTTCCACCGCTCTGCGCCCAATTCCCCTCCGTAAGTGTGGAAACTCCGGGGAGTATGTTCCAGATTCCATTTCCCGATGATACGGCGATCGCGACTGAAAGCCACCACCCCGGCATCACAGCGCAACACCGATTTCAGTGTCAGGTCGTCCATAAAATATTGCGGCACATCCTCCCCTCCGGGAATCGGCATCCCGCTTTGTGAAGTCGCCACAAACAGGCGTATGACTCCGTTCCTCCATGCCTCCCGCAAGGCTTTCACCTTTTCCTCCACAGCTGCATCCGGCTCTTCCCGCACCCCGATCATATAACTCATTTTCTCTCCGTCAAACACTTCCTTCGTCACCTCCCGGAATGCGGAATCATACAGGGCGATTCCCTGCTCTCCTTCTATTTTCGTCCCCACATTGTAAGGCAAAAAATCAAAAGGTGGGAGGTACACCCGGGCATACACCGGCAACAAGGCTGCCACCACTGCGCATCCGATCCCCAATGCCGTCCGTCTCCAATCGAAGAGACAATCCCCCTGCCTGAAAACGCGCCATACATGCACCCCTGCCACTATCAGAAACAGGACATTCTTTGCAAAAGTCGCACCGTTGGAAAGATGGAACGCCTCTCCGAAACAGCCGCACTCCTGAATACCCCCGTAAGGATCACTGTAAATCCGGTAAGTCAGGGCTGTAAAGACAAGCAGGAAAATCGTCACTGCCACCGCCGTTGTCCTGCGCCACAACCGCAGCAACAGCAGCAGCCCCAATGTCAGTTCCGCCGCACAAAGCCCTACGGCCATCCATCCGCTGCACCGGTTCCATTCCGCCAGCCCGAACAGAGCCAGATACTCCTCCAGTTTATATGCCAACCCCATCGGGTCCACCGCCTTGACAAACCCCGACACGGTGAACAGCATTCCCAGCACCATGTCCGTCCACATCCGGGAAACAAAACTTCTCATCATCAATCCTTTTTTATCATGTACAGATTCATTCCGGTTTTCCCAACTTCTCCTCCACAATCCGATAGAACATCTCTTCAATCTTCTTGTTATGCAGAGGGCTGCCCACCAAAATCACATTGTTGTTTTCGTCCAGCAAAAAAGTATGCAACGCTTTATTCTTTGGCAGGTGCGGATTCAACTTCTCAAACTCTCCCAAAGTGTCCAACAATATCGGATAGTCAAAATCCACCATACTCAAAGCTGTCCGCACTCTCTTTATATGTTGCTTTCGGGGAGATAATATATAATAAATTTTTAATTTATCTTTATATAATTCACTTTTTTCTATAAAACTATTCCACAAATACATTTTGCTGACAACACAAGAAGAACATCCTATAGAATCTGTATATACGACTAACTTAAATTTATATTTAACAGACACTGGTATCACGGTATCTTTTCCATGTACTGTAAAATTCAATTTCGAAGGAAAAGATATAGCTTTACTTTGAAGTTGTTGAAAATCTCTCTTCATTTCAGTATTACTACATCCTAGCAATAATATAAGTAATAATTGAAATAAGAAATATTTTGTGATTTTCATTTTATATCTCATACTTAAAAATTTCTTCATCATCTGTCATTCCGTATATGACACTTCCTGCTATATCGAACGACATGATTTTTTCTTTTAGTAACATTCTTTTCAGGAAATCACCCGTTTGGGAAAAACAGTGTATCTCAAAACAATCCGGATTACCTTTATATAATGCATAAATCTCTTGTTCAGTTGCTGCTACGTAATCATAATATATTTTAGGTGCATTCCTGAATTCCTCTTCCAATTTAGACCAGGTAGGACATTCTTCAGAAGTCGACACTGATATTTTTGTTCTTTTATTTATATCGATGAACATCAGTTGATCTATATTCCGGGAATAGCAAATAACGACATGGTTATCTTTTGTTATATAGCTACTGATAGGTATTTCTATCTCTCTGCTTTTCCCCTTAAAACTCATCACACGGAATTCTTCAATAACCCTGTTTTCTTTCATATTCTTGATTATATATGAACAACCATCCCCTGATTCTGTTGTACGATAACAAAAAACATCAGGAGACAAATAGTATGCACCTTGATATCTTCCTGGTAATTTACAGATGATTTCTCCTACATCCATATTTTGTTTCACTGATTCTGTTAGATTGTATTTCCAAAAAACATTTTTATTCAAATCATGAATATACAAATTCATACATTCATTCTCCTTACTACTCTGTCCATTATACCCTGCAAATAAAAATTCATTTTTAGACCGACCTTTTATCAATATTTCAGTTAACAAAGAATAACTTTTCAATCCATACACATCACGAAAATGATCAGAGGCATTAGTTGTGACAACCAATAATGTATCAAAAACTTTTATTCCATATCCACCCAAAGCATCTATAGGAAGTTTCTCTCCCACTAATTCTATGGATGCACGTGGCTTTAAATTTAGTTTTGTCTCAATATCAAAAATACGATTATCATTCGAACAAGCACAACACATTGCGCCCAATATCACAAGCAATAAATTTTTCATCCTTCCATTTTTTAGAGAGACTCAACTTATTCTGAGTCTCTCATTATTATCAAAACACAAAATCACCATTTACAATAGCCAGTTTTTCCATTACCTATGCCATCTACATAATCACAACTAACACACCTTAGAATCTGATTATTATCTGCTTTTGTATAACTATTAAAACATAAAGATTTACCACCTTCTGCTTCTCCCTCACTCCGTGTCAACGCTTCCACATTTGCCTGCATCAATTTCTCTGCCTCAGTCATGGACATTTTCTCATAGGTTGTGTAACCCACATAGCTCATCGCACAGAATAACAGCGATGCGACTAAAAATTTCACTTTTCTCATAATTATCATCATTATATAACGGATACATCTTTTTTTCCGCTATTTTTGTTTGTTTTTTCGTGTAGCCCTTTCTATTTCGACTGCCTGCGAAACCTGGTTCCGGGACAGACACGGATGGAAAGGCTACTTTTTCATCCGTTCCGATTTTAACGATTTCACTATTCTGCTGTTTCTTTTTCAATTGTTTTAAATCATTAAACACCTCAATTTATATATCACTCACTCATAACTGTCTACCAGAATCTCACCCGCCCGCCTGTCACGGTAAACGGACGCTCCTCTTTGCCCTCCGTGCGGTTACGCAACCAATACAACGCCCCCGAAGGCACACGGTCAAATTCGATATAGTCGGCTGTGGCTGTCTTTTCGCCCAACGACACCCATTCGCCCCGGTCAAAATAAAACAGTTCGTACACATGTCCCGGATAGATGCCGTTCTTGTCATTCCGGGTGATGTATTTCACCACATCCACCGCTACAGGCTGTTCGAATTCCACCCCCACCACAGGCAATAAGGTTCCGGAATCCAAAAGTTCATCATTAAATATATTTTGAGATCCGGGAGTATTCTTTTTGATGACACCCAACGCATCGATGTCGAAAGTATTCACCGGCATCAGTATACTATCTCCTTGTATAAATTTTACGGAAGCCAATTCCGGATAACTGTAACGTACTTTTTTCAACAACCAATATTTGTATTTTTTTCGCGTATGAATATATAACGTATCAAAAGCCATATACTCGTAATGCCGAATCTCTGAAATGGAATCATACCGGATTGCCTTCAAATCATTGGTAGCTTGTATTTGTATACCGATAATCGCAGCCCCATAGTAATCTCCGGCCGTGTTGTAAGTGAATTTACGGGTCAGGTGCAGCGTCTGCAGACTGTCTTTATCGGGAACGAGAGCAACAGCCTCGCCGTCTGTCTTCACCCACATGGGATAATCGGCTCTCATCTGACGACTACCGTTATAATAACAGGGTAGATACACTATATCCCTGCCGATTTTGTCAAACCGCGCCTTTCTGCCATGTAGCCTGGTCCAGGCCACTTCGTTCCAGGCCCGGTTGTTGAATACGCAGAGATAGGCATAGTCGGTGTTCGACTCTACCTGTTTGAATCTGTATTCCAGGGAAGTGACATTCTCATATTCTTCGGTCACATCCGTCTTGTAGGGGTCGCGTATAAACCGGGGTACAAAATTGTCCTCATCCTGCGGGATTTCATGGAGGTAGCTGGTCTTGCGGTACACTTTGGCTGTATACGGAATAATACCTGTATAATATTTACCATTGACAAATCTGCGATCCCGGATAATTGTCCAATAGTGACGGTTCTCCTGAGTAGGATAATGGGGCACGAAATCCACGGCTACAGGAATGCCGAAAAGCTGTTTGCTAACTTGATCTATATAGGCCCGGTCAATACAGTCAATGGAATGTTGCTTGAATAAAGTATCGGACAACTGCGTTTTCATTTGTTCGGTCGAATTAGCATTAAAAGTCTTGGCCAAAATGTAATTTACATAATCTTTCAATCCAAAACTTAACTGTTCGCCCTTTTCCAAATGATACAGATGGTAGTAGGCCGAATCTTTCCAGTCGATCAATGGTTCGTTGTTGATGCGATAAGGCAAAATATATTTGAAGAAATCCTCACACGACAGATCATAGTGACGTTTGATTCCTTCCCAGATAGTAAACGAACGTTCGATATTTCTGATCAGGAAATCCGATGAAATTGTTCGCAAATCATATTCGATTTCAGCCTTTTCCCGAGTCTGGGCAATACGTGCCGCGATCAGATAGAACATCAGCCTCAAGGCAGCAGGCTGATCACGGAAAGTGGTGTCGATGTCCAGTTTCAGGCGGTCCATCACCTCACCGCCGACAGTATAATGGGCCACCATGTTGCATATCAGGTATTCGGCCGCTTTCAGTTTCAGCGGGTCAGGCTGTTCGTGTCGGTAATGCTCCAGCACCCGTTCCAGTTCCGGACGGTTCCCACCGCTCAATTCCAACGCACTGGCCAGATCGACAAGCAGGGAAAGTTTTTCCTCCTCCCGTCCCCCGCAACCCGGTAGCAGGATTCCGCCCGACACCAGCAAAAACATTAAAAGCAATCTCATAGTTCCAATTTTACCAATGATACATCCGTATTGTTTACAAGACCGTACAGAAGCTCTTCTTCCGGGTCGTATGCGATTTTCGACAGGGGTGCCTCCAGTTCATGGTTCTTGAGCAGATTTCCCTCCCAGTCATATTCCAACAACTGTCTTGCTCCCAACGCCCCCTCTCCATTCCGGCCATACCCCCTCCCGGAATAAAGCGCGTATATACGGTCGGAGGTGACTGCCAGGTCCATAAATCCGAAATGATTGTCTCTGCTGTACAGAACCCGCGTAACGGGTGTCTCTGTCACCTCCACTTCGGGATAGCTCAGATATACCAGTTTCACCCGCTCGATACCCGCATCACTCAACCGACAGAAATCTATCACTCCGCTGTACATGTCCGCACAGACAAAGGCCCTGCCATCGGGACGAAGACGCAGGATGCCGCTGGCATAAAGCATACCCTTGGTCTTTTCCTGCAGTTCGGGATAGTCCGGACATTCCGGATAAGACAGGTAGTAGCGTGCAACACTGTCGGACAGGGAATAGAGCAGATAACGTCCTTCCTCATACAGACCGGTGGCAACCACATATCCGTCGCCCTTTGCAGCAATCAGATGCTGCCGGTCCTCGGGAAGCCTGATGACTGTTGTCTCGGCATTTCCCTTGGTCAAGGGAATCACCGGGGTCACCAGCAATTCGCCCTTCTTGAAATCCAGGGCTGTCACATGATGCCCGTCGGATGAATTGAAGGAACTCAAAGCCCGCACCGGCTTGCCCGGCACAAACGACTTGCTGCATGCGACCTGTCCTCCGTTTGCAGACAGGTCCAGTGTGCGGGCCACGCCTTCCTGTAGATAGGACGCTCCCACAACCAGCCGGTTGCTCTGTTTCACAAAACCGTTTGCATCATAAATGCCGTTCTGCGCCAGATCCTGTACTGCAACAAAATTCATGCGCCCGCTTTCCGGCGCTTCTACATACACGTCTTCCGCGTAAAAGTGAGTACACCCCGCCAGGATGCCTCCCAACAGAACCAAAAATATCTTTTTCATTCTAACAATGATATATGGTTTATTCTTACATCACTAGTCCAACAAAATCCTCCAGCCTTTTGGCAGAGATCATACGGATTATTGTTTTCCGAAGCCGTCAATGCCTCCACATTTTCTTTCATCAACAGACTCCAGTCCGTATTGTCAGGAATCTTCCACATCCATAAGGAAAAAATAGCTGCCAGCAAGCACCCCATTCCTGAAATTTTCAAATTTTTATTTTTCATCCGTTATCTTTTTTTGTTTAACTGCACAAAAATGTATACATTCGTGAAAAATAAAAAATAAAAAAGTTGCTTTCAGGTTGCAATTTTATGAATTCGCATATACGATTGATAATAGTGCTGATTGTCTGTGTCATCACATACAATCAGTTGTTACAGATAAACTCTTTGTACCAAAAAAAGAGAATGGAATACAGTCATTCGAGGAATGAACTGATTTTAAGCAGTGTGTACGAATTCAATCTGTTAAACCAAAATCTAGAAAAAAATGATATTGTCAGTTTTAATTCCAAGTCCCAAAAACTGATTTACTTCATTGACGGGGAAAAACATGTTTTTCAGCTAAATAGCGGCGATGACATCAGAAAAATAACAGAACGAATAGACTATGACCTACGCAATCCGGAAACCTGGACCCTGGCCAATCTGCGCCGGCATTTGCAGGAGAAACAGGATTCCCTGCAGCTGGAGTTTCAGGACCTGCGAATGTTTATGTGCGACAGCTCCGGACGGGTAAAGGAATCCTGGCCGGAACAGACCGACCCCATGCCCGAGGAAATGCCATTTGGCGAACCAATGGGTTTCCTGTCCGGCGACAAGTTGTTTGCCGATTATGCCTATCCATGGAAAGAATTCGTACAGGCGGCTTCCTATGAAATTTTCCAGACCATCCTGCTGTCCGTTTTGCTGGTCATTTGCGTCATCACTCTTCTGCAAACCATCCGCAACGAAAAAAGAAAGGGAAAATACCGGGAATCATTCATGCATCATATTGTACACGATCTCAAACGTCCGATAAGCAACCAGCTGAAAGTATGCTACCTGCTCCGGGAGACTTCCCCGGAGGAATCGATTCGGCTGCTGGAAAAAAGCCAGGAGGAGCTGGAAAAAATGTTATACTCGGTCAACCGCCTGCTGCTCCAATCTACCGATGCCCACGGATTAAAGCTGATGATTCAGGAAATCGATCTCCGGGAAATGCTGGAAACACTGACCGCAAAAACTCCGGAGGATGCAGAAAAAACATGCCGCATCCAACTCGAATTTCAACCCGAAGATCCGACGATTTTCGGCGATTATGACCTTTTGTCGGCAGTTTTCCAGAATCTTGTCGACAATGCCCTGAAATATTCCGGGAAAAGCGTAGACATTCAGATCCGCTGTTCGGAATCCGACAAGCAACAGCTTGAGATAACATTTCAAGACAACGGATTCGGAATCCCTCCGGACAATCTGAAACACGTATTCGAACGTTTCTACCGGGGAGATTCGCCGGAAACAAAGAAAAGCAAGGGACACGGACTGGGATTGTATTATGCGAAGACGATCCTCCTGGCTCACCGGGGGAAAATCCACATCGACAGCGAACAAGGGAAAGGATCGACCGTCCGGATCCTCCTGCCTCGAAAAGCCAACATCAAGAGAAAATACAAACTGAAAACTCATGAACGAACCTAAAATACGCATTCTTTATGCCGAAGATGATGCATTCGGAGCCGAAATAACCAAAAAGATTCTCGAAAAAGAGAACTTTGAAGTGAAAATCGCCCCCGACGGAAACCAGGCCTGGCTGGCATACAAAGAAGAAAAACCGGATATTCTCCTGCTCGATCTGGACATGCCCGGAAAAAACGGGTTGGAAATAACGCGGCTGGTCAGAGAACAGGACCGGCATATCCAAATCATCGTTTACACTTCGCACGAAGAGCCCGAAAAAGAAATCGCCCTGCTGGATGCCGGAGCGGATGAATTCATCAGCAAGGAAAAATCACCGCAAGTATTATTAGCCTACCTGAAACGCATCCGGGAAAAAATAATCGCATACCCCGATACTCCTCAAGTTTATCTGCTTTCCGAACATACGGTTTACAACGGCATCTCCCGCATACTGACCATCGATGGTCAGAGTACACAACTGAAACAAACCGATGCCCGGTTTCTGCAATTGTTGTGCGCCAAAAGAGAAGAAGTGGCCGACAAAGATTTCCTGCTCCACGGCATCTGGGGCAAAGCCACCGTCAATAAAAGCACCGAATTGAAAAAATACGCCAGCCACATACGCACCTATCTGAAAGCCGACCCCACCCTGGCTGTCAAATGCAGAAACAGCGGCTATATAATCCTGTACACCGGCACGGACAAGCAGTAACCCGACCCCTTCTTTTTACGTACGATAAAACTCAGTTCAATTTTCAACGTATGAAAGGAGTTTTACTCGCCACATCGACAGTCATCGTCTGGGCCCTGCTGAATATCATCAACCGCTTCTGCGTCCTGAAATACGATATCAACATCATCGTATTCACCTCTTTTATGATCTTCGCCACCGGCGTCTCGCTCCTCATGATCCGAAAACAGGTCACTCCCGAAAACTGGAAAAAAGGCATCAAATATTCCTGGCTGTATACTGGCATGCAAATCATCCGAAGTTTCACCATGATCTCGACCTTTCTCTACATCACTCCCACCGAAACCAGCCTGCTGTTCAACATAGAGGTTGTCATCGCTTACCTACTGGCCTATGCCATTTTCAAAAGAATTCCCTACCGGGGAGATTATGCCGGCATTCTGGTGATCCTGTCCGGATTTATACTGTTTGTCTCCGCTCTCTCTGCCGACATCCGACCGACGGTCGTCCTCCTGGTAATGGTGTCCGCCACCGCCAGCTGCATCCGTTCGATCGTGGTGGAAAAAACAACCCTCGGAAATCCGGATACTTCCATCCGCCAGAAATGCGGCATTTCCGGATTTACCCTGTTTTACGGCGGTTTAAGCCTGATCGGATTTTTTTTCTCGCTTGCCCTGCTCAAGCATTTGCTGCCCGAACAGCATCCGAACCTGTTTTACCGGTTTCTGAGCCATCTGCCCAGTCTGTCGGAAATGGTCCATCCCGCCACAATCATCAGCGCCTGCCTCACGGGCTTATGCATCAATGCGGCCACCACCGTACTCTATTACGCAACCCTGAAGTTTTCCACCTCCGAAATCTTCATGACCATCCGGGCCTTTCAACCGGTCCTGACTTTTCTGTTCGAGCTGCTGGCCGCCACCGCCTACGCCGCCATGCGCCCCCGATTAAGCACCCTGGATTATATTTACGGAGGTCTGCTCGTCATCGGCTCGCTGCTGATCCTGATCGTTCCCTCGCACGGAAGCTACACCCACCAGTCGAAAGATTTTATTACCGACTGAAAGGCCCTTCGAGAGACAGACCGATCGCTTTTCCGATCGACTCGTAATCGTCGGGGTGAAACCAGCGGATATCCGAATCCCGGCGGAACCACGACAACTGTTTGCGCGCATACCGCCTGGAATTCCGTTTGATGAGACGCACCGCTTCGTCGAAATCGGTCTTTCCCTCGAAATAATCGAACAATTCCTTGTATCCGACCGTATTCAACGCATTCAAATGCCGCCAGGGCCACAACCGCCGGGCCTCTTCTTCCAAACCGGCGGCCAGCATCTGGTCCACCCGCCGGTCGATCCGCTCATAAAGCTCCTCCCGATCCCGGTTCAAACCGATACGGACGATCCGGAATCCCCGGTCTTTGGGCGTATTCCGCCTCAACGAAGAATAAGGCACCCCGGCCATCCGACACACTTCGACCGCATGCAACACCCGCTTCCCGTTCTGCAGATCCACCTGACCGTAAAACACCGGATCCAACTCTTTCAGCATCTGCCGGATGGCCTCCAGCCCTTCCCGCTCGTAAATGCCCATCAATTCCGCCCTCAACTCCGGAGAGATGGTCGGAATATCGTCGATACCCTTGCAGACGGCATCGATATACAGCATGGAACCGCCGGTCATGACAACCACCTCTTTTTCCTGAAAAAGCATCCGGATCTTCTCCAGGGCCTGCACCTCGAACTGCCAGGAATTGTAATACTCCTGCACGGAGATCGTTTGAATGAAGTAGTGCTTGACGGCAGCCAGCTGCTCCGGAGAAGGAACAGCGGTCCCGATGCTCATCTCCTTATAAATCTGCCGGGAATCGCAGGAAATGATCGCCGTGTCCAAAGCACGCGCCACCGCAATGCTGAGGTCGGTCTTCCCCACTCCTGTCGGTCCCAGTAAAACCAATAGTGTCTTCATGAACTTCTCCGAACCGCAGCCGTCCGTTATAATTTGTCTATATAATCATCGAGGCTTTCGTAACGATCGTCATACCCATCCTCGTCATCCCGGTAGTCGTCGTCCCGATAGTCGTCGTCCTCCTCCCCGTAACCGTAATCATCCTCGTCCATTCCTCCTCTCCGCCGACGGCTGCTGCCCCCGAATTCCTCCATGAAACTGTCGTCATAGTCATCTTCGTCCTTGTCGAACGACCAGTCGTCATCGGCATCATACTCCGTCTGACGGGGCAATACCCCCTCGCAGTAGACACACAAAGGCAACACATCCGCCGAATCGCCGATGTATTCCCCGGCATATTCCACCTTCAAATACTTGTTGGCAAAAAAATCGTATACATACTCCAGTTCGATGCAGCTGGCATTCACCACTTCCCGGATCGTCGTAACATCCATGACCAGGGTGTTGCTCTCCTCCCCGTCATCGGACGACATCTCCATCAGGGCTATCTCCTTTCCCCGGTTTCCCAATTTATCCAGGGCAAAAAAGGAGGCCATCTGCGAACTGTCGAAATTCAAAGTTTCTACTATCTTATCGTGCAATTGCTGAAAAGTCTGCTCACCATTAATCGCAATTTCACACCGGAAATCATTACTGTCTGGTTTACTGATTTCAAATCTGTAGTCCATATCGTTAAAGTTTTATAGTCCCAAAGTAATTAAACCTGCCAAACCGGCGAATAACCCGCAGATCACCAGCAGCACAAACAAAACGACAGCCGCCGCGATACAGATCGAGATAATCGCAAAAACCCGCCCCATATTCACATTCTTCAAGGAATATTCAGTGTATTCCCCCGGAGCCTGCTGGTACAGCCTCCGCTGCTCGGAGGCCAGCACCAGGGTCACAATCCCCAGTATCAGTCCCAGAAAACCGAAAACCCAGCAAAAAATCAGGGACAAAACCCCTAAAATCAATACCAGCGTGGCATTCGGCAAATCCCTTTTCGGTCCGTTAATTATTTCCATAACAACTGCATGTCAACTATTTAAAATAAAAATCCGCATTTGACAGGATATGGGAACAAATATGAAATTAAAATCCCTATCAAACAAACAAAAAACGACATTTTTTAATGAAAAGGTTTCACTTCCGAAGGGTCCTTTCCAGGATATCCATCGCCTCGGTCACCAGCTCGAGACGGGCTTGGGTTCCCATGTGGCCGATACGGAATACCTCCCCGGCCAGACAGCCGTAATTGCCGCCCACCACCAGTCCCTCGGCCCTCAAGCGGGCATCCAGGGTCTTCCAGGACAATCCCCGGGGCACATACACCGCCGTAACGGTAGGCGAAGGTACGGCATCCGGCGCCGGATAAAGCCGAAGACCCATTTCTACGATCCGTTTCCGACAATAGGCAGCCACCCGCTGATGCCGGGCCACCGCCTTGGAGAGCCCCTCTTCCAGCAGCAGTTCGCAGGCTTTGTGCAACTGGGCCGTCCCCTGCCAATAGGGGGTGTAAGGGAAATAGGCATTCTTGACGGCATCCCGGAAAGGCAACAGCGCATCGTAGCCGACGTATCCCACCTCTTCGATGATCTCCCAGGCCTTTTCGCTGACAGACAGGAAAGACATGGATGCCGGCGCCGACAGACATTTCTGCGAACCGCCCAGACACAAATCGATCTTCCACTCATCGGTTTTCACCACACTGCCTCCCAATCCGGACACGGCATCCACATACAGCAGGGGAACTCCGTATTTTTCTTTCAGGGCACCGACTTCCGCCACCGGGTTCATCGTTCCGCTCGGCGTTTCGTTCTGCACCAGGGTGATCATCTTCGGCCGGAACTCCCGGATCGCCTTTTCGATGAGTTCGAAATCCGTCAAGGTCTCGTCGAAACCGAACCCCAGTGTCCGGACCTCACAGCCGATCGATTCGGCCATGCTCCCCATGCCATACCCGAACAGTCCCGTCGACAGCACCAGCACCCGATCGCCCGGCACCAGACAGCTCTTCAACGCACTCCACAAAGCCAGCATGCCCTCGCCGGTCTGAATGACCACGCTGTTTTTCGTACGCATGATCTTCCGCAAAGCCTTCTCAGTCGCTTTGTACAGCTCTATATAGTCTTTTTCCAAATCGGCAGAACCGAAATTTTCCTGGCCGGCGGCCAGCACTTCCCGGGAAACAGAAACAGGCCCCGGCACCATGGGAATTCGATAAGTTTTCATAGCAATCGTTCTAAATGATAAAGGTTACGGGCTGACAAAATGACACATTCACTTTGCTCCCCCGAAACACAAAGGTATGGGAAATTTTGCAACTATTCCAAAATTTCAGACCGGGAAGCACACATGAGCGGAGAAATAACTTATATTTGCAACTTGAAAAGTTATAGTCAAAAATGGCGCAGACAGAACAAGTAGTAGATAAAATCATTGAAGCACTGGCAGATAACAAAGCTCGCCGGATTGTAAAAATCGATCTTAGAAATATCCAGAACTGTTTCTGCAGTTTTTTCGTCATCTGTCACGGAACTTCCGGCACACATATTGCAGGACTGACCGACATGGTGGAAGAAAAAGTCAGGGAAGATTTGAATGAAAAGCCTTTTCACATCGAAGGGGCGGATACCGCCCGATGGGTCGTCATCGATTATGGAGACATCGTCGTTCACATTTTTGACAAGGAATTACGGGATTATTACCAGTTAGAGGATTTCTGGGCCGATGCCCGAATCACTCCGGTTGCCGGCGAAGAGGAAGAGACATTCTCCTGGCAGGCAGACCGGTAAACACATGGAAACAATTAGAAAATCAGATATGGCAAACAACAACGAAAATAAAAAAGACGGAGGATTCAATTTTCCGCCGGTAGGGGGAGGAAAGAACATCAAGACACCGAAACTGAACGGTTATTGGATGTACATCATACTGGCCGCCATCATCATCGGGTTCCAGTTTTTCAACATGAACCCGGATCCTGTACGGACCACCTGGCAGGAGGTAAAAACCAAAATGCTGGAAAAGGGGGATATCGAAAAAATCACGGTCATCGAAAACAAAGGCCAGGCCTATGTATATATGAAGCCCGACAAGATCGAGAATTATTCACAGCTGAAATCCCAGGGATTCAAAAATTCCAGTCCGGGACCGCAGTTCTACTTTTCTCCCGGTCCGCTGGAAACTTTCTCGAGTGAATTTTCCGAATTGCAGGAGAAATTACCGGCAGCAGCCGATATCCAAATAGACTACGACAAGGAATACGACGGCTGGGGCAACCTGTTCTCCATCCTGTTTCCGATTGCCCTGTTCGTTTTTATCTGGGTCTTCTTCTTCCGTCGCATGAGCAAGGGCGGAGGCGGTCCGGGCGGGGTGTTCAACGTGGGAAAATCGCAGGCCAGACTGTTCGACAAGGATACCAACATTAAGATCACCTTCAAGGATGTTGCCGGTTTGGCAGAAGCCAAACAGGAAGTGGAAGAGATCGTCTCGTTCCTGAAGTCCCCGGACAAATACACCAAACTGGGCGGCAAGATTCCGAAAGGAGCCCTGCTGGTAGGCCCTCCGGGAACCGGAAAAACCCTGATGGCCAAAGCCATGGCCGGAGAAGCCAATGTGCCGTTCTTCTCGATGTCGGGTTCGGATTTCGTGGAAATGTTTGTCGGCGTAGGAGCCTCCCGGGTGCGCGACCTGTTTAAACAGGCCAAAGAAAAAGCCCCCTGTATCATCTTCATCGATGAAATCGACGCCATCGGACGGGCCAGAGGCAAAAACCCCAACATGGGTTCCAACGACGAACGGGAAAACACCCTGAACCAGCTGCTGACCGAAATGGACGGCTTCGAAACCAATTCGGGCGTGATCATCCTGGCGGCCACCAACCGGGCGGATATCCTCGACAGCGCCCTTTTGCGGGCCGGACGATTCGACCGCCAGATCTATGTCGACCTGCCGGAACTGAAAGACCGGGAGGAGATCTTCAAGGTACACCTGAAACCGCTGAAACTGGCCGGCGATGTGGATATTCCTTTCCTGGCCAAACAGACTCCGGGTTTCTCGGGCGCCGATATCGCCAATGTCTCCAACGAAGCAGCCCTGATCGCTGCCCGCAAAGATAAGAATGAAGTCGAAAAACAGGATTTCCTGGATGCCATCGACCGCATTGTCGGCGGACTGGAAAACCGCAGCAAGGTGATCAAGGTGAGCGAGAAAAAAGCCATCGCCTACCACGAAGCCGGTCACGCCACCGTTTCCTGGCTGCTGGAACATGCCCATCCGCTGTTGAAGGTTACCATCGTTCCCCGGGGAAAAGCCCTGGGCGCCGCTTGGTACCTGCCCCAGGAACGCCAGATCACGACCAAAGACCAGCTGCTCGACCAGATGTGTTCCGTCCTCGGCGGACGGGCAGCCGAGGAACTGACCTTCGGACAGATCTCCACCGGTGCGCAAAACGACCTCGAACGGGCTACCAAACAGGCTTATGCCATGGTGACCATCTTCGGTATGAGCGAGAAAATCGGCAACCTGAGCTATTACGACTCCACGGGACAGAGCGATTTCAGCTTTACCAAACCCTATTCCGAAAAAACGGCCGAACTGATCGACAGCGAGGTCAAGACATTGGTGGAAGATGCCTACAACCGGGCCAAGGAACTGCTGAAAACCCACCAGGAACAGCATCACCAGGTGGCCGAATTGCTGCTCGAACGAGAGGTGATCTTCAGCGATGATCTGGAACGCATACTGGGTAAACGCCCCTGGAAAGACGAAGAGGAGGCGGAAGAAAGCAAACCGACCACCGAAACAGAAACCGAAACAGAAACAAACCCTTAAATACCCGCTGTCATGAATGATTGGAGCGTTATTTTTGAAACCGACCAGCGTTATCGGGCCGAGATCATCCGGGGTCTCCTCGAAGAAAACGGCATAGAAGCGGTCATTCTGGACCAGAAAGATTCGTCCTACCAGGCTTTCGGATGGATCAAGATCTGGGTCAGAAACGAAGACCAGGAAAAAGCTGCATCCATCCTAAAATCCATGTATCGTGAATAATTTCGGAAAACGGACCATCAGCGGAATCCTGTTCGTCGGGATACTGACCGCCTGTATTTACATACACCCCTGGTGCTTTTTTGCCCTCTTTCTTCTGATCAACATCATCGGACTGCTCGAATTCTGCCACATGGCAAAACGGCTCCACATCCGGATGAATCAACCCCTCTGCCTGATCAGCGGCTGCCTGCTGTTCTGCGCCGGCTTCGCCCACAATTACTGGGGATTCAAAGAGGGATACCTCTTTTTCTTCTGTACCACCTTTTTCCTGGGAATCTGGGAATTATACCGGAAGAGCACCCATGCCTTCCAGAACATGGCTTTCGGCATCTATGCCCTCTTTTATTTCTCGCTGCCGTTTACCCTGCTGGCCTATTTCCCCTACCTGTGCACCGGCGGCTGGCAACCGGACATTATCTTCCTGCCGTTTCTGCTGGTTTGGCTCAACGATACCTTCGCCTACCTGTGCGGTTCTCTGCTGGGCAAACACAAACTGTTTCCCCGGATCTCCCCGAAGAAATCCTGGGAAGGCACCATCGGCGGAGGCATCATGACGCTGGCCGGCGGCTGGCTGATCGCTCCCTGTATGGAGGGTCTCTCTCCCCTCGATACGGCAGTCATCGCAGCCATTGTGATCGTATTCGGCAGTTTCGGCGACCTGGTGGAATCCATGTTCAAGAGATGCATCGAGATCAAGGACTCCGGCCATATCATGCCCGGACACGGCGGGGTGCTGGACCGGCTCGACTCGATCGTGTATGCCTTGCCGGTCATATTCGTATACCTCGCTTTCCGATTCGGTTTCTGAGAGACCGGGAAATGAATTTTCATCGAAGAAGACTATTTTCCAGGGAAAATTGATACCTTTGCAGACTGATACGACGTAACCTTTAAAGTTAAAGACATGACGATACATAAAGCAGGCTTTCTACTGTTACTCAAAATCTTCATCGGGTTGATCCTGATCAACCTGCTTTCTTTCTACCTGATCGACAATCCCAAAATCGTCTATACCATCCTGGGCATCACGGCAGTCATGTACATCCTCATCGTCAATTTCTTCCGTTTTCCCAACCGGGTGATCATCCAGGACGACAACACCATCCTGGCTCCGGCCGACGGCAAGATCGTCGTGATCGAAGAGACGGAAGAACCGGAATATTTCAAGGACCGCCGCCTCCAGGTTTCCATCTTCATGAATATTTTCAACGTACACATCAACTGGTTTCCGGTGAACGGCATCATCAAATATTTCAAATACCACCCGGGAAATTTTGCCGCCGCCTATCTGCCGAAATCCTCGACCGAAAACGAACGGACCACCATCGTCATCGAATGCAACAACGGGAAGACCATCCTCATGCGCCAGATTGCGGGAGCCATGGCCAAACGCATCGTCTCGTACGCTCCCGTAGGCGGCACCGCCCGCCAGGACCAGCATGCGGGATTCATCAAGTTCGGATCGCGGGTAGACCTGTTTCTTCCCATCGGTACCCGGATAGAGGTTCAGTTGGGCCAAAAAACCCGGGGATCACAGACAGTTATCGGAACATTTCAATAAATTTCAGCTTCAATCATGTCAACACAATCAGCAGTAAAGGTCGTCACCACCCACGTTTTGTCGGAGATGAAACTCAAGGGTGAGAAAATCAGCATGCTTACCTCATATGATTATTCCATGGCCCGCATCGTCGACCAGGCTGGGATAGACGTCATCCTGGTGGGTGACTCCGCCTCAAATGTCATGGCCGGACACGAAACCACCCTGCCCATCACGCTCGACCAGATGATCTACCATGCCGCTTCCGTGGTCCGGGGTGTCAAACGGGCCCTCGTCGTCGTCGACATGCCCTTCGGCAGCTACCAGGGAAACAGCAAGGAAGCCCTGAACTCCGCCATCCGGATCATGAAGGAGACTGCGGCCGACGCCGTAAAAATCGAAGGAGGCGAAGAGATTCTCGAGTCGATACAGCGCATTCTCTCGGCCGGAATCCCGGTGATGGGACACCTAGGACTCACCCCGCAGAGCATCCACAAATTCGGAACCTACGCCATCCGCGCCAAAAAAGAAGAGGAAGCGGAAAAACTCGTCCGGGATGCCCACCTGCTGGAAGAAGCGGGATGCTTCGGGATCGTACTCGAAAAAATACCGGCAACCCTGGCGGAACGAGTGGCCAAGGAACTGACCATTCCCATCATCGGCATCGGTGCCGGCGGCGGTGTGGACGGACAGGTACTGGTGATCCACGACATGCTCGGCATCAACCAGGAATTCTCGCCCCGCTTCCTGAGGCGCTACCACAACCTTTTTGCAGAGATCAGCGGTGCCGTAGGCAATTATATCGCCGATGTCAAGAGCGGTGATTTCCCGAATGAACGCGAACAGTATTAATGCAGCTTTGACCTTTTCATCATGTTAGAAGTTTTATACGAGGACAACCACATCATCGCCGTCAACAAGAAGATTTCGGATATCGTACAGGCAGACAAAACCGGCGACATGCCTCTGAGCGAGGAAGTAAAGGCATACATCAAGAAGAAATACAACAAGCCCGGCGAGGTGTATCTGGGGATCCCCCACCGGGTGGACCGCCCGGTCAGCGGAGTGGTGATCTTCGCCCGTACCAGCAAAGCCCTCACCCGCCTGAACAAGATGTTCCAGGAACACGAAAAGGAGATCACCAAGATCTACTGGGCCATCGTCGGCAACCTGCCGGCCGAAGACCATGCCGTACTCACCCACTACCTGATGCGCGACCCGGAGAAAAACAAATCCCATGCCTACAACCAGCCCAAGACCGGAGCCAAAGAGGCCAAACTGGAATACAGGCTGCTGAGCAGCTCCCAACGGTATTATCTGCTGGAAATCAAGCTCTACACCGGACGCCATCACCAGATCCGCTGCCAACTGGCCAAAATCGGCTGCCCGATCAAAGGCGACCTGAAATACGGTTTTCCCCGCTCCAACGAAGGAGGAGGCATCAGCCTGCATGCCCGTTCGATCACCTTCAAGCATCCGGTCAGCCAGGAAATGATCACCATCACGGCCAATCCGCCGGCCGACGATCCCCTGTGGAAAGTATTCCAGAAAAGCGTTACCGATTGAGCCACTCCCGGAATTCCCGGATGCGGTCGGCACTGACGATGGCCTCCATGTGATCGGGAGGAGGCGGCATCAGGACAATCTTGATGCGGTTGTTGGAATAACGGATCATCTCCTGTATGGCAGAGAAACTGACGATGAATTTGCGGTTGATGCGGAAGAAATCCTGCGGCGGAAGACGCTCCTCCAAAGCGGCCATCGTCTGGTCGAGGATATAGCTTCCCCCGTCACGGGTATACAGCATCAGGTATTTCCCGTCGGCCATGAACCAGGCCACATCGGCCACCGGCACCGACTTGATTTTCGGTCCGATCTGCACCAGAAAACGCTCCTGATAAGGACGCTTTTTTTCTTCGACAGCCTCCTGGAGAAACCATTGCCGGACCTTTTCGAGGGCTTTCCGGATCTCCTCCTCCTCAAAAGGCTTGAGGATATAGTCGATTCCCCGATTCTTGAAGGCCTGCAGGGCATACTCATCGTAAGCCGTGATAAAGATCACCGGAGCCGCTACCTCCACCTGGGTAAAAATATCGAAACTACGGCCATCCCCCAAATGAATATCACTGAATATCAGGTCGACCGAATGTTCTTTCAACCAGGCCACACTCTCCCGGACCGCATCCAGGCGGGCGACGACCGTTATGTCCGGAGCCACCCGTTTCAGCACATTCTCCAGTTCCAGCGCAGCCAAAGGCTCATCCTCGATGATTACAGCAGTCATAGCGAAATAAATTATCGCTCCGAAAATACGAAAAAAGGTGGAGAAACCCACCTTTTATGACTGATTTTCACACATCGGCATCACTTTAGATCCGGATTGTTGGCCGTCGCCTCCGCCGGATAAGGAATGATGTATTTGGGATCGTCTTTCTGAATAGTGACCGTCTGGGGATTCCACGAAGCGTCCGTATAATGCTTGACAATCTCGGGACGGGAGGTCCGCCGGAGATCAAACCAGCGATGCCCTTCAAAGGCCAGTTCCCGGGCCCGTTCGTCCAGAATCTCCGCCAACAGCTGCTCCTGGTTCATGGCCTGTATCTTAGCTTCACACTCGTCGTAATAAGCGGCAGAAAGCCGGGTTTTCAACAGCTGCAACAGATGACTCTTGGCGGTCGGCAGCTGCCCTTCCCGATGTGCGGCCGCCTCGGCGGCAATGAGATAGAGTTCGGCACTGCGAAAAGTCACCTTCTCGTTCTTGTCGCCCCCCTTGTTGCAATACCAGGTACCGTATTTATTGACCAGGTAATTCCCCAAACGGGCATCCGCATACCGGTCGTTCTCCTGGGCCTGGTTGTACTTGTCCGACAGATTGCTCAAGACATACATGTCCTCTTTCATCACCGTACTGGAAACCTGCTCCAGAGCCAGAACGGCCTCCTTGGATGTATACATCCAGGGATGTGCCTCCTGATTCACCAAGTCTTCCAACGGACAGAGAGGAAGCAGCTCTTCGGCCGTTTCCTGCGCCGCCTGCCAGTCCTGATGATAGAGATGTACCCTGGCTTTCAGCGCCTTCAGGGATTTCCTGGAAAAACGATAGAGGTTCGTACCGGTCTGCTGCTCTACCTGCATGTATTCCTCCGCCTTTTTCAAATCCTCGAACACCTGGCTGTACACCCCCTCCACCGTTGCCGGAACAAAAGTCTGCCCGATATCGATTTTCAGGGCAAGCGGTACGGCCTTGTCGGTCGCCGCAGTGGCCGGATCGTACCACTTGGCATACAGATTCACCAGATCGAAGTGGACAAAGGCCCGGAGGCAATAGGCCTCGGCCAGCAACTGCTCGCGGGTATCGGCCGACCCGTCGGCCCTGGCATCCGCCACCCCCTCGATCACCGAATTTGCATAAAAAATAACATGATACATCGAAGTCCAGGGATAAGTCTCCGTCAAAGGATCCGGATTCTCATCGTTCAAAGTAGCCAGATCGATATAATTGTCGTACGAGAGACCGAAAGCATCGGGAAACACCTCGTCGGAACGCACCATCAAATAACGCCGGTAGGGCGGATAAGTCGCATAGGCCGTCGTCAACATCGCCCGGAATTCGGAAATCTCATCCGGAATCACTTTCCCCACAGGATCCACATCCACATAGTTACATCCGCCCCATCCCAGAGCAAGCAGGACTGTCCAAAAAATATAGATTCGTTTCATAGATTCATGCATTAAGGTTAAAAGGTCAAATCAATACCACAGGAAAAAGTCTTGGCCAAAGGCTGAGCATAAATATTGCCAAAAGTCTCCGGATCGAAATATCCCTTGTAGCTGCTGCCGAACACAAAGGGATTGCGGGCTTCCAGACTGATACGGGCCGAGCGGAAACCGAGACGTCCCATCACTCTTTCCGGCAATGAATAGCCCAGACGGATGCTGTTGACCCGCAGATAACTCATTTTCCGGAACCAATAGTCGTATTTCCGGAAAGAATTTCCGGGATCCATCATGCCCAGCCACTGGTAAGCCCAGTTATCCTCACCCTCGGTATGCGTACCCAACAAACGGGGATAGAAACCGGAAGGATTTTCCGGCGACCAGATCTGCGACATGCGACGCGAATAATTCTGTCCCGGGGAGGTCTGCACCGGATTGTAGAAAGGCTGTTCCTGCACGGTCTGGTCCAGCACGAAAGAGGTCGATACGGTCAGATCGAAATGCTTGTAATAAAAGCGGTTGATCCATCCGCCGGTAAATTTCGGTTCGGAGGTTCCCTCATAAGTGAAAAGATCGCGATACTCTTCGGCGCTCAGATTGCTCTTCAGGAAAGGTATCAATCCGCCCATCATATAACCGTATTCCAGTCCGAAAAAGTCGTAAAACGAAACTTTCTCCCCCTGCTTGTTGTAAAACATCTGCACACCGTTTTCATCCAAACCGGCCGTTTTCAACGAGAACAAAGCCCCCACCGAATAGCCTTCGCGGGAAGGTTCGTACGAATTGTCCCGTACCTGGACACGATTGATCTTGCTCTGGTTGTGTGCGATATTGAAATCCATCGTCCAACGGAAATCCCGGGTCTTGACATTGACCGTCGACAGGGAGAATTCATACCCCCGATTGGTCAGCTTCGCCCAGTTCATGGTCGAGAAATTGAATCCGTTTTCACCCGGCAGGGTTCTCATGCCGATCAGATCGTCACTCACCCGTTTGTAAATATCTGCCGAAAAAGCAAGACGATTGCCGAACAGGGCCACATCAAGCCCTCCGTTCCAGTTGGTCGTTTTCTCCCAACGCAGGTATTGGTTGGGAGGAGAAGTGACCGTGATATTCGACTCGGAATTGCCGGGCAGCACCTCCACATTGCCCCACTCCCCGACAATCAGCGGAGAAGTGTCCTTGTCGACATTCCCCTGCACCCCATAAGAAGCTCTCAGCTTCAGGTCGGACAACCAGCCCGCTTCCCGCAGGAACTTCTCCCGATTGATGTTCCAGGCTCCGGAAACCGCCCACAAGGGCAAATACTTGTATTTCCGCTCCACCCCGAACATGTTCGAACCGTCATAACGCAGACTGCCGAAAAAAGTATAGCGGTTGTCATAGGTATACGAACCGGTCATGTAAACCGAAAGAAAGCGGTCTTCAGTAAACGACTTGCTGTACTGCCTGAAATCGGCCGCATCGGTTTGCGTACTGCCTTCGGGGAAAACCAGGGGTTTGGTAGTCAACGAATTGGGATCGTAACCGAATCCCCGGGTCATGATGCTCGTCACTCTGCTCTGACGCAATTCCAGTCCGGCCATGTAATTCACCGCATGCGCCTCGCCGAACACCCGGTTGAACTCCCCCTGCAATTTCCAGTGATACTGGTTCATATCCTGGGTCGTATTCTGGATGATTCCCCCGTCCGGCAGGAAATAGGAACCGTCATTTCCCCGCGTCTTCTCCCGGTATTTGCGAACGTAATAGGTCTCTTTGGCCGCCACTTTCTCGGTCGCCGAATGCTCCAGCTGCAAAGAAAACTGCGTCTGGAGCTTCAACCAGTCGGTGAGCTTGTAGTCCAGAGAAAACAGCGGTTTGATGGAACGGTTCTTCAGAGAATAGTCTGTATTATTCATTTCCTCCAGGTAGTTGAACGATACATAGCGGCCGCTGTATCCCTCGATATCGGGATCGTATATATAATTTCCCTGTGCATCGGTCAGCTCCAGGTAGGGATTGGCATTCCGGGAATAATTGGCCGGATTGATAAAGGCGTCGGCATCGGTCAAATAGCCTTTCTTCTCGCTTTCATTCATAAAAAGGGACACGCCGACCTTCAGATTTTTTGCCAGGTCGAAATCGGTCTTCATCGTCAGGTTATAGCGTTCAAAACCGGTCTTGCGGGTCGTTCCCTGTTCGTTGTAGTACCCGCCCGAGAAATAATAGGTCGCCTTGTCGGAACCGCCTGAAATGGCCAGGTTATACTGCTGGTTGACCGCATTCCGGTAAATGACATCCCCCCAGTCGGTCGTTTTCCCGCGCAAGGCCTGAATGGCTTGCTGCGCTTCAGCGGAAATTCCCTGGAAACCGTTCTCCCGCAAAGCATCCAGTTGTCCGTACTGCGAGAGCAAACGGGCCACCTGTCCGTATTCACTCCGATAATCCAGATCGCTCCGGGCTGCCAGTCCCAGTTCAAAATCGACCTTGTCGGAAGCATTCATCAGATTCAGCTTGCCCAGATCGGGTTTCAGGGTATAGAACACCCCACCGGAAAAATTCACCCGCATTTTTCCCTGACTGCCTTTTTTGGTCGTAATGACAATCACTCCGTTTGCCGCTTTGGCCCCATAAATCGCCGTAGCGGCCGCATCCTTCAAAATGGTGATGCTTTCGATATCGGCCGGATTCACTCCGCCGATGGAGGTATTGTACAATTCATCGATATTATCCTTGTCGCCGAATTCCGCCGGAATATCGTTGCCTTCCAGGATCATTCCGTCGAGCACCCACAAAGGATCCGTGTTTCCCGACAGCGAAACCGTGCTGCGGATCCGCATCTTGGCCGGAGCACCCGGAGCGCCGTTGGTCGGAGTCGACATCAACCCGGCCACCTGTCCTTCCAGCATCTGATCGATGCTGGCCACACCGATACTTTTGATGTCATCGGCCTGTACCGTCGCAATGGCCGATGTCACTTTCCGCTTCTCGATCTGCTGATAACCGGTCACCACCACCTCTTCCAGCTGACTCACCTCTTCTTTCAAACGGAAAGTAAATTCGGACTTTCCGCTGATATCTGCCTTCAAAGCCTCGTAACCGATGAAACTGACCACGACATAACGCACCGAAGCCGGCAGCACCAGTTCAAAACGTCCCTTCGCATCGGTAACCGTACCCGCCGGAGTATAGTCTTTCGCTTCTGCAGCCTCCGGATCGATAAATACCGTAGCTCCCGGCAAAGGATTCCCGGTCGCCGCTTCCAGCACCAGACCGGTAATTTTCCGCGTCGTCTGTGCAGCTGCCAGTAAAGGCAGACACAAAACGAGTAAAAGGTATAATTTTTTCATCGCATTTATTGTTTATGTTAAAAGTAAGTTATTCTTATTATAAATTCAACGCTTCCCTGATCCGTACGATCACATCTTCATAATGCTGCCGGGTGGCCTGATCTCCGGTATTCCGGTTCTTTTCCGCCAGTCTCAGCACCCTCAGCAAAGCCCCCCTTTTCACCGAAACCGCTTCCGACACCCGTCCCATGGAGGATACCTGCAGATTGTTCAACTGTACCTCTGCGCGTTCGGGCAAGGAAAAAGCCGCTTCCCGGGATGCAAAATGACAACAGCCATCGGCCTGCAAGGCCTTTTTGGTGGTCTTCTCGACCGCCTTGTTCGAACTGACGATGATGGCGTCAAGGTAATTCTTCTGACTCATCCGCTCATACAAAGACAGACTCCGGCCGGCCAGCGAACCTTTAAACACCGTCCGATACAGATCGTCGAACATCTCCTCCGGCGTATATACCTGCGTGCGGCCTTTCATCGCCTCGGCTTCATACATCCGCATCAGACGCTCATCCTTCATCAGGTCGTAGAAACAGGCATACTGCAATTCCCGCACCGTATTATAGGGAGAATATTCCACCTCGGCCGGAACGGTACGGATCGGAAAAGTCTTTTTCCAGACATCGGCGGCAAACAGCCATTCGGGTACCGTAAAAACCTCTTCCGACAAATATTTCACCGCTTCCCGCTGCCGCTCCTTTTCCACCGGAACATAGCGCTCCAGCTCTTCGCCCATCACCGGGTTGTTGATGTAAAAACCGCCTACATGGGCAATGACATGGCCGGCATACAACTTCCACTGGTTAATGACTGCCATCAGCAATTTACCCGCTTCCAGATAACCTTCGCCCTCGCTCTCCGTCCAGGCGACGATATTCGGGACAATGCGCTTCAGGTTCAGGATGCCGTACCGATTGGCCTTGATGACATCGTCTCCCAGATCCTCATCCAGAGAGCGGGGATCGATGGGATCCCTGGGATCCTGCTGTTCACCATACCAGTACATCCGGTCGCCGGCATGCTCCGCCAGCCATTGATTCAATACCGGCAGTTCGTCGTGAGGATCCTCCCCTTCCAGCCAACGGTAAGCCCAGTGAATGGCATGCTTGTCGTATATGCCGATGACCGGGGTGATACGCTCCACTCCGTCTCCCGGCTGCGCCACGTAATTAAAACGGGCATAATCCATAATCGAACTGGCCGTTCCCCCCATTTGGGCCGTAAAGGTCTTCGAACGCAGCGAGTCGACCGGAAAAGCCGAAGAGGCGCCCATATTGTGTTTCAGACCGAAAGTATGGCCCACCTCGTGCGAGGAGACAAAACGGATGGCACTGGCCATGTATTCATCGTCAAAAACACGGGTCCGGGCCCGGGGATCGATCGGGGCAGTCTGCACCTGCATCCAGCTGTGCAACAGCGTCATCACATTGTGCCACCAGACCACATCGGCTTCAATGATTTCTCCCGAACGGGGATCGACCACCGAAGGTCCCATGGCATTCGCCTGCTGGGAAGCCGCATAGGTAATGACGGAATAACGAGTATCGTCTATGTCAAAATCCGGATCATCGGTCGGGGCATCCTTGACCTGTACGGCATTCTTGAACCCGGCCGCCTCAAAAGCCGCCTGCCAGTCCAATACCCCGGCCTTGATGGCCTCCCGCCACTGTTCCGGAGTCGCGGGATCGATGTAGAACACTATCGGTTTGCGGGGTTCCACCAGTTCCCCCCGCAGGTATTTTTCCACCTCTTCGGGTTTTGGCTCCAAACGCCAGCGATGCACCAGTTCCCGGGATTCCACCGCCTGCTGCCGGTCGTTAAAATAGAAATGGGGAGTTGTAAAGAAACCCACCCGCTTGTCGGCAAAACGCGGTTTCATCGGCTCCTTCGGCAACAAGACGATATTGGTGGTCGTCTCCACCGTCATCGGTACCGACTCATGGCCTTCCGTAATCTGAGAGGTCAGAAAGGCTTTCACCACCACATTTTCGGGAAAAGCCTTCATACTCCCGATCCGGGACAACTCCTTTTTGACGGAACAACCCAAAGAAATGCTGTTATACAAATCGTTGAAACTCTTCTCGCTGCCGTCGAATACCTTGTTCACCTGAATCAATACCGAAGAAGAGTCCGCACGGAAGGCCTCTATCGGAAACTGCTCGATGACAGCTTCCCGATAGTTATCCTTCACCGAACGGGCTATCGCATCCCCTTCGGGCACACTAACACGGGGATTCCAAGTCGTCACCCACACTTTTTTCAGCACAGTATCTTTATGAAAACGGATCAATTTATCTTCATAGGACATGCCTTTGTTCAAACCGGCATCGTTCAGTTCGTAGGGGACTCCGGAGACCTTGTTGACAATCAGCAAATCCCGGCCCATCAACGAATCGTTGATCTCGAAATACCAGTCGTTTTCCACCTGATGAATACGAAACAGTCCTTCCCGCGTCTTTGCTTTCTTCAGCAACTCATCGTACTTACTTACAGAAGTTACCACTGTATCCTTTTTTACGGACTTTCTTTTATGCCATCCCCAGGCATACGAATCTAAGACAAAAGCTGTCAAACAAATCAAAAGCAATGTTTTGGTCAAAATGGTTCTGGTCTTTATCATAATTCATCCAAATATTTATGCACTTTACAATATTACCGGTAATTCCGACAAAATCAAAGCCATCGGGAACAAGTACCCCAAATTAAGGCACGAATCCCCCAAAAATAGGAGTGAATTACCGAATCAAAGGCAGGCGGTAAATAAATTTCTCTCCCCGAATCTCATAATCGAGCCGAAAATCAGAATAATAACGATAGATCTCCTGAATATTTTCAATACCCAGGCCGAAAGAAGCAACGGAAACATCTGTCCGGGGAGCATAGGTATTCTCCATGATCAAAATACCGGACTGTACATAAATCTTGATAAACAAAGGATGCTGACGGGTGATCTCATTATATTTCAAGGCATTTTCAAAGATCAGCTGCAGACTCATCACCGGAATTTTCGCCTCTATTTCATCCAGGTCGTCCGCCAGTTGCAAAGACAACTGTTCACCAAAACGGATTTTCTGCAAAAAATAATAATGCCGGATAAATTCCACTTCCTCCCGTACGAAAGTCAGATTTTCTTTCCGTTTCTCCAATACATACCGGTAGACTTTCGACAATTCCAACACGAATTTCCGAGCAGTCGCCGCATCGGAAGCAATCAGGACATGCAATGAATTCAAGGCATTGAACAGGAAATGGGGGTTCAGCTGATTTTTCAGCTGCTGCAAATTCAGTTGCATTGCCTCCTGTTCGGCTTTCTGGCGCAAATGGTACTCTTTCCGCCAACGATATTGGGAATAAATCAGCAATACGATGAATATCAAAAGAGTGATCGACACGATCCCCAAAGAATAGCGATAAAAATAAGCCATCGTTTCCTGGGTGTCCAAACGTACTACATTGATTACCACCACCCAGGTTTCCGTTCCCACTTCCAAGGGATAATACACCTTTTCCACCGGTAACAACAGGAAACGGGAAAAATCGGTGACATGAATCCGTTCATGAGTTTCCCTCACCCGGCAAGTCCGTTCCTGTTCCAAAGAATCGAGCGACCGCATGCCCAACCACTTTTCTTCAGGATGGACGAGGAGCATACCCGTTTCATCCAGAATATAAGCATAATTCTTGCCGGCAGGCATCATATTCGAGAAATAGGCATGCAACTGCTTTAAAGAAATATCCATGCCATACACCACCTCCCCGCACTGCCGGCACAAGGTCCAATAATACTGTCCCGCTTCGAAATGCAGTCCGGCCTGTATTCTCTGCCCGACAGTATCTGCCCGAAAAGTCCGGACACAGGAATCGATACAAAATCCCTTCCCCCCTTCGGTTAGAAACCAGATCCGGCTGATCTTACGATCCAAACGCCCCCATAAAGTCCCCCACTCCTTCAGTTTTTCTTCCCGGTATCCCTCTGTCTCTATAAATTCCTGCAGCCGATCGGCCAATTCTTCCGTTTTCTGAAAATCCTGGCGCAACAGTTCTGCCTGGTAAAGTCCCATCTCTTCCACCATGGAATAGTGCATCTGATCGACCGTCCGGTTGATCAGGAGACTTACCCACCCGATGGCACCGGCAAACAGCAGACACAACAACAGTCCGAAAACGACCAGGTTTTTCTTCTGAAACATAGGAATCCGACTTCTAATTTTACAGAATCCTCCAATATTGGGAACACCAATTCTTAAAATCCCGGGAATACTTGTCGATCATTTCCGGAGTAAACTTCTCCGGATGGGCCTTCCGCACCGTTTCCAGTTGACGCCAGGGATGATAATATCCCAAAAAACGAATCAGATTCATCGGTAAAGAAGCGGTTACCACTATTTCTCCCTGTTCATTGGGTTGGGTCATCCGAGTACATGTCTGATCCAGCTGATCGAATGCTTCGCGGAAAGCATCGGCATCCAGTTGTCCGGCCAAATAAGCACCGATCAATTGTTTGGCCTTTGACTCCAGAAGCAAGACCTCATTGGATTCCATCTCTTCATTTTTCCCTTGTTCTTCCTGGATTCCTGCACGATCTTCACTGTTTTCCCCTATTTCTTTTTTTTTCTTTCGATGCAGGATTGTCTTTATCTTCGATATAAATGAATTCATCACCTAAATAGATTACGGTTAATTCAAACAGTTTCCCACAAAAATAACTGTTCTGCAACGAAAAACAAAGCAATCCATTAAATAGCGACAAAATCAGCCTCATTTAAACAAGAATAGCCAAAATTTAATATTTTTGCTATATCAATAAAAGAGACAAAATTTATGTTACGCAAAATCAGATTAACACTGGCTATCTTATTTTTTCTATTGATCACAGGTCTTTTTCTCGACTTTACGGGAACATTACATGCCTGGTTCGGTTGGATGGCCAAAATGCAGTTTCTACCGGCCATATTAGCCGGAAATTTAGCGGTTATTCTATTCCTGGTTGTCCTGACCCTGCTTTTCGGACGGATATACTGTTCGGTCATCTGCCCCCTGGGGGTATTTCAGGATGTGATCTCGTGGATACGCAACCGCCAAAAGAAAAAAAGATATCGCTTTTCCTATTCTGCTGAACGACGGTGGTTGCGATATACCGTCCTGGTGATCTTCATGATATCCCTCATCGCCGGTATCGGTTCCGTCGTAGCCCTGCTGGCTCCCTACAGTGCTTACGGACGCATCGTATCCAACCTGTTCGCACCCTTCTACCAATGGGGAAACAATGCATTGGCTTACCTGGCCGAACGGGCGGACAGTTATGCCTTCTACGAAACGGAGGTATGGATCAAAAGCCTGCCGACCTTTCTCATCGCTCTGCTAACCGGTATCGTCCTCATCGTACTGGCCTGGCGGAACGGACGGACCTATTGCAACACGATTTGTCCGGTAGGAACCGTACTCAGCTTTCTGTCCCGCTTTTCCCTGTTCCGTCCGGTCATCGACACGGAAAAATGCAAGGATTGCGGTCTGTGTGCCCGCCAGTGCAAGGCCTCCTGCATAGACTTGCAGCATCACCGCATCGACTACAGCCGCTGTGTCGTCTGCATGGATTGTATCGATACGTGTAAACACCATGCCCTTCATTACAGGAGGCGGAAAAAAGAAAGCCCGGCCTCTATCTCCGCCCAAACAACGCAGTCATCCGACGGGGCATCGGCTTCACAGGAGGTAACAGACCGTTCCCGGCGCAGTTTTTTGACTACGACAGCCGTATTGGCGACTGCAGCAACCCTGAAAGCCCAGGAGATGAAAGTGGACGGGGGTCTGGCCACGATCATCGATAAAAAAATACCACATCGCCAGACACCCCTCGTTCCTCCGGGAAGTCTGGGGATACGCCACTTTGCCCAGCATTGTACGGCCTGTCAGCTTTGTGTATCGGTATGTCCGAACGGAGTGCTCCGTCCCTCGACCGGCCTGCTGACACTGATGCAGCCCGAAATGTCATACGAGCGGGGATATTGCCGCCCGGAATGCAACAAATGCAGTGAAGTCTGTCCGGCCGGGGCAATACGTCCCATTACGGTGGCGGACAAATCGGCCATACAAATCGGTCATGCCGTATGGATCAAGAAAAACTGCATACCGCTGACCGACGGCGTGGAGTGTGGCAACTGCGCCCGTCACTGCCCGACAGAAGCCATCCACATGGTTCCGTCGGATGGGTCGAATCCCGATTCGCTGAAAATCCCGGTTATCGACACCGAACGCTGCATCGGCTGCGGGGCTTGCGAAAACCTCTGTCCTTCCCGTCCGTTCAGCGCCATCTATGTAGAAGGCCACGAACGGCACCGTATGATCTAACCTCTCATTTTGCAGAAAATATGAACCATCAGAAAAATCAAGATATTTCCCGCCGCGAATTCCTGAAAATCGTAGGAATCAGTACAGCGGCGACCACGGCAGCCCTGACAGGATGTACGTCCAAACACGACACCTCGTCCGCCCTGCAGGCACAAGGCGAAATTCCGACCGATCGGATGAGCATGAGAAAAAATCCGAAAACCCAGGAGCAGGTTTCCCTGCTGGGATATGGCTGTATGCGCTGGCCCACCCTGCCGGCTCCTGAAAAAGGAGGCAATGTCATCGACCAGGAAGCCGTAAACGAACTCATCGACTACGCCATGGCCCATGGAGTGAATTATTACGACACATCGCCCGTCTACGTACAGGGGTGGTCGGAAAAATCCACCGGCATCGCGCTCAAACGTCATCCGCGGGAAAAATTCTTCATAGCCACCAAGCTTTCCAATTTTTCGAACTATACCCGCGAAAATTCCATTGCCATGTACCACCGTTCGTTCGAGGAACTGCAGGTAGACTATATCGACTATTACCTGCTGCACTCCATCGGCAATGGCGGAATAGAAACCTTCCGGGCCCGGTACATCGAGAACGGCATGATTGATTTCCTGCTCCAGGAGCGCGAAGCCGGTCGCATCCGCAACCTCGGTTTCTCTTTCCACGGCACCAAAGAGGTGTTCGATGAAGTACTGGCCATGCACGAGCAGGTGCATTGGGATTTCGTACAAATCCAGCTCAATTACCTGGACTGGCAATATGCTTCCGGCAACAATGTCAATGCCGATTATCTCTATGCCGAACTGGAAAAACGCCATATACCCGCCATCATCATGGAGCCCTTGCTCGGAGGACGTCTTTCGAAACTCCCCGAACACCTCGTCACCCGACTGAAACAACGGGAACCGGAAGTAAGCGTCGCCTCCTGGGCATTCCGTTTTGCCGGATCCTTTCCGGGTGTGTTGACGGTGTTAAGCGGTATGACCTATATGGAACATCTGCAAGACAATCTGCGGACTTATTCCCCATTGGTTCCGCTCACCGAAGAGGAATTTGCCTTTTTGCAGCAAACCGCCGACCTGATGAAACAATACCCCACCATTCCCTGCAATGACTGCAAGTATTGCATGCCCTGTCCCTATGGAATAGACATACCGGCCATCCTGCTGCATTACAACAAGTGCGTAAACGAGGACCAGTTGCCGACCTCCCAGGAGAATCTAAACTACCGGGAAGCCCGCCGGGCCTTTCTGGTCGGTTATGACCGCAGCGTACCGCGTCTGCGGCAGGCCAGCCATTGCATCGGCTGCGGACAATGCAATTCCCACTGTCCTCAAAGCATCGACATTCCCAAAGAATTGCACCGGATCGATCGATTTGTAGAACAACTGAAACAGGAAACCTTATGAGTGAACTGGAAGAACTGATCGAAATATTGCACGCCGGCAATTATTCCTGTGTCATCGAGCACCAAAACGAACGGCGAACTTTCACCCAAAGAGGGGTGGCCGATTTATACGACCTCTACCAAACATGCCCCGAATTTCTGGCCAATGCCCGGGTAGCCGACAAGGTCATCGGCAAAGGAGCGGCAGCCCTGCTGGTTTTAGGAAAGGCCGCCACCGTTTATGCAGATGTCATCAGTACCCCGGCCCGGGAAATACTGCAGGAAGCCGGCATCGAACTGCACTTCCGCCAAGAAGTGCCCCACATCGAAAACCGGACCAAAACCGGCTGGTGTCCCCTGGAAACCGCCTGCCTCGATCTCAAGAACGTCCGGGAAATGTTTCCGGTCATCCAAGCATTCATCACCCGAATCCGGAATTCCCGGCAACAATAAGCCAAAGTACTGGTAGCGGAAAAAATAAACCCTGAAAGCACATTGAAAACTTTCAGGGTTATACTGTTTTTTATCTCTTCTGATCCGCCTTCGGAATTTTGGTCCCTGGATCCGGCAGCTTCTTGCTATACCAAAGCATAAAAATTCCCACCAGTACAAAAGGTATACTGAGAATTTGTCCCATGTTCAGCGGCATGCCCACTTCCCAGGGCTCCTGTACCTCTTTGGCAAACTCAATGATAAAACGGGCGATAAATATCAGAATCAAAAAGGCACCGAAAATAAATCCCATATGTTTCTTTACATTGGTACGCCAATAAAGATACATCAAAATGCCGAAACTGATCAGGTAGCAAATGGCTTCGTACAATTGGGTCGGATGACGTGGCAATTCAGGATTCTGCAAACCGGAATTGACAAAGCGGAATCCCCAGGGAACACTCGTCGGAAGCCCCACAATTTCCGAGTTCATCAAATTCCCCATCCGAATGAAAAAACCGGCCAAAGCGATGGGAATTACGGCCCGGTCCAAAATCCAGAAAATCGATTTCTTGGTGACCCTGCGCGAATAATACCACAGACCGACAATGATGCCGATCGCCGCACCGTGGCTGGCCAGACCCTGATAACCGGTAAACTTGAATTCCGGTGTAAAGCGCACCGGCAGAATCATTTCCAGCGGATGAGCACTGTAATAAGCCCAATCATAAAATATGCAATGTCCCAGACGGGCTCCGATGATGGTCGCTATGGCCACATACAACCACGCCTTATCCAACCACTTCATCGGCAAACCTTCGGATTTGAACATTTTCTCTTCTATCTTATAGCCGAAAATAAAGGCCAGGGCAAACAGCAGACCGTAATAACGGACAGAGATACCCCCTATACTGAATATCTCGGGATCAACATCCCAGGTAACGAAAAATGACCACATACTCAGAGCTTATTCGTTCTTTCCATGACAATTCTTATACTTCAAACCGCTACCGCAGGGGCAAGGATCATTCCGACCGATCTTCGGTCCCACCTTCACCGGTTCATGACGGGCCTGTTCGCGATTGGTTGCAGCCGCCTGGGTTTCGGAACGGCTCTCTCTCATCTTGCTCAAATCCGTCCGTTTCTGCTCCGCTTCCTTCACTTTCTCCGGATCGGCCATCGGGATCTGTCCCTTCATCAAAGTAGACACCATGCCTTTGTTGATCTTTTCGACCATGGCCTTAAACAAGTTATAAGACTCGAACTTATAGATCAACAGCGGATCCTTCTGCTCATAAGCCGCATTCTGCACCGATTGTTTCAAATCGTCCATCTCACGCAAATGTTCCTTCCAGGCATCATCGATGTGTGCCAGAATCACTGCTTTTTCAAACGAACGCATCAGATCCTCTCCGTTGGTCCGATAAGCCTTTTCCAGATTGGTCACCACATTGTACAAACGCTGTCCGTCGGTAAAAGGCACAACGATATTCTTGAATACATCGCCGCGGTTCTCAAATACATTTTTGATAACCGGATAAGCCTGCTGGGCAATGTATTCCACCTTCCGCTGATAGGCTTCCCGCACAAACTGATAGAGCGACTCGGTCAATTCATCCGGACGGGTAGACTTGAATTTCTCCGGATCGATCTCATAATCTACCGACAACACCCGAAGCACTTCCATCCGGAAACCTTCCGGATCGTTTACCGGCTGATATTCGGAAACAATAGACTCGCAGACATCATAGGTATTATTCGCCACGGCCACACCGACCCGCTCGCCCAACAAAGCCTGACGACGCTGTTTGTAAATAACGGTACGCTGTGAATTCATGACGTCATCGTACTCCAGCAAACGCTTACGGATTCCGAAGTTGTTCTCTTCCACCTTCTTCTGTGCCCGTTCGATGGATTTCGTAATCATCGAATGCTGAATGACATCGCCTTCCTTATGTCCCAGACGGTCCATTACCCGAATGATCCGTTCAGAACTGAACAAACGCATCAAATCGTCTTCCAGAGAAACGAAGAACTGAGAAGAACCCGGGTCTCCCTGACGTCCGGAACGTCCGCGCAACTGGCGGTCCACCCGCCGGGAATCGTGCCGTTCCGTACCGATGATCGCCAGACCGCCGGCCTCCCGAACCTCCGGACTCAACTTGATATCGGTACCACGGCCGGCCATGTTGGTGGCAATGGTTACCGTCTTCGATTTACCGGCCTCAGCAACAATTTCTGCCTCCTTCTGGTGCAATTTGGCATTCAACACATTGTGTTTGATGCCCCGCAGCTTCAACATACGACTGAGCAATTCGGAAACTTCCACGGAGGTAGTACCCACCAGCACCGGACGTCCCAAATCCACCAGACGGACAATTTCGTCGATCACGGCATTGTATTTTTCGCGCTTGGTCTTATATACGAAATCATTGGCATCGATACGGATCACCGGACGATTGGTCGGGATCACCACCACATCGAGCTTATAGATATCCCAGAATTCACCGGCTTCCGTTTCGGCCGTACCGGTCATACCGGCCAGCTTGTGGTACATACGGAAATAATTCTGCAGAGTAATGGTTGCAAAAGTCTGAGTGGCAGCCTCCACTTTCACGTTTTCCTTGGCCTCGATTGCCTGGTGCAAACCGTCTGAATAACGGCGACCTTCCATGATACGTCCGGTCTGTTCGTCGACAATCTTCACCTTATTGTCCAAGACCACATATTCTACATCCTTCTCGAACAGGGTATACGCCTTCAACAACTGATTGACGGTATGTACCCGCTCGGACTTCATGGCATAATTCTGAATCAGTTCATCTTTCTTGGCCAATTTCTCCTTTTCATCCTGAATAGTCCGCTCGATTTCCGCCACCTCACTCCCGATATCCGGCAGGATGAAGAATTTCGGATCTTCACCGGCAGCCGTAATCGTATCGTGTCCCTTATCGGTCAAATCGATCGAATTCAATTTTTCATCGATGACAAAATAAAGGGGATCGGTAATTTCCGGCATTCTCCGGTTGTTTTCCTGCATATATTCATTTTCCGTCTTGATCAGGATCGCTTTGTTTCCCTCTTCGCTCAAAAACTTAATCAACGGTTTGTATTTCGGAAGCCCTTTGTGTGCCCGGAGCAGCAATACGCCCCCCTCTTTTCTCTTCTTCGGGTCATCGCTGGCCAGCAACTCTTTGGCCTCTTTAAAAGTCTGCATGACAAATTCCTGCTGCATCTTCACCAGACGTTCCACCCGCGGCTTGTATTCATCGAACATCTGATCGTCCCCTTTGGGTACAGGACCGGAAATGATCAACGGCGTACGGGCATCGTCAATCAGGACGGAGTCGACCTCATCGACAATGGCATAATTATGCTTGCGTTGTACCAGATCCTCCGGATTGATGGCCATGTTGTCACGCAAATAGTCGAAACCGAATTCATTGTTGGTTCCGAAAGTGATATCGGCCATGTATGCCTGACGGCGCTGCGGAGAATTGGGCTGATGCTTATCGATGCAATCCACCGAAAGACCGTGGAACATATACAGCGGTCCCATCCATTCCGAGTCACGCTTGGCCAGGTAATCGTTCACCGTCACCACATGCACGCCCCGTCCACTCAAGGCATTCAGGAATACCGGCAAGGTAGCCACCAACGTCTTACCTTCACCGGTCGCCATCTCCGCAATCTTTCCCTGATGCAACACGGCCCCACCGATCAGCTGCACATCATAGTGTACCATATCCCAGGTCACCTCATTTCCCCCGGCTATCCACGAATTAAAATAAACGGCCTTGTCTCCTTCGATCTCGACAAAATCATGGGTAACGGCCAGATCCCGGTCGAATTGAGTGGCGGTTACTTCGATCTCCGCATTTTCCTTAAAACGACGGGCCGTCTCTTTCATGACAGCAAATGCCTTGGGCATCAGGTCGGTCAGCACCTCTTCCACCTTTTTATCGATTTGCTCCTCCAGTTTATCCACCCGGTCATAAATCGCTTCACGTTCTTCAATCGGCGGCCGTTCCTCCTCCACTTTTCGTTTCAAGGCAGCGATTTCATTTTCCTCTTCGCTGATGTATTCCCGAACCTGTTTTTTCATATCCTCAGCCACCGCACGCAATTCGTCGTGACTGATTTCCTTCAGTTTTCCCCACTCTGCATTCACTTTTGCCACAATCGGCATCAATTCTTTCATATCCCGGTCGGACTTATTTCCGAACAGGCTTTTCAAAATATCATTAAAACCCATTAGTTGTAAATTTTTTCATTGTAAATTATAAATTGACCACTCTCCGTGTCAATTCGATCCCTTGTCCGCTCTCCGATAAACCGCAGGCCCTTCTTCTCCGTCCTGCCTTTCTAAGCATGCTCCGGTGCTCTGATTTTGTGAGAAGTACGGCATAAAGAACCGTTGTTTATACCGACAGTTTTTTTGAAAAGAAAATGAGACGCGTGAATTTCCGGGATCGGCATGTGAACATACTCCGAAACCAGGTGCCTGCAGAGCTCCTGCTCTTTCAGCTTTTCCTGCATGCAAACGGATACGACTTTTACCGTATGGATTACGATCGACCTACACCTCTCCCCTCTCAAAAGCTCTCCGTTTCCCGGTGCCTTTAAAGGAATCGTCACGGCACAACCCGCCATGACATACAGTGCGGCTATTAAATATCTGTTCATTTCCACGAAGCACAAATATAAGGGAAAATACAGGAAGTAAAAAATGTTTCCAAAAGAAAAACCAGATTTCGTATCTTTGTTCCGAAAACCGTTTTAAAACCGCCATGAAAAAAATCGTCATCGCCACCGATTCCTGGAAAGGCTGTCTCAACAGCCAAGAGGCCGGAGAGGCACTCCGGCAAGGCATCCGGAACATATACCCGTCCTGTGAAGTCGTTCTCATTCCGGTAGCCGACGGTGGAGAAGGTCTGTTGGAAGCTCTTCTGCCCGTTTTTCAAGGACATGCCGTTAGCACCAGAGCCCACAATCCCCTCATGCAACCGATCACAACCAGCTATGTCATCTCTGCAGACGGTCAGACGGCTTTGATAGAAATGGCCCAAATCTGCGGTCTGACACTGATTTCTCCGGATCAAAGGAATCCGATGAAAACCACCACCTTCGGACTGGGAGAATTGATCCGCGAAGCCCTCGAAAAAGGTTGCCGCCGTTTTATCATCGGCATCGGAGGCAGTGCCACCAACGACGGCGGTCTGGGCATGCTGCAGGCTCTGGGAGTTCGAGTACTGGATCGACACGGAAAAACGTTGGGACAAGGAGGAGCAATCCTGCAGGAAGTGGCAGACATCGACACTTCGCAGCTTCATCCGGCCCTGTCGGAAGCCACTTTCACCATCGCCTGTGATGTTGACAATCCATTTTACGGCAACCGGGGAGCTACCCGGGTATACGCTTCCCAGAAAGGAGCCACGCCGGCAATGATCGAAGAACTGGAAAAAGGCATGCACTCCCTGGCAGAGGTCATGGCCCGGACCAACGGCCAAAAGATCGCCCAAACACCCGGAGCCGGAGCTGCGGGAGGCATCGGCGGGGCTTTTCTGGCATTTACCCATGCCCGACTGACACCGGGTATAGAACTAATCCTGAAAGAATTGCAATTCAGCGAACAAATAAAAGATGCAGACCTGATCATCACCGGCGAAGGCCGTGCCGATGCCCAGACCTCCATGGGTAAAGTTGCATACGGAGTCCTTCAGGAAGGGCGAAAACAAAATATTCCGGTCGTATTGATCTGCGGAGCTATCGAAGAAAATCCGGCACTGTATGCAGCCGGCTTCAGCGGCATTTTCTCCATCAGTCCAGGCCCCACCTCTCTGGAGCAAGCCCTGCGCCCCGATTTCGCCCGCTACAACCTGCAACGCCTGGCCTCCCAGCTCTGCCGGCTGTTAGAAAGTCTCAAGGCTTAATTTGGTTCAGAATCAAATGACAGGCCGGCGTATAAACAGTTCCATGATCAAAACCCTGCAATTCATACAGGAAAACATTTTGATTACCCAAAGCTTTTAAAATCACCTCCAGATGTAAATTTTCCTCATAACGGGCCGTCATTTCCAAATGCCGGTCTCCGGTAATCATTATCAAGCGAGGTATTCCTCGTCTGGCTCTGTTCAAGGGTGCATATTGGTCGACCAATGGTATCTCCGTGGGAATTTTTCGTTCTTTCCGGATCGTAAAATGAGTATTAGTTTGCCCACTCACCGGAAATAAACCGGCCAGCCGATCAACATCAACCCCATAACGAAGCAGATACGACTTATCCAATCCGATCATCAATGTAAGATATCCTCCGGCAGAATGTCCTGCCACATAAATCCGCTCCGGATCCCCGCCATACTCAGCAATATGCTTCACTACCCAAGCAACCGCTGCTGCCGCATCATCGATATAGGCCGGACAATTTGCCCGTGGACTCAGCCGATAATTAACCCCAACCACAGCGATCCCCTGTTCTCTGAAAACAGGCGGAATCTCCTTTTCTCCACCTTCCAGGCCGCCTCCATGAAACCAAACAAGAGTCGAAAACCCTTGTTGTTTCTCCGGATAATAAAGATCCAACTGACAGCGTTCCTTCCTATAAACATCCCACTCTGAAGCCGGCACATAGGAAATATCTTTTTGGAGATGGTATTGTGCCCCGGCCGAAGAAACAACCCATCCCCAGAAAACCCATAATAAAATTCCCTTTTTCATAGTTTTCCACCAAAAGCCAGATCCCCGGCATCTCCGAGGCCGGGATCGATATAACACTTTTCCGTCAAAGCCTCATCCAGAGCTGCCGTCCACAAGGTCAACGGTTCATCGGCCAACTCTTTCTCCACATAAGCGACTCCCTGCCGACTGGCAATCACCGACGCCACATGTGTATGCTTCGGAGCATGTCCCTGCTTCAGCAATTCCCGATAAGCGATGACAAACGACTTCCCGGTTGCCAGCATCGGATCCACCAGCAAAAGCTGTTTTCCCCTCAAGTCCGGGGTATACACCGAATCAAACCGAATCTCTACCGGCCGGTTTCCTTCATGAGCCACCCGTCTGGCAGATACGAAAGCAGATTCCGCCCCATCGAAATAATTCAAAAATCCCTGATGAAACGGCAGCCCCGCCCTCAATACAGTAGCCACCACCACCTCTTCCTGCGGCAAGCTCACCGTCACCGGATTGATCGGCGTCTGCAATGTCCGGGCCTCATAACGGAAAGTCTTGCTGATCTCATATGCCAATATCTCTCCCACCCGCTCCATATTCCGCCGGAAGCGCATCCGGTCGCGCTGAATTTCAGCATCTCTGATTTCCGACAGAAAAACATTCAGCACAGAATTTTGTACATCTACAATATGTATCATCACCACGTTTTTATTTTCCAATCATTACTGCAATTTCTTTGAAAATTCTTTGATCTGCTGTTCATCGGCCTTGCGACAAATCAGGATCACATCGTCCTGCTCCGCCACGATATAATCTTCCAGCCCTTGTATGACGATCTTTTTCCGATCCGAGATATGAACGATACATCCTTTGCTTTCGATCATGCAGACCTTTCCTCCGACCACGGCATTCTCCCCTTCATCCTTCGGCAACTGTTCGTACAAAGATCCCCAGGTGCCCAGATCCGACCATCCGAAACTGGAAGGGAAAACATAGATATTGGAAGCACGCTCCATCACGGCATAATCGATGGAGATATTCTTACAGGCCGGGAACTGCTGCTGAATTTCCGCTTGTTCCCGTGAAGTATACAACACATCGTTCAAGGCATCGAAACGATCCGCAATTTCCGGTTCATTCTCCCGAAAAGCCTTCTCCAAAGTCTTCACGTTCCACAGAAAAATACCGGCATTCCAGTAATATCCGCCAGCCGCGAGATAAGCTTCCGCCGTTTTCAAATCAGGTTTTTCCTTAAAAGCCTCCACCTTTCGAATCACCGGATCCGTTTCCGTCCCTCCGACCTCCTCCTGGATCTTTATGTAACCGTACCCGGTCTCCGGACGAGTCGGCAACATGCCCAAAGTCAAAATCCGGTCGCTCTTTTCCACATAGGCAAGTCCCCGACGAATCACCCGCTGGAATTCCGGCACATCCATCACCATGTGATCGGCCGCCGTGACCACCAGATTTGCTTCCGGATCTTTTTTCTTGATCTTCCAAGCCGCATAGGCAATACAAGGTGCCGTATTGCGCATGCAGGGTTCCAGTAAAATATTCGAATCCGGAATTTCCGGCAATTGGGTCTTCACCAAATCGCGATACCGTTCGGAAGTCACCACCCAGAAATTTTCCGTATCACAAATTCCCTCAAAACGGTCAACGGTCAATTGCAACAAAGTTCTTCCCAGTCCTAAAACATCAATAAACTGCTTCGGCTTTTCCGGTACACTCATCGGCCAGAAACGGCTTCCGATCCCGCCGGCCATAATAATTACATGATTCATAACATATCCATTTCAAACTTCCAGACAAAGATACAAAGAACATTTCTCATTCCGATTGTCCCACCGTTCCTTTTCTATTTTTTGATCTGGTCAGCCGTTTATAAAAAATCATGGCATAACTTCAATTTTTCATAAATATTATTCAACATTTCTTTTCTTGTGCAGTTATCTGGCACAAGAAACATCTAATTTTGCAAAAAAAATTTAATAATAGCAGCAATATGAAATCGAAAAACACATCCTTGAAATTCAAAAAACCAATTAAAGATCAAAAAGTAAAAAAAACAGTCATACTCTGCATCATTTTATTGATTGTTATGATCCTGCTCTCTTTTTTTGATATACATAATGAAGAACGATGGATAAAAATACCTTCGTTTTAAATTTAACCGTTAAGATACAGAATTCGATTCATCCATGACATGACCAAATAACGACTGTTTTATAAAAATGAAGATGGGTGACGGGAATTAATCTATGATTTTATTACAAAAGTTTGCTACCTTTGCCGGAACTAAAATCGATATCAGGTAGTATATGAACAATCCACATGTTTTAGGAACAGAGCGTATCGGGAAATTGTTGTTGCAATATTCCATTCCGGCCATTGTCAGTATGATTATCGTCTCGTTGTACAACATCATCGACAGTATATTTATCGGACATGGAGTGGGTCCCATGGCTATTGCAGGACTGGCGATTTCATTTCCGCTCATGAATCTCATGGCGGCATTCTGTAACCTGGTGGCAGCCGGCGGAGCAGCCATTTCCTCCATCCGACTGGGACAAAAAAACATGAAAGAAGCAACGGAAGTATTGGGAAATACACTGATGCTCTGTATAATCATAGCCATCTTATTCGGAGGTCTCGGTCTGCTGTTCTTAGACAAAATACTTGTATTTTTCGGTGCCAGCCAAGAGACTCTGCCTTATGCGCGGGACTTTATGCAGGTGCTGTTGCTGGGTACTCCCGTTACCTTTGTCATGATCGGTTTGAACAATGTCATGCGTGCTACAGGGAATCCGAAAACAGCCATGTTTACCTCCATGACAACGGTATTGTGCAATATCATCCTTGCCCCCATTTTCATTTTCCGATTCGGCTGGGGAATCCGAGGAGCTGCTACAGCCACCATTATTTCACAATTTTTCGGTATGTGCTGGATATTGGGACATTTTATGATGCCTTCGACGGTCGTGCATTTGCAACGGGGCTTCTGGCGTATGAAGCGGCGCATCATCGCAAGCATCTTTTCCATCGGCATGTCTCCTTTTTTTATGAACGTCACAGCCTGTTTCGTGGTTATTTTCATCAACAACAGCCTTCACGGACACGGCGGAGATCTGGCCATCGGAGCATATGGCATCATCAACCGCCTATTGATGCTTTATGTGATGATCGTACTCGGCCTCACTATGGGAATGCAGCCCATTATCGGATACAATTACGGAGCCGGCCAAATCACTCGAGTAAAACATACCTTGCGTCTGAGTATTATCACCGGTGTATGCATCATGTCGAGCGGCTTCATTATCTGCGAACTGTTTCCTCATTTTGTTGCCTCTCTGTTCACAGACGACCGTTCTTTGATTGACATGGCCGCTCACGGACTTCAGATTTGCGTAGCCATTTTTCCGTTTGTAGGAGCTCAGATTGTCATCGGTAACTTTTTCCAAAGTATCGGCAAAGCCCAAATGAGTATTTTTATCTCACTCACCCGCCAATTATTGTTTTTACTGCCGGGCCTGTTCTTTTTCCCAAGAATGATCGGACTCGACGGCGTATGGATTTCCATGCCTGTCAGCGATTTGCTTTCATTCATCACTGCTGCAACCGCCTTATGGTGGTATATCAACAAACAGAAAAAGACAACATTGCCCAAACAGAATACTTAAAACATGCGACTACTGTTCCAAAACCACCTGTGATGCTTCTGAATAAATTTCTACCATACAGGCATTATTCAACAGCCATTTATGGTCATCTTTCTGATTCCCAGACCAGTCAGCATTCAACAATCCTTTTTCATCCCGGGTATTTCTCCAGGCATAATCGATGTTGTCCATCATAACTTTTACATATTCAGGATTCCCATCAACCTCATACAATGCTTTCAAACCACGAAAAAGAATGACATTAAACCAAGGGGAAGAAGTATAAAACAATGCCTTACCACCATCAATTGGCTGTATTTTACAAAAATATTCATGAGCACCTCGAGCAGTTTCTTGGGCATCTTTCAGATAAGTACTGTCACCGGTCGCCTGATATAATAACACACCGGCCTGAATCATCTGACCACTATTATAGGAATATTTTTGCTTGGCAATCGTTCCGTCTAACCGGATATTATCCCAATAGACATAATCCGAGGGGTCTCGCAAATTTTCGCGAGTCCAGTGATAAGTCCGCCGAGCCAAGGTCAAGAAACTTGTGTCTGCAGTCAAACGATATAATTTCATACACAGGACTGCCGCCGGAGCATTGGAACAAGTGTTCTTGGATTCTCTCTTCTGTTCACACCAATAAATACCTCCTCCCAAAACATCATCCCAACCGCTGTAAATATACTGCTGCAAAACAATCGCTTTCTCCAAGAGTTCCGGCTTGCCCGTCAGAGCATAATAATCGCAAAAATCAATAGCCAGCCAGTCATTGTCATCATAATAGCGGTCCTGGGTGCCAAAACGCACTGGATAAGACTGATAACAATGAGGTGTCCGCCGGTCATCCCAATAATTTTCCAAACCGGGCAAAATTCGTTTTTCCAGCAACTTCCTGTACTGAGAATCTCCGGTGGTCCGATACAAGGAAACACAAGCCGATACCATTCCGGAATAAGGCCATAGATAAGAAACCCCCGGATTGATTTGCTGTGATGCATTATCAGCCAGATAAGTAACCTGTTCCTGCTCTTTGGGCGGGTAATTTTCCATCAACAAGCCATACTCCTTCACCTCATAAAGAGTCAGTATCTGACGAAGCAAAGAATCGGCACGAAAGAGATTTTCTTTTTCCAACGCCTCTTTTCCGAATGTACAAGCTCTACATAAGCTCCAGAACCCACAAATAAATATCAAAATGTTTTTCATCTTTATCCATCAAACGTTTCTTTTCAAGGCCGGCAGTTCGAATCTGTAGCCATCCGAACAGAGGAAAGTATTCGAAAAAACGTCCCGGGCTTCTGCCAACAGATCAGTCAAATCGGTATAACGAGCAGAGAAATGTCCCAACAGCAGTTTGCCGACTCCGGCAGTACGGGCCAGGAGAGCCGCCTGTCCGGCAGTGCTGTGTCGCGTTTCTTTCGCCAAAGCGATCTCTTTATTTTGATAGGTCGCCTCATGATACAACAGGTCTACTCCTTTTACATAATCGGCAAAACACGGCCGGTAAAGCGTATCTGTCATATAGGCATACGAACGGGCTGGCGGCGGAGCCACCGTCAAACGTTCATTAGGCACCACCTCCCCTGTCGGAGTGATAAAATCCGCTCCCTGTTTTAAATACTGCATGAAGGCTATCGGTACTTTCCAGGCTTCTGCCTGCTCTTTTACGATGGTGCGTTCCCGTTCCTTTTCACGGAACAGAAAACCGCAAACCGGCGCTTCATAACGGTGTTTCAAGGGGAAAGCTGTTACCGTCACCACCTTGTCTTCATAAATAACCTCTTCCTGACGGGACAAGGCATGAAAACACAAAGGATAGCCCAAACGGCTGCGGGTGATCCTCATCTGACATTCGACCAATTCCTGCAAGCGGGGATCGGCATAAATATGCATCTCGCCCCGACGTCCCTGCAAGGAAAGAGTTGACAGAAAACCCATCAAACCGAAAAAATGATCGCCATGCAGGTGAGAAATAAAAATATGGCTGATTTTATTATACGGCAGGTGAAAACGCCGGAGCTGGTGCTGGGTGGCTTCGGCACAGTCAATAAGAAAATACCGCTCAAGCACATTCAGTACTTGAGCGGCAGAATTTCTATTGGCTGTGGGAACGGAAGATCCGCTCCCCAATATGGTCAACTCGAATTTCATCTCACGATTCGGGAATCCGAACTGAAATTATTCTTTGTCTTCCTTCGCAGCGGCTGCATCAGCAGTCATCTGTTCTTTCAAGGCAGCCAACTCGGTGATATCGCCCAAAGTGGTTTTCTCCAGTTTGTCTTTCACCTGTTTTACTGCTTTCTTGGTAGATTTCTCTTCAGCGCTCTTCTTGGCTTTTTCTTCTGATTTCTGAGCGTCTTCGTATACACGTGAATGAGAAACAATGATCCGTTTAGCAGCTTTGTTGAACTCGATTACCTTGAAATCCAGTTTTTCATCCACCTTGGCCTGGGTTCCATCTTCTTTCACCAGATGACGAGGAGTTGCAAATCCTTCTACGCCGTAAGGCAATGCCACAACAGCACCCTTGTCGAAGATCTCGGTAATCGTACCTTCGTGTACAGAATCAACCGTGAAGATTGTTTCGAATACATCCCAAGGATTCTCTTCCAGCTGTTTGTGACCCAAGCTCAAACGACGATTTTCCTTATCGATTTCCAGTACGACAACTTCAATCGGAGCACCGATCTGAGTGAATTCTGCCGGATGTTTTACTTTCTTCGTCCAGGAAAGGTCAGAGATATGGATCAAACCGTCTACTCCTTCTTCGATTTCTACAAATACGCCGAAGTTGGTAAAGTTACGTACGGTAGCGGTATGTTTGGTGCCCACTCCATATTTTTCCTCGATATTCTGCCAAGGATCGGCTTTCAGCTGTTTGATACCCAGAGACATTTTCCGTTCGTCACGATCCAGGGTCAATACGACAGCTTCCACTTCGTCACCCACTTTCATGAAATCCTGAGCGGAACGCAAATGCTGTGACCAGGACATTTCAGATACGTGGATCAATCCTTCTACACCCGGAGCGATTTCTACAAATGCACCGTAATCTGCCATTACGACAACCTTACCTTTTACAGTATCGCCCACCTTCAGATCTGCACTCAAGGCATCCCACGGATGCGGAGTCAATTGTTTCAGACCCAGAGCAATCCGTTTCTTCTCGTCGTCGAAATCCAGGATTACCACATTCAGTTTTTGATCCAGCTGTACGATTTCATTCGGATGGTTTACACGTCCCCAAGACAGGTCGGTGATGTGGATCAATCCGTCTACGCCACCCAAATCAATGAATACTCCGTAGGAAGTAATATTCTTAACAGTTCCTTCGAGAACTTGTCCTTTTTCCAGTTTAGAGATAATGTCTTTCTTCTGCTGTTCGAGTTCAGCTTCGATAAGAGCTTTGTGTGATACAACGACGTTCTTGAATTCCTGGTTGATCTTAACCACTTTGAATTCCATGGTCTTACCCACATATACATCGTAGTCACGGATCGGTTTCACGTCAATCTGAGAACCCGGCAAGAAAGCTTCGATACCGAATACGTCAACGATCATACCGCCTTTCGTACGGCATTTTACGAATCCCTTGATGATCTCGTCTTTCTCCAATGCCTCGTTTACACGATCCCAGCTGCGCAATGCCCGAGCCTGTTTGTGAGAAAGGCTCAGCTGTCCTTTTTTGTCTTCTTGTGTTTCTACATACACTTCCACTTTATCACCCACCTTCAGATCCGGATTGTAACGGAATTCGTTCAGGGAAATGATACCGTCGGATTTGTAGCCGATATTAACCACTACTTCTCTCTTGTTCATAGAGATTACGGTTCCTTCAACTACCTCTTTTTCTCCCACTTTGGAGAGCGTTTCGGCGTATTTCTGAGTCAACGCCTCTTTTTCGGATGCAGGTACGACAGCGTCGTTTGCATAGGCATCCCAATCAAAATTTTCATCCGGTTCTGCACTGGTCACCGGTGCCACGTTTTTGGTTTTTTCTTCTGCAGTTTCCATCTGCATCTCTTTTTGTTCTTCAGACATAAAATTTAATTGTTTCCTATCTAATAAGTTAGACATTATTTTGAATACGGCCGCAAAGGTATAAATAATAATCTGTTCTACAATTTTTTCCGTCAAAAAAATACGAGATGTAGAGTCAAGTGGCAAGTGCAAAATTAGCAAATACTTTTATAAAACTCGATTTTGGGGGTTGAAAACCCTAGT
>CALUKE010000017.1 GCA_944321165.1 uncultured Odoribacter sp.
ACTAGGGTTTTCAACCCCCAAAATCGAGTTTTATAAAAGTATTTGCTAATTTTGCACTTGCCACTTGACTCTACAATTCCAAAATTTGTCCCGATATTTTGTTTTTCAATAATTAAGTCGTATATTTGTCATGTTTAAAACAAACGAGAGGGGACCGGATGTCCCCTCTCTTTCGTATCAAAGGATCGAATACCCATGGAAACAACATTTGTAAAAAACATCATAGCCCCGATACTGAAGGCCCGAGATTTATTCTTGGTCGAATTAAAGATTTCAAAAAACAATGTAATCGAAGTCTTTATAGATGCCCTGACAGGGGTCAACATTCAAACCTGTATCGACGTGAGTCGGGAAATAGAAGCCGCTCTCAACCGGGATGAAGAAGATTTCGAACTGACCGTTTCCAGTGCTGGAATAGGTTATCCGTTCAAAGTAGAAGAACAATATCAAAAGAATATCGGAAAATATGTCGACATCAAATTAAAAGACAACACACTTCTTTCTGGTTTGCTATTACGCTTCGATCCAGAGCACCTGGTCATCGAATACGAAGAAAAGCAGAATATCGAAGGAAGCAAGAAAAAACAATGGGTAAAAACAGAACGGACCCTTGTCCGAAATGAGATCAAGGAAATCAAAGAAGGAATCAAATTTTAAAACAGAAAATCAAAATAACAGTCAAAAAATAAAAGCAAAAAAGCAAAATGGAAAATATTAATCTGATAGACTCATTCGCTGAATTTAAAGAATTCAAGAATATAGACCGGGCCACTTTGATGAGAGTACTGGAAGATATTTTCAGAAACATGCTATTGAAAAAATACGGTACTGACGAGAACTTTGACATCATCATCAACATCGACAAGGGTGATTTGGAAATTTGGAGGAACCGTACCGTAGTTGAAGATAACATGCTTAAAAATCCGAATTCAGAAATCACATTGAGCGAAGCCAAGAAAATTGATGAAGATTACGAAATCGGCGAAGAAGTCACCGATGAAGTGAAATTCAAAGATTTCGGACGTCGTTCTGTTTTGGCTTTGAGACAAAACCTGTCCGCCCGTATTCTGGAGTTGGAAAAAGACAATGTTTATAACAAATACAAAGACAAAGTAGGTCAGATTGTCTTAGGTGAAGTATATCAGGTATGGAAAAAAGAAATGCTGGTTTTAGACGATGAAGGGAACGAACTGATCTTGCCCAAGCAGGAACAAATTCCGACAGATTTCTTCAAAAAAGGGGACTCGATCAAGGCTGTTGTCATCCGAGTAGAAATGCGTAATTCCAATCCCTATATCATCTTATCCAGAACCTCTCCTGTATTCTTGGAAAGACTATTTGAAAATGAGGTACCTGAAATTTTCGATGGACTGATTACCATTAAAAATGTAGTCCGAGTACCGGGAGAAAGAGCGAAAGTGGCAGTAGAATCCTATGACGACCGAATTGATCCGGTCGGTGCCTGCGTGGGTATGAAAGGATCCAGAATTCACGGCATTGTACGGGAACTGAGAAATGAAAATATCGACGTCATCAACTACACCAATAATCTGCAACTTTACATCACCCGAGCCTTAAATCCCGCCAAAATCAAGAATATAGAGATTGACGAGGCGCACAAAAAAGCCAATGTTTACCTGGATCCGGAAGAAGTATCCCTGGCTATCGGTAAAGGAGGATTAAACATCAAGTTGGCCAGTCAGCTTACCGGTTACGACATTGACGTATATCGTGAGCTGGATCAAACACAAGAAGAAGATGTCAATCTGGATGAATTTTCGGATGAAATAGACGGATGGGTTATCGACGAACTGAAACGTGTCGGCTGTGATACGGCCAAAAGTGTACTGGAACTCAGTGAGTCAGAATTGGAAAGTCGGACAGATCTCGAAATTGAGACAATACGGGAGGTGCTCAATATTTTAAAAGCAGAATTTGAATAATGCTGCAATAACATTTGTAAAATTTGTAAGCTCAATATGGCAGTAAGATTAAGTAAAATAGCCCGAGAATTTAACGTAGGTTTATCCACTATTGTGGAATTCCTGCACAGTAAGGGGATTAAAATATCCTCAGACCCGAATGCCAAACTGACGGATGAGGATTATAACCTGGTGGCAAAAGAATTTTCTTCCGACAGTCAAGTAAAAAAAGAATCTTCTCTGGTCGATCTGAAAAATACCAGAAAGAAAAAAGAGACCGTCACAATCGACAACGTCGGTAACATTTCCGCCGAAAATGAAAATGATTCAGAAGAAGCGTTCATTTCAGTAAAAGATGAAGTGAAGTTCGAAAACAAAATCAAAATTGTCGATCGCATCGATTTGAGTCCGGAGAAAAAAGAACATCCAGAAATAAAAGTACAAGAACCGATAAAAGAAGAACCGGCAATCGTAGAAGCAGAAAAAGAGGAAATTCCGGAGGAAGTCAGTTTTGACGAGGAAAACGAAAACGAAGAAAACTCAGAATCCGAAGAGGAACTGGAAGAAGAAAGCCAGACTTACGTGGAAGAGACTCCGTACAAAGTCAATCAGCCGACACTGAAAGACGTAAAAGTGGTCGGAACCATTGACCTGGATGCCATCAATCAACGTACCCGTCCTCCCAAGAAAAGTAAACAAGAAAGAGAACGAGACCGGAAAGAGCAGAAAAAAGGGAACAAACCTTTTGGCAACGGTAATAAAATAGAGTCCTCCGCATCAATGTTGGCAATGGATCCGGTTTTGAAAGGAGAAGAGGAAACAGATATCCGTAAAAAACGGAAAAGAATCCGTCGACAAGATGAAAGAATTCAGGTTGACACCGCTTCTTCCAAAAATGCCAAAATCGAAGAAAACAAGCGAAAACTCAAAAAACTAAAGAAAAAGAAAAACGAAAAGGCCGAAATCTCGGATGAAGATATCGACAGACAGATCAAAGATACTTTCGCTCGTTTAGGAAGCAAAGGTAAATCCCAGACATCAAAACACCGTCGAGACAAACGTGATGCAGTACAACAGAAATTACAGGCAGAATTAGAACAGGAAGAAAAAGAAAAGAGCATTCTAAAACTGACTGAATTTGTAACGGTGGCCGAATTGGCAACGATGATGAACATCAGTGTGACAGAAGTAATTTCTGCTTGCATGGCATTGGGACTTTTCGTATCCATCAACCAACGTTTGGATGCAGAAACCATCAATATCGTTGCAGATGAATTTGGCTATTCAGTAGAATTCGTCAGCATCGAAATTCAGGAAGCCATTGAAGAAGAGGAAGAAGACAGCGAAGAAAACCTCGTTTCACGCCCTCCGATCGTAACGGTCATGGGACATGTCGATCACGGAAAGACCTCGTTGTTGGACAGTATCCGTAAAACCAACGTCATCGCAGGAGAAGCCGGAGGTATCACACAGCACATCGGTGCTTACAATGTAAAATTAGCAGACGGAAGAACTATTACTTTCCTGGACACTCCCGGTCACGAAGCATTTACGGCCATGCGTGCCCGTGGTGCTCAGGTAACCGACATCGCTATCATCATTGTTGCTGCAGATGACAATGTCATGCCGCAAACCATCGAAGCAATCAATCATGCCAGTGCCGCAGGAGTACCCATTGTATTTGCCATCAACAAAATCGACAAACCGGGAGCCAATCCGGACAAGATTAGGGAAGAACTGGCCAACATGAATTATCTGGTGGAAGAATGGGGTGGAAAATACCAATGCCAAGAGATTGCTGCCAAAAAAGGATTAAATATTGAAGAACTGTTGGAAAAAGTACTGTTGGAAGCAGAATTATTGGATTTAAAAGCCAATCCCCACAAAAAAGCCTCCGGTTCCATTATTGAATCCTCCCTGGACAAGGGAAGAGGCTATGTCGCTACCGTATTGGTTCAATCAGGAACTCTGAAAGTAGGAGATATTGTTCTTGCCGGCCAGTATTTCGGACACGTAAAAGCCATGTTCAATGAACGAGGAGAAAAACTCGAGAAAGCGGGTCCATCGGAACCAGCGTTGATATTAGGTTTAAACGGAGCGCCTCAGGCTGGTGACAAATTCAATGTGCTGAGTAATGAAAAAGAAGCCCGCCAACTGGCCAACAAACGGGAACAGTTACAACGGGAACAAGGGCTGCGCACTCAGAAACACATTACGTTGGATGAAATCGGTCGTCGGATCGCCATCGGCAATTTCCAGGAATTGAATGTTATCGTCAAAGGTGATGTTGACGGTTCCATCGAAGCTCTCTCCGACTCCTTGATCAAACTGTCCACCGATGAGATTCAGGTCAACATCATCCACAAAGCGGTCGGTCAAATTACCGAAGGAGACGTATTGCTGGCAGCCGCTTCCAATGCGATCATTGTCGGTTTCCAAGTCCGCCCATCCATGGGAGCCCGTAAACTGGCCGAAAAAGAACAGATTGACATCCGGCTCTATTCTGTCATTTACCAGGCTATCGAAGAACTGAAAGCCGCTATGGAAGGTATGTTATCACCTGAAATAAAAGAAGAAATCATTGCTACCATTGAAGTACTTGAAACCTTCAAGATATCCAAAGTCGGAACCATTGCCGGCTGTATTGTCCGCGACGGAAAAATCACACGTTCCGCCAAGGTTCGGGTCATCCGAGAAGGCATCGTCATCTATACCGGAGTACTTGGTTCGCTGAAGCGCTTCAAAGACGACGTCAAAGAAGTGGCAAAAGGTTTCGAATGTGGCCTGAACATTGAAAATTACAATGATATACGCGTTGGAGATATCATCGAAGGATATCAGGAAGTGGAAGTGAAAAAAACATTGTAAATCAGTTGTTAATTTTAAATTAAGGAACATTTAACACCTGTCTAACATAGCATATAAAGGATTATTTCTTTACTTTGTAAAGAGAAAAAATTAAAAACATTAAATTTTAAAGCAGATGAAGAAGATATTGGTAATAATGGTTCTGTTTGCAGCCTTTACAACAGGATTGACAGCACAAGTATTAAAACCTGTAAAATGGGAAATCACTTATAAAAAAGTAAGTGACGGAGTTTACGACATCATTTGCAAAGCCACTGTAGAAGGAGGCTGGCATCTTTATGACACCAAACTTCCGGAAGGAGGTCCGCTGCCTACCACCTTTAACATGGACGAAGATGAAACGACGGGTATCGAACTGGTCGGTGAATTCAAGGCAACAGAAAAAGCGCTGACCGAACACAGCGAGGCTTTCGACATGGATCTGAAATATTTTATTAACACAGCCACTTTCATCCAACGGGTAAAAGTAACAGCAGCAAAGGCTAAATTGGTTGGTTATGTAGAATACATGTCTTGTTCTGGTGGACAATGTACACCTCCAGCAGAAGCTGATTTTGAATTTGAATTAACCAAATAAAGAACTTTCCGATTCCGGAATCGAGAGACAAAAATTCGAAGGGATTTTTGTCTCTTTTTTTAATGTTTTCAACATGAGACCCTTTGTTTTTCTGTTGTTGTTGATAAATTCCTTGAAGCTATCAGCCCAACCATGGCACCATTTGGATAAAAGTCCGGAAACAGACAGCCTCTGTCTTTTCTTTTTTGGCGACATCATGCAACATGATCCCCAAATTTCCGGAGCATGGGATTCGAATCTTCATGATTACAACTACCGTCCCTGCTTTCAATACATCGCCCCTTACTGGCAAAAAGCAGATTATGTCATCGCTAATTTGGAAACCACTCTGACCGACAAAGGTTACAGCGGTTATCCGCAATTTTCAGCTCCCTGGCAATTGGTCCGTGACCTGAAAAGCTGCGGTGTCGATATTCTAACCACCACCAACAATCACTCCTGTGACAAAGGACACATCGGTATACGGAAAACCCTTTATTACCTTGATTCTTTAAAAATTTCCCATACCGGCACTTACCTTGATACCAACAGCTGGATCTCCCAGACTCCATTCTACATCCGACACGGAAGATTCAAAATAGCCCTGATCAGTTGCACCTACGGCACCAACGGTATCGCGGTCACGCACGGCCAGGTCGTTTCCATGATCGACACTTTCCACATCCACCGCCAAATCGAGAAGGCACTGCTCGATACCGCAACCAATATTATCGCCATCATGCATTGGGGCGAAGAATACCATACAACACCCCACCCAGAACAGGAACGTTTAGCAACCTGGCTGCACACCCAAGGGGCTGATATTGTCATTGGCTCCCACCCGCATGTCGTACAACCGATCCGCTATATACACCAGGGAGACGACACCACGGGAATTACGGTCTTCTCTTTGGGCAATTTTGTATCCAATCAAAGTAAACGCTACACCAACGGAGGCATTGGTATATACCTTACTCTTTACCGACAAAGCGGACGAAGTCGCTATCGGATGCAATACCTCAGCAGTTACGTATATCGCCCCATAGAAAACGGGAAACGCCGGTATTATGTCATACCCGAACCGGAAGCATCAACACTCCTTCATCAACAAGATTCCCTGTTATACACGGAATTTTTTCACGACACCGACTCTATCATCCGTGGGGTTGCACCCAAATTCCGATTAGAAGGGAAAGAAAAACCACAAACCGAGAAATATTTCCCATCAACAAGCATTTTAATACATTAAAATTTGTAATTTCGTCATGCTTTAAATAAAACTTTGAACTATGAAAATTGCAGTCATTGCACACGACGGGAAAAAAGCCGAAATGGTTGCTTTCTTGAACAGACACATGGATTTTTTAAAATCGGTAGGCATTGAAATCGTTGCAACGGGAACTACCGGCAAGCATGCCCAGGAAGCCGGTCTGGAAGTCGAACGCTTATTGTCAGGACCATTGGGGGGTGACGCTCAAATCGCCGCATTAGTGGCTGAACATAAAATTGCCATGGTCATTTTCTTCCGGGATCCGCTGGGCAAGCATCCTCACGAACCGGATGTTCAAATGTTGATGCGAGTATGCGACGTACACAACGTGCCCATTGCCACCAATCCGGCCTGTGCAGAAATGATGATTCGGGGATTTCTCGACATGCACCAAAAGTAAAGTCCTCCAAGAGCGGACTTTACTCTCCAAATGTTCCGAAAACCTTTGCATAATTCATTCACATCTATTAATTTTACGCCAAATTAAAAACAGATGTTGAGGAAATTTACAGCAATCTTTTTTCTTTCATTGGCAAGCATGATCATGCTTGCTTTTACTGTATTTCCTCACCATCATCACCAAGAATACATTTGTTTCGCAACCAGCCATTGTCAAAACGACCATGGCCAGCAAACTCATTCCCATGATGCTGGCAATTCATCCCACAACTGTGTAAACACTCTTTTTCAGACTCAGCTGAACAAGGGGCATCATTCAGAAGACCAGCTATTCAACGGGAATCATTTTCCTTTTACATTTTCCGATTGTCTGATTGCGGACTTACTAGATTTTTTTTCACTGAGAACTGAAAATCAGAATCATTTTACTTCGTATTATCAGGAACAGCTTCACTCAAGCGGTTATATATCCGAACGTATCGGTCGGGCTCCTCCCTTCGGGGCATAATTTTCATCCTCAAGCATTTGACAGGTAAATCCTTCGTCTGAAATTGTCATGCACAAGGCGAACGGATCATCTTTTATTATCAGACAACTCCAATATTTAATCAATAATAACGATATGAGACATTTTTTTATACCATTCATCATAGCATCCATTTGCTTTTACGGATGTAAAAACACGGAAAAACATCAGCACGATCATAGCACCACAGAAGCCCATGCTCTTCATGAACATGCACACGAATCCCATGCCCATGATTCACATGCAGAGGAAGCTCACGATCACGATGCACATAACCACGATGCACACGGTCACGAAGAAGCCACTGTCCATCCAGCAGAGACAGCTCATAGCGATGAAATCATTTTCACAAAAGCACAAGCGGCCAAAACCGATTTTGAAGTAAAAGAAATACAACCTGGGACCTTTCAACATATCATAAAAACCAGTGGTCAAATACTCTCCGCACCAGGAGATGAATCAGTTATCGTAGCCACCAATAATGGAGTCATCTCCTATGCCGATAACAAATTGGCTGCAGGACAGGCCGTAAAACAAAACCAGGCACTCTTTTACATCGCCTCCAAACATTTGGGAGAAGGCGACTATTATGCCCGAACAGAAGCAAATTATAAACAAGCGAAAGCCGCATATGACCGAGCCGAGACACTGATAAAAGACCGGATTATCTCGGAAAAAGATTTCGAAACCGCCCGATTAAATTACCAGAATGCCAAAATTGCTTTTGAAGCCATCGCAGGGAAAAGTTCGGACCAGGGGGTTGGTATCACCTCGCCATTAAACGGATTTATCAAGAACATCAATGTCAAAGACGGTGAATATGTAACCACTGGACAGGCCATTGCCACAGTTTCACAAAACAAGAAACTGATTTTACAGGCCGATGTTTCTGAAAAATACTATCCATATCTGAATTCCATCAACAACGCCAATTTCAAAACTCCGTATGACGACCGAGTATATACCTTACAGGAATTGTCCGGGAAACTGTTATCCATTGGCAAATCTGCCCGCGAAAACAGCTTCTTTGTTCCAGTCACTTTCGAATTGGACAACCGAGGTGAAATCATACCAGGTTCATTCGTAGAGATTTATCTTCTTTCCTATCCCATGGAAAATGTCATGAGCATCCCGGTCAGCGCCCTGACCCAAGAAATGGGTTATTTCTATGTTTATCGACAACTCGACGAAGAAGGATATCAAAAACAGGAAATCAAAATCGGAGCCAACAATGGCAAAGAAGTCCAGGTATTGTCCGGCCTGAAACCCGGCGACCGGATTGTCACTCGAGGAGCCTATCAAGTGAAAATGGCCTCCGCGACTACCGCCATTCCGGGTCACAGCCATGAACATTAATCATTTCCAATACCAAAAGAAAGAACCATCATGTTAAATAAAATCATACAATACTCGTTACACAACCGTCTGTTGGTAATGATTGCAGCCATCGCACTGCTCATCTGGGGAAGTATTACTGCCCACAACATGGAGGTAGATGTTTTCCCGGACCTGAATGCACCGACCGTCGTTGTCATGACCGAAGCACAAGGCATGGCCCCCGAAGAGGTGGAACGACTGGTTACTTTTCCCATCGAAACAGCAGTAAACGGAGCAACGGATGTCCGTCGGGTACGTTCTTCTTCCACCACCGGTTTCTCGGTCGTATGGGTCGAATTTGAATGGGGTACAAACATATACACCGCCCGCCAGATCGTTTCCGAAAAGCTGGCGACACTGGGAGAAACCCTGCCCAGCTATGTCGGTACCCCAACCCTGGGTCCTCAATCTTCCATTTTGGGAGAGATGATGATTATCGGCCTGACCTCTGACTCCACCACTCTTCAGGATTTACGCACCATGGCCGACTGGACCATCCGGCCTCGTCTGCTCTCCACCGGAGGTGTTGCCCAGGTAGCCGTCATCGGAGGTGATATCAAAGAATATCAGATTTTACTCGACCCGGCCCGCATGAAACATTACAACATAGCTTTGAATGAAATTCTGCCGGTCGTTGAAAACATGAACCAAAATGCCACCGGAGGTATTTTATATGAATACGGGAACGAATACATCATTCAGGGTGTCATGGCCACTACCGATGTAAACGAACTGGGAAAAGCAGTTATCAAAACCATCGACAACTATCCCATAACCCTGGCTGACATTGCAGATGTCCAAATCGGGACGAAAGCGCCCAAACTCGGTGTCGCTTCCGAGAAAGGGAAACCGGCCGTACTGGTCACGGTTACCAAACAGCCGGGGACCAACACGCTCGAATTGACAGACAAACTGGATATATCCTTACAGGAACTCAGCAAAACCTTGCCAGCAGACGTCAAAATATCCACCGATATTTTCAGACAATCCCGCTTCATCAATAGCTCTATCAACAACATTCAAAAGGCTTTGTTGGAAGGAGCCATTTTTGTCATTGTTGTCCTGTTCTTTTTCCTGATGAATTTCCGGACAACGATCATTTCGCTCGTGGCCCTTCCTTTGTCCATGCTTATGGCCATTCTTGTCATGCATGCACTGGGATTGACGATCAACACCATGAGTCTGGGTGGATTGGCCATTGCCATCGGTTCACTAGTCGATGACGCAATTGTGGACGTTGAAAACGTATATAAACGCCTGAGAGAAAACCGTCTGAAACCAGCAGCCGAACGAGAAGCTCCATTAAAAATCGTATTCGAAGGGTCCAAAGAGGTCCGAATGCCTATTTTAAATTCCACCTTGATCATTGTTGCCTGTTTCTTACCGCTATTTTTCCTTTCCGGCATGGAAGGACGCATGTTAATTCCACTGGGGATCGCATTTGTTGTTGCCCTTTTTGCTTCGACCATCATCGCACTGACACTGACTCCGGTATTGTGCAGTTACATGTTAACCTCCGAGAAAGCCTTGAAAAAAAGCGAGAAAGAGCCATTCATCTCCCGCAGTCTGAAAAAAGCGTACCGTCATTCTCTGGAATGGGCTCTGCACTACAAAAAAGTCATTATCGGCAGTGCCGCCATCCTCCTGATCCTCTCTCTGTTCATACTCTTCCACTTGGGGCGTAGTTTCCTGCCACCATTCAACGAAGGATCTCTGACAATCAATATCAGCACCATGCCCGGCATATCTTTGGAAGAATCCGACAAAATGGGCCGGTTAGCGGAAAAAATCTTATTGGACATACCAGAAATTCAAACCGTTGCCAGAAAAACTGGTCGAGCAGAGCTCGATGAACATGCTCTGGGTGTCAATACTTCCGAAATCGAGGCTCCTTTTGAGTTACAAGATCGAAGCCGGGATGAGTTTCTCGCAGAAGTAAGAAAAAAATTGGGAGAACTCAAAGGAGCCAACATCGAGATCGGTCAGCCAATTTCCCACCGTATCGATGCGATGCTTTCCGGAACACAAGCCAATATTGCCATCAAACTGTTCGGCAATGATTTGAACAAACTATATACCCTCGGCAGCGAAATTAAAAACGCCATTCAAGGGATTCCCGGTATCGCCGATCTGACCCTCGAGCAACAAATCGAACGCCCGCAATTGCAAATCATTCCCAAACGTGACATGCTGGCAAAATATGGCATTTCTCTACCCGAATTTTCGGAATTCGTCAATGTCTCATTGGCCGGGAAAGCAGTCTCACAAGTAAACGAAGGAGGAAAAATTTTCGACCTGACGATTAAGGTAAACGACTCTTCCCGAAGCCATATGGAAGCAATCAGTGAGCTGATGATCGACGCACAGGGAGGAAAAATACCTCTGCATTATGTAGCCGAAGTTCTTCCCCTGACAGGTCCCAACACCATCAGCCGGGAAAATGTACAGCGTAAAATCGTCGTATCAGCCAATGTTGCAGGCAGAGACTTGAAAGGTGTCGTCAATGATATTCAAAAAACAGTAAATGCTGAAATCACCCTACCCGAAGGTTATCACATCGAATACGGAGGCCAATTTGAAAGCGAGGCTGCAGCTTCCCGTACCTTATTTCTGACCTCGTTGATTTCGATCCTGCTGATCTTCCTGATTCTATACCATGAATTCCACAGTCTCCCGCTATCCGGAATCATCATGTTGAATCTGCCGTTGGCCATTATCGGCGGTGTCATCAGCATCTGGTTTACCTCCGGAGTGATCAGCATTCCGTCCATCATCGGATTTATTTCCCTGTTCGGCATCGCCACCCGAAATGGTATTCTACTGGTGGCCCACTACAATCAGTTACGAGCAGAAGGTATAAATCTGACAGACAGTATTATCCAAGGTTCCTTGGACCGTCTGAATCCCATTCTGATGACAGCCCTTACCTCTGCATTGGCCCTGATTCCTCTGGCTTTGGGGGGCGATCTCCCCGGCAACGAAATTCAAAGTCCCATGGCACAGGTCATCTTGGGAGGATTGTTGAGTTCTACGTTATTGAATGGATTTGTCGTACCCATCGTATATTATTTGTTAAACAGGAAAAAAGCATAACCTATGAGAAAAAACATATATATCCTATGCCTTTCGCTGACCATTGCCTCCTCTTCTTTTGCCCAAAACGGCATTGAAAAGGTATTGCAAAGCATAGAAACGAATAATCCGAGTCTGCAAGCCAGCCAACAGCTAAACAAAGCACAGAAATTGGAAGCCCGGACCGGCATCTTTCTACCCAATCCGACAGTTGAGCTAAATCAATTGTGGGCAGACAAAAGCGTCGGAGGAAACAGCTACGAGTTTGCCGCTGTCCAAAGTTTTGATTTTCCGACGGTCTACAGTCACAAAAACAAACTGGCCCGCATGAAATCCGAATTATCGGATTTTCAATACGCCAGCAGTCGGCAAGAAATTTTGTTGACCGCCCAACAGGTTTGTCAGGAGATCATCTACTTACGCCAACAAAAACAATTGCTGGATCGTCGTTCTCGAAATGCAGAAAGATTAAGTGAATTATACCAGCAAAGGCTGGCAAACGGAGATGCAAACCAACTGGAATTCAATAAAATTCAATTGGAAAAAATCAACACCAACAATGCCAGACGACTGAATGCCGCTGCCTTGAAAGCCCAATTGGAAAAATTACAGACCTTGAACGGAGGAATTGCCATCGATTTCACGGATTCCATCTTTCCCGTCACAGTCTCCCTACCGGAATATCCCCAGTTGGAGACAGAATACCTGGCGGCAGATCCCACGCTAAAAAGTCTGCAAAGTGAATCTTTATCCGCCCAGCGAACCGTCAAAGTCAACCGTGCCCTGACGCTCCCGAAATTCGACGTCGGTTATCGCCGCAACGGCGGTAGTGAAACCCAGATGAACGGATTCCGTGTCGGCCTCTCCATTCCGCTTTGGGAGAACAAAAATACCGTCAAACAGGCCAAGCTTCAGGCAGAATATACCCTGACCAACACCCTCGCCAACCAACAAAACGTAAAAGCAACGCTCAAAGAACTCTATCTGCAAGCTCAGGCTCTGGAAAATTCCCGAAACGAATATGCCCAGGCTTTATCGCATCAACGCAATGAAGAATTGCTCACCAAAGCCCTCGAAGCCGGACAGATCAGCATGATCGACTATTTTGTGGAAATTTCCATTTTGTATGACAGCATGCAAAACTATCTCGACGTAGAAAAAGAATATCAAAATACCGTCGCACAACTTTTGAAATACAAATTGTAACAGATGCAAACAAAACTGTTTCAACTATTTAAAAGAGAATGAAGAGAAAAAAAATTCTCTTCATTCTTTCTATACATCATTGACGATCCAATATCACAAAAGACTATTCCAACAAAGACAACACCTCCAGCATCCGTTGAATGACAGGCGCTTTTGCCCGGAGACGTTCCTCATCGTTATGACCACCGGCAAACAAAATACAATCAAACCCCAACGCTTCCGCCACCTCGGCATCATGTACGGTATCGCCCACCATCAAGGTCTCTTCCGGCCAAAGTGCCGTATGGTTCAACATCCGCTGTCCTCGCTCAATTTTACCGGCCGCATAAATATCATCCGAACCACAAACCAACTCAAAAAAATCCACAATCCGAAAATCCCGAAGCATCTGCAATAGCAAATCTTCCCGGAGAGCAGATAAAATGTATTGCCTTACTCCGATTTGCCGAATCGCTGCAAGTACCTCCCGGACTTCCGGATTCAAGCTGACCTCCAGCGCATATTTATCATACGTTTTTACAAAATCCACCGACAAATCATGAAAAGACTCCTGACTCAGGTCAAAGCCAACCCGATCATAAAAAGCCGATACCGGGAATCCGAAATTTTCTTTATAAGCCTGCAAGGACAGTAACGGCAATCCTCTTCGTACCAGCATATCGTTCAAGGTATCTACTCCCACCTGTACATCATCCAGCAGCGTACCGTTCCAATCCCACACTACATTTTTATATTTACTTCCCATTTTTTTCTCAAAACAATTATACACCTCATTTATAAAAAGCATCCACACCGGGCCAATTCAACTTCTCTCTTGCCACCTCTTCAGGATAGACCATATATACCACTTCAGCTTCCGCCGCCAGCTCATTCTTTTCATTGAACAACTCCACCCGGGCTGTAACCAGACGCTTGGAAACATCCGTTACTTTTGCCCGCAGCCAGATTTCTCCCTGATCAGTACGCACCGGCCGACGATATTTCACCTGTATTTCGGTTGTCACCCCCGCCGTCTTTACATGAGAGAAAATCGCCCAACTCGCAATCTCATCAATCAAAGTCGCCTGTATTCCCCCATGCAAAATATGAAAAAAACCTTGATAATTTTCAGAGGGTTGCCAATGACAGGTCACAAACTCTCCTTCATCCATAAATTTACATCGCAGGCCGTAAGGATTGGTCGGCGAACAACCGAAACAGTTATAACCCTCCAAATCCGCATAAGCATTATACATTTCTCGTTTTTCCATTTTATTCCGATTATTGAGGCATAAAAATAGGTATTTTTTTAGATGCCATCACCAGTCTTTACAAAAAAGTACCCCCCAAAAAAGTCAACTCAAACCTTTTTGGGGGGCAGTCATAAAAAACATACAGCTACACGTTCCGAGCGATCAGTTCTGCACAAGCCTTCATTTCCTCCGGAGAAAACTGTTTTTTCGGATTACAGAAATTCAGGTCGTCACCACTATTCAGGGGCACCAGATGAATGTGGGCATGCGGAACATCCAGCCCCAATACAGCCATACCGACCCGCTGACAGGGAATACTCTTGTCGATCGCCCTCGCCACTTTCTTGGCAAAAAGCATTAAACCGGCCAATTCCTCATCGGAAAGATCAAACAGATAATCCGTTTCTTTTTTAGGGATAACCAAGGTATGCCCTTTCTGAAGCGGATTGATATCCAAAAAAGCATAATAATGCTCATCCTCTGCCACCTTATAAGAAGGAATTTCTCCTTTTACGATTTTAGAAAAAATGGAAGCCATAAGTGATTATTTTTATAATTCCACATATCTTTTACAAACTGATATCCAGTATTTCGAATTCCATTTCTCCTGCCGGAACTTTCACCATCACCCGATCGCCCAGCTTTCTCCCAACCAACGCCTGGGCAATGGGGGTATGAATGGATAGCTTTCCTTCTTTAAAATTGGCTTCCGTCTCCGAAACCAAGGTATAAGTCATCGTTGCTCCCGTCTTTACATTTTTGATAGTTACCTTATTCAACATCTGCACTTTTGAGGTATCGATTTGTGATTCATCGATCACCCGGCAGTTGGCGATTGTATCTTTCAACTGAGCAATCTTTGCTTCCAGCAGTCCCTGAGCATCTTTAGCCGCATCATACTCTGCATTTTCGGAAATATCGCCTTTTTCAATGGCTTCTCCGATTGCCTTCGAAATCTTAGGACGTTCAACATTCTGCAATTTTTCCAATTCTTCCTGAAGTTTCTTCAAACCCTCTTTTGTTACATAAGACGTCTTGTTGCTCATAACCGTATAATTAAGCATTTATCATATACAAAAAAATAAATGACACTTATCCTCCAATAAGTGCCTTTATTAAAAAGAATTCCGATTATCTGTTCGGAATCCTCACCTCCGATACAAAGGTAGGATCTTTTTTCGGAATAAAAAAGTTTTTTCCCAAAATTGTACAAACGTTTTCAACATACTGGATACAAATCTTCAAGAAAAGAAAAACAAGAACGCTTCAAGAAAAAAAGGAATGATTTGTATATAAAAAAAAAATCTTTTACCTTTGTCGACCGAAATAAACGTACGCAGTCTCTTACATGAAAGTCTCCATAGTAATACTGCGTTCGATAAATGAATTTATTAAAATTTGAAATAATGGATTTAATTAAAATTGCAGAGCAGGCATTTGCTGCAGAAAATCAAATTGAGCATCCTTCGTTCAAGACAGGAGATACGATCAGCGTTCATTACAAGATTATCGAAGGAAACAAAGAGCGTATCCAGGTATTCCGTGGAGTCGTCATCCAGATCAAAGGAAGCGGTAGCAACAAAACTTTCACCGTTCGCAAGATGTCCGGGAATGTGGGTGTTGAAAGAATTTTCCCGATGGAATCACCCTTTATCAAAGAAATTGAAATCAACAAGACCGGAAAAGTTAGACGTTCCAGAATTTATTATTTCCGGAACCTGACGGGTAAAAAAGCCAAAATCAAAGAAAAGAGATCCTAAGTTTCTTTTTAAAATAATAAAAGCTCTGCCTTGCAGAGCTTTTTTATTTTTCTAACTTTGTAGAACAGAAAGAATCATCTTGTGGCAACAAGTTATGGTCAAAACACTAAATAACATACTATGGAAAATGCTGAAATCATTCAACAAGCAAGAGCAAAAGCCGAAACGTGGCTGAATGAGGCTTACGACAAAGACACCCGGGCAGAAGTCGAACGGATGTTAAACGCCAGCGATCCCACAGAACTCATCGATTCGTTCTACAATGACCTCGAATTCGGTACCGGAGGCTTGCGTGGTATCATGGGAGCCGGCAGCAATCGGATGAATATATATACCGTCGGAGCTGCCACCCAGGGATTTGCGAACTACATCAACCGGATGTTTCCGGGAGAAGAGAACTCCGTTTGCATCGGGCATGACTGTCGACATCATTCCCGGGAATATGCAGAAACCACAGCCGCCATTTTTTCGGCAAACGGTATCACCGCCTATCTTTTCGAATCCCTGCGTCCCACGCCGGAAATGTCATTTGCCATCCGCCAGTTGGGCTGCAAAGGCGGAGTGATTATTACCGCCTCCCACAACCCCAAAGAATACAACGGCTACAAAGCCTATTGGAACGATGGATCCCAATTGGTTCCTCCCCACGACAAAAACGTCATCGACGAAGTGAAAAAAGTTAAGGTCACCGACATCCGGTTTACCGCCGTTCCGGACAAAATCAAGATTTTAGGTGAAGATTTCGATCAAAAATTCCTGGATACCGTCAAAACGCTGAGTTTATCACCGGAAGCCATCCGACATCAACACGATTTGAAAATTGTATTCACACCTTTACACGGAACGACCTATAAATTAGTTCCGGCTTCGTTACGTCACTGGGGATTCACCAATATCACCACCATACCGGAACAGATGGTTACCGACGGTGATTTTCCTACCGTTGCCTCCGCCAACCCGGAAGAACCGGCAGCATTCAAAATGGCCTTGGACAAAGCTCGCGAAATAGATGCTGATCTGGCCATGGCCTGCGATCCGGACGGCGACCGCATCGGTATTGCCGTGAAAAACGACCGAGGGGAATGGATCCTGCTCAACGGCAACCAGACCAACATCATTTTCACCTGGTATATCATCCATCGTCGCCGCGAACTGGGACTCCTGAAAGGGAATGAATATACGGTAAAAACCATCGTTACTTCGGAATTAATCAAAGAAATTGCCGAGAAAAACGGCATTCCTTGTTATGACGTCTACACCGGTTTCAAATGGATTGCCGACATGATCCGTAAAAAAGGAGCCGAAGGTTATATCGGTGCAGGAGAAGAGTCCTTCGGCTTTATGCCGGGATCATTCACCCGGGACAAAGACGCCGTATCCTCCACATCCCTGATGGCAGAAATTGCCGCCTGGGCCAAAGACAATGGAAAAACGCTGTTCGGCATTCTCGAATCCATTTATGCAGAATATGGTTTCTCGCAGGAAAAAATGGTCTATATTGTCCGCAAAGGCTTAACCGGTGCGCAGGAAATCAAGAACATCATGAATGATTTCCGGCACAACACTCCCAAAACCATCAACGGAAGCGAGATTATTATCAAGAAAGACTATCTGACCTTGCAAGAAAGTCATTTAAAAACCGGAGAAACCCGGACCATGGATTTCCCGACAACCAGCGATGTACTCCAGTTTTTCTTAGCCGATGGCTGCAAGATCTCTGTACGTCCGTCCGGTACCGAACCGAAGATCAAATTCTATTTTGAAGCACGGGCCGAAATGAAGAGCGTACATGATTTCCACCATGCACAAGCCGAAGCTCAAGCCAAAATTGAGGCTATTATGAAAGATCTGAAAATCGACTAATTACAGATCGCTCTTTACAGATTGACCAAGGAAAGCTACTTTCGGTCAATCTGTAAAGAATTCTTCTTTAAAATTGATGAAATACACCCTTTTACGAGCTCGGGTAATAGCAGTATACAGCCAACGCCAATACTCATCATCGAGTCCATCTTCCGGCAACCATCCCTGATCAATAAAAACAGCATCCCACTGACCTCCCTGGGATTTATGACAGGTCACCGCATAGGCAAATTTAATCTGCAACGCATTGTAATATTCATTCTCCCGGATTTTTTCCAGACGCTTCTTTTTGGAGGGGACATCCATATAATCCGCTTCCACCGCCTGATAAAGCATTTTATTCTGTTCATAAGACAAAGCGGGGAAGTCCGACATCAGGGTATCCAGTATCACCCAGGCCATCACCTCCTCCTCATACCCATCAATCCTCAAAGTCGCCTTCACAAAATGATAACCATAAAGATCCACCCTGCGACCGACACGACAAACCGTAGCCATATCTCCGTTGGCAATAAAATCAATCTTGTCGTATTCCTGGCCCCAGAAATAATTGTTCTTGACCACCATCACCCGGTCACCGCTACAAAAATCCTCTTCGCGGTATAAAATAGAACGACGAATTCCTTCATTGAAACGATTCGCCCGCTTGTTTGAACGACAGACAACCAGGGTCTCCTCCTCTCCGAACTTACCATAGCAGGTATCGATGGCTTCCAGCAAATCTCCTCCTCCGATCTTAAAGACATCGGGAAAATGAGCGACTTTCAGATGCAACGCTTCTCCACTTTCTCCAATCAGACGACGCACCTGCGTAGCATTGTACAAAATACCCGATTGCACTGCCTGTCGCATGATATCCGTCAAATTAACCTCGCTTACCCGAAAATGATAAGCCGCCTCCAATTCGCGAGGATCCAAAGCCGGACTCACATCCAATCCAACCGGAGGCAACTGTGCTTCATCCCCGATCAACACCAGACGATTGTGGCGGCCATTGTATACAAACTGTACCAAATCATCCAACAGACAACCGCTACCAAAATGTCCCTCACTGTCCATATTTGAGATCATGGAAGCCTCATCCACAAAGAAAAGGGTATTGCCTCCGGAATTAAAACCGAGCTGAAATAACTCCTCTCCGTCCGTCACGGTCTTCTGACGATATATCTTTTTGTGAATCGTATAAGCCGGCCGACCGGCATAAGCAGCAAAAACTTTGGCGGCACGACCGGTCGGCGCCAACAAAACCACCTTATATTCAAGACTTTCCAGAACATTCACCATCGCCGCGACCAAGGAGGTTTTTCCGGTCCCGGCATAGCCTTTCAACAAAAAAAGCTCCTCCTCATCCCGAGAAAAGAAAAAGCGGGCAAATCGCTCAACTGCCATTTGTTGGGTGGGTGAAAAATCATAACCGAATTTCTTTCGGATCATATCCTCAAAATGTTTTTGAATCATCATGAAATTTAATAGCAGAATATGTCTTTAATCTAAATTTTTTCCTAAATTTGCAAACAATATTAAGATTTTGTGCCGCATTGACAACGTTTGAAACGCGGAATAAAGATATGAAATTAAAGTCAACCGCACAGATCTTACAATAAATTATGCATTAATATCATACAAAAAATAACGTTACATATGAAAAAGCTTATTATTCAGATTATCTTGGCGGGAATCATTGTTTTCCTTGGCTATAAATGTTATGAAAGCATCAAAATCCCTCAACAATTTAAAGTCATCAAAGAACAAAGATATGCGAGAATCGCAGATCGTTTGAAAGATATCCGTACGGCTCAGGAAGCTTACAAAGGAGTATATGGAATCTATACATCCAGCTTTGATACGCTGATTAACTTCATCAAATACGACTCCGTGAAAATGGTACGATCCATCGGTTCTCTGTCTGATGACGATCTGGAAAAAGGGGTTACCGAAGCCCAAGCTATCAAAGAAGGAAAAATCATCCGTGATACAGTGAAGGTAGGAGCATTGGAAACAGTTTTCAGCAAAGATTATCCCATTGATGAACTTCGCTATGTTCCGTTTACCAAACGGAAATATCAATTCAAAATGGGTACGGCCACCATATTTACGGATGCGGGAGTAGAAGTGCCCTTGTTCCAGGCCTGGATTTCCAATACAGAAATTTTTGAAGACATCAAAGATCAATACAATGATGAAATCCTGCAGGAAAATGGAGAAAGAAAACGTTTAAAGAAATATCCGGGTCTGAAAGTCGGCGACTTGAAAGAAGCGAATAACAACGTAGGTAACTGGGAATAAAAAGCGCATGCAAGATATACATTATATTGACCATCATTTCATCAAAGAAAATTCTTCACAACATATTTTGTCCATCCGTTATGCAACGGATGGACTTTCATTTTGTATTCACGACTTTCAACACAAACTTTTGGGTTTTGCTTACCGTCCTTATCAGTTGGACAGTCAGGAAGCTGTCATGGCCAAGGTAAAACGGATCATCCAGGAAGAAGAGCTGTTGAATTTGGCCTACGGAAAAGTTTATATACTTGCCTGCCACAAAGAAAAGATATTGCTCCCGGCAGACTATTTTTCCTCCCAGACTTTAAACGATCTATACCGGATTTGTCTGGCTTCGCAAGCCAGTGACATGTTGCTTTATCACCAGATCCAGCTCACTGGAAACTATTTGATAGAGTCTTTGCCCAGGGATTTTGTCAATTTTCTATATGCCCAATATCCTGCTTTGTGCCTGGTGAATCATGCCTATCCATTTATCATCGATTCCATCAGCCACATTCAGTTCAACACCCCCCATTTGTTTATCAACATACACGATCGCTATTTCGATCTGTTACTGACCCGCAACAACGATATACTGCTATTCAATTCCTTCGATTACGAATCGGTGACGGACCTCATCTATTTTGCCCTGAATTGTTTGGAACAATGTCAGCTCCCGAAAGAAAATGTATATACCTTTCTCTCCGGTAATCTGGTCAACGACTCGAACCTGCTGAGTCTGCTGAAGCAGTTCCTGCCCAATGCATCCGCTCTTCAAGGCACACCCTTATCCCAACTGGTAAGGAACAACGCCTTGAATAACTCCAGTTTCATCCATTTATTAAATATCCACCAATGCGAATAATCAGTGGTACCCACCGGGGACGGCAAATCTTCCCGGACAAAAATTTCACAGCCCGCCCGACAACCGATTTCGCCAAAGAAAATCTGTTCAATGTCCTGAACAATTATGTAGAATTTACAGAACTTCGCGTATTGGACCTGTTTGCCGGAACCGGAAGCATCAGTTACGAATTCGCCTCCCGCGGAGCCCGGGAAATCGTATCCATCGAACTGAATTATAATCATTACTCCTTCATCAAAAGGACCATCCGGGAACTGGGATTCAAAAACATACAACTCTATAAAACGGACGCCTTCATTGCCTGTAAAAAATTAAAAGGCCAGCGCTTCGACTTGATCTTTGCTGATCCCCCCTATAACCTGGACAAACTCCGCGACCTTCCGGCAGCCATCTTCGACAACGAACTGTTAAGTGAAGGAGGGATTGCCATCATCGAACATCCGGCCAGCATCGATTTCTCCGATCATCCCCGCTTTTCCGAACATCGACAATACGGAAGCGTCAATTTTTCCCTGTTCCGATAGACACGAAACATAAAAGCCAACCCATTCAAATTGAATCAGTTGGCTAATTTATAGTATTTTAGGAACTCCCGATTTCCACTACAGATTTTTCCTAAAGAAATCGAACATCATCTGTCTCAAATGAATGGAAGTGTTCTGTCCCTCATATATACCATGAGATCTGTTGGGATATGCAAACATCGTAAACTGCTTCTTGTGCCGGATAAATTCGTTGATCATTCTTTCTGTTCCCTGATAATGACAATTGTCATCACCTGTACCATGAATCAGGAGTAGATTTCCTTGAAGACCGGAAGCAAAATTCAGGGGAGAACCATTAAAAAATCCTTCCGGATTCATATCGGGAGTCAGCATATATCTTTCCTGATAAAAAGAATCGTACAATCTCTGATCCGGTACCGGAGCAACCGCAATTCCCGTAGCATAGATATCCGGATACTTGAGCATGGCATTCAGTGTCATGGAACCGCCGCCACTCCATCCCCATACCCCAACCCGTGCAGGATCCAGATAATTTCTATCGGCCAGGATTGCCTTTACCGCGGCAGCCTGATCCTTGGGTGCATTGACTCCAATATTCTTATAGCAATATTTCCGGAATCCTACACCTCTGGGAGAAGGCGTTCCACGGTTCTCCACACTGACTACAACAAACCCATTGGCCACCAGATATTGGTGAAACAGATAATTATCTCCCCCCCATTTATCTGTGACGGTCAAGCCTACCGGTTCTCCGTAAACATGAAAAATGACCGGATATTTCTGGGTATAATCCATATGCCGGGGCTCGATGATCCATGCATCAAGTTCAACTCCGTCACCAATATCCACTTTAAAAAAACGTTGTTGAGGGAGATCCAGAATCTCCAGTTTCTCTTTCAGTTCTTCATTGGAAACAACACGACGGACAATCTTATTCTGATTCCGCAGATCTATCAGATCGGCAACCATCGGTTCATTGGCAGATGAATAGCAATGCAAGGCATATCTTGAACCGGGAGCAATATCATAGGAATGAGAACCATATGTCTGGGTAGGATCTACGGCTTCGGCCGGCTTATTTCCTTTCAGGGAGATTTTATAATCCATTCTGGTGACAGGACTATTGAGAGCACTGGTGAAATAAACCAATTGATTGGCCTCGTCATAATAGTTCATCGAAAGAACATCATAATCCCCACGGGTGATACACCTACTTGAAGAACCATCACGCTTAACCGCATACAAATGCCGCCATCCATCCTGCTCACTGAGCCAGAGGAATTCCTGTCCTCCATGGATCCATATGATACGATCGTTGACATCCATCCAATATTTTCCCTCCGCATCGTCTGTAAATATGGTCCTCGATGATCCGTCGTATACATTGGCCAGTATCACATTGTTTTTTGTCTGCACCCTGGGAATCTGTTCAATGATAAGTTCATCGGAAGAACAGGCCCAATCCATATAAGGGAGATAATTGTCGTAAGGATCTCCCTTTATATCCATCCATACCACCCTGTCACTGTCCAGATGAGCCACCCCAATAAAGGCACCTGACATAGCCGTACCGACTTTAGGATAAGGTATCGGAATCAATTTGGAATAAATGGAATCAGTATAGTTAATCATGTTAAATACACCTGTCTCTCTGGAATCCACTTTCCAAAAAGCCAGTTTTCTACTATCCGGACTCCATCTCAGACCATCACGGCACGAAAACTCTTCTTCATATGCCCAGTCAAAAGTACCGTAGATAAGAACCTCTGATCCATCTTTCGTATATTGGGTTGTTTTCCCGGTAGCCACATCCTGTACATAAACATTCTTTTTGTACACATAGGCCACCTTTTTCCCATCCGGAGAAAGCTTGGCAAACTGAACTTCTGAAGCCTCTGCCTCAGGAGCCACTTTAACCATTTTACCGTTTCTTATGTCCAACAAAAAAAAGTCTCCTTTTGTATTGTATCTCCACACCCTTCTTGAATTTGCAAATAACATGACGATTGAAAGATCCGGAGTAAAATTATAATCTTCTACATAAACCTGTCTTCCGTCATAACTGAGAAGTTCAGGTTTAACCAAAACCGTCGTCTTTCCTGTTTTAATATCTGCCTTTACAATCTGTTGCCGACCATTCTCCAATTTTTGAATAAATGAATACGACTTGATATCCGGCAGCCACTTGAACTCAGGAAGAGACTCCGCCCCATAATACCTGTCCTCAAATATAGAGGTAAGCTCTAATTTTTTCCTCAACTCCTGTTTTACTTTCTCCTTATGCGGTCCGGTAACAATCTCTACCGGAATCGGTTCCTGTGCCGGCAGCATCCATGAAGATAGCAAGAACGGCAGACACAATCCATACTTCAGTACATTTTTCATAATTCCAATACCAGAATATAAATCTATATAAAAAAAGGCCGTGTCCGTAAACACAGCCTCTCATAAAAATTTTAAGCCTTTTCTGTCTCATCTTCCTGATACAGCGGATCGCATGTACACATCAGATTGCGGTCGCCATAACCATCGTCCACACGCCCTACTTGCGGCCAGAATTTATTCTCAGCCACCCAAGGCAGCGGATAAGCTGCTTTGCTTCGAGGATAAGCATGAGTCCACATATCCGCCGTCAGCACTTTATGCGTGTGAGGAGCATTTTTCAATACATTATCGGTCTTGTCGGCCTTCCCTTCAGCAACTTCTACCATTTCTTCCCGGATGGTTTTCAAGGCTTCAATAAAACGGTCGAGTTCTTCTTTCGGTTCGCTTTCCGTAGGTTCCACCATCAATGTTCCATGTACGGGGAATGACAGGGTTGGTGCATGGAAACCGAAATCCATCAATCGTTTGGCAATATCCAATTCCGTAATACCGTATTCCTTGTTGAATGCGCTGCAATCCCAGATCATCTCGTGACCGACCCGTCCCTGTTTGCCTTTAAACAGAATCTTGAATCCCAATTTTTCAAAGGAAGAAGCCAGGTAATTGGCATTCAGGATAGCCATTTCGGTCACCGTTTTCAAACCTTGGGCACCCAACATCAACAGATAACCATAGGTAACCGGCAACATACTGACAGAACCGTAAGGAGCTGCAGATACAGCATGTATTCCCTTCTCTCCACCCGTCTTCACTACGGCATGAGACGGCAAGAAATCCACCAGATGTTTGGCCACACAGATCGGTCCGACACCCGGTCCGCCACCTCCGTGAGGCATGGCAAAAGTTTTATGCAGATTCAGGTGGCAGGCGTCAGCTCCGATAAATCCGGGGCTGGTCAATCCACACTGTCCGTTCATATTGGCACCGTCCATAAATACCTGACCGCCATTGTCATGTACGATCTGTACCAATTCCCGAATCGATTCTTCAAAAATACCGTGGGTAGACGGATAAGTGATCATGGCCCCGAACAGGTTTTCTTTATTAGCCTCGGCCTTTGCCCGGAAATCTTCCACATCGATATTTCCTTCAGGATCGGTTGCCGTAACAATAATCTGTAAACCGGCCATAGAACTGGAAGCCGGGTTGGTACCGTGAGCAGAAGCCGGAATCAACATCACTTTCCGATGTCCTTCTCCCCGAGAAATGTGATACTGGCGCAAAACCATCAATGCCGTATACTCTCCGGCAGCACCGGAATTCGGCATCAGACTGCAACCGGCAAATCCCGTTACTTTTTCCAACATTTGTTCGGTTTCCCGAATCATCTGCTGATATCCTTCAGCTTGATCGAAAGGAACAAAAGGATGCATACCGCCAAATTCCGGCCATGTAATCGGCATCATTTCCACGGCAGCATTCAGTTTCATCGTGCAAGAACCCAGCGAGATCATCGAAGTCGCCAGCGAAATATCACGACGTTCCAGATTTTTCATATAACGCATCATCGCCGTCTCGGAATGATAGATATTAAATACCGGTTGCGACATGAATTCATCCTCTCGCAACATCACCGGATCCAATACCGTACAATCCTCCAGGAAAGCCACCGGCTCTGCTTTCTTTCCGGCAGCCTCCGCAAAAATAGCGACAATCTCATTCAATTCTTTCTCACTGATCTTTTCATCCGTAGACAAACCGACGATCTTACAATCTGTCGAATAGAAAAGATTTATCTGGTGTTCCAGGGCCACTTCACGCACCATATCCTGAGTAACTCCTTGCGGTAACTCGAAACGCAGGGTATCAAAGAATTTGGTCTGTTGCAACCGGTAACCATATTTCACAATCTCCTCCGCCAAGATAACGGCAGCCGCGTGAATATGCCGGGCGATACGTTGCAAGCCTTCCCGACCGTGCCATGCGCCATAGAAACCGGCCATGGTGGCATTCAATGCTTTAGCGGTACAAATATTGGAAGAAGCTTTCTCCCGTTTGATATGTTGTTCGCGGGTTTGCAAAGCCAGACGCAACGCCTTGTTCCCCTGGGCATCGATCGTTACCCCGATAATACGTCCCGGGATATTCCGTTTATACGCTTCTTTGGTAGCCATATAAGCCGCATGCGGACCGCCATAGCCCATTGGGATTCCGAAACGTTGAGAAGTTCCAACCACCACATCAGCGCCCCATTCTCCCGGAGGAGTCAACAACACCAGACTCATCAAATCGGCAGCAGCCGTCACCAAGGATCCATTGGCATGAGCCCGTTCCACAAAAGCTTTGTAATCACGTATCTCTCCGTTAGCAGCAGGATATTGTACCAAAGCGCCGAAAATCTCCGGAGTAAAGGCAAACGTATCATAATCCCCATATACCAGCTCAATACCCTGAGGAGCCGAACGGGTGATCAACACATCTTTTGTCTGAGGGAATACCTGATTGTCAACGAACAATTTATTCGCACCGTTCTTCTTCATATCCTTACCTCTCAAGGCAAACATCATAGTCATCGCCTCTGCAGCAGCCGTTGCCTCATCCAGCAGTGAACAGTTGGTAATTTCCATTCCGGTCAGTTCAATGATCATCGTCTGATAATTCAACAGCGCTTCCAGACGTCCCTGAGAAACCTCGGCCTGATAAGGGGTATATGAAGTATACCAGGCCGGATTTTCCAGCACATTCCGAATGATCACAGCCGGAGAAATCGTATCGTAATATCCCTGTCCGATAAATGAACGGTAAAGCTTATTTTTTGCAGCCACCGCTCTGATACGAGTCAGAAATTCATCCTCGCTCAGAGGAGCCGGCAAATCCAACGGTTCCGGCAAACGGATGGAGGCCGGTACGGTTTGTTCTATCAATTCATCGACCGACTTCACTCCGATCACTTTCAACATCTCTTCCACATCTTCTGGACGCGGGCCGACATGTCTTCCTAAAAATTGTTCTTTAGCCATTGTTATTGCATTAAATTAATTGAAAACGTTTTCAAATTTTAAGACGTGTAAAATTAAAGATATTCCGGCAGATCCTATTATATTTCTCTGAATTTTTTCAATGTCTTTCCTGAAAGATTTTCCCGATTCATTCGAAGAAAAGTGTGGAAAAATTCCACACACGCCCAACACTTCCAACAAAGGTGTGGAAAAATTCCTCAACGACACACATTCGAATCAATTACATAAACAAATGTATTTCAGTTATTTAAATCATTTCACAAATTTTGGCACAGGAATCGTTATAGGATAAATGGCAAAGGATAACCCAGAGTTCCTTCCCTATTTTCAACTTGCTGCCCTTTTCAAAAATACACCAATTCTTTCGGATCTTCCGACATTCATATAACAACACCATAACTCTGGGTTCCTAATTGCCTTTTTTATGAAAAAACAAGCCGTTTCTCGATATTATCTCAAAATATTCTGACAGAATTCACATTCGGCAAAAGTCTCACATATTGATAATTCCCAACAACTTACACAATTACCCAACAGCCACATTTGCACTTCATCTCTTTTTTTTACAATATTTTCATATTTTACGATAGAGGTTTTTCGAATAGTCTACGTTATAAGGACAAAATCACTCAGCTAAGTGTTTGAACAGGAAAGTAAAGAGTCAGCCTTTCCGAAGCTGTTGAGTCGAATTTCATTTATCGAACAGAGATCAGCAGAACGTTAAAATGACTCCAAATTATCAATTAAAAATAACAAGTTATGAAATTTAAATTTATCGCATTATCTTTGTGTATGGTTGTAGGTGCAAACCTGGTGAAAGGACAAGAAAACAATAAAAATTTTACCACACCGGTAAATAAACATGAAATTCGTTTTTCTGCCAGCGACGGTCTAACTTTAGCAACAGTAAATATCCTGGGCATGGGTTTGGGAGATGCAGTGCTCGGTAGTAAACGAACAGATGAAAGACAAAGTTTGGTTTACAGCCTCGGGTACCGATACAGCATCAACCGTTTCAGAATCGGAGGTGACCTAAGTTTTGCACAAACAAACAGCAAACTGACTCTTGCAGGAGACAAGCAACCTTCATTAAAAGAACGGGAATTGAATTTTATGATATTGCCGACCGCAGAATTCATATATTACAAACATGGTTTGATCGAATTATACGGATCTGCAGCAACAGGTATCAACTTGGTACGTCATACGGAGACAGGCCTGACAGAAACAGGCAAGAAAAACGCCAGCAAAGCAGATCTTTCTCCTTATTTTGCTTATCAGGTAAACCCCATTGCCATTCGAGTAGGAAATGACCGAATCGGAGGATTTGTAGAGGCAGGCTTCGGTAATAAAGGTTTCTTCACGGCAGGAGTAAGTTTAAAATTTTAATCATAAATAAAGACAGACTGCGAGTGTTATAATGAAAAACGACAGGAAAGAAATATTCAAAGTCAGATTCCAAAAACATTATCCCAGGCTATGCAATATAGCCTACGGATATGTTTCTGACAGAGATGATTCCGAAGACATTGTTCAGGATATATTCATCCAGATCTGGAACAAAGGCAAGGATACTCTCCCCGAGCAAGAATTTGTGGCATATATCACCACTTCTGTAAAAAACAGTTGTATCTCATTCTTACGCAAAAAGCAACACCACACCATTTCTCTCGAAGAAAATCCATCTGTAGCCAACAGCATGCCAGAAGAAATACCGATAGAAGGTCCAGAGAACAAATCGCCCGAAGAACATTTACAAGCAGCACTCGCAACTCTTCCACCCAAATGTAAAGATATATTTCTCATGGCTAAATTACGGCAAATGAAATACCGTGACATCGCCAACGAATTGAATCTTTCTGAGAAGACCATTGAAAATCAGATGACAAAAGCCATCCGATTATTGCGCACTTATGTCGCAGAAAACAGCGTTTTTCTGATTTTAGTCATTGCCATCGTTTTAACCCTCATTGAAAACCCAAAGTGAAAATGAAATACCAAGAAGACATCAACGACCTGTTGGCCAAACATTTTGCCGATGAGCAACTGACAGCAGAACAGCAAACGGCATTACAAGAATGGATAGATACCCACTCGGAGGAATACCGGAAAATACAAATTCTGATGAACACTACTCTGAAGCCTCGTGGTCAACAAGAATTCGATGCAGGCAAAGCCTGGGAAAAAGTTGCAGTCCAGTTAAAAGATCGACCATTCAATTTACCGGCCAAAAGACGGATCATTACAGTCTGCTCGTTAGCAGCCTCATTTGTCCTCGTCATCGCTACCGCCCTGTATTTATCCTTCCACAGACTTCCTTCGGAAACAACCCGTTATGCCAATGCCACAGAAACCGAAAAATACATTGTATTACCGGACAGTTCAACAATCACACTTTATCCGGGTGCACAACTGGCGTTTCGATATGCCCGAAATCAGCAAGAACGCCAAGTTGAATTGGAAGGCAAGGCCTTTTTTCAGGTAAAAAAACAACACGGTCACCCCTTTAAAATCAAAACACCTTATTTAAAGGTCGAAGTTCTCGGTACTTCCTTTCTGGTCAATGCTGAAAAAATCGAGGAAGCTGGCGTTTTTGTGGAAAGCGGAAAAGTAAAGGTAAGTACAGAAGACCAAAATTTTATATTAACGGCCCATGAAAAGGCTGAAATGACAGACGGAAATCTGGAAATCGGAACAATCGAAGATCCCCAAGCCTTTTTTGGACACAAAAAAACAATACTGGAATTCAATAAAACCCCCTTGACAAAAGCCATACAAGAAATAGAAAAACAAACAGGTATCCGGATCGAATTGGGAAACGGCTTCGAAGGGAATACCATCACGACAAAGATTGACACCGAAGCTTATGAAAGTATCGCAGAAGAACTGGCCTTCCTTTGCGGATGCAAATGCGATACTCTGAGCATTGGGAAACATTACAGGCTTTATTATGAGTAAATGGCATATCATATTCTCAATGCTCATATTATTGGTGACTGAAATTGCCGATGGCCAAAAAAAATCAGTCCACAATACAATAGCAGAAGAACGCATCCGAATTGAAGCGTCTTCTGCTACTGTATTGGAATGGTTCGAAAAAATAGAAAAAGAAAAACAAATTATTCTTTCTTACAATCCTTCGCTCATCGATTTAGATAAAATATGCAGCATCGAATTTTCCGGAGAAATCAGCATCGGAGAGTTATTACAAAAAATTTTGAAAGAATATAAGTATAAGACAACGCAGATTCCACCCCGTAAATTAGCAATACAAATACAAAAAACAGCCTATTTTTATATCAGTGGCAGTGTATCAGAAGAAAATAGCGGAGAACGACTTTACGGAGCACTCGTCACACTGACCCTACAAGACAAGCTTCAAGCGTATGCGATCACAGATGAAAATGGCATATTCAAGATCAGTGTACCAGAAGGAAGCTATCACTTAAACATCAGTTATATGGGATACACTCCCTATGAACAGGATATTCTCATTGATAGCGATCGTGTCTTATATCCACAACTAAAACCATTTCTTTTTGAAATAGAAGAAGTTACCGTAAAATCGCGCAACCGGGAAAATGAATTGGATGAATTTTCCCCATCCAATCGTTTATCTTTCAACGGCAATGACCTATTTTCACAAATATGGATACTCCCAGGTGTAACAGGTCTCCCAACAGGAAACCATTTTCAAGTCGATGGAGGGAAAGACGATGAAAATCAATTATTGCTGGATGGAGTCCCGGTTTTTCATCCAGGACATATCAATTCATTATTACCCATTTTCAATGGTGATGCCGTAAAAAACATCATTTTTCACCAAGGCTTTTTTCCGACCAGATTAGAAGGGAAATTATCTTCTGTCACAGAAATCAAATTAAAAGATGGCAACAAACAGGAACACATCCGAACACTCACACTCGACATGCCAGCCGCTTCGCTACAACTCGAAGGACCGATCATTCAAAATAAACTGTCGTATTTAGTCAGCACCAGAAGAAGTTGGCTAGATTTTTTCGATAATCTCTTTTCTGACGAAAACCGCTTCAATCATGCCTCTTATGACTACATCGCCAAACTATCGTACGATGTGTCTCCGACAAGTTCGATAAAAGCATTGGCCTACGGCACCAGAGATGATTACCATTTACCGATCGAACCCCATGAAAAAGTATCGATCTTACGCTGGGACAACCAGATATATAAATTATCCTATAACACACTTTTCGGAAAAGTAAGTAATACAACCTCGGCCTTCTATTCTTCTTATTTAAATCGTGCATACGCAGAACTATTGGGCTTTGAAACAGAAGGTTACCTTCACAGCCGCATCAAATCCTGGAATATTTCCACAGAATTCAGCTATAGCCCGGAAAATACCTATAGCGTCCGGTGGGGAGCCAAATATGCATACGAAACCTATCAAATCGCATCTTGGGGTGACAGTCTGCAGGTCCGTCATGAACCGATCGACCAATTTTCAATCTTTTACGACAATCACATACGAATTGCCCGAGATCTATTTGTTCAAGTCGGAGTACATTTTGTCGGCTATCTACCGCAAAAACACAGATCCTATTACAGCATCCAACCCCGTCTTTCACTCAAATACTCTTCCTCGCCCGATGATATATTCTATCTTAATTTTTCGAAAATGGAACAATTTTATCATCATCTGCGTTTTGATTTCCTTTCGCTCCCGACTGACTTCCGAATGCCCAGTATTGAACGTTACAAGCCGCGTACTTCAGAACATTACGAATTAGGCTGGAAACATTTTTTGGGAAACGGTCAAGTGGAAGTTTCCACCTATTACAAAACACGAAGAAACTTGTTGGCATTACGTCCAGAAACATTCATATACGACGATCAATGGCAAAACTACATCATGTCAGGAGACGGTGACAGTTACGGTGCCAAATTTTATCTTTACAACCAATGGAATCGTTGGACTGTTCAGTTATCGTACACCTATGCCAGAAGTCGGGAATGGTTTCCATCACTGTCCGAAAGAGGGAAACTTCCCTCTCTTTATGATGTCCCTCATCAATTAAGCGGAGCCGTTTCCTATCAGCTTTCCCCTCGTTCCATCCTTTCTGCAGGTGGCCTACTGCGATCTGGCAAAATCATCGACATGGATGATAATTTTGATCCACTCCCAGCCAACCGTTTCAGAAGCGAACGTGAAGCAGCCAACTATAGAATCGATGCGGGATATTCCTACAAAAAAGACTTTGGAGAAAAATTGTTGTTGCTCCGCTTTGGTTTGTACAACATTATGGGTAATCCTCCGGAAGAGGAGGTCCTCAATTTCTATTCCGTCCACTGGCATAACAACTGCCTTCCCTATGGAAGCATCAGTTTTAAGTTTTAAATATTACAATAAGCAGATGGAGCCGCCAAAGAAGCAAGCTTTTCTTTGGCGGCTCCATCCGTTTATCTACAAAAATCTGAATATCTAAGATCCATAGACTCCGTAATGGTAAGCCATATCTTTTATCTTTCCGTCAACCTCTATAGTTTTCACAGAATTCTCATCAACCTTTCCATTGGATTCATCTATATAATACATATATATTTTCCCCTTTTCTGTACTAGAATTATATGTGGCAACAAACAACACCTTATTATCATATTTATGATTCATCCAAGCATAATCATTCGGCCGAAAAATACGTAAACAAGTTATTGTTTCTTCAGCAGCAAGATTCAGATTGTGAATGCAAACATCCGCCTTATTATTTACTTTATAATCATAAAGATAAACATTATCTAATGTCGCATAATAAAACACTTCTCCTCGAGAGCCCACTGCATATGACACAGCATTTTCAATATCAGGACATTGCATCATCTCATATTTTGCTTCTGAATAACGTTCCTCATTGTAAAAACTTAAAACATAAAGAGTATAATTTCCCGTCGTACGATTACGCATAACAGCATACTCATTTTGGTTAAAACCATTATCCATGAATACCATTGTAGCATCCATATTATTCAAACTAAATTTATTTCCAGTACCATCAACTATTTCCTGAACAACAAAAATATTTTGACTGCCACGAATTTCAAGGAATCGACAATTTTCTTCATCATAAAATACAGTTCCCAATGTATACTTAACTTGTCGAGCAGCAAAAGGAGCAGCACGATAAGTTAATCCGTCCCTGCAAATAGGTTCCACAAAACCATCCTTCGCACTAGTTCCCCGATTCGTAATAAAAATACGTTCTCCAGCAAATAAAATTTCTATCCCACTCATCCAACTTGTTTGATAAGTAAAATTATATCCTTCAAAAGGCAATCCTTCTCCTCCCAACAGAAAATTATTCATATCTTGTAGTGTTTCCATCGAAGTTACAGATAAACGTTCTCCGCCCTGTTCTGAAAAAATATAATCATATTGTGTCCAAGGATAAAAATAAGGGGCAATTTTCACTGGTTTCCCTGGAAATGCATGCCCATGAGTCATTGTATATAAACCTCTAAAATAAATATCTTTATCTTGATCATATTTTGTAAAAAAACGATCGTTCAATAAATCGAAATCACAATCTCCATCTTTTTCATACAAAACCATCCAACTGTCCATATATACTCCAGCAAGATTTATCACAATGTCTTTACTGTACTTCAAGTCAGTTTGTCCATTAATCGCAGTAAAATAAATATGATAAACTCCAGGCTCTTCTATAAAACGATACGATAAAACACGTTCTTTTCCAACTGTATCAATATTATTTTTTCCTGGATACAAACGCCAGGTATAACTCCAATCCTCACTACTATACTGGTCTCCTGCAGTAATGATTTCCGGACTTAAAATCAAAGTATCCAATTGAGCAATATCATAGCTATCTTTTATATTCCCAATTGTAACTTCCGGCAATTCTATATAATCATAACTTCCTTTATCTTTGTAACAAGATACCAATAAACAAAAAATTCCTAATAATAAATATATTTTATTTCTCATAATCTAAATAAATTAATAAAACGTTATCAATTTCCCGTTTTCATCCTTTAACGGATCATCCGGATGCTCATTATTATATTTATACAAAGCTTCTGTCAATCGTCTTAAATAGTACGTAACCAATTGATAATCTTTATCTGAACAATAATCACCCATTCCTAAAACATCTATACAAAACTGATGCTTCACAGTACTGTATTCTCCAAATTTACCAGGCCAATACATAGGTTTCACCAATTGATCGGAAAAGTATATACGATAGGAATTTGTTGGTCCAGCTTCCAAATCTTCAGAATCAATAATTCTTAAGACCAAACAGATTTCCTGATTTTCCAACTTATCTGTCTTCTTCAGAATAACACGTACACTATCAGACACTTGCTTCGCTGGAATTATCGTAGGAAGTAAAACATAATCCTCACATGCAACAGCCGTTGTTTTTTCCACATCGGCAACAATATTTACCACTCGATCCCGATCTTCCGAAAAACCCAATATCTGTACAGGCAAAGCGATTGTATCTATTTCACGATCAGGATAAAAACAGAAAGAATAAACCATACTATCCGGAGAAATAGTAAAACGGACTGCATGCAAATTTGCATTATAAAGCTGATATTCTCTCTCACACCCTAACAGAGTAGTTAAAATAAGCAACTCTGTCAAAATCCATATAACATTATATCTTTTCATAACGAATGATTTGACTTATTTTTGAAATCTATTTCCATATTCAATCTCAATTTCTGGCATCGGCCAAACAAACGCTTCATTTTTAAAGCCATCTGCATCTGGAACTGCCAAGTTCAATCTTTTACAACAAAACCAGAACTGTCCTTCCTGAAGAAATTCTTTGCGATATTCTTTTACAATTTCGTTCTGTAGGTCATCTGCATTTTTTAAATCAAATTCTTCCGTAAATCCTCGGGCATGACGAAAATCATTAAAATATTTTAACGCCATGGTTTTGTCTGTTTCACATTCTGCTGCAATGAGATTCATTTCACTAATTCGAATAAGAGGTTGTTTATTCGCATATTTATCTGGTAATCCTTCGATTTGCCACAATTTATTACAGTAAGCATAATCTTCCTTAAAAAGATAAACATACCGCCAGTCAATATTCCCATATGAAGAGGCTTCATATATGGAAGATACTACACTCCCATCCATAAACAGTACATTCACCTGACTTTCAGAAGCACCTGCTTGTAAAAACTCATTAGAATAAGTTTTCAATTTATTATTGTTTAACGCAAATATAAGCTCGCTATTAAAAATTCTATTTCTATTTTTATCCTCTGCCACAGTGATTTCTTCTCTGGGTGTCCAGGGATACTTTCCCGAATCAATCACTTCTTTCGCATTTTTTAAAGCATTCTCTTTATCTCCTTTGTATAAATAAACTCTTGCCAACAAGGCTCTTACACCATAATAATTCAACCGGAACTGTCTGGTTCCCAAAAACGAATTGCTCTCCTTTCCGGAAATAACCGGATCGTTATCCATCAATGAAACCGCTTCTTCCAAATCCCGAATCACCTTATCAAGAATTTCTTCAACAGTAGACAAGGGAGTAATCTGCAAATCCAGATTCTCGACATACGGGATAGATTCCTCTTGTGCTCCTGTCAAATAACTTTTTCCGAATATCCGTAATAAATCAAAATGCAAAAAAGCACGTAATGCCAATATTTCACCTTTGCAAAGTCTGTAATTATCCTCCGTAAAAACCTCCTTTTGCTTGTCTATATTCCGAAGAACAATATTTGTATGTGTAATTAGATTATATTGTTTACTCCAAATGGGATCAATCACATTCAAAGAAGAGGTACTCTTATAATCATAAGAAGAAAGTGAATAATAAATATTTTCACTCTGAGACCATCCCATATAATAATATCCGCCCAATACATCAATGGCTCCATAGGTTAAAGCTGCACCATACAACTCTTTAGCACACATGCCAGTATATATTCCTGTAATGACATTTTTAAAACCATCTTCTGTTTCAAACATATCATCTTCTTTTGTTTGGGAACGAGGACTTACAGATAACCAATCATTACATGCCCCACAGGTTATTGCCAATAAACTGTTCTGTATATATTTATATTTCATAGCTTATATTTTAAAATGTTGCTTGTACTGATAATGAAAATGTTCGTGCAAAAGGATATTCTATACCTCGTTCAATTTTCACAGTGGAAAGCCTGAATACATCTTCCATGTAAAAACTAGCCTTCAAGTTTTCCAAACCGCATTTTTGCAGGAATGCACAATTCTTAAAATCATAACCAACATTCAACGAAGTCATTTGCAATTCATTCAAATCTTGCACAAAACGGGAACTGGGGCGAACCGGATTGAACGGTTGATAACAAAATGCCACTTTATCATCCGGTTTTGTCCATACAGCATTGTAAATACGACGATCTACATTATACGAAATATCGGCATTTTCAACTCGATCGACCAATGTCTGGTTGTATATCTGCCCTCCGATACGGTAATAGAAAGAAGTATTAAAAAAAATTCCTTTATAACTGAAATTCCAACCGAATGTACCTGTACATTTCGGAGTTTCATCACCACAAACAACTTGATCCGCTACATTCCATTTGGAAGTCACCTCCCCATCTTTCGTCAACCACATTTCCTTTCCTGAAGCCGGATCAATACCCAAAGAACGGACAGCCCAAATTGCAGTAAGCGATTGCCCTTCTTCATAGCGAACAACAGGTTTCCACGTAGAAACCCCCTCAGGTAATTCTCCGTTTGCTAGATCTTCATCTTGTTCATCATTAAAACTTTGTAAAACATTGGATATTTTTTTAATTTTATTTTTGTTCTCTGCAATACTAAAAAATACATTAAAATAGCAATCCCGTTCACTGTCATTAAAAATACGAGCATCCAATTTTAATTCAAGTCCTCTGTTTTGGGTACTTCCTAAATTTTCCCGATAAGAGGTAAATCCCATAGATGGAGGAATCGTAATATCCAATAACTGATCTTTCGTATTAGTTACATAATAATCCAAACGAGCAGTGAATCTATTAAATAACAACAAGTCAAAACCGACATTCCAATCTTGTGTCTTCTGCCATTTCAAACGATCATTCGGCAAACCTAACAAATAAGCACCTAACCAGTCATCATAAATCTGATCCTCATAGTAACTGAACGTAGCTAAAGCTTGGTAAGGATTGAAATTTTGAGAACCGGTATATCCCGTTGATGCTCTTAATTTCAATTGATTCAACCAATCTACATTTTCCAGGAAATGTTCATGATGAAGATTCCATCCAATACCTGCAGACCAGAAATGCCCCCACTTATTATCAGCACCAAACATGGAAGAACCGTTGGCCCGATATGAAAAGTCTGCCAAATAACGATCATCATACGAATAATTCAATGCAAACAATCCACCAATCTCCCGACTAATACTCTCACTACCTTCAGGCCGAGAATCTTCAGCAAATTGATTGGCAAAACCAATAAAATCCATATCATCATTTGGAAAACCGATAGCAGTAAATCCAACAGATTGACTATAATCTTCCCGAATACTCCAACCTGCATTTAAAAATAACTGATGCCGTTCTTTCAATAATGAATAATTCAAATTGATATCGCTGCTGATGGAGTGAGAATCTTCGGTATTCTGATAATAAGAACCGCGTTTAAAAAAGTCTTCTTCCTTATAAGAGAGAAATTTCGTATGGGATGCCGGATAAAAATCTTCCCGGCTACCTTCTCTTTTCGTCATTCCTAAACGTCCAGTTACTTTCAAGCTTTCCAACATTTGCCATTCAATATAGAAATTATTGGTTAACTCTGTATATTTACTGAAATTCTTCGTATTCAAGGTTGCGTCATACAATGGGTTCCCCACTGGTAATTCCACAATTCCACCTCCTCCAGTTGTACCCAACACTTTTTTTAGATTTCCATTCTCATCATAAGGTGTCCAATAGGGATTCAACTTCGCATAAGAAGAAAAAGAACCATAAGGAGAATCATCTGCCCTATTCAAAGTAACAGAAAATTGATTCCTGAACAATAAATTCTTATATTGATAAGAAAGGGAAAAACCTCCAGTGAAGGTTTTTCTGTCAGACCCTTTCATCGCTCCACTGATTTGATTGTACATCAAATTCATACTGTAACGGATCTTTTCATCTCCCCCCTCCAAATAAAGAGAATGTTTTTGTCCCACTCCCACATGCAAGGGTTTTGATAACCAATAAGTATCTACACCTTTCTCGATAGCTTCCTTTATTTCATTCAAATGCCGCTCACGATGCAAAACGTAATCAGGAATTGTAAGACCCCACATATCATGCTGTTTTTCAACTTCGTATTTTTCGTTGATATCACACAAATTATACCCAGTAAGATCCGGAACCGTTATATTTAAATCTCCTTTATAAGATATACGCAAAGTTCCCGGACGAGGACGTATCGTTTCGATAACTACAACGCCATTTGCTGCCCGAGAGCCATAAATGGCCTTTGCAGCCGCATCTTTCAACAAAACGACAGTCTGAATTCTATTCATGTCCAGATCAAAAACCGTCGAGACATCTGCTTCAAAACCATCCAGAATAAAAAGAGGCTGATTAGGATTTCCATCATAAGTACCTTTAATGTCGGGAATACTTTGCTCTCATCGCATCTGAATTTCCGGCATTCGGTTTGGATCAGAACCATAATCTAAACTTTCAACGATTTTAAAACTAGGATCTATATTGCGCAAATTTTGCAATAGGTTCTTATTGCCGCCGTTTAATAATTTTTCTCTATTGATTACGGTTGCAGACCCTGTGAAACTTTCAGCCTTTCGCTCAAAAATACCGTTTACCACCACTTCTTCCATTTCGGTATTCGACATTTCCATCACAATATTCAAAGTTCCCTGCCCAGTATAAGCCACTTCCTGCGTTTGCATTCCCACAAAAGAAAAAACCAATATAACATCTGTTGCATCCGGTAGCATTAACTCATATTTTCCACTTTCATCTGTTATACATCCCAGATCCGTACCTTTTATCAATACCGTAACTCCCGGCAAAGTCATTCCACTTTTATATTTAACAATCCCCTTTACAATCTGTTTTTCAACAGATTTAACCTCTTTTTTTGAAAAAGCGGGAGAAATAACGACAGTATTTTCAACAAGCTGATAAGTTAAACCGGAACCTTCCAAACAATCATTCAATACCTCCTGCCACGGTTTATTCTCTACCTCCAGATCTAACTTCTTCAAGTGTGCGGTCTGTTCCACCTGGAATAAGAAAGTCATATCTGTCTGGCTTTCTAATGCTTTCACCAATTGTCGAAAGGTGGCATTTTTTAATGAAAGAGTTACTTGCTGTGCTTTGACGGATGCAAATAAAGGCAACACTTGAAAACACAAGCCGAAAAAAACAAATCTCATAAAGAAATTCATTCCCCACCAATTCCTCCTGAAAGGAAGAAAGAGTCTTTTGATTTTTTTCATAAATTTACAATTAAAGGTTTTCTTAAAATAGTTCAATATTTAGGATTATATCGACTAATCACGACTGTATTTCCATGGATAGTAAAATCAGCGACCTGAGTCATCTCCAACATTTCAATAATTTTATTAAAATCATTGTAACGCTCTAAATTCCCAATAAAAGTTGCCTTTTTCAATTCTTCATTGGTAAAGAACACCTGCAAATCATACCAACGACCTAAAGTCCTCATTATCTCCTCCAAAGTCTGATCCTCAAAGACAAATTTCCCCTCTTTCCAAGAAACATATGGTTTCACATCTACCTTTTTCTTATCAAACCTCCCAGAAAGAAGATGCAAGGTTCCTTGTTCATTCGGACACAATATCATACTATCTTCACCAAAAGAAAATTTAACACTCCCATCGACCAAAGTCGTATAAACATAACTCTCGTCTGTATAAGCTTTCACATTGAATGAAGTTCCTAAAACCTCTATACAACTATTTTCCAGTTCGATTACAAAAGGATGTAATGAATCTTTTTTGACTTCAAAATATGCTTCTCCTTCCAACTGTATCCGCCGTTCTTTTCCGACAAAAGCAACCGGATATTTTATTCGGCTTTCCGAATTCAACCAAATTTTAGTACCATCAGCTAAAATCAACTTGTACTCTCCTTTACGCGGAATGGAAAGAGTGTTATAAACCAATTGCCGACCTTGAGTATTACCAACGGCATACAACAAACTATCTTTATATGTATTGACAGTAACAGAGCCGGCTTGTTGAAAAATCGCAGGCAATCTTTTGGCCCCTAAATCAACAGTTTTACCATTTTCTAAAATCAATACAGCCCTACTCAATCCAGCTTCCAACACAGGAATTTGTGATTGCAAATCTATTTGCCGATGTTCCCAAAATACATTCCAACCCAAGATAAGTATGGCACAAGCAGCCATTGAAGCATATCCTATATACCGCCATTTTCTTTTACGTTTCCAACTCCGTTGCCGTTGTTTAAACTCTCCCCATGCGTCTTCCCAAGAAAATCGTTCTTCCGTTTTACGTTTCGCAGATAAAAAATCAAAATCAGAAACCGTCCGCAGCAATTGTTCTGATTGCCAAGTATTCCTTTTCCACTCTTCCAGCAAAGATTGTTCAGAATCTTCTAAAGGGGTACGATTCCATAAATGTTTAGAAACAATACGTACCAAACGTTGCCATTGCAATATGTCCATCTTTTATCGTCTTTTGGTAATATGACGACAAAAATGTTTAAAAGTGTCCGATATTTATAATTTTATTTGTCTTTGAAGTAAAAAGAAAGCACCATTCCCCAAAATCCCTCCATTTTCTTTTGCAAACGAATTTTCCCTTTTTTCTTGATCGCTTTTATGGCATCCACCGTTGCAGACAAACGTTCTGCAATTTCAGCATTACTCAATCCTAAAAGAGTTAAATCATAAACTTTAGCCATTTGTTCTGGTAATTCACGAATAGCTTTCTTCAATTCCCTATACATCTCTTCTTCAAACATTTTATTCAAAAAAAATTCTGTTTCCATCGTTGAATCTTCCCGAATAAAATACTTTTCTTCAACTTTCTGATGTTTCAAACGATCCAAACAACGGTTCCGAACCATCTGATACAAATAAGCCGAAACAGATGTAATGGAGGATAAATGCCATTTTCGCGTCCATAATTCAAACAGGACATCCTGAACAAGATCCTTGGCAGTTTCAAAATCATTTAAATATTGGGTAGCAAATGAACACAAAGCATAAAAATATTCTTCATAGAGCATTTTATATGCTTCATCACTTCCTGCCTGTAACGCCTTACACCATTCCTGCTCTGGCTGTTCCATAATATCCCCAATATTAATCTACCATTAAAATTCGATTCACAAAATTAACGGATTTTTTATATAATGCATAAATACAAACATTCCACAAAATATTCACATTCCACCATCAAATATTCTTGAATAAAATCATCATTTAAATGTCACTGATCAGCCACCTAAGCTTGTTCGCAGCCACTACGGACTCCTCCTATGAAATTAAAAGAAATAGAAAAACAACTACTTAATCGGGAAAAGACTTCTCCCTATAAATAGCCATATATCCGCAGAAGCTATCCAACAAGCCAATATCAAATCTGTCACATACTCATTTTATAAAGCTGAGTTCATGAATAAAAACAAGTATTCTTTTGTTCAATATATCTATCTCTATCCTGTAAAGGTATCCCTCAAAAATCTCAGACCAGTCAAACGACTTAGAATCAACAAACTACGTTCAAAAAAAAGCTCTGACAACATTTAATCGTCAGAGCTTTATTTAATTCCGTTAAAAAAGTGATCCAGCTGGGATTCGAACCCAGGACCCCAACATTAAAAGTGTTGTGCTCTACCGGCTGAGCTACTGAATCGGAGTCAATATTTCTCAATTGCGGGTGCAAATATAGAGAGTTTTTTATTAGTTACAAAAAAATAGTTCTCTTTTTTTCTTTTTTATTCAATAAAAGAGATAAAATATTTATTATAAAGCACATATACTATACACATCCGTACAAATAAAAGCCTATACGGTTTTCTATCTCAAAAATTTTTCGTAACTTTTGAATATGAATTTCTAAATCAAATTGCATGCTATTTAATAATACAGAACGCCAGGGAATATTCATTATTCTTCTATTGATTACTTGTCTGATCATTTTACCTCGTTATGTCCGTCCGAAACAACCTTCTTTTTTTCTATTACCCGCCGTCATAACAATAGACTTAGATTCACTGAAATCCTCATCATACCAACAATCACATTCCCCATTAGAATTAAACGGAGCAGACAGTAGTTCATTGGTCAGGATACGGGGTATCGGACCATATTATGCCAGCAAAATCCTCCAATATCGGGAACGATTGGGTGGCTTTTATTCTGTCCGCCAATTGAAAGAATTAAAGATGAAATATCTCCAGATAGATTCCTGTGAACATCTGTTTCGTGTCGATCCAAGCAAAATCATAAAAAAACGGCTCGATACCATGAGCTTCAAAGCCATTCTGCGACACCCATACCTGGAGTATGAAGACGTTCAAATGATCTTTCAAGCCAAACGACAATATGATACCCTTTCCTTCCAGCTACTCGAAGAAAAAAAGATATTGCCGGCCCATAAACTCAAAAAAATAAAACCCTATTTCCAATAAATTCCTAAAATAAAATAACTTTGTAACGCTCCGGAAAACATCGGACTAAAAACAACTAAATTTTATACGGAGGCTGAAGAGATAGCCATTAAAAGAAATTTCAATATGAAAAAAGTACTTATTACTCTAGGAGTTCTCATTTTTGTCGTAGTGACAGCCCTGTTGGTCATTCCCACTTTCTTTAAAAGTGACATTCTGCAATTCATCGAGAAACAATCAGGCAAATACATCCAAGCCCAACTAAAGATCGGAGACATGAACCTGAGTATGTTTAAAAACTTTCCGAACCTGAATGTCAAACTGAAAAATGTATTGATTACCGGTCAGGAAGAATTTGCGGGAGATACGGTGGTTTACTTCCCCCTATTCGAAGCTTCGGTCAATCTGAAGTCCATCTTTTCCGGGGATGAATTTATTATCAACAAGCTTTTATTGAAAGAGTGTTACCTGGCACCGACTGTCAGCAACACCGGAAAAGCCAACTGGGATATTTTAATCGTTTCGGGAAACGAAAATATTTCACAAACCGGCCCAACTTCAGGAACCGACAAAGAAACTTCAGAAAAAGGAATCCGTCTGAATGATATCGCCATTGAAGATCTTTTTATCAATTATCAGGATTTTCAACAGTCTACTTATGCCAGCATCGCAGACATCGATTTAAATCTCAACGGTAATTTTTCAGAAACTCATACCCTCATCGACCTAATCTTATCCTTACAGGATATCTCTTTCCGACATCAGAACAGTGTCTGGCTCCATAAGACTGATTTAACCTGGCAAACGACTATTGGGGCCAATTTCGAAACAATGACCTTTGATATCCAGAAAAACGATCTGGCCTTGAATGATCTCAAGCTTGATCTGACCGGAAATGTCGGGATCCAAGATGATAAATATCTTTTAGATCTGCACCTGAATGCACCGGACACAAAATTTGCCAGTCTGCTGGCCCTCGTTCCCAAAGCCCTGCAACACCACATCGAAGGAGTGGAAACAGACGGTGATTTCAAACTTCAGGTAGCCGTTCAAGGAGAATATTATACAGATCATCTTCCAAGCATACAAGCCGACCTGTTGGTAAAAGACGCCTTCCTCAAATACCCGGAATTACCGGAAGCCATCCGACAGATCAACCTGGATCTAAACGTAAGCAATCCGGGTGGGCCTGTCGATTCAACCCACCTGAATCTCAAAAAACTGTCATTTGACATTGCAGGCAATCCATTCAAAACATATTTACAAGTAGTCAATCCCAATGATCCGTTATTAACAGGCGGAGCAGTAGGAGTCATCGACTTTTCCCGATTAAAACAAGCACTTCCATTAAAAGATATCACTCTTCAAGGAAGTATCACAACAGACATGACTTTTGACGGAAAATATCAATACATTGAAAATGAACAGTACGAAAAATTTACCGCCAAAGGAAATGTAGTGCTGAAAGACTTGCTTTTTGTCAATGCAGAATTTCCGGAAGGCATTCATATTCCACAGGGTACAGTGACCATCACTCCGGCTCAACTCAACTTGAAACAATTGCAAGCCAAAGTATTTTCCTCCGATTTTACCTTACAAGGAAATATATCCAATTATCTCCCATATATCTTTAAAAACGAGACCTTGAAAGGAAATTTCTCTTTAAATTCTAATCGGATCAACCTGAATGAATTTATCATTGCACAGGCCCAGGCTGCCAAACAAACTGTCACCGACAGCACGAAACAATCCAAACCGACAGCAGCCGAAGGAGCATTGGAGATACCGAAAAACATCGACATCCGACTGCGTACAAATATCCACACCATTCTATTCGACCGATTGAACATCCAGGATGTACAAGGTGATATTTCTTTAGCCCAGGCGACAGCCACCCTCAAAAATCTCAGCATGGACATGCTGGAAGGGAAAATGGTCATGAACGGCCAATACAGTACCCGTAACCCCCAAACTCCAACGGTAAATTTTAAACTGAACATTACGGATTTTGATATTCATGCCGCTTATGAAGCGTTTTCCTTTATCCGAAAAAGTATTCCGGTAGCCATGAATTGCAACGGCCTGGTTTCTGCCTCCATGAATTTCAGCTCCACACTGGACAAGGAAATGAGTCCAATTATGACGACCGCAAATGGAGACGGTTACCTCGAATCCAAAGGTATTCTGATCAACGACAACCCTGCCATGAACCAATTGGCCAATATTCTGAAAAACGACGAGCTCAGCCGTTTGAGTATCAGCAAGCTGAAAATAAACTTCAAACTTGAAAACGGTAATATCAAAGTAGAACCTTTCAAAACCACCTTTGCCGGAAATCCGGTGACCATTTCCGGAACACAGTCCGTCGACGGTCAACTGGATTATACCCTGTCCATGAACATCGACCGCAAATTCTTCGGAGAGGATATCAATAAACTACTGAAATCCATTCCGGGATCAAACAATATCAAAAACCTGGACATCGATGCAAAAATCGAAGGGACCTTATCTAAGCCGGTTATCAAACCAGATTTGACCAAAGCCATTAAAACGGTCACACAAGAAGCTCAAAAAGAACTGAAAGGAAATATCTTACAAGGATTACAAAATCTTTTCAAAAAATAAAACAATAAAAAACAGCGGGTTCCCCGCTGTTTTTTTATTGTTTTAAAACGTTTCTTGCGAAAAAAAACGTAAAAGATGATCCGCACTCTGTAAAATCTTGTTCTTTAAAAGAACCGGATAGTCAGGATTTTGAGCCAAAAACTGTCTGACAATTTCAGCAGCCTCTTCGGAATTATGCCCGCGCAAAACAGCCTCGATCCAGTTCTTCGGGAAAAAAATATCGCCAGTACGCTGCACCTCCTGCAATTCTTGTAGAGCAGGTAAAACATATTTCAATGCATCCTGTTGACGAAGAGAATGATTCAAATAGCCCAATATCTGAACTACCCAAGGCTCTATTCGCCTGTTTTCCGGAATCAATAAAGATTGGAACAAAGAATCACGACTGACAGTTTCTGGCGCGACCGCCCGAACAACAAACTGAAATTCTCTTTGACGATCAGGGTCATCAATTCGTCCAAACTGGATGGCTTTCAAAGTATCATATTTTTCAGGCATCCGTATCGAAAGTTCATACGCCATTTTCATATAGTCACTTTCTCCTAGCAATAAGCCCGAATAAGGTCGTTGCCCTTCCCAAATTCTGTAAATTTCTTGTACCGTCGACGGTTGTCTAAAAACATCCAGCAAAGCCCGGAAAGCAGCCTGTTGACACTCCTTCCGACCCGATTGCCGAGATAAATCCAACAATCCCTGTTCAATTTCAGGACTTCCGGCAAGCTCTCCATGCAATGCCATCTCTTTCAGATAAGCAATCGAAGTCGAAACAATCAAGGGATGCTCCTCCTCCTGCAAATTCGATAATAAAGTTCGAACAAAATCTTCCCCTTTCACCCGGCCGTGCAGACGATTTTCGTTCAAATGAATCAACAAAGCCAGACGTTCTTCCGGCGTTTTTGCTACCTTCCTCAAATGTTGCAAAACAAAGGAACTGCTTGACGAATTCAATACAGTATATCCATAAGCCTTACCGAAAACATTCACTAAAATATACGGTTCGTCTGCATATTCCTGCGTAGATTCAAATATACAGACTGCCGAATCCAATAAAAGACCGGACAATAACTCTCGGGAAGTTGCGGCTGTCGTCTGTTCTTTGGCATACAACACCACATCTATCTGCTGTGGCCAAACCAATCCTCTTTTCCAGGGATCTTCCTGACAAATCGTCAATTTATTCTTTGCCCATGAAGCCGAAATATCCGGCATCCCCTTCTCATTTACCCAAGTACGACTCCAGGCTACCAGATCATCCGAAGTATATTTATCTAAGATAAGTATCAATTCTTCCCAGGTTGCATTTCCATACAGATAAGTTTTCAAATATTCCCGGATACCCTGCTGAAAAGCCTCTTCCCCCAAACGTTCGACCAGCATCTTCATGACAATGGGGGCCTTTTCATACACAATCTGGCCATAAATCAGACCGGCATCCTTGAGATTGTCCAACGGTTGCTTGATTGCCGTCGAACCGGCAGTCCGATCTTCCGAATAAGCCGGAATATAAAAATTACGCAGATCATTCACACCCTCTCCATCCTGTGATAGCTGGACAGCACCGTCCGCCGTCATCCGGGCCGCAAAATAATTGGCAAAAACCTCTTTGGTCCAGACATCATCAAACCAAGCCATCGTCACCGCATCCCCGAACCACATATGGGCCGTTTCATGTGCAATCAACTCCTGACGCCCCAATTCTTCTTCCATGGTCGGATGAGGTCCCAAAAACATCCGTTTGTCATTGTACAAGACAGCACCGGGATGTTCCATTCCGCCAAATTGAAATCCGGGCACGATAACCAAATCGTATTTCGCAAACGGATAAGGTATACCGGTATAATTCTCCATCCACTCTATCGCAGCAAATACCTGATCAAAAATAAGAGGATGCTGAGCCACTTTCTGCGGATCCGTCTCCCGATAATACATCCTGACGGTCTGTCCGTTACGGGTTTCTTCTATCTGCTGCCATTTTCCAGCAACAAAAGAAAACAAATAGGTGCTTAAAGGATGTGTTTCAGCGAAAACAAGCACCTTCCGATTTTCATCAGTTCCCTGTTCTGTTGTCAAAAGCGGAGCATTTGCCACGGCATCCCATTGCACCGGAACCTCCAGCCGAAGCGAAAAACGCGCCTTCATATCCGGCTGATCAAAACAGGGGAACAAGGTCCGCGCCCGCTCTGGCACTAATAAAGTATATAAAAATTCTTCATTCCGATTCAACGACTGATTTCCCGCTACAAAGTCTACTTCAATCTCATTCTCTCCGAGTTTCAAATAGGTATCCGCAACCACAATATGCTCATTCACCCACTGCACCATTTCCGGATGTCCGTTTACTGTCACAGTTCTCACCTGTTCCGCTCCCTCCCTGAAATCCAATACAACCTCATGTATCTCATCCAGTTTCATCCGAACTTTTACATTCCCACAAACCTTCTCCTGTAGATTATCCGGAATGCAAAACTTTAATTCATACCTCACATCGCTTATACACTGTTTACGCATATGGGCCAATTCTAAACTCACTCCAATCTCTGGGGCTTTTGTTTCCGGATGACATCCAACCAAAACCACCCATAACCACCAAAATAAACACTGTCTTTTCATAAATTTATCATTGCTGAAAGAATTTCACCTTATTTTTCTACAGCCTGTCGAATCGAAAGCCCAATCCGTTTTCGGTCAAAATCAAGCTGAATGACTTTGACTGTCACATGCTGATGTAAAACCAGCACCTCTGCAGGATCAGCCACATAACGATCCGCAATTTCAGAAATATGAACCAATCCATCCTGCTTTACACCGACATCGACAAAAGCACCGAAACCGGTAATATTTGTCACGATACCCGGCAGAACCATACCTTCCTGCAGATCTTCCATCTTAGAAATACCCTCTGCAAAACTAAATACTTTCGCCACAGTCCGAGGATCCCGCCCTGGTTTCTTCAACTCCGAAACAATATCCTTCAAAGTCAACAAACCAGTTTGTCCATCAACATAACGCTCCGGAACAATTTGATCACACAGTTTTTCATCTCCGATCAGTTCTTTCACAGCAACCCCCAAATCCCGGGCCATTTTCTCCACGATATAATAAGACTCCGGATGTACCGCAGAATTATCCAACGGATTCTCGGCATTCTCAATCCTCAGGAAACCGGCACTTTGTTCAAAAACTTTAGCCCCCATCCGCTTCACTTTCTTCAGATCTTCCCGACTCTTCATGGCTCCGTTTTCATGAATATAGTTTACCACATTTTCTGCCAATGCCGGTCCCAAACCGGATATATAAGTCAATAAATACTTACTGGCTGTATTAACATTGACTCCAACACGATTCACACACGATTCGACCACTCGATCCAAGGCTTCTTTCAAACCATTCTGATCGACATCGTGCTGATACTGTCCGACTCCTATCGATTTCGGATCGATTTTAACCAGTTCTGCCAAAGGATCCATCAAACGTCGCCCGATAGAAACGGCACCCCGGACCGTCACATCGTATTCAGGAAACTCTTCCCGGGCGATTTTCGAGGCGGAATAGACAGATGCCCCACTTTCACTGACAACGAACACCTGTATCTTCCGGTCAAAATGCAGACTCTGTATAAATTTTTCAGTTTCCCGCCCTGCTGTACCGTTTCCTATGGCAATGGCCTGTATATCATACGTCGCCACCATATTCACCACTTTCGATGCCGCTAATTTATATTCCTGCTGAGGCGGATGAGGATATATATTTTCATTGTGGACCAATTTTCCCGTTTCATCCAAACAAACCACTTTACAACCGGTCCGAAAACCAGGATCTATGGCCATCACCCGTTTATTCCCCAAGGGAGAGGCCAATAACAACTGGCGAAGATTTTCGGCAAAAACCCGGATCGCTTCGGCATCGGCCTTCTGTTTGGACAGGGTCAAATATTCCGCCTCGATCGATGGAAACAGTAAACGTTTATAGGCATCCTTTACAGCCATCCGCACCTGCTCACTACTCTCATTATGATTTTTTACAAACATCTGTTCCAAACTCTCCAAAGCAGACTCCTCCCGGATGGACAACCCCACTTTCAAAATTCCTTCAGCTTCTCCCCGACGAATCGCCAACATCCGATGGGAGGGACAACGTTTCAGACTTTCTTGAAAATCAAAATAATCACTAAATTTCTCACCAACCCCTTCCTTTCCTTTTATCACTTTTGCCACGATCAAGGCCTCGTGTTCAACCATTCTCCGAATACGATTCCGGGCGCCCTCTCTTTCATTCACCCATTCTGCCACAATATCTCTGGCCCCTTGCAGAGCTTCTTCCACATTTTGCACCTCACCTTTCACAAAACGAGTTGCTTTCGCCACCACATCCCCATTCTCCTGTCTCATCAGAACAGCCGCCAAAGGTTCCAAACCCTTGGCCCGGGCCTTGGCTGCTCGGGTTTGTCTTTTCGGTTTATATGGTAAATACAAATCCTCGAGCACACGCATCTCCAGACATGCCTGAATCTGTCCTTCCAACTCAGCAGTCAAAGCCCCCTGCTCTCGAATACTCTCCAAAATCGTCGACTTCCTCTTTTCCAGTTCCAAAAATTGAGTATACAAGGTTTTGATCTCCCCGATCTGCACTTCATCCATATTGCCAGTACGCTCTTTTCGATAGCGGGCCATAAAAGGAATCGTAGCCCCTTCTTCCAACAAATCAAGCACATTTCGAATCGCCCGTCTTTCTCCCGGAATTTTCCCGCTAATAAAAACAACCGGATCCATACAATACTCCATATTCTTATTTTATCTCTTCTACAATCAACATCACCGGAAAATGATCCGAAGGAATGCGAGCCTCGTATTGATTCAAGGAAAGCTCTTTCGGAAAATTACCTTTTGTATCCACTTGTTCCGGTTGCTCTTGGCACGGAGCCCAATACACATTTGTCAAAACACCATATTTCAACACCTTAAAATCATCGGATAAAAATAAATGATCAATCCGACTATCAGTCTTCGAATCGGTATGAAACGCATTAAAGGTTCCATTCGGTGCATAACGGTATAAAGCAGTTTCATAAGCATCCTGCAAAATCCCCGATGTATTCAGCAAACGATAAGATTCATGAGTCTGATCGACATTGAAATCTCCGGTTAGGATCACCGGCATATTCCCCATTTCTTTCACCTTCCGCAACACCAACTTCGCACTTTCCTGCCGAGCTTGTACCCCCACGTGATCCATATGTAGGTTAAAGAATAAAAATACAAAACCACTTTTTTTATCTTTAAACTTTCCCCAGGAACAAATCCGAGGCAATGCAGCATCCCATCCTTTATTCGGACGATCGGTTTCCGTCGACAACCAGAAATCTCCGTGTTCCAATAACTTAAAACGATCTTTCCTGTAAAAAATGGCTGAATGTTCACCGGCCACCTGTCCATCATCCCGTCCGACACCGATGTAATCATACTCCGGCAAGGCTTTTTTCAAATCTTGCAATTGATGCAAAAGACCTTCCTGTGTACCAAAGATATCGAATCCCTGAAAACGAATCAAACCGGCAATATAAGGACAACGTTGTCCCCATCCATTACCTTCCAAAGAATCTCCTCGATTGGCATATCTCAAATTGTACGTTGCCACTACCAATGTTTCCGCCTGCAATAGAACATGCATAGTGATCAACAGACAGAAGGATAAAAACACTCTTTTCAACATAATATACCACGATTTTAAAATGATCCGATAAAACAAAGATAAATAAAGAATGTTCAAAATAAAAAAGGAATTTCAAAGAATTCACTTGTAAAATAGGGTTCTGAATACGATCTTTGTCTTATCTTTTATCTATTATTTGTCAAGTCATATGCCCTATGTCTACAACAGAATACATTGAGATACAAGGAGCTTACGAAAACAATCTAAAACACATCTCCTTACGAATTCCCAAAAAAGAGATTACCATATTCACCGGTGTTTCAGGTTCCGGTAAGTCATCTTTGGTATTGGATACCATCGCAGCAATTTCCCGCAAAGAATTGAACGACACCTTCCCCAGTTTTGTTCAGCAATACCTGCCCAAATACGGACGCCCTCATGTAGAAAAAATCGCAAACATGCCGGTAGCAATCGTCATCGATCAGAAAAAACCGACAGCCAATGCCCGTTCGACTGTAGGCACCTATACGGATATTTATTCTTTGCTCCGACTGCTCTTTTCCCGAATTGGTGAACCCCGAGTGGGATATTCGGATACTTTTTCCTTCAACCATCCTCAGGGACGTTGTACCCGCTGCGATGGTCTCGGAGAAGTCCGAGAGTTAGATGTACATAAATTAGTAGACTTCCACAAATCCCTAAACGATGCAGATGTCATCCACTATGCAGCATTTCAACCCGGAGAATGGCGCTGGATCCGATATGCCCATTCCGGTCTATTCGACTTAAATAAAAAAATTCAGGATTATACACCGGAGGAACTCGACCTATTTTTATATTCACCACAGATCAAACTGAAAAATCCCCCGAGCAACTGGCCTAAAACAGCCAAATATGAAGGATTAGTGACTCGAATGTACCGAAGCATCATCAACTCAGAAGAAGGAAAACTGCATCAAAAATTATTAGAACCCATGGTGACCATGGGCATCTGTCCCGCCTGTAACGGGACCCGACTAAATCCGACGGTTTTGAGCTGCCGAATCGCTGGCAAAAACATTGCAGAAGTAACCCACCTCCCCATCCCGGAAATTCTTCGATGGTTGTCCGGAATTACGAATCCTCTGGCCGAAGATTTAAAACAGGTTCTACAAACCCGTCTAAGTGCACTATTAGAAATCGGGCTGGGATATTTAACCCTTGACCGAAGCATGGGAACGTTGTCCGGAGGTGAAGCACAACGCTGCAAAATCGCCAAATACATTCATTCCGGTCTATCGGATATTTTGTATATTCTGGATGAGCCCAGCGTGGGATTACACAGTCATGACATCCGGCTGCTAAAAGATTCTGTACGTAAACTGCGGGATCATGGCAATACCGTACTACTGGTCGAACATCACAAAGAAATGATTCAGATTGCAGACCACATTGTCGATCTGGGACCGGGCTCTGGAGTAGAAGGCGGATATCTTTTATACGAAGGGGATTATGCCGGTTTACTTCAAAGCAAGACCCCAACCGGAGAAATGATGAGAGAAAAATTTCCTCTAAAAAAACAGGTCAGACAGGCCTCGGAATGGTTTACCCTGGAACATGCCCAAACACACAATCTAAAAGACCTGACCCTGCGTTTTCCATTAGGTATCATGACCGTTATCGCCGGTGTCGCCGGTTCCGGAAAAAGTTCCTTGATGCAATGTTTTCGCAACAAGTTCCCGGAAGAAGTTGTTTATATCAGTCAAAAAAGCATCGGAATCAGTCTACGCTCAACCCCAGGTACATATTTAGGTGTAGCCGATGATATTCGCAAACTGTTTGCCCGCAAAACAAAAACAGAATTAAGCATGTTTACCTTTAACGGTAAAGGCGGTTGTCCGCTATGCAAAGGGAAAGGGGTAATTGTTTCCGATATGGCTTTTATGGATGCCATAGAAACGGTATGCGAAGCCTGCGGAGGATTACGATATTCTCCGGAAGCACTAAAATATCAAGTCGACGGCTTAAATATTGCAGAAACCATGGATCTAACAGTACGGAAAGCGTCTCTGCGCTTTCAAGGAACCATCATCGAAGAAAAATTAAGACCACTGATGCAGGTCGGCCTTGGCTACCTACATCTCAATCAAGCCCTGTCTACTCTGTCTGGCGGAGAATTGCAACGAATAAAATTAGCCTCCTATCTGGAGGCCAAAGGCAAAGTATTTATTCTGGATGAACCAACAGACGGCTTGCATAGCAAAGACATACACCACATCATCCAGCTTTTTGATACGCTGGTAGATCAAGGCAATAGCATCTTTCTAATTGAACATAACCTCGATGTACTAAAAGCTGCAGATTACGTCATCGAACTCGGCCCCGGAGGGGGAGAAATGGGAGGAGAGATACTTTTCAGGGGCAGTCCGGAAGAATTGTTGCATTCAACCCAGTCCATCACGGCCCCTTATTTAAGACAGGAGCTACCGTTTTAAGGAATCTCAAAAGTCATAAAAAAAGCGAGTCATAGATAATGACTCGCTCATCAAATTCGGCATCGACCTACTCTCCCACCTGACGGCAGTACCATCGGCACTCAAGGGCTTAACT
>CALUKE010000018.1 GCA_944321165.1 uncultured Odoribacter sp.
AACTAGGGTTTTCAACCCCCAAAATCGAGTTTTATAAAAGTATTTGCTAATTTTGCACTTGCCACTTGACTCTACAGAAATCGTACAATTTCCTTTTTTTTCATAAATTTGTCATTTGATTAATACTATGGGTTCTTATCATGGTTTTAATCTCCACCGGAAAAAGGTGGCCGCCTTTTTCCGGTTTCGTTTTTATTATTCAACTTTCACGACCTCTCCCGAGACGACAAAATGTACACTGGTGGTCCGTTCAATCTTTTTCAACACCTCTTGGATCGACTCGTTCCGTTCCAATACACCACTGAATTTATGCGCACGGACCTCCTGATTTAAAAATACGGTCTGTACACAATACCAGTCGGACAACTCTTGCATAATCTCTTCCAAAGAAGCCTCCTCAAAATAGAATTCCCCATTCCTCCAGGCCGTATAGCGACGCACATTGACCGAAGAGACCACAATCTCCGAGCCTCCCGTCTCGGCCAATTCTCCCGGTCGCAGAACCACTTTCTGCTGTCCAGGGACCTCCACGGCCACCTTTCCCTTTACCAACACCGTTTCTACTTTTTGCGACCGATGCGTATTGACGTTGAACTCCGTCCCCAATACGGCAATCGATGCTTTATTCGTACGGACGACAAAGGGTCTCTTCTCATCGTGAGTCACCTCAAAATAAGCTTCTCCCTCCAATTCCACCTCCCGGATGTCTCCGAAAAGCACCGGATAAGTCAAACGAGTACGGGCATTCAGCCATACCTTCGAACCATCGGACAAAATCAAAAGATACTCCGCTCCCTGCGGAATTTCCAAACAATTCTTTACTCCTGTTTTTCCCTGTGCTTGTTCCAATGAGTAGGAAAGTTGCCGGTGTTCGGGATCATTCACCACCTTTTCTTCCGAATCCGTCACCATCTCCTGAGAAAGATCCACCTGACGTCCATCCGCCAAAGAAAGAATCACTCCCGCCGGCTTCCGCTCTTCCAGGTTTTCCACCCGATCCGCTAATTTCGGAGCATCGACATTCCACGGAGACTTCCACAAATACACACAAGTACAAGCCACCGCCAACATGGCAGCAACCCCGGAGGTATACCCCCAGCGGCGAAGGTTCCGTTTCCGTTTCAATTCGGCATTCAACTTTCGCCAATACTCTTCTTGATCGTATTGACCGATGAACTCCAACGAACGTTTCGTCCGGTAGTACTCGACAAAAGTTTTTTTATGATGATGCAGTTGCTCTTCTTCCATTTTTACCCATTTTTATTAAGTAGAGTAAAAAAGGATAAAAATGAATGACAAAAATTTGTTAAAAAGAGTAAAAAAGCAAAGACAGGTGATATTCTTTTCTCAATTTCCTCAAAGCCCGGGCCAAATGCGTTTTCAGGGTATTCACCGAGACATTCAGTTCCATCGCCGCCTCTACACATTTTTTATTCTCGAGGATAACCCGTTGAACTGCCTCTAATTCCTGTTTCGACAGACACTCCAATCTTTTCTTCAGTTCTTTTTCCCGTGCCTCCAATTCTTCACGGTCGAGTTCAGCTGTTTGGGGAATCTCCACGGGAATTTCCGTCAACAGATCCATGGAGACCAGATTCTTTTTTTTCAGGACGGCCAAAGCGGCATTGTGAACAGAAGTATACAGATAACTCCGGAAATTCCCGACAACCTGCCGATAATATTTTTTCTCCCAGAAATTCACAAAAAAGTCTTGAACAACATCTTCCGCCAGCTGAAAAGAATCGGTTAATTGTACCACATATACGCATAATTGCATATGATATACCTCGAACAACATACGAAAGCCCTCTTCCGGCGACTTCCGCAGTAATTCCTGTATTTCCCGGTCTTTTTCGATCCCGTATTTCATCATGCAACGCTATGAGCTTACAAATATACAAGAAATCACGAAAAATCGGACATTTCCCGGCAAATAAAAGTAACGGAAGAAAAGAGCGTCGAATGTATAAAAGAGTTAACTTTGCGTACAATAAAAAACGCCAAGCATGTCTCTCGAAAAAGTAAAAGCTTATTTTGCCGCCTTGGGCAGAGCACAAGATATTTTGGAATTTCCGGTTTCCAGCGCGACAGTTGAACTGGCCGCCTAGGCCTTATCCGTCGAACCGGCCCGAATCGCTAAAACTCTCTCTTTTCAGGGGAAAGAAGAAAATCAATGCATCCTGGTTGTTACGGCCGGCGATGCCAAAATCGACAACAGCAAATTCAAACACTTCTTTCAAATGAAAGCCCGAATGCTAAATCCGGAACAAGTCATCGCACTGACCGGTCATGCTATCGGAGGCGTCTGTCCTTTTGCCAATCCGCCCGGAGTAAAAACGTATCTGGATATTTCCCTGCAAAGATTCGACACGATTTTTCCGGCTTGCGGCGACCACCATTCGGCCATCGAATTGCATAACGACGAATTGTTCCGTTACGCCCATGCCATCGAATGGATCGATGTCTGCAAAACAGAACTTTCCTGATCCTCCTTCAACTCAATCTTTGGGAAAAACGACTTGGGCAATTTTATCTTTCAATTGCCCCCAACCGGCTTTGGATACCCCCCAGAGATGCTGACGGGCTTTTTTTAAGATCAGTTTTCTTCTGGCATCGGGAGAGAATTGCTTACTGCCGATCTCCAGATAATCGATCGTCGCATACCCAACCCGCAAGGTAACAAAAGCATTCATCACCCCGCTCAGCAGAGAAGAGGTTCCCTTATTCAAAAGGGCCACATCCTGCAATCCCAGCAGACTGCTGAAATCAAAATCATTGATCAGGTCATCCACCGTCACGGTCACGATAGAAGCCGAAACCACCGATACATACAGTTTAAACAGCTGCTTGTAAGTCGGACGCAAGCCCAACTCATGCACCAGCCCCTTGATCAGCCGGAAATTAATAACCAAGGTCGAAATAAAATCGAATTTGCCGTTCTGGGAAATCGCCGTAATGACAAAAGTAGAGATCGCCGCCTCCCGTACCCGAGCCTCCATTTTCTCATAACGAGCATCCAACAGCTGTTGCATGGAAGCCTGCCGGTCCATGCTCACATTCAGCGTTAATTTTTCCTCCGCTGTCAAACGCAGGGTCTTTTCCAGCCGTTCCTGATATTGCGTCAATTCTGCCGGAGAACAGCCGGCGATTTCTTCCCGCCCAATTCCTTCCAAAGGAGGTGTCAACAACACTTTGACAACGGGCAGCACAAGCAAACAAACTGTTAAGGCGATGACCAACCCATAAAACAAGTAAGCCAACACCGGATGTAAATGAGCAATCCGATCGCCGATAATCATCACATTACCGATCACGATCAGTACCACCAACAGCAAAATGCCCATAATGGCACTTTTATAAATGTTCATCTTCATGGAAATTCAGATCGTACAACATTTGATGCAAAAGTGTTTTCTGCCGATTCAACTCTGCCAATACCCCCTGCTGTGTTTCTGTATAACGAACGGTGTATTGCTGCAACTGTCCTTTCAACTGATTGATCAAGCGATCCCGAATCGTCACAAAATCTGCTTTGAGAGTCAAACGATAGTCGCCGATTTTCTTGGACAAATCGTTTTTCATCACATTTTTAAAAGCATTGATATAATTGCTCTGCTGCGTATGCGAATAAGTTTTTGCCCACAGCGGAATTCTACATCGCTCCTGAATATCAAAATACTTCACACTGAATGAACGCGGTTTTTCTGTCAGCAAATCCGATTCAACCGTCAACCCAAAATGAAAAGAATCGCCATTTGTATTTTTTATCTCCTGCTCGACCGTTTCTACGACCCCTTTCAACGGCTCTCCGATCAAACATTCACAAAGGGCATCCTTTAACTGCTCCCGGAATTGAGTCCCTTCCCGGGTAGGAGCCGCCCCCGAACATGCTCCGGCAATCTGGTCGAGAGTCGCTTTCAACTCACTGCCCTTCACCGATTCCCCGCCATTGGGCAAATGATTTTCTACAATTCCTTCGATAATGGTTTCCCAATTCGATAGAATATCCTGCTGCCGGACCAAGTCATCGAAACGGGATAAAAACACCGCATCGGTTATCTTCAGGCCATTCAAACGTCCGGGCAGACTGTCCAGCACCTGCAGGGCATTCCGAATTTTACCCTCCTGTCCCTCAAGCGCCGCCAAATCTTCCCGGATAACCGCTTCGGCATCGTGCAGGACATCGATCGCCCCTCCGATACAATTTCGGTCTTTGATGATCTGACGTTCATTTTTCAAGGTATTGATCAATTTCTGCTCCAATTCCCTGTATTCCGCCAACTTTTCCTCGATCATCCCCCGATACTCCTCTTTGATTTTTTCCGGCTCCAGCAAACCGCAATTGATCATGCCCAAATTGATGGACAGATCATCGAAATCCTTGATTCCAAACGTCTTCTGTATGCATTCCCGACCGATTTGAACTTGTTCGGCAATGGAACGCCGGGTTTCCTCCTCCGGCTTGAAATATTGAGAATCATGCACATTGTGAATCAGGCGGATCGGTACCCGCTTCACTTTATCTTGAAAGAGATCTGTCAGAAAACCATTGGTGGCATTATTAATGGCTGTCGTCGTACTCTGCACGAAAAATATGAAATCGGCACGATCTGCCATCGCTTTGTAAACCGCCATGTTATCGGCATTGACTTGCCGTCCGTCTAAGCCCGGCATATCGATCAATACAATTTCATCATCGATAAAACCCTTACCGTCGACACCGATGGAAACCAACAATTCCCGGTTATCCGGAACCGCATCCGGATTCAGCCCCACAATCTCATCGATGGTCTGCTCGTTCAGCTCATACGTATTCATAGTCACCAGATTGTTCAGGATATCCGCTGATTCCACTCCCCGCAACACATCAATGATAGAATTGAACGTCTGCACCTTCAGCTCGTCCTCCGCCCGATGACGGGCTTCCGCAGACAAAGAAGGATCAATCTTATCCAACTTGGGGAAAAATTGAACAATCCGATTCTGATGAGCCCCGACCGCCTTACCGATCAAAGTCGGCAGAGCCGTACACTCCCGAAAAGCCGTCGGGCTGACATACTTCCTGGCAAAAATATTGACCAGGGTCGACTTCCCGGATTTCACAGGCCCGACTACCAATACGAAAAAACGGGTGGCCTCAAACTCTTTCCGACTACGTTTCAGTCTGCGAAAAACCTCGTCTAAATTCTTAAATTTCAGATCAACCGAAACATAACGATTTAAAAAAGTGTCTAAAAGCTGGATTACTTTTCCCTTTTCATTTCCGACCAATTCCCTCTTTCCCGGATCCGCAATCATGACATCCAGACCGCCATGACTTTGCTGGCTTGTATTCATATCTTTCATCAATAATCAGTATTCTCTGTTATATTCTTTCAAGACATTCGATTTTTGTAGTCCTCATATCCGAACTGCCGTACGAGCCGGAAACCGGTTTCCGGATGCCAGATTCCAATCGCAGGATGAGTCACTCCATTGAACATGGTCGTTTTCACCATGGTATAATGAATCATATCTCGAAATACGATGCGGTCACCGATCCGAGGTTCCCGTCCGCCATCAAAAGCCCAATCCCCATAAAAATCACCGGCCAGACAGCTATTCCCTCCCATCCGCCACACCTTTTCTCCAGCCACAGGATCATGAGCCCCCAAAATCGCCGGCTTATACGGCATCTCCAAACAATCGGGCATATGGCAGGCAAAAGAGACATTCAGCATCAGGGTGTTCACCCCCCCGTTGGTCACAATATCTTCCACCGTAGCCACCAGACAACCGGTATCCCACGTAAAGGCACTTCCCGGTTCCAGAATCACCCGCAAATGAGGATAACGGGCTTTGAAATCGCAAAGCAGACGAATCAATACCTCTTCATCGTAATCCTTATGGGTCATCAAATGTCCTCCGCCGAAATTGATCCACTTCAGCTGAGGGAAGAAACGGCCGAAACGTGTTTCCACCGCCTGCAAAGTAGCGATCAGATCCTCCGGCCGCGACTCACAGAGCGAATGAAAATGCAACCCCTCCAATCCGGCCGGCCACTCGGTCAGATCGACCGACCGTACCCCCAACCGGGAGGTCGGCGCCGCCGGATTGTACAACGCGGTCTCGACGGTGGCATATTCCGGATTGACTCGCAAACCGCAGGAAACTCCGGCCCGTCGGGCCCGTTCACCGTAACGGCGGTACTGATTCAGGGAATTGAAAGTGATATGACTGCTGTATCCCAGGATTGCATCGATTTCCGCCTCCGTATATACGGGTGCATAAGTATGAGCCGGCGCCCCATACTCTTCAAAAACCAGACGAGCCTCCGCCAGCGAACTGGCAGTGGCTCCGTCGGAATGTTTTTTGAGTTCAGGGAAAATGCTCCACATGGCATTGGCTTTTAAAGCCACAATAATCTCCGCTCCCGTAGCCTGACGCACTTTATCAATCACCCGCATATTCTCAGCCAACAAAGTTTCATGCAACACATAAGCCGGAGAAGGAACCGTGGAGAAATCCCACTGACTCAGGATATGGTCTTTATCGATCATACCTCCAGATCGATATCGAATTTTTCTACCCAAGGCAAGCCCTGTTCGCCCAATTCGGCGAGGAAGGGATCCGGATCGAACTGTTCCACATTATACACGCCGGCCCCTTTCCACAAGCCCCGGGCAAACATGGCGGCACCCAAAGCAGCCGGAACTCCGGTCGTATAGCTGACCGCCTGCGTACCGGTTTCCCGGAAAGCAGCCTCGTGATCGCAGTTGTTGTAAATGTAATAGGTCCGTTCCTTACCGTCCTTGATCCCCCGGATCCGACACCCGATGGAAGTCTCGCCGTGATAGTTCTGTCCCAAAGACTTCGGATCCGGCAACACCGCTTTCAGGAATTGCAAGGGAACAATCTTCACGCCATTGTATTCCACCTCATCAATCCGAGCCATACCGATGTTCTGAATCACCCGCAAATGCGTCAGGTATTCCTGACCGAAGGTCATCCAAAAACGGGCCCGCTTGATCGTCGGGAAATGTTTCACCAGGGACTCCAGCTCTTCATGATACAGCAGATAAGAATCCCGCTCGCCAATGTTCGGATAGGTCAACATCTTATGAATCTCCAGCGGTCCGGTTTTCACCCACTGGCCATTTTCCCAGTAACGGCCGTTCTGGGTAATTTCCCGAATATTGATTTCCGGATTAAAATTCGTGGCGAAGGCCATTCCATGATTTCCGGCATTACAATCGACAATATCCAGATATTGAATCTCATCAAAATGGTGTTTGGCCGCATAAGCCGTAAAAATAGCAGAAACACCCGGATCGAAACCACATCCCAAAATAGCAGTCAACCCTTTCTCCTTAAAACGATCCTGATAAGCCCATTGCCAGCTATATTCAAAATGTGCTTCGTCTTTCGGTTCATAATTAGCGGTATCCAGATAATTCACGCCACATTCAAGACAAGCATCCATAATCGTCAGATCCTGGTAAGGAAGTGCCACATTGATAACAATATCCGGCTTAAAAGAACGCATCAAATCCGTCAATTCCTGTACACTATCAGCATCTACTCTGGCTGTTTGAATACGATTGCCCCCGACAGCCGCAGCAATTTCATCGCATTTGGCTTTTGTACGACTAGCCAGCATGATATCGGTAAAAACCTTATTCTTAGCCACTTTATGAGCGACAACAGTACCGACACCTCCGGCACCGATAATTAAAACTCGACACATGAACAAATACTTTTAAAGTTATTACTATGTGAGCAAAGATACAACAATGGTCTTTTATTTCAAAATCTGTCCACTGATCAACAACAAAGAAAGTTCCGATATTTTAGCCTGGTAAAGAGCCGATACTTTCCGATCGACCGCATCGATATAACTGCGTTGAAATTCCCGAAATTCGATTCCCGGCAAAGTTCCCAGCTTATATTTTTCCAGAGCGGCATCCAGATTATCAAAAGCAACCCGTTCACTTTCCTCCTCAAAACTGACTATCTGCAGATTGTTCTCATAAGTATTATACAACTGTGCCAAATCAGCCTTTACCTGCAACTCCGCCTCCTGATAAGACAAATCGGCATTTTCCATATCCAATTGAGCATTTTTGATTTTCCGCCGGTTTTCCAAACGATTGAACACATTCATACTCAATGAAAAGCCCCAATACGGCCCTTTCGAACGATTCAAAGAAGTGACTGCTTCAGGAGCTTTGGTCCTGCTGTAATTATAACCGGCATCAAAATCCAATTTCGGGAAAAGAGCCGCCCGAGCAATCCGCATATCCAACTCCGACACCTTCCGATCCCGACGACCGATCTGCAAAGTCGTATTATACTGCAACATATCTGTCACCAAATTCTTGTATTGCAATGGTGCCCGCAACTGTATTGAATCGTTCACATACAAATGCTGCTGCAAATCGGTATTCATAATTGTATTCAGGGAGATATAGGCACTTTTCAACAATTCCTTCTCCTTCATGTAATTCGAACTGTCTGCATTCAAATCGAGTTTGGCTTGCTGGGCTTCCAAGCCGGACAGTACTCCCAACACATACTTGTCATGAGCCTCGACATAACGGGCTGTCGACAATTCCAACGAATGTCGGGCAGCCTCCACCTTACTATGCTGACGCACCACATCATAATAGTAAGTACTCACTTCAACAATCAGATTTTCTACGGCTGCCTTGGTGTTCAGTTCCCCAATTGCCAGCATCTCCGCATAACGGGAATGAGTCATAAACATCTCCAAACCGTCAAACAGACACCAATTTAAGGAAATTCCCGCACTGACCGCATCCGAACGGACAGGATCTTCCGTACGGGTTTCCCCTCCGGAAATCACCTTACTGTCAGAGAAATCTTGCTTTTGAGTAGCATTAACCCCTACCGTAGGCAAAAAAGGTCCGTAATTCAAATCATTTTCAGCCTGTCGTTGCTGATTCCGAATGATTTTGATCGAATAATTCGATTCCAGTGCTTTGGCAATACAACTGTCCAAAGATATGATCTGCTGAGCCGATATTTCTGCGGGCAAGAAAAATGAAAACCAAAGGAGGCAACCGACAAGACTCCGCTTACCCAAATATTGATTTCTTCTCATTTTCATAACTTTACTCATTACACTTAGCAACTACTCTTTATGTTCTTCTTCGATCACTTTCACAGTTTCCGACGATAAATAAGAATAAATAGCCGGAATCACAAATAGAGACAGGAAAGTGGCACAAATCATTCCGCCAACCACAGCAATACCCATGGCAACACGGCTCTCCGCACCGGCTCCGGTAGCAATGGCCATCGGTAAAATACCCAATACCGTTGACAAACTGGTCATCAGAATCGGACGGAAACGGGCCACAGCCGCATTCTTCACAGCCGTCATCATCGGTTCTCCCATGGCTTTCCGTTGATTGGCAAATTCCACAATCAAAATACCGTTTTTAGATACCAGACCGATCAACATAATGATACCGATCTCACTGAATATGTTCATGGTCTGATCAAAATACCACAGAGACACCATCGCCCCGATCAAAGCCAGAGGTACTGTCAACATAATGATCAAGGGATCCCGGAAACTTTCAAACTGTGCCGCCAATACCAAATAAATAAAGACCAGTGCCAATACGAAAGCAAATATCAAACTGGAGGAACTCTCCACAAAATCTTTCGAACTTCCGGAAAGGGTTGTCTTAAAATTATCATCCAGGACCTCCGCGGCAATCCGATCCATTTCCTCCAGTCCTTCGGAGATAGTCTTCCGCTTGGCCAGTCCAGCCGACACGGTAGCCGCCACAAAACGGTCATAACGATACAACTGCGGAGGCATCGAACTTTCTGAAGTCGTCACCAGATTATCCAAAGCAATCAGTTCATCGTTGTTATTGCGAACATAGATACTCTGCAAATCGGAGGGTTTATTGCGATGCTCCCGATCGATCTGACTCAAGATCTGATACTGTTTCCCATTCAGGATAAAATAGCCGACCCGTTGCTCACTCATGGTCAACTGCAAAGTCTGGGCAATATTCTGCATGGACACCCCAAGAACGGCAGCCTTATCCCGGTCGATATTGATCGTCAGTTCCGGCTTGGTAAACTTAAGGTTCAGATCCGCCACAGAGAAAACCGGACTTTTATTTACTTCTTCCATAAAACGGGGCAACACCCGTTTCAGATCATCCAGATTCTTCGCCTGGATCACATACTCCACCGGCAATCCTCCCCGACGTCCTCCAAAAGTCTGCTGTTGCGAAACCATCGTCCGAGCCCCCGTGAAATTACGTACCTGAACGCCCAATTCATCCGCAATTTCCTGTTGGGTACGGCCCCGTTCTTCCGGATCCACCAACCACAAATTCAAATTAGAACGATTGGTATTTCCTCCCCCAATCATTTCAATAACTTTTTCCTGCTCCGGCACTACTTTTTCAATATAAGAACTTAATTCGTCGGCATAACGACTCATGTATTCAAAAGTCGCCCCTTCCGGCGCAGTCGAGGTAATTCGAATATTCGAACGGTCTTCCAAAGGAGCCATCTCCGACGGAATGGTCTTCCACGTCCACCAGATCACAATTCCGGCAGCAATCAGCACCAGAGGGGCCAGCCACCGATATTTCATGAAGCCTTCCAGAGCCCTTCGATAATAATTCACCATCCCGTCAAAAAAAGGCTCCGTCTTGCGATAAAACCAGTTGTCCGTCACATTGCGGGTCAACAACTTGGTTGAAATCATCGGCGTAAAGGTCAGCGCGACAAAAGAAGAAATAATCACCGCTCCGGTAATGACCACACTGAACTCCCGGAACAGACGACCGGTCGTTCCCTGCAAAAAGACAATGGGGAAAAATACCGCCACCAAAGCCACCGTCGTTGCAATCACCGCAAAGAAAATCTCGTTCGAACCTTTGAAACCGGCCTCCAGAGGAGACATTCCCTGTTCGATCTTCGTATAAATATTCTCCATGACCACAATCGCATCGTCGACGACCAAACCGATGGCCAGCACAATGGCCAGCAAAGTCAGAATATTAATAGAGAAACCGGCAAGATACATGATAAAAAAGGCGCCGACCAAAGACACCGGAATCGCCAATACCGGAATCAGGGTGGTCCGCCAGTTTCGCAAAAACAAGAAAATAATCAACACCACCAGAATAAAGGCCTCAACAATCGTATCCTTCACTTCGTTAATGGAATTTCGAATAAAAACCGTATTATCGAAAGCAATACCGGCTTCGACATCATCCGGCAGGTCTTTCTGCAAATCAATCATCACTTCATATGCCCGGTCAACAATATCGATATAATTGGCTCCCGGCTGCGGTATGATGACACAGGCGACCATCGGAACGCCGTTTCGCTTCATGATCGAACGGGTATCCTCGGCATCCACTTCTGCAATGCCGATATCCCGGAAACGAATTACCTTATCGCCATCCTCTTTGATAACCAAATTATTAAAATCTTCAATATCCATCAACCGTCCCAAAGTACGAATCGTCAACTCGGTATTATCCCCTTCGATTCGTCCGGAAGGTAATTCGACATTTTCCTGGGTAACCGCATTCTGCACATCCATAGGAGTTACTCCGTAAGCGGCCAGCAAAGAGGGGTCCATCCGCAAACGTACCGAATAGCGTTTTTCCCCCCAGATAGAAACACTACTGACTCCGGATATAGTCTGTAAACGCTCTTTATAATACTGATCGGCATACATACTCAGATCGATGAGCGAACGCTGGTCACTCCGCAAAGAAACTCCGAAAATGGGTTGCGCATCAGCATCAGCCTTACTCACCGTCGGAGGATCGACATCCTTCGGCAAACGCCGCTGTGCCCCCGACACCTTGTCCCGGACATCGTTGGCCGCTGTTTCCAAATCGACCTCCAATTCGAATTCTACCGTAATATTGCTGCGTCCGTCCCGACTCTGACTCGTCAGCGAACGAATACCGGGGATACCATTGATCGCCGATTCCAGCGGTTCCGTGATCTGTGTTTCAATCACATCGGCATTGGCTCCCGGAAAACTGGTTGACACAGAGATAATGGGAGGATCGACACTCGGATAATCCCGCACCCCCAGAAAAGCCAAACCGATCAAGCCGACCAGTATCAGAATAACATTCATCACCGTAGCGAATACCGGTCGTTTTATACAGGTTGATGATAAGCTCATTATTATAGTGTGTGAATTATTAAAAAGAATTTACTTTTTTAAAGTCACAGAAACAGCCATGCCATCCCGCAACTGCATCAGTCCTCCGGTCAATACCGTATCCCCGACACTGATACCGGAAGTAACCTCCACATTTTTTTCATCCCGACTTTCCGTCTCTACCGGAACACTCAATGCTTTGCCATTTCTGACAATCCACATCCTTTTCCCATCCATTTCCGGCACAACAGCTTCTGTCGGTACCGCCATAAACTGCGATCTTCCGCCAACCACCAGATTTCCTTTGGCAAACATACCCGGCATCAATTCCTGATTTTTATTCTGGAAACGAGCTCTCAACAAAATCATCCGGTTTTTTACGTTAATAAAGGGATCAACAGCATATACTTTTGCCGAATACAGCTTGCTGTTTCCGGTAACATTGAAAAATACCTCCTGCCCTTTTAAACTGTTATCCGCATATCGTTCCGGAATACTGAACTCGAATTTTAACGTAGAATTATCGACAATACGGGCAATTTGCGTACTGGGCTGTACATAACTACCTTCACTCACATAGCGGAATCCCATCACTCCATCAAAAGGTGCCCGAATCTCTGTCCGGCTGATTTTCACCTTCAACAATTCAATATCAGCCTCCAGCATATTATAATCGGTCTGCAACTGATCGAAAGCTTCCCGGCTGATCGATTCCCGCTGTAACAAAATCCGCTGACGTTCCAATTTCTCCGACAACAACTTCTTTTGAAATTCAGCTCGCGTCAACTGAGCCTGCAAATCGGCATCATCGACTTTCAACAACAATTGTCCCTTTTTCACCGCAGAACCTTCCTGAAAATAAATCTTTATCACCTTCCCGACAATTTCCGCTACCAAATCAACCTCTTCGTTGGCCAACAAAGAGCCATTCACCGGATATCCCGCAGCAACCACTGAATTCTCTGCAACAATACCGGTAACCGGCAGAGCCCCTTTGATCAGATTCCCGGAAGATGCATTTCCTGATTTTTCTTTCTCTCCTGTCACTTTCGGGATAATAATCCATGCTGCAATTGCCAACGGTATCCCGATCTGCAATGTTTTCTTTACATATTTATTCATAACCCTCCAATAAACGACTTAAAACTTTAGAATAAGATTTCAACTAAAATTAAACACCAATTGTTAGACAAATTAAAAATCCCTTCGTTTATCTTTATTTTGTTAACAAGATGTTAAAGCCATCTTTTTTTCCGAAACCCCCAATAAGTCAAAATAGAAAATCCCACAGAAATAATCGCAATCACTGACAAACCGTAACGACTCTCCTCCAAGCCATTATGTACATTCATGCCATACAAGCTCGCAATCAAAGTCGGAATCATCAAAATCAGGGAAATCGCTGTCATACGCTTCATTATCACGTTCAGATTATTGGAAATAACCGACGCAAAAGCATCCATCGTTCCACTCAATATGTCGCTGTAAATACGAGCAGTATCTTGTGCCTGACGCAGCTCAATCTCCACATCTTCCACCAAATCCGGATCAAAGAACTCTCGCTGACTTCTTAAATTTTTTAATTTTATCAACAAGTTGTCATTCCCTCTCATGGAGGTAATAAAAAAGACCAGCGATTTCTCAATTTTCAACAACCGCTGCAGCTCCGCATTCTGAATTGATTTCTCCAACTCCCGTTCAACCGCCCGACTCTGATTGTTGATCTGTTTTAAATATTTCAGATACCATACAGAGGAAGAAAGAAAGAGTCGGAACACCAAATCCCAATTTCCATTCACGGTCAACTTTTTACGCAACATATGAGTGATCAGATCGGGCAACATGTCTGTCTTGTGATGACAAATGGTCACAAAATAATCCTCTTTCATAATAATCCCCAAGGGCACTGTAATATAAGGAATGTCATTTTCCGTATCCCGATAGGGAATACGCAAAATCATCAATGTCCATCCTTCTTCCATCTCGATACGGGGACGCTCGTCCACATCTTGAATATCAGACAGGAAAGCATGAGGAATACCTAAATCATGGGTGAGGTAAAGAGTATCTTCGGCAGTCGGCAATTCAACATTGATCCAATAATTTTTTTGCCATACCTTTTTCTCTGCAAAATTATCCTTGCAACACAAAAATTTTCTCATATACAAATCCTCCATTCTTTTATGAACAAAGGCCAGAGAAAACCTTTGTTCGGATTAATACTTTTGATGATAATCGTCCATATCTTTTGTTATGAATTTTGCGGGTGCAAAAATAAAAAAAGGAACTACTTTTTCCCTATTTCAACAAAATTTTTTTTCAAATCGATGAATATAGGCAAATGATCGCTGTATCCACCGATATACCGAAGTCCCCGATAGGTCGGACGAGGCTTGTATCCAAAATAGGTTTTATCCTCCTCTAATAAAAAAGAAGCAGAAAAAATCGTCATACGCCGGTCGGCCATCCATGGTGAGAGTCCATCCAACAAAGCCCCGGACAAAATCAGGTGATCGATCGTCTGCCATTTTCCCCGGTAGCGGTAAGTACCATACTCTTTTTTCAACAAATAGTAACCGGTATTATACAATTCTCCCGCTTTTCGTTTTCCATCCGGATCTTTCGTTTGCAATACTTTCTGTGCCCGTGTATTGGCCTTTCCATTCAGATCCCCCATAATGACAATGGCAGCCCGGGGATTCGCAGCCAGCAAGGTATCCACTTTGCGCCGGAGTGTTCCTGCTGCCCGTTCCCGTTTCCATTCGCTTTGACGTTCACCACCAACCATGGAAGGGAAGTGACAGACAAAAAGATGCAATGTATCTTTCCCCAACACTCCCGCAGCATACAAAATATCCCGGGTACGAATCGTCGTATCTTCCGGAAACTGCAAACGTAAAAAATCGGTTTTCAACAATTGAAAATAATCCTTCCGGTACAACAGCGCGACATCAATACCGCGATAATCCGGAGAATCCTGATGAACAATACCATAATTTCCCTCCGCCAAACCTGTCTTAGTCGTCAAATCTTCCAATACCCAACGGTTTTCCACCTCTGCCAATCCGACCAAACAAGGCCAGGTCCCATTCCCTACACACTCAATGACTTCTGCAATTTTCAATATTTTATCCGTATACCTGGTTCGGTTCCAATGTTTTGTTCCCCAGGGAGTAAACTCCTCGTCAGCAGTCAACGGATCATCACTCGTATCGAACAGATTCTCGACATTATAAAACATAATCCGACACGACTCCTGCGCTCCGGCCGAAACGAAGAAGCCGGAACAGATGAACCATAAAATCCAGAATCTCATATCTGAAAAATTGATTTCCGATCCGTTCTATCAGTCGTTTTTCTCCGCAGTGACAGTCGAAACCTGCAATAATTCCCAATATTCGACAGCCCGCCGCAAATGAGGAATAACAATGGTTCCTCCCACAACATTGGCAACAGCAAACACCTCAAAAATCTCAGGGGTTGTTACCCCCTGCTCATAACATTTTTCCAAGTGATACTTGATACAATCGTCACACCGCAATACCATCGAGGTTGCGAGTCCCAACATTTCCTTTACCTTAGACGACAAAGCCCCTTCCCGATAGGTGTTGGTATCAATGTTGTATATCCGTTTGATGACTTTGTTATCGGCAGCCAGAATTTTTTCATTCATCTTCTCCCGATACTCCCGAAACTCTTGCAATAAATCTCCCATTACCCGAAAAATTTAATAATATCATTTACATTGGCCAGAATAAACAGGCCGAAAATAAATACCATACCCGCAATCTGGGCATATTCCATAAACTTTTCTCCCGGCTTGCGACGAGTCACCACTTCATACAACAGGAAAAGCACATGCCCTCCATCCAAAGCCGGAATAGGCAAAATATTCACGACTGCCAACATAATGGAAATCAGCGCAGTCAAATCCCAAAAAGAATGCCAATTCCAATAACCCGGGAAAATATTCGCAATGGAAGCCATTCCCCCTACCGATTTATAAGCAGTATCTCCTTGAGAGAACAACAGCTTCAATTGCTTCACATAAGCACCCAGCTGTCCGACTCCCATCCGAATACCGGCAGGTATCGCCTCAAAAAAAGAATATTTCTGTGTAGCCAACTCATAAATATTTGTAGGCAACAAGGGATAAAATCCGAATTTTCCATCTTCACCCAATAAAAAAGAATAAGAAAGAGTATCTGTCCCCCGCAACACAACAGCTTCGACCCGTTTTCCCTTATTCGCAGCCGACAGATCCGAAAATTGGTCATAATAACTGAAAGTTTGTCCATTGACCGACAAAATCTTATCCCCCTTACGCATACCGGCATCGTATGCCACCGAAGATTCCCCGAAATCCATAATATCGATCCCGTTCACCGGTATACGGGGCGTCAAGAGAGGATTTAACTTAAAACTTTTGGAAGACAATTCCAACAAAGTTGTTATAAAATCTTCCGGAATATTCAAACTGAGTTGTTCTCCATTTCGAAGAACCTGGATCGTTTGGGTATGATTCAACAGAATCTCCGGCAAGATATCACTGAAACGCTCGATCTCTTTCCCATCCAAAGCCACAATCACATCTCCGTTCTGCATGCCGATATTTTTAAACACGGTATCGCAAACAACGCCATGCGTTACATTTTTTGCCGGTAAATAGGTTTCTCCCCAAGTATAGAGAATCCCGATATAAATAGCAAAAGCCAGCAACACATTGACCAACACGCCTCCCAGCATAATCAACAAACGTTGCCAAGCAGGTTTCGCCCGGAATTCCCAGGGCTGAGCCGGCTGCTTCATTTGTTCAGTATCCATCGACTCATCAATCATTCCGGCTATTTTCACATATCCCCCCAGCGGCAACCATCCAATACCATATTCAGTCTCCCCCTTTTTAAACTTAAACAATGAAAACCAGGGATTGAAAAACATATAAAATTTTTCTACCCGGGTTTTGAACAACTTGGCAAACAGAAAATGGCCAAATTCATGAAACAAAACCAAGATAGAAAGACTCAAAACAAACTGTACTATTTTTATAAATATATCCATATAAGATGAAATTAATTTATTTCACTTGCTACTTTTCTTGCCAACCGATCGGTTTCAATATAATCTTCCAAAGTCGGTGTCTTCAGAAAATCTACCCGTTGCATCGTACGTTCAATCAAATCAGACATGGCAGTAAAAGAGAGACGTCCCTGCAAGAAAGCCGCTACGGCCACTTCATTGGCGGCATTCAAGACACAAGGCATATTCCCTCCTTGCCGCATAGCCTCGTAAGCCAAACTCAAATTACGAAAAGTCTGTGCATCCGGCTGTTCGAATGTCAACGCATGACAACAATGAAAATCCAATCGTCCGAAATCGGCAGAAATACGCTCCGGGAAAGTCAGGGCATACTGTATCGGCAAGCGCATATCCGGAACCCCCAACTGAGCTTTTACACAACCATCCGTAAACTGCACCATCGAATGTACGATCGACTGAGGGTGCACCACCACCTCGATCTGTTCCGGTCTCATGCCAAAAAGCCACTTGGCTTCGATCACCTCAAATCCCTTGTTCATCATGGATGCCGAATCGATGGTCACTTTGGCTCCCATATGCCAGTTCGGATGTTTCAAGGCATCTGCCGGTGTTACATGTTCCAGAAAAGCCCGGTCTTTCCCACGGAAAGGTCCTCCGGATGCTGTCAGAATTAATTTTTCCACCCGACTACGATTTTCTCCGACCAGACATTGAAAAATGGCCGAATGTTCTGAATCCACTGGTAAAATAGCCACCCGATGACGAGTCACCAGCTCGTTGATCAACTCCCCTGCCACCACCAGGGTTTCTTTGTTTGCCAAAGCAATATCCTTCCCGGCCCGAATGGCATTAACAGTCGGCAGTAAACCACTATAACCGACCAAAGCCGTTACGACCAAGTCTACCGTCGCAAAGGAAACAATCTGCGCAAGCGCATCCGCCCCGGCATATACCTTGACATTCTCCTTCTGCAAAGCATCCCGCAAGCGGGGATACTTCTCTTCATCAACGATGACCACACTGTCCGGATGAAACTTCAACGCCTGCTGAATCAATAACTCCACATTGTGATTTGCGGTCAGCACTTCCACAGAAAATCGGTCGGGATTCGCCGCAACGACTTCCAGCGTCTGAGTGCCTATCGATCCAGTCGACCCCAATATCGCAATTTTTTTCATGCTCATTTAAACTTAATAAAATTTTCCGGATTCAACGGATTCCCGGCCCGCCACAATTCAAAATGCAGATGGGGACCACTCGACTCTTCTCCGGTATTTCCGACAACTCCCAACACCTCTCCTGCCCGTACATAATCTCCCTGCTTCTTCAATAAAATCGAATTATGCTTATAAATAGAAACCAAATCATTGGCATGTTGCACCTGTATCACATAACCGGTCTTCACCGTCCAATCGGTAAAAATAACGACTCCATCCAACACCGAAGCGACCTTCGCATTAGCCTTCGCTACAATGTCTGTTCCATAATGTCGCCTCTTTTCATCGAAACTCTGGGTAATCACTCCTTCAACTGGAGGGAAAAAATGATAATAATCGTGATTCTGCTCTTTGATCCCGACGGCCAGATTGAAACGTTCCCGTTCTTCTATCGCTGCCCGGAAAGCATTTTCCTGTTCACTAATCTGAAATTGAATCGTATCATACCCATATTTTGTCGTATCTTCCTTGGAACGTTCCAGCAAAGTCGTATCACCACCACTCAACACCATCTGTATTGAATTTAAAAAACGGTCTCTTTTTATCAATTCCGTCTCCAGCGAATCGGCCCGTATTGCATTCTGGGCAATCATCTGCCGCATCGCCCCATCCGGATAACCAGGAATAAACTCCCGCAAATCCGTAAAGGCAATCAGCAATATGGTCAAAACAACCAGAATCACTGCCAGCATACTCAATGCCATGAATACATGCAACAAAGACAATCTGAAATTAAACACCTCTTCATAAGAAGTTTCATTAATTACAGACAACTTGTATTTGTATTTTAAACGATCCCAAAGTTTAACTTTCTCTTTCGCCATCCCCCATTTTTTAGCTTTCAAAATTATAATAAAAAAATCAATGTAGCAATGACGGGAAGGTTTTTGAGACGAATTTATCATAATTTTCAACCCGGTCTTTCCAATCAAGACAAAGACGGCTCTTCCCCGGTATTCGGAGACGGGTATTCATATACTTTCAAACCGAATTCAGGCAAAACCGCCATGATATGATCAAAAATATCCGCCTGTACCTTTTCATAAGCGACCCATTCCTGTTTTGCAGAAAAACAGTAAATCTGTATGGGCATTCCGGTCGGTCCCGGTTGTAACTGACGCACCATGTGAGTCATATCGACATTAATATCCGGGTTGGATTCCAACCAACTATCCATATAATAACGGAAAATTCCGATATTGGTCAACTTACGCTCATCGAGAATAGTTATTTTATCCTTATTGATATCTCCCAATTTGGCAAGCATGGCATCGATATAAGTTTTCAAAAAAATGGAAGAAGCAAACTTCACTACCTCTTCATGCGATAAAAAATGGACTGATTTCATATCTATATTGATACTCCGCATGATCCGGCGACCGGCAGATTCTTCCATCCCCCGCCAATTCGTAAAAGATTCCGATACCAACTGATAAGTCGGAATCGTAGAAATCGTCATGTCCCAATTTTGCACCTTTACTGTATACAAATTGATCTCCAAGACCGATCCATTCGCATTGTTCTTATCCATTTGAATCCAGTCACCAATACGTATCATATTATTGGCTGTCAACTGAATACCGGCAACAAAACCCAATATCGAATCCTTGAATATCAACATAAGGACAGCAGCAAAGGCACTCAAACCGACAATCAGATGTTCCGGTGATTTATTCAACAGTACACTGATCACCGAAATCACCACAATCGTGTATAAAAATACCTTGATCAATTGTACAAAAAAAGTAATCGGCCGATTTTTGGATATCGGATAACTCTCATAAATCTTATTGATCACATCCAGTAAAGACGTCAGAATGAATAAGATCACTATTATCAACCACACATCTACCAGCCGATGAAAAAGATACTTATACTTCCAATCAATAAAAGAAAGGAGAATATAAGCCGCCATCGGAGGTATCAAAGAAGCCAATTTACGACACAATCCTTGATTATATAAAACTTTTTCCCAAAGCCCTCGGTTGCGCCCGATCAGTTTTTTTAAAAATAAAGACAACCATTTTCGAAGTACAATATACAACAAAATTGCCCCGACAATGGTAATAGTAATTTCCAATACATTACTCTCAAATCCTGTCATTCCGACTTTTTCTGTCCAAACAGTTATTCGATGAAAAAAAGAAGTTGAATCTCTCATAACCAGCATAGTATTAAAAATTCTTTATCACAATTCCGACTTTTTTACAGATGTTTATTTGCTTATTAAATTTAAGTTAAAGCCTGTATTATATTAATATTAATTCGTAAATAAGACTACTTTTGTTTCAAATCATAAGAATTTTACCATGAAAAAACTATTTATTTCAATCACTTTATTTTGCCTGTTTCTTCTACAAGGAGTATATGCACAGGTAAATCTGCAGGATCCCCTGCCCCGGGATCCGAATGTTGTGATGGGTAAACTTTCCAACGGAATCGTTTACTACCTGCGTCACAACGAAGAGCCCAAAGGTCGGGCCAGTTTCTACATCATTCGCAATGCCGGAGCCCTGCTTGAAAACGACGATCAGGACGGTCTGGCCCACTTTCTGGAACACATGGCCTTCCAGGGTACCAAAAACTTCCCGGGCAAAGGCATCATCACCACCCTGGAAAAACACGGCGTAGCCTTCGGACGCAACATCAACGCCTACACTGCCCAGAACGAGACGGTTTACAACCTGAGCTCCGTACCGACCGATAACGAATCCCTGCTGGACACCTGCCTGCTGATCCTGCACGACTGGTCATACTACCTGACCCTCTCTGACGAAGAGATCGATGCAGAACGCGGAGTCATCTCGGAAGAGTGGAGAACCCGCCGCACCCCGCAGTTCCGCATTCAGAAACAGATGTTCCCGGTACTCTTCAAAGACTCCAAATACGCAATCCGGGATGTCATCGGCAATCTCGACGTGATCAAAAACTTCCAGTACCAGACCATCCGTGATTTCTACCACAAATGGTACCGCACCGATCTGGAAGCCATCGCCATCGTCGGAGATTTCGATGTAGCCCAAATGGAAGAAAAAGTGAAAAAACTGTTTTCCGAAATCCCGGCCGTAGAAAATCCGGAAGAACGTCCGTTCTTCGAGATCCCCGGACACGAAGAACTGTACTACTGTCTGGCAACCGATAAGGAAGTACAGCAATCCTCCATCCAGATTGTCACCGTCCTGCCGGGTACTCCCGCCGCCGAGAAAAATACGGTAGCCTATCTGAAAAACAACCTCATGATCTCTTTCTATAACCAGATGCTCAGAGCCCGAATCAGCGAATTGCTACAAAAAGGCAATCCCCCCTTCATCAACGGAGGTATCGGTTTCAGCGGATTTATGAGAGGCTATAACTCCTATAATATCAGCACAACCGCCAAACCCAACGAAGAGGATGTTGCATTGGAAGCAATTCTGACGGAAAACGAACGGGTAAAACGCTATGGCTTTACCCCCAGCGAACTAGAACGGATAAAAACCAACACGCTGGTAGGGCTGGAATCCGCTTATAAAGAAAAAGACAAAACCGATAACGAAAGCTATATCGAAGAAATGCAGGCGCATTTTCTGGAAAACGAGCCGATGGTAGACTTCGAATACTACTACCAGACAGCCAAGGCCCTCATTCCCACCATCACCGTAGAAGACATTGCAACTCTGGCCAAGGACTGGTACACTGACGCCAACAGGACCGTCATCGTTTCAGGACCGTCAGAGAACGCCAAACACCTGACACAGGAAGAAGTGGTAGCCATTCTGGAAAAAGTAGCCAAAGCCGACATCCAACCGTATGAGGATGAAGTGACAAAAGCCAGTCTGATCTCCGAAGAACTGCCGGGTTCCAAAATCGTCGAAACCCGCAAAGTACCGATGTTCGATGCCGAAGAATGGACCCTTGCCAACGGCGCGAAAGTCATCTTCCGGAAAGCCGATTACGAAAAAGACAATGTATCTCTGATCGCCTACAGTGAAGGAGGAACTTCTCTGTACGACGTGGACATGCTGCCTTCCGCCAGCAATGTAGATGCTTTTGTCGGAGCCTACGGTCTGGGAGATTTCGATGCCATTACCTTGAAAAAACTGCTGACCGGGAAAATGGCATCCTGCGGCATCTCCATCGGCAACCTGTCGGAATCAGTCAGTGGCGGTTCCACCCCGCAGGATTTCGAGACCATGCTGCAATTGCTCTACCTGCGTTTCGAGAAACCCCGTTTCGATCGGGAAGCCCACGAGGCCATGATGAGCCGCAACCGGGCAGCCATCGCCAACATGGAAAAGAATCCGCAGAAAATCATGAAGGATTCTCTGACATTGATCATGAACAACTATCACCCGAGAGCTCTCCTTTTCAATGAGAAATACCTGGATCAGATCAGTATCGAGAAAATCGAACAGGTATACCGCGACCGGATCAAAGATGTCAGCGACTTTACTTTCTTCATTGTCGGCAACATCGATGCAGAAACCGTAAAACCGCTGGTTGAAAAATACATCGGTTCGCTGAAATCCGAAAACCGGAAAGAAACCTGGCGGGACAACCACGTAAGAGGTCCGAAAGGTAAAACCGAGAAAGAGATCGAACTGGAACTGACCACACCGAAATCCACCGTCATCACGAATTTCTCCAAAGACCTGAAATACAGTATATACAACAACATCTGCAACAATGTATTGCAGGGCATACTGGAGCTGAGATATACGGAAAACATCCGGGAAAAAGAAGGAGGGACCTACGGTGTCAGCGTGCAGGCCGGTGCCATGCGTGAACCTTACAACAACTACAGCATGACGATGAGTTTCGACTGTGATCCCGACAAGGCACAGCACCTGAAATCGCTGATTTATGCCGAGTTGGACAAGATCATGAAACAGGCGCCGACGCAGGAGGAAGTGGACAAAATCGTTGCCAACCTGAAAAAGAACCGGGAACAGTCCAAGAACCACAACAGCTATTGGATGAATTGCCTGACTTCCTACTATCTCAACGGTATCAACCCCGACGATCCCAAGAATTTTGATAAGATTGTGGATAATCTGAGCCCCAAAGACATTCAGAAGTTCGCAAAGTCTCTGTTCAAAGGGGCCGATGTCGTAGACATTGTATTTAAACCGAAACAATAATTGTCTGAAAATCATTTCAAAATAGGGTACCGATAACGGTACCCTATTTCATTTCACAGGTTTAACGACATTCTATCGAATTATTTCACAATTTTTACTACATTTACCACATGAAATCATAATACAAACCCAATACTATGTCACAAAACAAAACGAATTACGCCTTACCCTTAGCCTTTGTCGGCATGATGTTTTTTGCCATTGGCTTTGCTTTAGGAATCAACTCCTTTCTTATTCCAGTATTAAAAGATGCGTTATCTCTGCCTGCCGGAGTCGCATATCTATTGTTGGCAGCCACTTTTGTACCATTCTTGATTTTCGGTTATCCAGCCTCTTTGACCATCGCCAAAATCGGTTACAAAAGAACCATGGCCCTTTCTTTTTTGATCTTTGCCATCGCGTTCGTACTGTTTGTATTGTCCGCCATGCAAAAAAGTTTTCCTCTCTTTTTGCTGGCATCTTTCATCAGTGGAGCGGCAAATGCTTATTTACAAGCATCCGTTAACCCATACATCACCATTTTGGGTCCTATCGAAAGTGCAGCCAAACGTATGAGTATCATGGGTATCTGCAACAAACTGGCGTGGCCGGTAGCCCCGCTGTTCTTTGCATTGGTTGTAAAAGACCAAACCCATGTACAGATTGCAGATTTGTATTTACCATTTTATATCATCATCGGAGTTTTCCTCTTATTGGGAATCATCTCCCTGATGGCTCCGCTGCCAGAAGTGAAAGCGGCCGGCGAAGATGCATCCAGTGCTGCCGACTGTCCCTATGCCGCCAATAAAACCTCCATTTGGCAATTCCCGCACTTGGTATTGGGAGCACTCACGCTGTTCATCTATGTCGGAGTTGAAACGCTCTCATTGAGTACTGCCGTTGACTATGCCAAAGCACTTCAATTAGAAAATCCGGATTTCTATGCATGGATTCCCAGTATCGGTATGGTTGTCGGTTACATCTGCGGTATCATCTTAATCCCGAAATACCTGACACAAGACATGGCGATGCGTATTTGCGCCTGTATCGGAGTCATCGGTTCATTAGCCATAGTTTTACTGCCTGCAACCATTTCCATCTGGTCCATATTCCTAATGGCCTTGGGATGTTCATTGATGTGGCCGGCACTTTGGCCTCTGGCGATGGCCGATCTGGGACGATTCACCAAATCGGGCAGTGCTCTGCTGACCATGGCGATTGCCGGAGGTGCCGTCATTCCAACCATATTTGGTTTTCTGCAAGAAGCATTCAGCGCGCAAAATGCCTATTGGTTAGCGTTACCCTGTTTCCTATTTATACTTTATTACGGTATTGCCGGATACAAAATCAGAACCAAATAAACAACCCTCATATTAACAGAGGCCAGCTGGCCTCTGTTAATATTTCTGCCTTATACTCCTATCATATGCAGATCCCGTTTCTCCCGTTCCTAAACAGCACCAACCTGAAGACTACCAGTGAACAACTGAACAAAACCGATTTTTTTCGAATCGGTTGCAACAATTGGCCGGAACAGTTTCCCTACACTCCATCCGTATTATGTACACTGGCTCACAATGGATCTACCCTGTTTGTCAAATTCAGAGTCGAAGAAGCAACGACCAAGGCACAGGTCTGTGAAGACAATGGGAAAGTATGGACAGACTCCTGCGTGGAACTTTTCATCTCAGTAGATGACAGCGGATATTACAATTTCGAATTCAGTTGCATTGGAAAAACCTTGCTGGGATTTCGTAAAGAACGTCCCCAAGCCGTATATGCTTCTGCCGAACTGCTAAATACCATTCCTCGTTATTCTTCCTTGGGCAAGGAAAATTTCGAAGAGAAACAAATTCCACATCCTTGGGAACTCACGGTCGGGATCCCCATTTCCGCTCTTTTCAAACATCACCTCACCACCTGGCAAGGTCTGGAAGCTCGAATAAATCTGTATAAATGTGGAGATCAGCTATCTCAACCCCACTATTTGTCATGGCGTCCGATCGATACTCCCAAACCGGACTTTCACACGCCTCGCTATTTTACAAAAGTGAGATTTTAAAAGTGTTTTTCATCTTTCACTTCCTCATAATCCACATCTTCAATATCTGGTTCACCCTCCATTTTTACAATTTCCTCCTTCTTCTCACTGGCTCTACGCATCTTACGAATCGTAAACTGATTTATCAAATCAGTCACCCCATAAAAAACAGTGGTAATCCCAAACAAAATAAAGACACTCTCCGCTGAACTGAAAGGATCAAACAAAATAACAATACCGACGATTAGAATCAATAAAGAAAAAAGAAAACTGAGCGGAGAAACGCGTCCGAACTGACGAGCCGCAGAAAGGGAAACCAATTGTCCGACAGCTGCCAAAACCAGGATAAATCCCAACAAAAACATGAAAACCGTTGCAAAAGTAGAAGGCAAACAAACCAGCAAAAGTCCCAGTATAATGCTACCAACACCACTCAACGGAGCAAAGCTTCGCTGATGTTCTTCGCGATTTTTCGATGAGATGATAAAAGAAATAATGCCGATCGTCAAAAACATGACTCCGATCAACATCACCACATATTTCAAAGCACTTCCCGGCCAGATCAAAAGCGCCAGACCGAGCAAAATCGCTAAAACCGCCCTATAAATGCCTCCTCTGAGATTTGAAGTCGTATAAACAATCTGCATAAAAATTAAATTTAGAAATTCATCGTTTTCAATTTAACGAAGGTAAGCATTTTTTTGTTAGGTTGAAACGGAAAGCAAAAAAATACTGACTATCTTTGCACTCTCAAAAAAAGACAATATGGGATTTAAAGAAGAAATTGAAAGACGTCGTACTTTCGGTATCATCAGTCATCCGGATGCCGGAAAAACAACCTTGACAGAGAAGTTATTGCTTTTTGGCGGAGCCATTCACGTTGCCGGAGCCGTCAAATCCAACAAAATCAAAAAAACAGCCACTTCCGATTTCATGGAAATCGAACGCCAGAGAGGTATTTCTGTCGCGACATCTGTCATGGGCTTCGAATACAATGGAATCAAAATCAACATATTGGATACTCCGGGGCATCAGGATTTCGCAGAAGATACTTTCAGGACCCTGACAGCTTGTGACAGTGTGATTATTGTCATCGACGCCGCAAAAGGAGTTGAATCGCAAACCCGCAAACTGATGCAGGTATGCCGAATGCGTAAAACACCGGTCATTGTCTTTATCAATAAACTTGACCGACCGGCCAATGATCCGTTTGATGTACTGGACGATGTGGAAAAAGAACTCCAGATCAAGGTCAACCCGCTCAGCTGGCCAATTGGTAGTGGCGATACTTTCAAGGGCATCTATAACATTCACCGCCGGAATCTTTGTTTATACACGCCAAGCATCCAGAACATCCCCGAAGGGATAGAGATCGCAGACACGGATTCTGAAGAATTGGACCGGCATATCGGCGAACGGGCAGCGAACAAACTTCGGGAAGATCTGGAACTGATCCAGGGCGTATATCCCACTCTCAACCGGGAAGAATATTTAGAGGCACAAGTGGCCCCTGTATTTTTCGGTTCAGCTTTGAACAATTTCGGTATCCGCGAATTATTGGACTGTTTTATCGAAATTGCCCCCTCTCCTCTGCCTCGCGAAACAGAAGAGCGAACAATTCAGGCGACAGAAGAAAAATTTACCGGTTTTGTGTTCAAGATCCATGCCAACATGGACCCTAACCACAGAGACCGGATTGCTTTTGTCAAGGTCTGCTCGGGTATTTTTAAGCGAAACACCAATTATCTGCATGTCAGAAATGGCAAAATGCTTAAATTCTCTACCCCGACAGCATTCATGGCTTCCAAAAAATCCGTCATCGATGAAGCCTATCCAGGCGATATCATCGGTTTACATGATACCGGCACATTCAAAATCGGCGACACGCTGACAGAAGGGGAGAAATTGCATTTCAAAGGTATCCCCAGCTTCTCACCGGAACTATTCAAATACATCGAAAATGCAGATCCCATGAAATCCAAACAATTGGCCAAAGGGATCGACCAGCTGATGGATGAAGGTGTCGCACAGCTGTTCATCAACCAATTCAACAATCGAAAAATTATCGGTACGGTTGGGGCACTGCAATTCGAAGTCATCGAATACCGGCTTTTGCATGAATATGCAGCAGCCTGCCGCTGGGAACCGATCAATCTGTACAAAGCCTGTTGGATTGAAGCACAGGACCCGGCAGAATTGGCAGATTTCAAAAAACACAAAGCCCAATACATGGCAAAAGACAAGGAAGGACGGGATGTATTCTTAGCCGATTCACAATACATGCTGCAAATGGCTCAGGAAAATTACAAAAAACTGATTTTCCATTTCACCTCAGAATTTTAAACCACCATTATTATAAACCATGTTAGAAACAGGAAAATCATTCACACAAGAAGTTACGGTTACAAGCAAAGATTCCGCTGCAGCTTATGGTTCCGGTCATCTGGAAGTATTCGCAACTCCGGCCATGGTCGGTCTGATGGAAAACACCGCCATTCGTTGTATCGATGGACTATTGGCTCCCGACAACGACACGGTCGGCATTGAAATTAACGTACAACACACCAAAGCCACTGCTGTCGGCCAGAAAGTTTACTGTAAAGCTACTCTCATAGAAATAGACGGCCGCCGACTCCGGTTTGACATCGACGCTTGGGACGACAAAGGAAAAATCGGACATGCGATTCATGACCGCTTCATCATTCAACCGGAAAAGTTCATGAGCAAATTGTAGGCAATTCCAGATCATGCAATTCAAATTAACCTCTGAATTCCAACCAACCGGGGACCAGCCGAAAGCCATCCGCCAACTGGTTCAAGGTATTCTGGACAAACGTTCTGCCCAGGTATTATTAGGTGTGACTGGCTCAGGCAAAACATTTACCGTAGCCAATGTCATCAACGAACTCAACCGACCGACATTGGTATTGAGCCACAACAAGACCCTGGCAGCCCAGTTATACGGAGAATTCAAGGCTTTTTTCCCGGAAAATGCAGTCGAATATTTTGTTTCTTATTACGACTATTATCAACCGGAAGCATATCTGCCCACCACGGACACCTACATTGAGAAAGACCTGGCAATCAACGAAGAGATCGACAAATTGCGTTTACGAACAACCGCATCTTTGCTGTCCGGTCGACGGGATGTCATTGTCGTCTCTTCGGTATCTTGCCTATATGGTATGGCAGATCCCCGGACTTTCGGCGCCAACGTGGTCCATTTGAAAAAAGGCATGACAATCAACCGGAATACGCTGTTAAGACGCTTGGTTGATGCCTTGTATGCCAATAATGAAATCGAGTTCAAACGTGGATGTTTCCGTGCCAAAGGAGAGACTGTCGATATCTTTCCGGCAATTGAAACTTACGACGGAGTCGCCTACCGAATTGAATTTTGGGACGACACCATCGACCGAATTTCTTCTTTTAATCCGACTACCGGTCAAAGCATCAATAGTCAGGATTCCCTGGACATCTATCCGGCCAATCTTTTCGTAACAGATAAAGAAACCATCTCGCAGGCTCTGGTAAAAATCGATAGAGATTTGCATGATCAATTGATCTATCTGAAAGAAATCGGAAAATTCATGGAAGCCAAACGACTGGAAGAACGGGTCAGATACGATATGGAAATGATACGGGAATTGGGATATTGCCCTGGCATCGAAAACTATTCCCGATATTTTGACGGACGCGAAGCCGGTGTCCGCCCCTTTTGTCTGTTAGACTATTTCCCGGAAGACTTCCTGATGATCATTGACGAATCCCATGTCACTCTTCCCCAAATCCGGGCCATGTATGGAGGAGACCATGCCCGCAAACAGACATTGGTAGAATATGGTTTCCGACTGCCGGCAGCTTTCGACAACCGACCGCTTACCTTTGACGAATTCGAGGCCAAAAGCAACCAAACCATTTACATCAGTGCAACTCCCGCTGACTATGAACTCAGCAAAAGCGAAGGCATCATCGTCGAACAGATCATCCGTCCGACCGGAATTCCGGATCCTATCATTGAAATTGTTCCGAGTAAAAATCAGATTGATCATCTGATCCATGAAATTCATCAGCGCATTGAACTCCACGAACGCACGTTAGTAACTACGTTGACAAAAAAAATGGCCGAGGAACTCAGTAAATATCTGGACCGTATCGGTATAAAATGTCAATACATCCATTCAGAGGTAGACACAATCGAACGGGTAAAAATACTGGAGAACCTCCGCAAAGGAGTCATTGACGTATTGATCGGTGTCAATCTGTTAAGAGAAGGACTGGATCTCCCGGAAGTGGCCTTGGTAGCCATACTCGATGCCGATAAAGAAGGTTTTCTCCGTTCTGCCCGCTCATTGACACAAACTGCCGGACGGGCGGCCCGAAATCTGGACGGCAAAGTCATCATGTATGCCGATCAAATCACCAGATCCATGCAGGAGACCATTGACGAGACCAATTATCGTCGGGAAAAGCAATTGAAATACAATGAGATCCACCACATCACTCCCCGACAGATCCAAAAATCGACAGAGGCGGCCCTGACACAAGACACGGCCAAGGCTTATATCGAAGAAGAACATCAACACATGGTTGCGGATCCCGTCATAAATTACATGAGCAAACCCGAAATTGAAAAAATGATTCAAAAAACAAAAGCCGCCATGAAAAAAGCGGCCAAAGAACTCGATTTCATAGAAGCAGCCCGCCTGAGAGACGAGATGTTCCTGCTTGAAAAGAAACGGGAAGAGATGAAATGACCCAGATTATTCCCGGACACCATTCATCAACCGCTCAATCTGTTTTGGAATATCGGTATTATCCAACTTCCCCTCAAAATTTTCTACCCCCACACCCAGAACAAATAAAGGTACATAACCAGCCGAATGTCCGCCACTCGTCCAACCGATTCGCGCCATCCGATTCAATACGGAAACTGCCGTATTCACCAAGGCCTGATAAGCCACCTGAGAACTGGCTGTAATCTCTTGTTCATTCATTCCAAAAGCTTTTTCATAACATGCTCTCAACTCTTCCTCATAAGTCTTTCTCACCGGTAGTCGGGTCCACAATCCCAGATTATCTCCCAATAATTTCTTTACCTCCTCCCAAGTCACCGCATAATTGTGAGAAGCCTTCAAAGCGGCAATCTTTTTCAGTAAGCTGTCCTTAGAGAGTTTCTGATTCTGCAACGCTTTCAAATTCAATTCATATCGTCCAGTTCCCAGAACAAATCCTCCGGTTTCATGATCGGCCGTTACCACAATTAAAGTTTCATGCGGATGCTGATGATAGAAATCGATCGCTTTTTGGATGGACTTTTGAAAATCGATCACTTCACAAAACATTGCCGCTGCATCATTATTATGACAAGCCCAATCGATCATCCCACATTCAATCATCATCAAAAAACCGTTGTCAGCATCCTTGCTCAAAAAATCGATAGCCCCCTGAGTAATCTCTTCCAGTGACAAATCTCCGATCTGCCGATCAATGGCATAAGGCAAACTATTTTTATCAGCTCCATCTTTTTGGGTAAAAATAATTCTATCAGCTTTCTCCCATTTCTTCAGAAAATCTTCAGTTCCCCGGGCAACCGTATATCCTGCCTGATCGAACAAAGTGTAAATACTAACAGAATCTTTTTTCTCCGGATTCAAAAAACCGGAGCCGGCATAAAAATCGAAACCGGCCTTGGGCAAATCCGTAGCAATCTCATAAAACATATTTCGATCGGGCTGATGTGCATAAAAACAAGCTGGAGTAGCATGATCAATACTGTTATTCGTAGCAATTCCCACCTTCATTCCCATTTCTTTCGCTTTTACAGCAACACTATACAAAGGAGCCGTACATTCCCGATTCATCGCTACCGTTCCGTTTTTTGTCTTTTCTCCCGTTGCCAAAGCAGTCCCGGCTGCAGCAGAACAGGTCACCGAATTAAAAGCGGAATAGGTCGTCACAAAATTACGCACGGGGAAAGTGGTAAAATTCAATGCTTCCACTCCAATGCGTCCTTCTTTTTCCGCTAAAAACATTTCCGTACCATTCACCTGGTTAATACCCATTCCGTCCCCGATAAAGTAAAAAACATACTTCGCCTTCTTCTCTCTTCTGGCAGCATCTACAGAAAAAGAAGAAAGGAAAACCAAGGACAATACAACTGACAAAAGAAAATACAACTTTCTCATTCCCATTGTTTTATAATTTATCTTTTCAAATATTTACCTTCGTACTTTCCGAAGTAACACCAATTCTTTCCAAAAATACAAAAAATCTTGATTTATCACAATATTCAAGCTTTTTACGTATTTTTGTCAAAGAGCTTTAGAGATCAATCGTATGAGAATATTCAGGATTATTTTACTCGGATTGGCAATGGCCTTATTTGCCATCAATTTTTCAGCCATCGATTACCAGCATTTGTGGGGAAAAACAAGTCAATGGGCGTATCTGCGAATCATCGCCGCCTTCATCATCATTGTCATCCTGTTACGGATGGTGAAACGAGATATCAAAAACAAGAAAAGAAACGATCGATAATTACACCGATTCAATCTGTATTTTTCCTTTCTCAGTAGGGATAAATACCAATCGTTTGTGCAACAGGGTTTGATTTTTGAAATCAATCACCAAAGAAGGATCTATAGGGTCGCCATTTACCCGAATCTCAAAATGTACATGATCGGTCGTTGCCCGTCCTGTTTCTCCCGTTATAGACAGGGGAGTACCCGCTTTAACATGATCACCGGAACGAACCAGGTGTTTGGAATTATGGGCATATACGGTCTCCAAACCATTGTAATGACGCACAACAACCACATTTCCATATCCCCGACTCCATCCCGTCATTCTGACAATACCGTCAAAAGCAGATAATACCGTATCCCGACGGTTGATTTTCAAATCCATACCGGTATGTCTTCTACCATTACGACGTCCATAAACAGACAAAACCCTGGCCCCTGGAAGAGGAAATACAAAGGCCCCCTCTTCAATGGCTTCCAAATCAACAACCAATTCCTGACGATAAGCAAAAAATTGCTCATCTGCATAACCGACCATCGTTTTTTCAATACGGTTAAAAGAATCCTTGACTTCCAAAGCCGGTTCAAAAAATTCGACCGGTTCTGCCTTGTAATAAGCATATTCTATCGGAGAAACAGCCAAAATGCTGTCAGAAACAGAAAACACAGGTGTAGGGACAGAACTTAACTGAGTGGGGATGGTCGCCCGACGCGCACAAGAACAAATTCCCAACAATCCACCCAAAACAATCAATAATAAACCTCTATTCATCTTCATTCCATCTCATTAAATAAATACTCTACTGGGTAAATTAACCCTCAATACGCAAAAATAATCAAAATAGTTTCAAAAAACACTGATATACTTTATTTTACAATTTATTTAACATGTCAACGTTTTCAGTTAAAACTGTTCCCCGGCTGCTTTTAACGCTTTATTCTGAATGAATTCTTGTTATTTGTGCTACCTTTGCCCCCACTTTTTAACAAAGTAAAAAAACAGATTTTAAGAAATCGAACATGGAATGGATAAACAGCATATTCATTGAACACAGTGTCATACAAGTCGTTACGGTAATAGCCCTTATCTCGGCATTAGGATTGGCATTAGGTAAAATCAGTATTTACGGAGTATCCTTGGGGGTTACGTTTGTTTTTTTTGCCGGTATTGCTGCCGGTCATTTCGGACTTTCTGTCGACCCTCAAATGTTGAATTATGCCGAAAGTTTCGGACTGATTATTTTTGTATATGCCCTGGGATTACAGGTGGGCCCCGGTTTCTTCGGTTCTTTCCGGAAAGGTGGAATGACTTTAAACTTACTTGCCTTTTCCGTCATTACAGTTGGAACGGTAATGGCATTGATCTTCCATGTCGTTACCGATGTTTCTTTACCGGATATGGTTGGCATACTGAGTGGCGCCGTCACCAATACCCCGGCTTTGGGAGCCGCACAACAAACACTAAAACAAATGCATATCGATGCCGGAGATCCGGCACTGGGCTGTGCAGTCACTTATCCCTTGGGAGTAGTAGGAGTCATTTTAGCCATCATCACATTGCGAAAAATGTTTCCTCGCCGCTCGGCAGAAAAAATCACGACAGAAGACAAAAGCAAACAGACTTTTATTGCCGGATTCGAAGTTTGTAACCCTGGCATTTACGGGAAAACAATCAAAGAAGTCGCACAATTATCAGCCCATCGTTTTGTCATTTCCCGTTTGTGGCGCGAAGGCAAAGTCAGCATTCCCACCTCCGACACCATTCTCTCGGAAAGGGATCGCCTGTTGGTAATCACCACCGAAGCCGAAGTCGAAGCGTTAAAAATTCTCTTCGGTGAAGAGGAAAGTACTGACTGGAACAAAAAAGACATCGACTGGAATGCCATCGACAGCCAGTTGATCTCTCAACGTATCGTCATAAGCCGTTCAGAAATCAACGGGAAAAAGCTGGGATCATTACGTCTACGCAACCAATACGGCATCAACATTACCCGTATATATCGGGCCGGCGTACAATTGCTGGCCACACCCGAACTGGTACTGCAATTGGGAGACAAACTGACAGTTGTGGGCGAAGCGGCCGCCATCAGCAACGTGGAAAAAGTATTGGGGAACCGCATCATCAGTTTGAAAGAACCCAACCTAATTGCAGTTTTTATCGGTATTGTTCTCGGTCTGGCCCTCGGCTCCATTCCTTTCTCCATACCCGGCGTAAGTTTCCCGGTCAAACTCGGTATTGCAGGAGGTCCGATCATCGTAGGAATTTTAATGGGGGCATTCGGACCACGTCTTCACATGATCACCTATACGACCCGAAGTGCCAATCTGATGCTGAGAGGTTTAGGTTTATCGATCTATTTGGCCTGCCTGGGCTTGGACGCCGGTGTCCACTTTTTCGAGACTGTTTTCCGTCCCGAAGGGCTGCTTTGGGTCGCATTGGGCTTTGCCATCACTTTCATTCCGGTTGTACTGGTTGCCATGATTGCCTTGAAATGGATAAAAATCGACTTCGGCACCTTGGCTGGCATGTTATGCGGAAGTATGGCCAATCCCATGGCATTGAATTATGTCAATTCAACCATAGAAGGAGACAATTCATCCGTTTCCTATGCTACTGTATATCCCTTATCCATGTTTATTCGAGTCATTTTTGCCCAACTGATCCTGATGCTGTTTTTATAAAATCGCTATCTTTGTATCTCATTTTTTATCAGTGAAGCAAAATTTACAGAAATATCAGGATGCGGAACTGCTGAGTTTTTATCAAACCACTCGGCAAGACGATTATCTGATAGAGTTATACAAACGCTATCTTCCCTGTGTTTACGGAGTTGCCTTAAAATACCTGAGAAACATACCGGAAGCACAGGATATCGTCATGCAGATCTGGGAAGAATTATTCGAAAAAGTTCAACATCATGACATCACTGTATTTAAAAACTGGCTATACATCTGTGTCCGAAACCGCTGCCTGATGGAATTACGAAAAAAAAGTGGGCATCAGTTCGTCGAATTAGACGAAAAATTTATGGAATTTTGCGATGATTTTCATCTTGATCATAAAGAAACGCCCGAGACAAACCAGGCATTACACGATTGTCTGGAAACCCTGCCCGAAAAACAGCAGCAATGTGTCCGCTATTTCTATTGGGAGGAATTATCCTACAAAGAAATCGAACAGAAATCGGGTTTTCAGCAAAAACAGGTAAAAAGCTTCATACAAAACGGGAAACGTAATTTACGGTTATGTCTTGAACAAAAAGGGATTAAACAGCATGTCAAATCAGAATAATATATGGGAATATCTTCGAGGACAACGAACCGGTCGCCAAGCCAATCGCTTCGAACAGGAAATGCTGTCGGATCCCTTCTTATATGAAGCCATAGAAGGTTTGACTTCCCTGGAAGGCGATCACGAAAAAATCGTAAAGGAATTAGAGCAGAAATTGGAAAAAAACAAAAAGAATAAACGGTCTCTGCCCCATCACTGGTGGATCGCGGCTTCATTTTTTATACTGATCGGGATGGCCATATTTTTAATAAACAGAAACTCAGACCATCCGGAATCAGTTTTTATCGCAACACTAAATATTCTTCCGACAGACACTAGCGAATTTTTTCAGGAGCTCCCCTCCCGAAATCTCCAATTCGATACGCTTCATCCGGTAAGTGATAAAAATGAGAAACAACCATCAAGCACCGAAACAAGGCTCCGTTCGATCAGTGATCCAACCCCAACCAATATCCAGACAACACCTCGTAAATCAATACCTACAGAAACGATCACCCGCAAAGATGCTCATTCGCCACAGGTACACGTTATGACAAAGTCGCCAGGAATAATAAAAGATTCCGTTCCGCCTCTTTTCGAGAAACACAATGACAGTATCAGCTCCCACACATTTATTGCAGACACACTTCAGATTCTTCCACAAAGACGCAATAAAAGAAGAATACAACCCAAGCGTCTCAATAAACAATTCTTAGATAAAAAACCATCGGAACACCTTCTCTGGATGCAAAAATTTCAACAATATGTAAAGGATTCTCTACGTTATCCCCAAGATGCATTGTCCCAGCAATTAGAAGGCGAAGTAGTACTAAGTGTGCGTTTAAACCGTAAAGGTATTCCCGCCCGCATAAAACTGATCCGGCGTTTATCTCCCTCCTGCAATCGTGAAGCCATTCGACTGATCGAAAGTTATCCGGCTCCCTGGGAACATACAACCAAAGAAATTTTAATCACCATCCCTTTTCAGTTGCCGAAAAATCCCTAAGAACAATAAAAAGTGGGAACAAATTGGTAACAAAAAAAAGAACCGACCTCCGTCAGTTCTTCTACTGTAGCGCTAAGGGGAATCGAACCCCTGTTTTAAGAATGAGAATCTTACGTCCTAACCCCTAGACGATAGCGCCGTTCAGGTATCGAAAAAAGCCTGCTTCAGCAGACTTTACCGAGAGCTGTTAGTGAGATTTGAACTCACGACCTCTTCCTTACCAAGGAAGTGCTCTACCCCTGAGCTATAACAGCATTCATTCATTGCCCTCAGCATACCCTCATCTGAAAGCGGTACAAAGGTAGTGCTTTTGTCATACAATACAAATTTTATCAAGACTTTTTTTGGGAGAATCGATAAAAATTATGGGCAAACAGTAATAAAAGTCCCTTAGATTTTTACATGACCCCTTAAAAATCACTCAAAATAGTACAAAAAAAGAAGGAAGATCCTGTAAAGACTCTTCCCTCTTCTTCGAGCCTCTTGTCGGATTCGAACCAACGACCCCGAGATTACAAATCACGTGCTCTGGCCAGCTGAGCTAAAGAGGCATTATTTCTGAAAAACGGGTAAGCGGACTATGTCGCACCGCTACAACCACATACCCTTGCTGCCTTCCGACCCTGGGGGGGTTCTGCAGGAGCTGGTCGCATAGGACTTACCCGGGCACAAAAGTACAAAAAATCACATCACCAACAAACATTTGGACCATTTTTTCTCAAAAAATATTTCTTCAATCGTTAAATCCCTTAGACACCGTAACTTATAAACAAACATTTTCGATATAAATTATAAACTTAAATTATTAAAAACAAATTCAAAATTAACCTTTAACACCACAAACAATAGCCAGATTCTTTATGCTGATAAAAAACAACCGCTATACATTACTGATTATTAGTTCATCATTCAGCGATCCGGAAAAAATCCGCCAGATTCTTCAGAAAGCCGAATTTCGTCTGTTTGAAGCTCAGAGCCCCCAAGAAGCTATCCAGCAAATACGGAAAGTACACCCGGATCTCATTTTGATAGATACCGATACATCAACCAAACAAACAACACCTATACTGCAAATATTCAAGGACAAGCGACTCACAGTTCCACTTTTACTGGCGACGACAATGAACAAACAAAGCGTATTTTCAAATTATTTAAAAGATCATACAACCGATTTTATCATTAAACCATTCTGCCCGCAAGAATTGATTATCCGAATACAACACCAGCTATTACTGTTGCAGACAGAACGAATGATACAACAAAAAAACAAAAAACTACAAAAAATTCTGGAAACCAGAGACAAGTTATATTCCGTCATCGCTCATGATTTACGCGCCCCGATTGGAACGATAAAAATGATCAATTCTTCCTTAGAAGCCCAAAAAAAGAAAATGAAAGACCCCCATATCATCAAATTATTTGAAATGATTCATGAAACAACAGAAGATGCCTTTAATCTTTTGGAAAACCTGCTACGCTGGACCCGCCAACAAAACGGTCAACGCACGGCAGATTTCAGTTCATTCGACCTTAGTGAAGCCGTCAAACAAGTAGTCGCCCTATTTCAGTCCATTGCATCAGCCAAAGAGATTCAGCTCGTCAATCACATTGAAGGCCCACACGATATCTGTGCAGATGAAGATATGATCCGAACCGTTTTGCGCAATTTGATCTCCAATGCCATCAAATTCACTTATCCCGGAGGGCAAGTGGAATTATCCCTTACAGACAAAAATGAATCCGTGACCGTATACGTAAAAGACAATGGAAAGGGCATCCCTTCAGATCTCCAGCATCGACTGTTGAAAAACAGGGCATCACTTACCACTAACGACCTTTGTACTGTAAAAGGCAGCGGCTGGGGATTGATTCTTTGCCGGGATTTTATCAAATTGAATCATGGGAAACTCAACTTCTATTCCCAGGAAGGAAACGGGACGACGTTCTTTTTCTCACTTCCGAAAATTTCCTCCTAAGCGAAAGAAGAAAGACGTTGATACATTTTTAAAGCCCCCCAGGCATCTGTCGCGGCATAACGAATCTGAGCCTCCGACAAAACCGGAGCTTCCCAATTGGAAGTACGCTGGCGTTTAGAGATTTTTACACCAAAAATAATAGCCATCAATTTAGAGAAAGACTTGTCCTCTATACCAAAACGCTCTGCATACTCCTGCATATCCACAAAAGAAGCCGGTATGAAATTGGCCAACTTTCGCAGATTCCGGTTATCATCCCGGATACCGACCCCCACTTTCACAATTTGAGGATTCGCCAACACACGAATCAAAGCCGGCCGGAAACCACATTTATTCAAACGGAATAAAAATACCTGTTCACACGTAGCCAACTGCAATAAACTTACCCGATAAACCTCCCCTTTTCGAAAAGAAGGACGCGTTTCCGTATCAAATCCCAAACACATTTGTCTGTTCAAAAATTCAGCGACTTCATCCGCCTGTTCAGCCTCTTCAATCACAATCACTTCCCCCGAATATACACAAGGAGGTAATTGATCCATCTCCTCTCTGCTTATTGTCTTCTTCCAATCTGTCAACATGCTTCCAAACTTAATCATCCTCATCATTCACCAGATATACAACCTGATGTATTGCCCTCAACACTCCGGCACAGGCTTTGCCCCAATACAGCTCGAAACTGTTATTCAATTGCCACAAAGCCTCTCCTATCACTTCCGGAATTCCGCAACGGAAAGAAGAAATAAAATTCTTCAGATCCTGATATATATCACAAACTTTTTCCGCAATGGAATGTACCACCGGAGCATCGCTATACTGCATATTGTCATCGAAGACTTCCAAATACTCATCATGTTCTCCCAACAAACGATGCAACTGTCCGTACAGATAATTATAATCGTCTTCAGTAACCACATCTTCCGTCAAGCCGCTGTCTTCACTATCGCTATTCGGAAGCAAGGCCCCTTTCAAATAAATCAAAGGAATAAACTTCTGCAAGCGTTGAATGAAATCTTTCCGTGACATTTGTGGAGCCGTTTCCACAAAATCACAATATTCCTTCGCAACAGCCACAAACTCAATCACCTCCTTACTATAACCGACATGTTGAAAATCTTCCATAGCTTCATTTTATGATTCAACAAAAATAATACATTTTCTGAATTCAATTGAAGCTATGAAAGGTATTAATTTCAGATTTCTCCTTGAATAGTTTCTATAATCTTTTCATTATTGATAATAATCATCCCATGTTTATCACTTGTAATTCCCTCTTCCAATTTGTAGGTATACCTCGGCACTTTACCGTCCATCACTGTAGGGAGATAATGATATCTCACATTATCACATCGCTTTGCGAGTTCTTCTCCCACCTCAATGATATGAGTAGACACCATAAACGTACAATAACGCCGGCCGGCAATTGCTTCTGTGACTGCCAGTGTAGCATCGAACGCATCTTTCACATTCGTTCCCTTAAACAATTCATCAAAAATAACCACTAACCGTTTATCCTTGCTAATCTCGATCGCCACTTTCTTCACCCGCAACACTTCTGCATAAAAATGGCTATAGCCCATAGCAATATTATCCGGGACATTAATGGAAGTATACATTCCATCCTGCACTCGGAACTCCATTGAATCGACCGCCAAAGGAAATCCCATATGTGCCAAATACACCGCAACACCAAAAGATTTCATCAAGGTCGATTTTCCGGCCATATTCGCTCCGGTCAAAAAGAACACGTTCTTATCCATCGTAATCTCCAGATCATTCGCGACCGCCCCTTTCACCCTCGGATGACGCAACCCCTTGATTCGGAACAAGGTTTCTCCATCCTTTTTCGCCATGGCAAAATGAAATCCCTGTTCCCGTGCAATTCCACCCACCAACGAATAAACATCCAACTGTTCCAATATATTCAATAGCTCCCGCAATTCCTGATTATATACTCCCCGGAAAAAACGATCCAGCACAATCAAACGCATAAGTCCCGGATATTCCAATTCACCCGCAAGAATCCGTTCCAAGCGGCCATCGTTAGACAATGCCAATGCCCGCCGACAAAGTTTCTCCAAACTACTCACCGGCTGAACCGCCAAAATCCGGTTTAAATAAGGAATAACTTTCAATAAAAACTGAATGGTCAAAAGAATACGTCCCCGTATAAAATCAAATTCCAGGTCGTTCGCAATCAATTGCATCGCACGGCATTTTAACAAATGATAGACATTCAACATCCCGCCATGAGTATGAATACCCCCATTCAGATACTGTTCCACGGTATCATATTCCTCTTTTCCAAACGGGAAAGGGAAATCGTGATCCCGAAAACAACAAAACACCGATGCCCGATCATTGATTTCCTCCACACTGTCAAGCGGATGAAGGAACATTTCCTCCAGACGATGTCCTCCACCACGAGTTATGATTCCACCATAAAGACTATATATGGAATTGTTCTTATATTTCCCCAATAGATTTAAATCTTCTAAGGTCTGTTTGTCTGTCTCAAATTTCATGACTGTACCCCTCCTTTTATTATTTCAATGATCCGTTCATTGTTTACAATCATCATTCCATGTCGGTCACTGGTAATCCCTTCTTCCAATTTATACGTATAAACGGGTCTATTCCCATCCAAACGTGTTGGCAGATAAACATACCTGATATTATCTCGTAAACGTTTCAAATCATCACCGGCCTCAATAATATGTGTCGAGATGACAAAAGTACAATCCCGAATTCCGGCAAAAGCATTGACAACCGCCACCGTGGCCTCATGAGCATCTTTTACATTCGTTCCCCGAAACAATTCGTCAAAGATGATGACCAGATGAGGAGTCTGTCGCACTTGTTGGGCCACTTTTTTTACCCGCAACACTTCTGCATAGAAATGACTATACCCCATATTCAGATTATCCGGAAGATTAATTGTCGTAAACATCCCGCTTCGCACCGAAAATCGAACTCGTTCTGCCGGCAAGGGAAATCCTACGTGAGCCAGATAAAGAGTAATACCGAAAGCTTTCATAAAAGTCGATTTCCCGGCCATATTGGCCCCCGTCAAAAAAACCACATTGCCACTTTCATCTACACAAAGCGTATTCCCGACAGGATTTTTTAAAAACGGATGGTAAATACCATCCAATTCCAATACATTCGCTTCTGCAGGCAAAGCTTCTCCAAAAACAAACCCCCGATCCCGACTTACGGCTGCCACCGACATATATACATCCAACAAATACACTCGTTGCAAAATCTTCAATAGGCGATCACGTTCTTCAAAACGAAATACCTTATCATAAGCAACCGCCTTTACATAAGGCAATTTTTTCTTGTCAGACTCTTCCCGATAAAAAGACCATTTTTCCAGCGACAACAATTCCCGACATTCCCCCAACAAAGCATCTACCGCCGCATCTCGTTTCTCCGTCTGCTCACTCGCCTGCAAAAAATTTCCCAATGTATTCAACAGCTCTATACATCCCGTAATCCCGTTATGAATCTGCGTATACTCCGTATCTGAGCCGACCAAATTCTTAAACTTGCGTTCCAAGGTATTGTCCTGCACCTGCAACTGTGTCCGACGATCCGTATTCGACAAGTAAAACTCGATAGCATCAAAAATCGATGCCCGAAAAGGGAACTGCAGTTTCATATCCCGATAATAGCGAATAATTCCGGAACGACGATTTATCGCTTCTGCATCAGAAAGCGGATAACGAAACATTTCTTCCAACAGACCAGCACCACCACGTGTCTGCGAACGATTAAAAATACTGTACACCGACTGCACCCGGCTATTTCCCAAAATAGCCAGATCATCCAAGGTTTGTTTATCTGTCTTAAAACTCATCTTTCCCGCTTTTCGGTCAAGCGAGAGGAATGCAAGCACCCCTCTCGCCTTCCATTAATAAACATCCATCAATCAAAGAAATCTTCTATCAACGTCCACGACGACGCACCCAGGTAAACACCCCACCCCCCAACAGCAACAAAGGCAAAACCAGCACTAGACTCCACTTCACAATTCCAGCGCCCGTTGCACTCGTAATATAGATCTTGTTATCAGTCGGTCTTGGTCTACGCACATCCACTGGCGCCTCATTATCCGACAACCAGAAGAAACCACCCATAATCAGCGTAAAGTTTGAAGATCGCACTCCTGCTTTCTGCCCCATCAATCCACCATTACTGATACAATCAGCATCTCCCGAAAGAATTATCCGCTGTTCCCGTTCACCGACCCTACGACTCAAAGCCACCAAAGTCGGATAAGACTGTTCCACCTCGCCCACTAAGGGATTCAACCGAATCGTATCATCCACAAAATCAGTCGTCTCCACCTCATTCCAACTGGCCACCGTATCGCTCTTAAACAATTCCGTCACCACATATCCCTTATCTGCCACTTGACGCAAGCCACTGACTCCTTCTGTTACAAGAACCTGTTCATACAAACGCATTGTCCGAAAATCATAAGCAATACTGTCTGCTTCTTCCGTCGGATAAGACAACACCACATCCGCCTGAAGATTCGTATCCTGTTTCACTATCTGGCCTTCCATCAATTCAAACCCGAACTTCGCAAACAAGGGATTCATTATCTCCCTTCGTTTCGGTTCTCCTAATATCAATAAATTTCCACCCCTATCAATGTATTTCTGCAAATTCGCATCCTCCTTTTCCGTAAAAGGTTCACGACTTTCTGCAATTACCACAATATTGATATTTTCCGGTATCTCTTTCTCCAAGGTCACATACTCCACATCAAACCCTTGATTCATCAAGGCATAGCGGAATTTTTTATCATTGGCAAAAGCACTATAATCCCGATCCTTGTTGCTGCGATATCCTCGTTCTCCGTGCCCGGTCAGAAAACCCACTATCGGCAATTTCATCACCATACGTTTAAAAGCAGCCGAGATCTCTCGCTCACTTGGAAAACGTTGTAAATCATTATATATCCGTAACCAGGATTTTTCTCCATTCTCCCGTACAATTTGTCGAACAAACATATTTCCTTCTCCACTCAAATCGATCATTGAACGAATCTCATCCGGAGTTTTAAACTTATTCGAATCAATTGAATAAATCTTGCTCAATTTCACCATTTTCTCTCGTAATGTCAAACTTGGATATTGTTTATCTAAACGGGGATTATTGGTCGTATCATAATAATAAACATATCTTAATTTCATATCCGGCTTGAAACGTAAATATTGTTCAAAACGTTCCATATCAGGCTTCAAAAACGAACCTGTAGCAAACCAAGCGCCATCCGGATCAAGGATGTTAACATAAGTTGTTATAGTCAACTTACCGTCAAGCTTCTTCACAATTTCTTGGCTGTTCTCTGTCAATGTATTTTGTTTCGTTTCCGTAGAATCATAATACACTTTCAACAAAGGCAATGACGAAAAATACCCTACAACACAAGCAAGCAAAAGAACTCCTACATTACGAAGTAACGTTGAACCAAATGAGACCTTTTGACGGACTGAATTCAACCGAATAATCGTCAATGCTAAAAACAGCATCATGATAATTAAAAAATAGAGAACATCTTCACTACAAATCAATCCTCGAATAAAAGTGCCACTCCGTCCTTTCATGGACAGCCAATAAGTCACATCCCGCACAACATCATAATCTTGCCACCATCCTCCCACCATATTTAGAAGCATCAATACTGCAAATGTTCCAATCGCCGCAACAATTTGGTAACTTGTCAAGCTGGACATAAAAATACCAATCGACCCATAAGCACAAATCAATAAATACAAGCCCAATATTCCGGTCAATACTGCGGCCCAATCAAAATGTTTAATCGTACAAAGCCCTATCAACCATAACAATAATAATACACCCATCATGATCGCACCATACACCATTACCGAGAAAAACTTCCCGACAATAATTTGAATATTCGTTACTGGAGAAGAATATAATAACTTAATGGATCCACTACTCAATTCTCGACTAACCAAACTCATCGTTAATAATGGAATATAATAATACAAATAATTTTGAATTTGTGTAAATACACCTGTCCAAGTATTCGCAAAAATATACAACGAAGAACCTGCAACATTATAACCCATCGCTTGATTACTCACCATTCGAGTAAACAAATCTGAAAATAATACTCCAGCCTGTACTGTAAAAACTATCAAAATCAACCACGCGATTGGAGAATAAAACAACATTTGTAACTCTGTCCGCGCTATATTACATATCATTTTAAACATGGCTTACCTCCTTCCTTTAATGTGATTTTTTTGATAATTCTGCAAATATGTTGTCTAAAGAACTTTTTTCCACTCGAATCTCAGACAAACGCCATCCACAGCGAACACTTTCTTCTACAAGCCTTTCAAGAACCTCTTGAGCTTCCGAAAAACGTACCCGATATTTACCGTACCCCAATTCTTCCACTCCAAGGACTCCTTCAATTTTTTGCAAAATATCTACTACAGGAGGCTCTACAAAAGAAACATATAGAGTACTTGGAAGAATATAGTTATCGAACTCATCTACCGTACCGCAAAACACCAACTTCCCTTCCTCTACCATCAAAATATGATCACAGACAGCCTGAACCTCAGTTAAAATATGAGTCGATAAAATTACCGTCCGATCTTCAGCAATATCTTTTATCAAACCACGAATCTCCACAATTTGATTGGGATCCAAACCGTTTGTCGGTTCATCGAAAACCACCAATTCCGGATTATGGACAATCGCTTGAGCAATCCCCACCCGCTGCTGATATCCTCCGGACAGATTTTTAATCAAACGATTGCGAAAATGACAAATTCCACAACATTCAAGGACACGATCGACAGAAACTTGTACCTGTTTTTTAGGAACCCAACGCAAACGAGCACAATAACTTAAATATTCCTCCACAGTCAAATCTCCATACAACGGCGGTTTCTGCGGTAAAAAACCGATTAAACGTTTTGCCTCGACAGGATCTTTACGTGTATCTATTCCCTGAATTAAAACCGTCCCTTCTGTTGCTTTAAGTACTCCACAAATAATATTCATTATCGTTGATTTACCAGCACCATTAGATCCCAATAAACCATATATCCCTTTCCTTGGAATATTAAAACAAATGTCACGTACCGCCCATTGAACACTATAACGATGAGACAAGTGTTCTATTTGTACTATTATTTTTCCCATAATTCTATTAATTCACAAATACAATAGGTTTAATATTTCTTCATGATTTATATCTTATACATATGCCTTCATAATTTAATTTCATAAAGAATAAATCTCTGAAAAAATTCTTACATTTATTATAGTTTATAATAACCGCCCCATTTCCAAGCAAGACTCACAATTTCTCCTAAGCCTGTAACTTTATGTAAGATTCCCACCTCTCCAGGATTATTAGCACTTAAAACTTCTGCAGATATAGCTTCACAAAGAAAAAAGGTTCCATTATCCAAACATACCCCCAATCTTGTTCCATCACCATCTTCCATTAAATGAGTAATTCTCCCCTCTCCAAAGTCCGTATACAACTTCACTTGTTTTGTGTTAACATCATAAAAATATAATTTGCTCCCTTCTCCAAAGTAAAGATAAGAAGAAGAACGAAGTCTCCAGAATACAGTATTCTCAGAGATCAAATTTCCACCAACAAATTCTTCTTGTGTAGCATTTACTACAGTTAAATTAGTCATACTCCCCGAAAATTGAAAAGCCTGATACAGATATTTTCCAGTATTCTCCTCTTTCAATATATTCACATAATTTTTCCCATTCGTATGATCTCCACAATAAATAACTTTATATCCGTTTAAATCTAATATGTTCGCAAATTCTGATGGATCATAAGTATTAATAATATCTATTTTTCCACCTAAATAACTATTACCACTATTATAACTGGTATAACAAGCTAGAAAACGTTTATATAATTCATCATACATCAATATAAAATTCGCTCTATATACATCTATATCAAAAAAATGAGATATTTTAGCTCCTTTAGGGAAATAGATAGGCACATCCATAAACGCAACTTCATGATACATTTTTGACAGATTCAAATTCCTTCTCCAGTAAAGCTCTCCAGCTTCCCCCAAAATAAAATCACAAGCACCTCCTCGTTTAAAATCTTTAGGTATAAAACCAGCCGGATATACGCCATTAGGGAACTCGCTACTAACATTCAACGATTTTCCGAAATCCAGACCGTTCAATACAGTCGCTTTTCCCCCTTCTTGAAAAACGATCAGCTCATCATCGTATGAATCTACAGTATAGGAAGACATGCCGATCATTTTTTCTGATCCCAAAGATGCATCCGAATGCAATGTTGCATATAAATTTACAAAATCTGTCCAAAAATAATGAGTCTTATTCTCATCATCTTTCCACGAATCTCTACGAATATAACTCAAACTTGGCTGTTCATTTATATTACTTGCAATCAACCATCCTTCAAGATAAGGTGTATTAACTTTTACTTGCCAACTATTTCTTGATATTACACCGGTTTCTTTTTCTAAAACATAAAGATAAACATTAAATGTTCCACACTCTTGCGGTATATATTCTAAAACACGTTCTTTAGAAATAGTATCTCCGTCCCATCTCGTTTTCCAGGTAAATTCAAAGGCTGTTATTGTATCTCGATCTGGATATTTCCATGTAATGACAGGGACAATCCGAACTGTATCACCAAGAGTTATTGAATATTTCGACAATGCATTGTTTTGTGTTATCTTCACGATTCGGTTATAATCAACCAAATCATAATTTCCCTTATCTTCATAACAAGCGGCAAACAACACACCAATTAACAATAAAATAATTCTTATATTTGATTTCATAGCATTCACATTTTTATATTACCCAGCTATTAATTCTACCGTCATTTCGGTTCCATCTTCTTCCATAACCATGCGTCCGGCATCTTTCTCTTGCAATAAATAATTTTTAAATATAAGTGAATAATAACGTAATTCATTTGCATCATTCGGATCTAAATCGACTTTACCCGTCTGCTCAATAAAAAGACGATATTTTTTATCAGAATAATCACCTAAATAACTATCTGTAACTGTTGATGTCCACCAATCCGGTTTCGCAATCACATTTGATACATAAACAATATTTATTCGACAATCAACCTGTCCTAACTTAAAATCAGAAGTCTCGACTAATTGTAAAACTAAACGCTTGGCGACTTGAGATATTTCCTCTGTACGCTTGAACTTAATCCAGCAGGTATCAACTACACATCCAGCTTTCACCTTAAAAGAAGTGGGTAAAACATAATCTGCAGTAGTAGTTGTAGAATAATTTTTCATAACCTCAATTTTGTACTCTCGATCTGTTTGTGAAGGAGAACCAATAATTTCAACTCCTATCGGGAAACCTACTTCCATTTCTGTCGGATACGCAAGGAAAGAACAGACAGATGAATCTATCATGTATTTTGAGAACTGAATGTAATCATCATCATGATATACATCAATATTATCACGCTCACAAGCAACAAATATCCACAGGAAAATAACAAAATATATCTTTTTCATAATTCATTAGTTTAACTGATAATCAATCTCACTCGACGGCAATGGAATTATCCAATTAATAGGTTCCATCACAATATCTGTATCTCCATTATATATATTTCGATTAAGACGTTTAAACATAAAAAATGTCTGACCAGAAGTCAATGTCTCGCGAATAATATCATTTATTAAAATCTCTTTCAACTCTTCTGCTGGCGTATTTTCTCCAATAACCCTCTTAGCTCCTCGATTTTTCCGTAATGTATTTAATAGAGTAACCGCTTCCACAGTCCGCCCCTGATCAATCAAGCATTCAATCATAATATGATACATTTCAGGGAAACTGACAATTGGCAACAACGGTCCCTGATTATTAATTACCAAAGTTACATTATTCGATGTACCCGATGGACGGATCCATGTAATATAACGTTGTAATCCATATCGATTATACCATCCTACTTTTCGATAATCATCTTCATCATTTAAAAACAAATCGTTCATATTTTTCATTCGAAAATAGTAATTACTATTTCCAAGCACAGACTCCCAATTGTCATAGTTATTATTATTTGAGAAAGTCATAATAATTTCCTCCGGACGTTTCGGATGAATATATTCGACACTAGAAATCGCCCCTTGATACGAAGAACTTGTCCATTTAAACCAATTCTTCGTATGAAATCGATAAATAATCGCTGCATTTTCATAAGCCTTCTCTTCATTTCCATTATATAAATAGATTCTTGCCAACAAAGCTGTTGCACCCCAATAATTCATTCGCGACCCACGATAACTTACAAAATCATTAGGCGGGAAACCTGCTGTTTGGTTACTCTGCCGTATTCTACCCACTGAAGATTTATTCCAACTCTGACAAAATACTGTATCAATATCAGCAAGCAAAGCCTTGGCTCGTTCCATATCCCCAATAATTGACTCCATCACATCCTGAGCACTTTTATGGGCAGGCTGATGATCAGGATATTTTGTCACATACGGAATTGCTAATCCAGAATAATTAGTAATCGGAGCCGGAACAAAAAGTCTGTATAAGTCAAAATGCAACATAGCACGAACGCCATACATTTCACCCAATATCATATTTTTCTCCACTTCTCCCAACTCAAAAAAACTAGTATCTACTACACTTACATGTTGAATGATATTATTGCAAGCAGCGATTACATTATATGCTTTCTTCCAAATTTCTTCCGTCACTGCTTCAACATAAGAATTATCCCACGCAAATTGAGAAGCATAATATAAAGCTGATGGCAAATAAGTCGTAGAAGTTGCCTGATAGTTATGGCCTATCGCACTAGCGAATCCCCACATCAAATTTTTCCCATACAACTCAGTTGACGATAAATTACGATAAATACCATTCACTGCCATTCGAACACCTTCATAATCATTGAATAATTCCTCTTCAACAATCTCGTTATCTGCAGTGACGTCAAGGAAATCATTGCATGCATACAAACTTCCTAAAAACAATAATAATATAATCCATATCTTTTTCATAGTCTCTCTCTTTTAATATATTAAAAACTTGCGTTTAGTGTAAAGTTGAAAGTTCGGGCAAATGGATACGACAATCCGACCTCTTGTTTTATTGTTGATATTGTCACAATATCTTTCATGTTAAATTGTAATTTCAAAGAAGACAGACCAATTGTTTTTAATAAACGACGATCAAAATCATAGCCAATTGAAAAAGAATTAAAGGTTAGATAATTATTCTTTTGAACAAATCGAGATGTTGGCCGAGTAATATAATACCTGTCTTTTATAGACTTCAATGCGACCAAATCTCCAACTTCTTTCCAACGATCTGTCCACACCCGTTTATCAGCATTATATGTATTTAAATTAGCATTTTCAACATTAGCTACCAATGTTTCATTATAATTTTCTCCACCAAACTCATACAAAAACGTTGTGTATACCGTAAAATTCTTAAATCGCACATTTACCCCCAATGCCCCCTGTCCCCACGGTTCTTCATCCCCGATAGGTTGTTGTTCGATAGCACTCCAATCATACGTAATCGTTCCATCTCTTTTTAAATACACTTCCCGTCCATTTGCAGGATTTATTCCTAAAGACTTCATTCCATAAATCGCAGTCAAAGAAGCCCCCTCTTCATATTTCATAATTGGAGATGCATATTGGAGCATTTCATCATAACTATATCCTAACATTGATTGAGGATTAGATGAAATATGATAATGACTAAAATATTCATTAATCCGTTCATTATACTCTTTCAGAGATTCTGAAATTTTCAAAATTCGATTCTTGTTGTGAGCAATATTACCGAACAGTACAATATCCCAATCTTTCTTAGAAAATACACGAAGATTTAACTCCATTTCAACACCTTTGTTTTCTATTTCTCCAATATTATCCGTATATTTGGTAAAACCAGAAGATGAAGGAATTGAAACATCCGTAATCAAATCTTTTGTCCGCTTGTTATAAACATCAAAATTAATTGTTGCTCGCCCATTCCAAAGTCCAATTTCTGTACCAACATTCCAAGATAATTGTTTTTCCCAGGTAAGATTTGTATTCCCCATATAAACAAGTTCAACCCCAATACCTGTCGGATACCAGTCATCCAATAAAATCTGGTAAGTATTTTTTGCCATATAAGGTTTAAAATTTGATTTACCAGTTTCTCCAACATTTGCTTTTAACTTGAACAAATTAACAAAGTCAATTCCGCGCCAAAATTCATAGTTATGTAAATTGACGCCAGCCCCCAATGACCAAAATGGGGCCCATTTCCGCTCAGAACCAAATTCCGACGAACCATCAAAACGGTATGAAGCATCTAATAAATAAATATCTTTAAAACTATAGTTCAACGTAAAAAATCCTCCGAACAAACGTGTTTTATTATCTGAAAAAGTTGGTTTAGATACAATTTCATAAGCATAAGCTGGAGAATTTCGTTGAGCATCAGGAAAGCCTCTGTAGTAAGCATATGAATAAGCATAATTCTTTGAAATCATATTAATACCTGCAGAAAAATTTACACTGTGTAAACCAAGGAAAGTTCGATTATATGATCCAAATAAATTCAAATTCCAGCTATTAGTTTTAGTAGTTGTTTCTGTTAAAGCTCCTTTTTGAAACAAATCTATTCTGCCATAAGTTCCAGAATTAGGATCGATAAAATTAGACGTATTTGCATTTTTTGTACTAACAGCCAATTGTCCTTTTATCAGCAAATAAGAATCAATATACCAATTCAATGATAAATTATTAATCAATTCAGTATAACCGTTCTTACTAAAATTCCCTGTAGCAGTCTCATATAATGGATTCTTGGTGGAGCCACCATAATTACCCCATTGGGTTGTCTTTTCTACAAGTTCTCCTGTATCTGGATCACGCCAATAGTCATAGGGTTGTTTACTTGTATAATCCCGAAAAGATCCATAAGGTGAATCCTCTGCTCTCACTACGTCATACGAAACCTGATTTCGGATCTGTAGTCCTTTATAACGATAATCAAATGTTAAACCCGCACCTATTCTATTTCGAAAAGATTCTTTCATCACACCATTCTGATTATCGTAACGCAATTCTATTCCAAAACGAATATTTTCTGCACCCCCTTCTACATATAGACTATGTTTATGATTTACTTCTGTCGTTAATGGTTGCGAAAGCCAATAATTATCTGTACCTATTAAAATTCTATTCCGTTTCTGAATATAATTCCACATCAATGAATTTAATTCATTCTCTTCCGAAACAGAAGCTAATCCCCATGGTTCATATAGCCCTGCAGCCCATTCCGCCTCCAATTTTTCCTCTGCATTCATTAAATTATAACTACTTAAATCCGGGGCAGTTACAGACAAATTTCCACTATAACTCACTCTCAATTCACCTGGTTGTGGCACTTCCGTTTCTATCACAATCACCCCGTTAGATGCTCGAGAACCATATACTGCAGTTGCAGCAGCATCCTTCAATATGGTGATATTCTTAATACGGTTCATATCAAAGTCATACACTTTCTCCACAGTTATCTCAAACCCATCCAAAATAAAAATTGGCAAATTCGGATTGTTTGTCAAAGCAAATTCGGAAATATCCTCTGATTGCAATTGATCCAATTCTTTTACAGATGCAATACCAGAACGTCCTCGTACATAAAATTCAGGTAAAGTATTGGGGTCAGAACCCATCTCATTATTTTTTATAATACGCAAAGATGGATCAAATACCTGTAAGGCATCTATCAAATTAGCACTAGAAACTTTTAAAACATCTTCGCGTTTTACTTGTGTCGCAGATCCCGTAAAACTCGTTTTTCGAATATTAGCATATCCCGTTACCACCACATCATCCAAACTTTCTACAAACTCTCTCAATGTTACCACCAGATCTTTCGTTCCTGCCAAAATTTGTTTATCCGTCAATTCTGCCAGCTTTACTTCTTTCGTTTCCATCCCGACAAAACTAAACACCAATACAATATCTTTCTGAGGGATCTCCAATTTAAAACTTCCATCTTCGGATGTTGAGACTCCCAACGTGGTCCCTTTTACCAAAACTGTGACACCTGGAAGCGGTTGTTTCCTTTCATCAACTACTTTCCCCCGAATTGCGAAGGAAGTAGCCTCTTTTTTTACTTGTTTCTGAATCACCACATGTTTATCCACAACTTCAAAACTAAACGAGGTTCCCAACAAAGCGGCAGTCAAAACTTCCTCCAAAGTGGCATCAGTAAAAGAATGAGTCACTCGTGCTGAAACACGTTTCAATTCTTCGCTGTTAAAGGTAAAGACATAATCACTGTTTTCCATTAATGCATTAAATACTTCCAACAAAGTATTTTCCTGAAATCGAAAGGTGAAGGTTTGCTTTTGTTGAGCCATCAAGCCAGAAGAAGAAAACCAAACTAGCAACAAACAAGGAAAAAGCTTTACCATAGCTCGTCCTCGCCATTTTCTCGTACCCCGAGAAGCATCATTTTCCGTTTTTTTCATAATTTTGTAGGTCTTTTAGATAAAACAATTGAATAGGTGGAGAGATTGGAGGCTCTCTGCCTATTTCCTGACTTCGTCAATGCGCCACCCAAATTAAGATTTGTTGCCAGATATGTCGAAAAGTGGTTTCACTGCGAG
>CALUKE010000019.1 GCA_944321165.1 uncultured Odoribacter sp.
GTGAAAGAACAATTACCGGAAACACATCTCTGGATTGATATTACGGTGCCCTTGACCGCGGTGTTCGAACAGTATGCGCAATACGATGAGATCGTGGTGTTCGCTTCGGGCGATCCGCTTTTTTACGGTTTTGCCAATACGGTGAAAAAATATCTTCCGGAGGCGGAGATTCATGTCTATCCCTTTTTTAATTCCTTGCAGGTGTTGGCCCATCGGATGGTGATGCCCTACCACGATATGCGGGTGGTGTCGTTGACGGGGCGTCCTTGGCAGGAGTTCGACCGGGCTCTGATCGAGGGGTGCGGGAAGATCGGGGTATTGACCGACCGGCAGCATACGCCGGCGGCGATTGCGGCAAGGATGTTGGAATACGGTTACGGGAATTACCGGATGTGGGTGGGAGAACTGTTGGGCAATGAGCAGGAGCGGGTACGGAGCATGTCCCTGGAGGAAGCGGAGGAAGCGGATTGTGCTTTCCCCAATTGCCTGATCCTGGAACAGCTTGCTCTCCGGCGACGTCCGTTCGGAATACCGGCTTCGGATTTTCATCTTTTGAACGGCCGCAGCCGGATGATCACCAAAATGCCGGTCCGTTTACTGACCTTGAGTATGCTGGATCTGCACAACCGGCAAAATTTCTGGGACATCGGCTTTTGTACGGGATCGGTTTCCATCGAGGCGAAATTGCAGTTTCCGCATTTGCAGGTGACTGCCTTTGAGATTCGCGAAGAGGGGGCCGTTTTGATGCTGCAAAACAGCCGGAAGTTTGGAACACCCGGTATCAAGGCGGTCATCGGCGATTTTACGGCTGTGGATTTAACGACCGAAGCAGCTCCGGATGCCGTTTTTATCGGTGGACATGGCGGAAAAATGACGCAGATACTGACTATTTTGGCCGGGAAAATGCGGCCGGGAGGCATTGTCGTATTCAATTCAGTATCGGAAGAGAGTCTTCAGCTTTTCCGGAGTGAAACGAAGAAGACCGGTTTTCGTATTTTGGAAGAATGTTGTTTAACTGTGGAGGAGTATAATCCGATTACGGTGATAAAAGCTTGTTTATAGAAATTTTGTACGATGTTCGATTTGATTCGTAAATCTTTGAAAACGGCCAAACACCATCCTCGTTTGGGTGGTTTGGAAATCTTGAAATACATCGGTCCCGGTTTACTGGTGACCGTCGGATTTATCGATCCCGGCAATTGGGCTTCGAATCTGGCGGCGGGAGCGGATTATGGCTATGCGCTGCTGTGGATGGTTTCTCTGTCGACGGTGATGTTGATCATATTGCAGCACAATGTGGCCCATCTGGGGATTGCCACCGGTTTGTGCCTTTCGGAGGCCACGATGACATATCTCCGGCCGGGATATGCCAAACTTATTTTAGCGACAGCCATGGGTGCTTCTGTCTCTACTTCCTTGGCAGAAATATTGGGAGGGGCGATTGCTTTGGAAATGTTGTTCGATGTTCCGGTCCGCATCGGGGCGATTCTGGTGACCATTTTTGTATGCATCATGCTTTTTACCAACTCTTACCGGGTGATCGAACGCTGGATCATTGCTTTCGTTTCCATCATCGGTTTGTCTTTTATTTATGAGTTGTCGCTGGTGCATATCGAATGGGGAGAAGCGGTCCGGGCGTGGGTAACCCCTGCTTTCCCGGAGGGATCGATGGTGGTGATCATGAGTGTATTGGGAGCTGTCGTCATGCCGCATAACCTGTTTCTGCATTCGGAAGTCATTCAGAGTCGCCAATGGAACCTGGCGGATGAGAAAGTGATCCGCAGGCAATTGCGTTATGAATTTTGGGATACTTTCTTGTCCATGATGATCGGCTGGGCCATCAACAGTGCGATGATTCTGCTGGCGGCGGCGACTTTCTTCAAGAGTGGGAGTTCCGTGAATGAATTGCAGGATGCCAGTGTTTTGCTGCAGCCGCTTCTGGGCAAGCAGGCTGCTGTTGTCTTTGCGGTGGCGTTGCTGTTTGCCGGAGTAGCTTCGACCATTACCTCGGGAATGGCTGCCGGTTCCATTTTTGCAGGTATTTTTCGGGAGCCTTATGATATTAAAGACAGTCACTCCCGCTGGGGAGTATTGCTTTCCTTGGTGTTGGCCTTGCTCATCATTATGCTGGTGTCAAATCCCTTTATGGGCTTGATATATTCTCAGATGGTACTGAGCATTCAGTTGCCGGTCACCATTTTTCTACAGGTTTATCTGACCTCTTCCGAAAAAGTAATGGGGAAGTACAGGAATCGGATGTTTACCAAATACCTCCTCTGTGTATTGGGAGGAATTGTAACGGTGTTGAATATTATGCTGTTTGTCAGCATGTTTTAAGATATATACAATATGAAGATCGCGATAATTATTGCTTCGGATGCCGGAGCGCAGACGGCCGCTCTGATCCGGAGGGAATTTGGGAAAGAGGTGTGTGTTTTTTCGGTGGCCGAACGGGAAGGTTGTGAAAGGATCGATTCGATGGCCGCTTTTACGGCCGAACATTTCGGAGATTACGAGGCTTTTGTTTTTATCGGGGCCCTGGGGATTTGTGTGAGGGCGATTGCCCCTTGTGTCGTTTCGAAATATGTCGATCCGGCAGTAGTGAACATCGATGCCACCGGTCGTTATGTGGTTTCGGTCTTGTCCGGTCATGTGGGAGGTGCCAACGCTTTGACGCAGCGTTTGGCGAATCTCTTGGGGGCAGAAGCGGTGGTGACGACACAGAGTGATCAGACCGGTTTGTGGGCCCTGGACCTCTTGGATGGACAATACGGTTGGAAACGGGAGTGTCGTCCTGCCTTGAATGAGTGTATTGCGCTCTTCGTCAACCGTCGTCCGACAGCCTTGCTGCTTGACATACGGGATCGCGGAACGGATTTTCTGGAAAGTTCGCGACCGGATTTCGTCGATGTCTACTATCATTTTGAAGATATTCCACAGGACCGTTATCAGTTGATGATCGCAGTCTCCCCCCGTTTGTATGAAACCCGGATTCCGGTTTTATACTATCGTCCGGCAGTTCTCCATTTGGGGATCGGTTGTCGCAAGCAGTGCGATTCCACCGGAGTTGCTGATTATATTCGGACAGAATTGAAACGGCATGGATTCTCTCCCTTGTCGGTGAGTGTGATTACGACGATCGAGCTGAAAAAGGAGGAACCGTTGCTTGATGTGCTGGTGGCTGATTTTTCTGCCGAGAAACGGATTTATGCATCGGGAGAATTAGAGGGAATAGAGGTGCCCCATCCCTCGGAAAAAGTGTTTGAGGTAACGGGTGTATATGGAGTGGCGGAGGCTGTGGCCTTGAAAAGTTCCGGAAACAGCCGATTGCTGTTGGAAAAACAGAAAGCCTCTTTGACCGCCGGACAGGATTTTACTTTTGCGCTTGCCTTGGACTCTCGGGTGGAAAGAGACGGTTTTATTGAGATTGTCGGTGCCGGTCCCGGAGATCCGGAATTGATCTCGGTCCGGGGGAAACGCTTGTTGGAGAAGGCCGATTTGATATTGTATGCCGGCAGTCTGGTGCCGGTGGAACTGACCTATTACGCCAAGCCCGGGGCGACTGTCCGCAGTTCGGCATCCATGGATCTGGAGGAACAGTTCGCGTTGATGAAGGCGTTTTACGACCGGGGCCTTTTTGTGGTGCGTTTGCATACGGGGGATCCCTGTATTTATGGGGCGATACAGGAACAGATGGCATTTTTTGACCGTTATGGCATGTCTTATCATATTACACCGGGGATTTCTTCTTTTTTGGCGGCAGCGGCGGCTTTGCGCTCTCAGTTTACCATACCGGAAAAGGTACAGAGTATTATTCTGACACGGGGAGAAGGACGGACACCGATGCCTGAGAAAGAAAAGCTGCATCTACTGGCTCGTTCGCAAAGTACGATGTGCATTTTTTTGAGTGCCTCCATAGCCGAAGAGGTACAGCGGGAACTGTTGACCTGTTATCCGCCGGAGACTCCGGTCGCGGCTTGTTATCGACTGACCTGGAAAGACGAGAAAATTTATCGGGGCGAACTGCGGAATCTGGCTGCGATAATGAAAGAAAACGGATTGACTTTGACGACCATGATTGTAGTGGGAGAGGCGATCGGCAATCGGGAAGGTTTGTCGCGTCTCTATTCGAGCCATTTTACCCATTTGTACCGGCAGGGAGATGGGACTGAATCTTAATTGACAGGAATTGAATGCGATGGGAGACGAGCAGGACAAATACAAACAGGCGAGGATACTGATCTTCGGCGGTACGACAGAGGGTCGGGCAGCGGTGGAAACGCTCGATCAGGCCGGAGGGTGTTTTTATTATTCGACCCGGGGTACGGAACAGCAGATAGAAAGCCGGCATGCGCTTCGTCTGACGGGAACGTTGGAGACTGAACAGATGGTTGCTTTTTGTCGGAGACAGGCGGTTCGTCTGTTGATCGACGCGGCACATCCTTTTGCCGAAGAGTTGCATCGGAATATTGCTGTGGCGGCGGAAATGCTGGATATTCCGGTCATCCGTTATGAACGGAAGTATCCAGTTCGTGATCCCGCTCTGGTATGGTGTGATTCCTATGCCGATGCTTGTCGTTATCTGGAAAAGCAGGGGATTAAAAGTCTGTTGGCCCTGTCCGGAGTGAAGACGATCCCGAAATTGAAGGATTATTGGATGAAATATCCCTGTTGGTTCCGGGTGTTGGACCGTCCGGAATCGAAGGAACTGGCCTTAAAATATGGCTTCCCGGCAGAACGCTTGCTATTTTGGAAGGACGAACAGTCGGCGGAAGAATTGTTCGTGCGCTATCGTCCTGAAGCGATATTGACGAAAGAGAGTGGCATATCCGGTTATTTTCAGGAAAAAGTGGAGGCTGCCCGGAAATGTCGGATCCCGGTAGTGGTGGTAAAGCGACCGCTATTGCCGGACAGTTTTTATGTCGTGACCGGCAACCACGGACTGCGGCATTGGGTGGAACGTTTGTTGCCCGGTTTTTTCCCCTTGAATAGCGGTTTTACTACGGGAAGTTGTGCCTGTGCTGCTTCGAAGGCGGCTTTGCTGACTTTGCTGACGGGCCAGGAACAGAAGCGCATATCGATAACCTTGCCTTGTGGGGAGGAGGTAGAATTACCAATTGCCGAGACGAAGCGGGAAAGCGGATCCGTTTATTGTGCAGTGATAAAAGATGCCGGAGACGATCCGGATGTGACCAATCAACGGAAAATCTGTGCCCGGGTGAGCCTGGAAGATGAGCCGGGCATTCGTTTTTGTGCCGGAGAGGGAGTGGGGATCGTGACTTTGCCGGGGCTTGGACTTGAAGTCGGGGAACCGGCAATCAATCCGGTGCCGCGCAGCATGATGAAAGCGGAAATCGAAAAGATACTGGTGGCCTGTCGGATCGAGAAAGGGGTTGTGGTGGAAATTTCTGTGCCGGAGGGAGAGGAATTGGCCCGGAAGACCTTCAACCCCAAATTGGGAATTGTCGGTGGAATTTCAATTATCGGTACCTCCGGAGTCGTACGTCCTTTTTCCTCCGAGGCGTTTGTGGCGACTATCCGCAAAGAGATTCAGGTCGCCAGAGCCTTGGCATGCCGTCATCTTGTCATTAATTCCGGAGCGAAAAGCGAGCGGATCTTAAAAGCCCGTTTCCCTGATTTGATTCCTCAGGCGTTTATACATTACGGCAATTATATCGGTGAAACCCTGAAATTGGCCGAAGAAGAAGGCATCGAGCTGTTGACCATGGGCATTATGATCGGAAAGGCCGTTAAATTGGCCGAAGGAAATGTCGATACACACAGTCGTAATGTCGTGATGAACCGGGATTTTTTGCTTTCTCTGGCGCAACAGACGACTTGTACGCCGGAAATCCTTGACAAGATTGAACATCTTGCCCTGGCTCGGGAATTGTGGTCGATATTACCACCGGAACATCCTTTTTTTACTTTGATCATTCAGAAATGTCAGGAGGTTTGTTCTGCTTTTTTGAAAAGATGCCGACTGGAGATGATACTTATTCCGGAAGAATCGTGAACTTTCCCAGGCTGATCGCCTTGCCATTTGCGGGGACGTCATATATGTATATCGTGTGTTGTTTCTCTCCGTTGATTTTCAGGGGACTTCTTTTGTTAAGGCAAAAAACGGAAATAACAGGATAAATACGAACTTCATTATTTTTCAAATACGGCAAATTCCGATAAGCCTATGTTTTGTGTACCCTCTTTTACCTTGGTGACAACAAAAGATAGCGATTGGGTTTTTTTATGGGGAAAGCTGATTTCTCTTCCTTTAAAAGCATTGTCCGGTAAACTGTCTACCATGATTTCCGTGCCGTCGTCGAACAACAGTTTGCCGGAAAGAATCTGATCGGTTTTTACCGGTCTGTCGAACAACCATACCCTTGATATTTTCCGCGGCTGATCCCAGACAAGGGTTACGGAGGCTCCTTCCTTTTCCCCTTGGCTGGCCCATTCAGAGGAAATCGAACTGGGATATCCGTCGACAATGCCGTCAACAACCGAGGAAGCGCTGTAACCTTCAAAGAGGGAGGAAACGCTTACTTTGGCGAGGGGAGCGATATTGTCTGCCGACAGTAAGGGATCCGCTTGGGCATTTCTTTCCTCTTCAGCCAGTTCCGATGGAGTCAGAAATTTCATTTCATGAAGACTTAAACCGTAACGGCCTCCTCTCGGCTTTATTTTTAATTCAACTCCATTCCATCCGTTGGAGAAATTGGCCGAGTGACACAACCACATAAGATTTCCCTCTTTCGGGTCGATGAATTTGGAAGGGATATTCAAAAAGTAGCTCTGTTCTCCAAAATTTTTCATGTAGGTGATCAGCCTCCAGGGACCGGTCAGACTGTCTGCTTCCAGAAAATAGGAATCCATTTGGGAAACCGTGTTTTTTCCGTCGGTGACGCACATGAAGAATTTTTTCAGGACAGGATTGTAGGTCGCCGTGACGCATCCCATGTGATTGTTCCAGTCCAGCAAGGGCTTCAGGTCGTTGAAGTTTTTACTCCAGATGGGATGTCCCGCCGTATCATGCCCTGCGAAAAATTCATATGCCTCGATGTTGTTTATGTTTTCTATCGAGGGGGTCACCCTGGCCATATATACCTCGTCGGCAGTGATCCAGCTCAGATTGGCAAAACGGTCTCCGGCATCCTTGCCGGACGCGCCCATGCCGAGCAGGTAAGCCTTCCCGTCCGGGGAGTATTGCATGTTTTTCCCGAAATCGACAAAATGCGGTGCTCCCATTTTAACCGGTCCCCACAGGGTGTCCGGCTCCGGAAACAAGGGCTTTTCCGGTGTTAGCGGAGAAGGAATCCAGGTTTTTCCATAGTCGGTTGAAATTCTGAAACCGGGCATGGTACCGATGACTGGCCAATTCCACAACATTCCCTCGTGGGGTACTCCCCAAGAGGGTCCCAGAGTATAGGTGCCATAATACCAGATCCCGTTGTGGACAAGCGATCCGGCCGGATATCTGCCCATGTAGGGAAGGGCACTGGCCAGTTGGGGCTCGGAAGTGTTTCGGATGACAAGATTCAGCGGATCGTCGCCCATCAGGACGGCATTGCCTGTCGTGGCCCGTTCCGCAGAACCGGAACTGGGTGTCATTCCATCGGTAGTACCGTCTGTATAAGGAGAATACAGATGGCCGTCATCTGCCCACGAAGGATAGAATGTATCCCCGCAGTAATAGTCACTGGCTTTTCCGGTAAAGAGTACACCGACAAAAGCCGTGGAACGTTCGAAAGGACAGTCGGACGGAGTCTCGTCCTTCCAGACGAACCGGAGTCCGGGGGCTGCTATTTCCCTTTGTACGATGCCCTGACAGGAGCATAGTACAAAGAGAAACAGCAGTATCGCAGTGGGGTGTGTTTTTATTTCCTTTCCCATAATTTGAAATCAGTAAATTCTCCATATCCGACGAAATCCGTATAGGTGGAATGATAGACTCCGACCCAAAGCGGTTGGCCCGCCAGGTCTGCCCTTTCGAATTTTTCGAAAAGCTTCCATTGCTTGCCGTCTTTGCTGTAGCGTAGATACAGGGTAGAACCGCTTCTTTCGATCTGAACGTAGCGATAAAAATCCCAACCGGATTGATTGTTGCCCTGGGGTCTGCCGAAACCCTGCATGTTGGTCCACAGATTGCCTACCCAGTAGTGGGGGAAAATGCTGGAACTGACGAAATTCATTCCTTTGCTATGATCGTCATCCAAAGGCATGGATGCGATGAGCCCGTATTCATTGAATCCGTGTGATATTTTTTCTTTTTCACCGCTGGCGTCAGAAAGTTTAACTTCTGCGACAAAGTCTCCCGTTACTTCGATGTAGGCAAATGGACCGTCTTTGTTGATGCCATCATAACCTGTTTTGGTGCTTTGCATGCGGAGAACATTTCCCGTCTGAAGGGCTTCGAGTTTTTCGACTCCCCGGGAAACATAGAAACCGCTCCAACCCGCTGTTGTGGCCTGTTCGGTCAGATCCGTCTGCTTGGCTGCCTCGGGTTTTATGAGTTGGGGAGCCTCCTGAGTATGAACGATACTGGGGGCGGATTCTTCCGTTACATTTCCGTAATAATCTTTTACTCGGACCGTAAAGCCGTAGGAGTGACCGGAGGGTACTTCGCACAATACGAATTCGGGGTCTTTCTGCCAACCGGAGCTGCCGACAACTTTCCCGTTCTCGTATTGCGTGAACAGGTATTCAACCGGTACCGCGGCTGTCGGAATTTCGGCGATCAGATGGATCATGGAAGAGGTGATCATCTGAGGCTGCATGGTGAAAGCGATGGTTGAGGGAAGAGCGTTCAGGGTGGATGTCCATTCTCTGTAGCCTTGCAACAGTGCTTCTTCGGATAGCGCTTCCGCATGAACGGTTATTCCGGCCAGGGCGCCCCGGTATCCTTTTTTCCCCATTCCTCCAAGTATGATTTCTTTCAGTTCGGTGTCTAATCCGGGTGAGTTTGCTTCCAGGATTTTCCGGTCATTCCGGTAGATGCGGATCTTTTCGGGATCAATTGTGACGGCCACTCGGATCCATTTTCCACATTCGATTTCTTCTGTCGACTGAAATTTCCGTTCTCCTACTTCCAGGGTGCACCCTTTTCGGGACAATTTGTAGGTTGCAACCGGAACATCGGAGTTGTTTGTGATGGCCCATACTGTTTCTTCCTGCTGCCGTTTGGAGGTGTTCAGAACGAATATCAGGGATATTTCATTGTCAATCTGGTCGGGGTGTAACCGATAGGTCATCTGGCTTTTCCCGTCGAAAAGAACGGACAGTTTCCCGGAGATGGCATCAACGATCGGATGACCGGCGGTTGTATTGAAGCGGTCCAGCCAGCTGGCTGCATTCTCCCAGCAAGTGAGTTCTCCCGGGATAAGGCTGGAGGCGTTCAGATTTATTCCAATCGGATCATTGCTCTTCTGGGTAGCTTCCGCGAGGATCTCTTTGTCGCTCAGACAGGTGTTGTACAGTTTCAATGAAGCAATCGCGCCGGAGAAGGGTTGATCTTTGGCGGAATTGTTGCCGATCAGTACCGGACAGTCTCTGGTGGTAAAAGAAATTTTTAATTCCGAATTGTGAAGCTGGCCGTCTACGTATATGCGTTCGATCAGACCATCGAATGTGACGGCGATGTGGTGCCATTCTCCAGGACTCGGGATCTTTTCTTTCAGGTAGCCCTGATCTCCGTAGCCGATCTGTGTCATGGCCCCGTTGTCTGGATTGGAACCGTAGCCAAAGATTTTCGCTTCGTTTTCGATGCCTCCTCTATAATTTCTTTCGTTGACATTTGCCCACTCCAAAATAGCTTCATTTTTGGATATTTCCGGATTGTATACCCAGGCACTTACCGTGTAGGTACTGTTGGCCGACAGGGATTCGGGAGTCTTGAAATCGGAGATCAGCATTTCTTTTCCATCGAATACCAGAGCCTTGCGTCCCTGTACCATATCGACGATGGGGGCGGACTCGGCAGATGTGAAGCTTCCGTTTACAAAGCCCTTGTTCTTTACGACAGAGGCCGAGCTCCCCAAAGACAGGCTTGCGATATCCAGATCCACAACCGCGCCGTTTTGACTTCTCTTGGCAATTCGGACCTCTTCCGGTTGTTCCGACAGGAGATATTGAATCTCTGACGGGAAGAGGGCTCTGGAGTAGAGCCGCAAGGAGGCGATGTCTCCCGAAAGGATGGCCTGATCCGAATTTCCGATGTGGATGGCTTCGCCGGATCGGATACGTGGTTTCAGTTTTGAATTTTTCTGTTTCCTGCCGTCGATGTATACAGTCATTCTCTTGCCGTCGTTGACAAAGGCGATGTGTTGCCATTTCCCCTGTTTGTGGATCTCTGCCGCAATGGTATAGGGATTGCCTTTGGCCAGGGTGGAGGGGGCGATTACGAATGCTGAGGTCATGCTGCCCGATACGGCTTTTTTCCCGTCGATTATTTTTACCTCTGCATCTCCACGAAATCCTTTCCCGTACATGCCTCTCTGGTTGGCCCAATAGGATATTTTTCCGGTATTCAATTCTTCTGCAGACAGGTGGACAAGCAATTGGGGACGATCGGCCGTTGCATCCTCAAATACCCGGAAACGCCATATTCCTGAAAATCCAGGACGTTCTTCGCCGGTGACGGTTAAGCGCAAGTAGCGGGCTTTTACGTTTCCAAAATCTGTCATGGGACTTCCCGATTGCAAATTGTTTCTCTTGTCCGAGAAAATATTCCAGTTTTTCCCGTCTGTCGAATATTCGATCAAGTATTGATAAACCAATGTTCCATATCTGAAATCGGTCTCTATCTTGCGGATGTTTTTCAACTCTTCCAGATCCACTTCGATCCAGTAATCCTGGTTGGTGTTTCCCGGGAACCAGCAGGTGCCGTTGTTGTCATCCACGGCAAATGAAGGTCGATAGTTTTCATCTACATAGGAAGAGACCTTTACCGGTTTGTTCAATGCCATGTTCGGGAATGGATTGACGTTTTTGCCGAGATAACCGACGCCGTCGTGCGTGGGGACGATTTTCTTGATTTCGCCGGGTTGGCCGAATTCCAGTTTGTCTGCAGCCAGTTGGCGGTACATGCCTCCGCCGGAATGGGGATTGTCGTGCCGGTGGTATACGATATACCATTCACCGTTGATCTCAATCAGAGAGTGGTGTCCCGGTCCATGAATGGTTTCGTCTTCGTTGGTGGCAAGAATCGGATTGTTGTCGGCAAATACGAACGGCCCCCGCGGTCCGGTGGTACTGGTTGCGTATTGTACCCGATACGTATGGTCATGGCAGGACCCGGAAGAGTAGGTGAAATAGTATATTCCGTCCTTTTTAATCATATAGGGAGCTTCAAAGAAATCGGTCGCTTCGGTGTTGGGGATAATGGACGGGTTCGACATGGTTTTCATGTCTTCTCCGACCTCGAATACACCGCATCCGGAGTCTTTGTATATGCCCCAGGTGCCGAAATATATGTACCGTTTCCCGTCATCGTCCAGAAATGTCTGGCCATCCAGGGTGATGATGTGTTGGATGGCCGCGTCTTTGATCAGCGGAGATCCGTCTTCCTGAAGATTTTTCCAGGGTCCCAGGGGACTGTCTGCCACTCCTCCGTAGATCATACAAGGCTCACTGTAATAGAAATAGTATTTTCCGTCTTTTTCAATGACCTCCGGAGCCCAGATGTAAGGGGTCGTGGGCCAGTTCATTTCGATCAGGGTCCAGTTGACAAAATCTTTTGATACCCATACTTGTGAGGGTCCTTTCCCTCCCCCGGTTCCATCGGTTGTTGCATATATATAATAAGTATCTCCGAATTTCCGAATGGTCGGATCCGCATAATATCCCGGTACCAGCGGATTTCCCGTGGACGCTTCGTTATACTGCTTCTGGGCTTGCACAATGTCTGTCAAACCTAAGACAAATACAGCAAGTAGTGACAAAAAAATTCTTCTTTCCATTTTTTTAAGGATAAAATTATTTGACTGGATAATAATTCTGCACAACAACTATACAAAGATACCGGATCTGTCCAACCGACCTGAAACAAATGTACATATTTATGCAAGAAACATACAGATATGCAGCTGGATCTTGGATATCTGCTCAAATATGGCTTAATTGCATTTACAATGACCTAATATCAAATCGATCTATGATGAAAAAATTTTTTATGCTGATGGTCGGTATGATCTGTTTTCATATCGCAGGGGCTTCGCACTATGAGCTTTGTTCGCCCGATAAAAATGTACTCCTTTCGGTGGATGTTTCGGAAAGAATCAGTTATTCCCTTTCATATAAAGGAGACCGGATTCTGTTGCCTTCCGAGATTTCCTTGACGCTGGAAGGCGGAGAGTGTCTGGGAAAGAATTCCCGGGTAAAACGGACGGTTTCCAGAAGCATAGATACCCTCATCAGGCCGGTGGCTTATAAAAAGAGTGTTATTCAGGATATATATAATGAGTTGCAACTGTCTTTCAAGAATGATTTTTCTGTAACCTTCAGAGTATACAACGACGGGATGGCCTATCGTTTTGAAACGTCGAAGAAAGGAAAAATCGTGGTGTTGGAGGAGAAAAGCGAATATAATTTTGACCGGGATTATGAAGCCTGGATCCAGTATGCGAACCGATGGGGAGAGGGAGACCGTTTTTATACCACTTTTGAAAATGATTATGTGAAGGTGCCGCTGAGTCGGATTTCTACGGGCGATACCCTGGTTGTTTCTCCCGTGATTGTCGATATGATTGATCGGAAAATAGCTTTACTCGAGGCTGATGTGGAAGATTATCCCGGTATGTTTATGTCGGCAGGGACGACCGGGTTTTCTTTGAAAGGCGAGCATGCCGGCGTGCCGATGAGAACTTCGATTTCGGGGGATGAATTTGTTTCGGAAGACAACCTGGAAGCGGTGGTCAAGGAAGGGGACCGTTATCCGTATATGGCAGTGACGGAAGGACGTCGGACGTTTCCCTGGAGGGCGGTGGTCATTGCGGAGCGGGATATCGATTTAACCGATAATGACATGGTGTATAAATTGGCGGCTCCGTCTCGACTGACGGATGTATCCTGGATAAAACCCGGGAAAGTAGCCTGGGACTGGTGGATTGAATGCGATCTGTGGAATGTCGATTTCAAAAGCGGCGTGAATTATGAGACCTATTGCGAGTATATTGATTTTGCTCATGAAAACGGCTTGGAATATATCATCATAGATGTCGGTTTTTCCAAGATCAACGATATTATGGAAACGAATCCCGATATACAGATCGAGCAGCTTGTCAAATATGCCGAAAGTAAAAAAGTGGGGATCATTGCCTGGAGTGGATGGCTGGCCATCAAGGATCAGATGGAAGCAGCCTGTAAGAAGTATTCGGAACTGGGAATCAAAGGGTTCAAGATTGATTACATGAATCGGGATGATCAAGAGGTGGTGAATTTCTATTACGATCTGGCCCGGACTGCGGCAAGGTACCGTTTGGTATTGGATTTCCACGGCGCATACAAACCGACCGGATTACAGCGGACTTATCCCAATGTCCTTTCTTTTGAAGCGGTGAAAGGACAGGAATGGTGTCGATGGACCAATCCGAATCAGCCTCGGCATGCCGTAACGGTGCCCTTTGTAAGAATGCTGGCCGGTCCGATGGATTTTACTCCCGGAGTTTTCAGAAGCGAATCCCGGGAGGTATTCAAACCCTCCTGGATCGGATCGATGGGGCAGGGTACCAGAGCGCATCAAATAGCCATGTATGTGGTTTTTGACTCACCTTTGCAGATGTTGTCGGATTCTCCTTCCAGATACCGGGAGAATCAGGAATGTACCGATTTCCTTTCAAAAATTCCTACCGTGTGGGAAGAAACGATTCCGCTTGCCGGGACGATCGGAGAGTATGTCGTTATGGCCAGAAAAACCAAGGATGCCTGGTATGTCGGAGCCTTGACCAATTGGAACGGCCGGGAAATCTCGATCGATTTTTCATTCTTGCCGGAGGGATGTTACCGGATGGAATATCTGATGGATGGGGCAAATGCCGACAAAACGGCCCGGGATTATAAAAAAGTTTCAACAATCGTCCGACAAAACGATCGGCTCACTTTCCTGCTGGCGTCCGGTGGCGGTTGGGTAGCTAAGATTACGAAAATGAATTGATTTCTTTTTCAGGCGCTTTGGGAAAAGGTTTTCCGATGGCTGTAGCGTTTGCATTGTTGGCAGACATCGTATCCCAGCATGGCGCCGATGATGAAATCTTCTTCTGGCGTTAATTGATTTAATGGACGGTTGCATAACAGGCAGACGATATCGATGCATTCCTTTTTTCCGAAAAACAAATTTAATCGATGAGCATTGATGGGACAGATTTTGTAGGCAAAGCCTGTTTTCTGCAGTCTTTGGATGGCAAAATCTTCTTCTTTTTTGTCGATCGTGCACAAGGCCATGTATCGGATACCTTTCTGTAATTCGTAGATATGATGGACAAAAATTTTCATATCTCCGGATAGTATGCAACTGTCCATTGTTTTTGTCAGATTTCTGTTTTTAATTGATTTGTCCAGTTTTGGATGCGTTGTTCCGTTTTGTCTGATTCGTTGTTTTCATCGATTAACAGACCGACTAATTCTCCGGCGACTTCAGCGGTGGAAGCATCATAGGAGTAATCGGACGGATCTACCGGAGCAATGAAAGAGGCTCCCTTGTCTTGCAGTTTGTCATAAATGGTACCGACCGCATCGCAGAAAGTGGATCCGAAGGACATGGCATCTCCGCATCCGAACAAGGCGATTTTTTTCCCATTCAGAGGAATGGCGGCCAATTTTTCCAAGAAATCATTCCAATCGTCCTGTAAATCCCCGGCTCCCCAGGTAGAGCTGCCTAAAACGAGTACTTCGTAATCTGCGGCACTTTGGGCATTTGTATTGCCGACATTGTGCACATCGCTACTGTCTACTCCTAAGGCAGAGGCGATTTGTTCCGCTACTGATTCGGTGGTTCCGGTTGTAGAACCGTAGAATATTCCAATCTTTTTCATATTTCATGTATTAATTAATAAGACCGGAACGAAAATACGGCATTCCTTCGGGGAAGAAAATCCCCTTTTGTAGGGAAATCATTCGGGGTAAACCCTAAAAATAGGGAGTTGGGTGGTTGTTTTCAATGAAACAGGACATAACAAAATCTTTTGGAGATGGTTATGTCCTGTCTGAAAGTTCCTTCGGTAAGGGAATTATTCTGCCTCAATCGGAGTGTATACCCGGGCGCTCAATTCCTTGTCCAGGGTATAAATACCGAAGCCGTTGTCTTTGATCATGCGGAGGGCATCGATGATTCCCTGTGCCGTAGCTTCTTCTTCGACCTGTTCGTCGACGAACCATTTGAGCATGGACTGAGTGGCGTAGTCTTTCTCCTCGGTTGCCAGGGCATACAGCTCATTGATCAGGGCAGTCACTTCCTGCTCGTGTGCCAGGGTATCTTCAAAAGCGGCCAGCGGGGATGCCCATTGAGTGTTTACTTCCGCAATGGGTTTTAATTCCGGATGTCCGCCTCTGGAGATGATGTAGTTGAACAGTTTCATGGCATGGTCCTGTTCTTCTTTGAACTGGATATGCATCCAGTTGGCAAATCCCGGTTGGCCCTTGGCTGCAAAATCGGCTGACATGGAAAGATACAGATAAGCTGACCAGAATTCAGCGTTGATTTGTTCATTTAAAGCGGCTTCTAATTTTTTACTCAACATGTTATTCTCATTTAATGGTTAAAGATTCAAATGGGTGATTCCACGCAATTTTAACAAAAATCCGGCAGAAGAGAAAGTCTTTTGGACATTTATTGGCTGGGGCATGTGCAATTATGAACCGTTGCTGTTTTTTCTTGTTTTTTATATTCCTGTAGTAATTCCAATAAATGTTCGATGGAGGAGGCTTGTATGGGTGATCGTTCCGGGTGATGGAGCGTAAAACCGTCGTTTGCTCCCCCTTCTGTTTCTATATAGATTTCGGATTCGATGTGTCTGCCGGCTAATATCTCATTGCGTTGAAGGGCTTTTCGGACCATGGCATACCGATAACCATGGCCGGTCAGACGGATTTGTTCCCGATAGTTATTGGTGATTCTGAAAAGGCCCGATTCCATGTCGAAGGTGATGCCTTTGCTGGCAAAAAAGCGACTGAGGTTACCTTTTAGGGCCAGATCTTCCGGTGTTCCGGCTGTGATTCCGTTGATTTTGTCCATCAACCAGATTTTATCGGCAATTTGAAGAGCCAGTTCCAGATCGTGTGTCGATAGAAAAATGGTTTTATGGGTTTCCCGGGTCAGGCGGTGAAGAAGTTGCATGATTTCTACCTTGCTTGGAAAATCCAGAAAGGCGGTGGGTTCGTCGAGGTAGATGACTGGGGTTTCCTGGGCCAGTGCTTTGGCTATCATTGCTTTTTGGCGTTCGCCATCACTCAGGGTGTGTAACATTCTGGAGGCTAATGGTTGAATGTGTACCAATTCGATGGCTTGTTCTACCATTTCCCGGTCCCGGCTGTTTAAGCGTCCCCAAAATCCGGTATAGGGACTGCGTCCCATGCCGATCAGTTCACGTACAGTCATATTGCGAATATCGCATTTTTCAGTCAATACGACACTCAGTATGGTGGACAGTTCTTTGTCATTGTATTTTTCCAAGTTTTTCCCGTTTACCTGGATTTCTCCTTTCAGTTTCGGTTGAAAGGCGGAAAGAGTCCGCAGCAACGTGGATTTACCGACACCGTTGGTTCCTAAAAGACAGGTCAGTTCGCCGGCATAGATGTCGCTGCATATATTTTCAGCGACGACCTTCGCATGCGTTTTCCCCTGGTAGCCGATGGATAAATTCCGAAGTTGTATGGTAGCACTCTTATTCATTCAGTTCGTTTTTACGTTTGCGGAATAATACGGAAGCGACAACGGGGGCTCCGATCAATGCGGTGACGGAATTGACCGGTAAGGCTCCTTCGAAGCCGGGCATTCTGGCAATCAGGTTACAGGCCAGGGCCAGGGCTGCCCCCATGACCAGGCAGGCCGGCATCAGGATCCGATGGTCGGAGGTCTGAAAAACAACCCGGCACAGATGGGGAACTGCCAGTCCGAGAAAGATGATTGGACCGCAATAGGCGGTGACAATCGCGGTCAGCACACCGGAACAGGTAATGACCAGGATCCGGGCCCGTTTGATGTTTAATCCCAGATTACGGGCATAACCATCTCCCAACAGGAGCAGGTTCAGGGTTTTTACCAACAGGAAAGAGAGAGGAATTAAAACAGCCATGATGGTGACAAACAGCATCATCTGATTGCCGGAGACTCTTGAAAAGCTGCCTAATCCCCAAATGACATAGGTTTTGATATCCTCTTCTACACTGAAATATTTCAGGATGCCGATGATGGCGTTGGCCAGATAACCGATCATCACACCGATGATGAGCAGAGTGACGTTGCCTTTGACCTTGTGGGAGGCAAATACGATCAGGGCCATCACGGACAAAGAACCGACGATGGCTGCGATGGACAGAGCGACTTCCCCGATGAAGCCCAGGTGACTCAGAGCGACACCTCCGATGCTGCCGGAAAAAAGTACGACAAAGGCGACTCCCAGGCTTGCACCGGAACTGATTCCCAATACGGAGGGCCCTGCCAGCGGGTTACGGAAAACGGTTTGCATCTGCAGACCGCTGATGGATAATCCCGCACCGGCTACCAGTGCTGTCAGTGCCTGAGGGAAACGTGACTTCCAGATGATATTCTGCCAGGTCTGCGGCTCTTCTCCCTGATCGGTCAGAATGTGCCATACCGCGCTCATGGGAATATGTACCGATCCCAATACCATGTTTAAGAATAGAAACAGGCAGATGATGAGCAGGATGAGCAAGAGGAGAATGGTGTTACGACCGGCAGCCTTCATGATTTTCAGTTTTTAAGCAATTGATAGTAAACCGGCTGATAATCGGGGAGTAGGTCCGGATGAAAAACTTTGATGAAATCGGCCAGCAGCAGTTCCGGTTCCATGGGCATATTTTCATAATATGGTTTTTCGCGCATGTTGCAATAGATGACTCCTTTTTGCTGGAATGCCTTGAAATCGCCGTAACGTTCGTCCTGGGCTTGAAGGGCTTCATAGGAATAGTTCCCCGGATAACTGTTGAGAATACGCCAGTAGTCGGCCTGATCCGCCTGGTTGTATACCGTTTCGAAATCCAGGTATACACCTCCCGAGCGGGGATCGTTTTTCAGGAAATAGTCGGCTCCGGCATCCTTGAATATTTGTGCCAGAAAACTTTCTCCCCCTACGGCATACCAGGTTCCTCCGTGAATTTCACCACTGAGCACGACGGGACGGCGACTGACCTGTGCCGTTAAACTCTTCAAATGATTGTATTTCTGTTCGATTCCCTGGAACAGGCTGTCGGCTTTTGCCGGTTGTCCGATCAGTAAACCGACCAGTTTGATCCATTCGGCTTGCCCCAGAGGAGTTGTCTCTTTATATCCCAGGTGAGGAACCAGGGGAATGTCCACCTCTTTCATGGCATCGTATCCTCCCTGTTTGAAAGGAGAGATAAAAATGATGTCCGGGGCCAGGCTAAGGATGATTTCCGGATCGAAATTACCTTCGATACCGATTTTCTGGGTTTTCCCTTCAGCCAGTTGTTGTTTGATCTGAGCATTTTTTAGGAAACGGTTGCTGCTGATGCCGACAACTTTGGCTGTTTCTCCCAGTTTGATGAAATTGGACAACTGCAGGGAGGTCATGCAGATGACTCCTTGTACCGGGAGTTCGATGACTGTCAGATTGGCTGGAATATCGGCATGGACGCCCCGTTGTTTGAGTGCAAAGGTATAGGCCGTCTCCTTAGAGCTTTGTGGGTCCTGGATGTGCAACAGCTGATAGTTTTTCTGGGGTTCTAACCAAAAACCTTTGGCATATCGGATATCCGAACGGTTTGTTTGCCCGGGAACGGTTGTTTGTTTTTTCTGTTGTCCGGAACGGCAGGAACTGAAACTTATTCCGACGCAAAGTGTCAACAATAGAGAGAAATAATAAATTTTTTTCATACTCTTTTCCTCCGAAAGAAACTGGTTTGTAAATAAAAAATCGGCAGGTTTTCTGGCTCGTCATCTTTTCTCCTTCCCAAGACGAGGGTCTCAGTGGCTGTTTGTGAAAAGATCTGTTGAACAGTACAGACATTACAGCTGCGGGGACAGCTCCGGATTTTCACCGGATTCCCTTTTGAACCGATACGGATGCAAAGATAATATTTATTTTGACGGCATGTTTTTTTTTCTGATTTTTGTGTTTCAATAACTTTAGAAGAAATGAAATCGTAGAGTCATATGAACGGACAAATATTTGGTGTGTCTCTGGGACCGGGGGATCCGGAATTGATTACTTTAAAAGCGTTGAATACTTTAAATGCGGTGGAGGTGATTTTTTGTCCCGGAACAAAATCTTCAGACGGGAATGTCAAGTCCAGATCAATGAATATTCTTCGGCAGCTGCCGGTGGATACGGCAAAAGTCCGGTTATTTCAGGTGCCGATGTCCCGGCAACGGGAAGAGGCTTTGGCGGCTTACGACCGGTTGTGTGCGGAAATCTTGAGCCTGATTGCGACTGGTAAATCGGTGGCTGTTACTGCGGAAGGGGATGCCTGTTTTTATTCTTCGGCCAATTACATGTATGAAAAATTGCGGCAGAGTGGCTGTCCAGTGAAAATGATTGCCGGAGTACCGGCTTTTATTGCTGCGGGGGCTTCGGTGGGGCTGCATGTGGTGAAACAGCAGGAGCGTTTGTTGGTGGTTCCCGGAGATGTTTTGGTGGAGGAATTGTTGGAAACAGTGGTTTCCAAACGTACGCTTGTCATCATGAAAGTGCCCCTGGGAGAGGCCGTTTTGCGTCCTTTCGTTGCCCGGCATCCGGAGTTACAGTATGATTATTTCGAACAGGTCGGGACTCCGGATGAGTTTTATACTTCCGATGTGGAAACGATTCTGGCATGTACATTCACTTATTTTTCAATTTTGGTGATAAGACCGGGAATAAATAAAAATTAAATGTCCCTTTTGTTTTTGATTTTCTTCTTTTTACTATATCTTTGCAGCTCCTATCGAGAATGGGAAAGTATTCATTTTTAAAAATTAAAAACAATGTCTACAAAAATCAGATTAGCGAGACACGGACGGAAAGGTCGTCCATTCTATCATGTAGTGATAGCAGATAGTAGAGCACCACGCGATGGTCGTTACATTGAAAAAATCGGAACTTATGATCCGAATACAAATCCGGCTACTATCGATCTCAAATTTGACAGAGCTTTGTATTGGTTGCAAGTAGGCGCACAGCCGACGGATACCGCTTCAAGAATCCTTTCTTATAAAGGAGTATTGTTGAAAAAGCACTTGTTGGAAGGTGTGAAGAAAGGTGCTTTTGATGAAGCTACTGCTGAAGCTAAATTTGAAGCCTGGATGAAAGAAAAAGAAGCAAAAGTACAGGCTAAGATTCAGAAACTGGCCGAGGCTGGAAATGCTGCTGCAAAAGTACGCTTGGAAGCTGAAGCAAAGGTACGTGCTGCGAAAGAAGAAGTAATTGCCAAGAAAAAAGCAGAACTGGCTGCTGCTGAGGCTGCAAAGAAGGCTGAAGAAGAAGCTGCCGCTGCCGCTGCTGCTCCTGCAGAAGAAACTGCAGTGGAAACTCCTGCTGCTGAATAATTTTCTGATGATGATTACGCGGGAAGATTGCGTTAAAATCGGTCAAGTGACAAAGACACACAACCTTCAGGGAAATGTGATTATTACGACCGATAGCGATCTGCTCGAACGATATGCAGACGAACCGGTGTTCCTTCTGTTGGAAGGGGCTCCGGTTCCTTTTTTCATTGCTGAAGACGGATTGAGTGTTCGCAATCATTCTTCCTATATCGTTAAATTTGATTATGTGGATTCTTTGGCGCAGGCCGAACGTTTGGTCGGATGCGATGTTTTGCTGGAGAGGGCTTTGTTGGAGGAAGAAGAGATGGATCCGTTGGAGGCAGATGTATATGAATTGATCGGTTTTACTGTATACGATCAAATTTCCCGCCAGTCCGGCACCGTGTCGGATGTTGTCGATTATTCCGGGAATGTGGTGTTGACTTTGTTGATTTCGGGCAGGGAAATTTTGTTGCCCCTTTCCGAAAATTTTGTTTGTGAAGTCGATTTCGAGCACAGACACTTGCAAGTCCAGATCCCTCGCGAACTGGCAGAATTGAACTGATCTGAACAGTTCCTGTTGAAAACTATTTCTGTTAAAACACTTGTTTGTTTCATTTGTATTTTTGTGAATTTCGTTTTTGGAAAATTTTTGACCGATTGAAAAATATTTATATTACTGATATTCAGTATTATGTGTACAAAAATCGGGAAACTTGTGAAAAAAAGGAAGAAAAAAATTATCATCCTTGTACTATTTTTCTATATATTTGTCTTGTCCTATTGCAGAAAAAATCAATTAAACTAATATGCTATGAATGAGAACGAAACAAATGGGAAGGAGACTTATACGCAGGAAGAGGCCTTTCAAAGCTCTTTGCATTATTTCAAAGGGGATGAATTGGCCGCTCGGGTATGGGTCAATAAGTATGCGTTGAAAGATTCTTACGGGAATATTTTTGAGAAAAATCCGGACGATATGCATCATCGTTTGGCGCGAGAAATTGCCCGGATTGAAAATCGTTATTCAAATCCCTTGAGTGAAGAAGCTATTTTCGAGGTTTTACAGGATTTTAAGTATATCGTTCCACAAGGGGGACCGATGACAGGGATCGGGAATGAATATCAGATCGCATCTCTTTCCAACTGTTTTGTGATTGGGAATGAAGGACCTTCAGATTCTTATGGCGGAGTTATGAAGATTGATCAGGAACAGGTTCAGTTGATGAAACGGCGGGGAGGTGTTGGCCATGATTTGTCTCACATTCGTCCGAAAGGTTCTCCTGTGAAGAATTCTGCCCTGACTTCTACGGGAATCGTGCCTTTTATGGAGCGTTATTCCAATTCGACTCGAGAAGTGGCTCAGGATGGGCGTCGTGGGGCTTTGATGTTGAGTGTTTCCATCAATCATCCCGATTCGGAAAGTTTTATTGATGCCAAAATGACGGAAGGGAAAGTGACGGGAGCCAATGTTTCGGTCAAGATTGATGATGAGTTTATGCGGGCGGTTGTCAATGATCAGGAGTATGAACAAAAATATCCGGTATATTCCGATGATCCGAAATGCCGGAAAGTGATCAATGCAAGACAGTTGTGGAACAAGATCGTTCATAATGCCTGGAAATCGGCAGAACCGGGAATTCTGTTTTGGGATACGATTATTCGGGAAAGTGTTCCTGACTGTTATGCGGATAAGGGATATCGGACGGTTTCTACCAATCCTTGCGGTGAGATACCATTGTGTCCCTATGACTCTTGTCGTTTGTTGGCAATCAATCTGTATTCTTATGTACAGAATCCTTTTACCAAGGGAGCTTTCTTTGATTTTCCGTTGTTTAAAAAACATGTAGCGATTGCTCAACGGATTATGGACGATATCATCGATCTGGAATTGGAGAAGATTGATGCGATTTTGGATAAGGTACATGAAGATCCCGAAAGCGACGAAGTGAAAGGAGTTGAGATCCGGTTGTGGGAGAAGATCCGGCAGAAAGCCAAAGAGGGAAGGCGTACCGGTGTCGGGATTACGGCGGAAGGCGATATGCTGGCTGCTTTGGGATTGCGCTATGGAAGCGATGAGGCAATTGACTTTGCCGTGGATATCCAGAAGACTTTGGCGATTGAGGCTTATCGGGCTTCGGTCCATCTGGCAAAGGACAGAGGTAGTTTCAAGATTTACGATACCCGCCGAGAGGAGAATAATCCTTTTATCAAGCGTTTGCGGGAGGCTGATCCGGATATGTATACTGAGATGGTGAAATACGGGCGCCGAAACATTGCTTGTCTGACAATAGCTCCGACGGGAACGACCAGTTTGATGACACAGACGACTTCGGGCATTGAACCGGTATTCTTGCCTGTATATAAACGAAGGAGGAAAGTCAATCCGAGCGATCAGAATGTACGCATTGATTTTGTCGATGAATCCGGTGACAGCTATGAGGAATTTATGGTGTTCCATCATAAGTTTGCCGATTGGATGAAGGCTAACGGATATGATACTACCAGACACTATACGGATGAGGAAATTGATAAGATGGTGGCTCAGTCTCCTTATTATAAAGCAACTTCCAATGATATCGATTGGTTGGCAAAAGTACGTATGCAGGGACAGGTACAGAAATGGGTCGATCATTCTATCAGTGTGACTGTCAATTTGCCTTCGGACGTAACGGAAGAATTGGTCGGAAATTTGTATATTGAAGCCTGGAAGAGCGGTTGCAAGGGATGTACCGTTTATCGGGACGGATCAAGAGCCGGGGTATTGGTTTCCAATAAGGATAAAAAGCAAACGGCCAATCTGAATGAGATGCCGGCCAAGCGTCCGATGGAACTGGATGCAGATGTGGTTCGTTTTCAGAATAATAAGGAAAAATGGATTGCTTTCATCGGTTTGTATAATGGACGTCCGTACGAAATTTTTACCGGTATTGCCGATGATGAGGAAGGCATCATGCTGCCCAAAGCGGTGACTGCGGGAAAAATTGTGAAACATTACGATGCAGAGGGAAATTCCCGTTATGACTTCCAGTTTCAGAACAAACGCGGGTTTAAAACGACGGTGGAAGGACTTTCCTATAAGTTTGATAAGGAATATTGGAATTATGCGAAGCTGATTTCCGGCGTTTTGCGTCATGGTATGCCTGTTTTGCAGGCGGTTGAGTTGGTCTCTTCTATGGAATTTGACAATGAAAATATCAATACCTGGAAGAATGGTGTCGAGAGAGCTTTGAAAAAGTATATTCCGAACGGAACAGAGGCTACGGGGGAAAGATGTGAACATTGTGGTTCGCCGGTGGTGTATCAGGAAGGTTGCCTGATCTGTAAGACTTGCGGAACCTCAAAGTGCGGTTAGTCCAGGAATAGAATAAACTGCGGGAAGCGGTTGTTCCGGTTGTAAATAAACCGGTACAACCGCTTCTTACTGTAATAACAATTTCGTATTTTTGCCATCATTTGCTTTTCATTTTCATGTTTGAATAAAGATGCAGATACATTACGGAACGGAAGATTTACACATCGAGCATCCGGTGGTGACTATCGGGAGTTTTGACGGGGTACATAAAGGACATGTTCAGGTGATCGAGTCTTTGAAAAGAGTGGCTCAGCACTTGAAAGGAGAAACTGTGATTATCAGTTTTGAACCACATCCCCGGGAAGTTCTTTATCCGATGGAAAAAAGACCGGGCATCCTGACAACTTTGGAGGAGAAGATAGCAATTTTGTCTGCCTATGGCGTGGATCATCTGATTATTCTTCCTTTTACCCGTTCTTTGGCGGAATTGGAATATGCTGATTTTGTTCGTCATATTTTGATTGATAAAATCGGTATGAAAGGACTGGTGGTAGGGTATGACCACCGTTTTGGAAAGAATCGGGAAGGAACCTTCGAAAAATTGAAGGAATTGGCTGTTAAATATCATTTTTATTTGGAACAGGAAAAAGTATATGAAGAAAATCAAATCAATATCAGTTCGACTAAGATTCGGAATGCTTTGTTAATCGGTGATATCGATCGGGTAAATGAATTTCTTGGATATGCTTATTCCATAACGGGAAAAGTGGTTGCCGGAGATAAAATCGGTCGGACGATAGGTTTCCCGACAGCGAATATACAATTGAAAGATGATCGGAAGTTATTGCCTGCTTCCGGGGTATATGCGGTGCAGGTGAGGATCGGTCCTGAGGAGTACAAAGGCATGTTGAATATCGGGGTGCGTCCGACAGTCAGCAGTTCGGGGGTGGTGCGCATAGAGGTACATATTTTTGATTTTGATGCGGATCTGTATGGGCAGGAAATTCAGTTGGCATTCAAAGCTCGGATTCGGGGTGAACGAAAATTCAATGGGGTAGAAGAATTGAGCCTGCAGTTGGAAAGAGACCGTTTGGAGGCCTTGAAAAAATAGCTCAGTACCCCTTGGCTACTGAGCTGTTTCTATGACAAGGCTGTTAAAAATTGTATTGAATCATGGCATTGATACGGCTGGCATTTCCGTAGTCATGGTTGAAATCATTGCGACGTCCGAATACATATTCCAGACCGGTTGTCCCGTATTCGCTGAAATTCCATAACAGATTGATGGCTGCGTATTGGGCGTATTTGTAAGTATCCTTGTTTAAGTTTCCACATTCTTCCAGGCGTGCATAGCTATAAGTCAGGGTGGAGTAAAGATCAGAGGTCCAGTTGTGCTGACAGGCCGCAAACAGACCCCACATACCGGGGGCTTTCAGCTCTCCATCATTGGAAATAGGTATCAGGTCATATCCCATACCGGAAATATCCTGAATATAATTGGCGATTCCCTTGCCGTATTCTGTTTGAAACATCAGGCTGGTGGCAGAGCTCAGATTTAATAGGCCGCTTCCCATGATTCCCCAGCAGGTATGGATTTTGTCTTTATCTGTTACTTGATTCTGGTAGCTGATATTTCTCAGGATTGCACCCAATTGAAAGTGGCTTTTATTGGAGGTGGTGTAACGGATATTGAGCGGGATATCGGGAATTTTTTGCCGGATGGTTTTGGCATATTCGCCTGTAGAGTAGGAGGCTTGTGCATATTCGAGAGCCAGGGAAGATTCCCAGTGTTCGTGGAAACGACAGGTGTAGCGGATCATCGGCTGGCGGATTTCGATACCGCTGCTGGGACCTTCTTCATCGATGGTGGTGGGTACTGCGGTCATGTCGCCGAAAGTACTCCAGGTCTGTCCCAATGTAAAACCTTTAAACTGAACGAAGGCCTGCTGCAGTTTTGGGGTGTTCTGCGGTCCCTGAAATTCCATTTCCAGATAAGAGACTAAACGTCCGACATCCGTATTCCCGATTAACTTAAAAAACAGCCGGGATTGTCCGATGGTCATGCCATAACTGGCTCCTCCTTGATGACCTTTCATGGCGATGGCTGAGGTGGTAAAGAAATTATAATTCTCGACTCCGTTGAAATCGTAAACACCGGTCAGCTGGACATAACCGCCTACTCCAAAAATGAAATTTTTGTTGTTGTCAAAAAAAATGAAACGAGGTGCTGCCGGGTCATTATAGGCCAGGGGAAAAGCTTCTTTCATCATGGTATAGAAGTTGTGGCAGTCTCTTTTTTCCGATACCGATATGATATTTATCTGCTGTGCCATAGTCGTATGGGAGATACTCGATATTGCCGTCAGTATTGCAATTAAGAATCTTTTTTTCATGATTTTGCCTGTTAAATTTTACATCTGTTTTTCGGTAATGTATACGGATCCGTACCTTAAATTTGTTTCGTTTATCGTTCTATTCTGTGGATAGGGTTGTCGAGATAGAGGCGAATGCTGAAATAAAAAAAAATTGCAAAGGGATGGACGTAATTAAAAACTGCATAAATTTGTAGTATTGTATGTCTATAATCGGGGTGATGGCGTATACGGACAAGCAGATATTAGAAGTTGCCAATACTAAAGATAAACTGTCGTACAAGCGCTTGTACGATGTTTATTATGCTGCTTTGTGTCGTTATGCTTCGAAATTGCTTCATGAGGTTGATCGGGTGGAAGAGGATATTGTGCAAGAAATATTTATTCGTTTTTGGGAGAATAAAGTGGTCTTTTCAGATGTCAAGGCACTTACGACCTATTTATATCGGGCAGTTTATAATGCTTGTGTGAATTATGTCCGGGATCGAAAAGAATATGCCGTTTGTGTAGTGACAGAGAAATGGGAAGAAGAGGAATTTGATTCTGAAGTAAACGAAAGACTTTTAATTGAGGAGGAATATTTTCGCCAAATTTATATGGCCATAGATATGTTGTCAGAGCAGCGTCGTCAAATTCTTTTAAAAACTTTAGCAGGGAAAAAGATGGAGGAGATTGCCCGGGAAATGAATGTTTCTGTCAATACAGTCAAAACTTTGAAAAGAAAAGCGTATGAGGAGTTGCGCAAAAGAATTTCCGAGGCGGCCTTTCTATTCTTTTTGTGGTGGATACATGGATAGAATGTATTTTTTTATAACTTGCCATTGATTATCGATAAGATTGATCTGGTGTATTTTTATTATTTGATGAGGTGTCCGATAAAAGATCCAAAAATTCATGAGGGAATGTTGAACATTAAGTGATATTTACGGATGAAAAATTTTTTAATGGGCGGATTGTTGTTGTTGGCTTTTCCGCTTGTAGCACAGACAGTTTTTGATTACTCTGCAGTAGAAGAAGAGACATTGCAGGTTGCTGATAGATTGCAACTGGATTTGCACTCGGATATTCATACCGGTTTAAATTCCGGTTTCAAGGGTGGTGCTTTTGGGGATTTCGGTTTTGATGCTCCTGTTTCACGATATCCGTTCTTAAAAAGAGGTGATTCTGTCGAGATCTGGGGCATGAACCCGATTATCGAAGGAGAGAAGACAATATTTTCAATGACGGATGCCAGCCATGGCGGTGATGAATTGACAATGATGTGTGGAAAAAACATGGCGGTAAAACACAATCATGGAAAAGATCTTATTTATGGAGAGGGTAGATTTCCCGAACCCGGGCGATGGCATCATATGGCTTTGACATATGATGGAACGAAGGGAAAGTATACAGTGAATAAATCTTCAGATGGAGTCGTTATTTTGTATAAAAAACCATTGAAGGATGGGACAAGGGCCATTCGTATAAATGTATTGGATGAAAGGATATTCAGAGTTTCTGTTTCTAATGAGGAGGAATTTTCCACCCGGGAGAGTTTGATGCTGGTGTCCGATGCGGTAAAATCTGAGATCGATTTTTCAACGGAAGAAAAAGAGGATTCCTATTTTATATCGACAGATAAAATAAAGGTTAAAATAGACTTGTTAACTGGAAAGATATCATTTGGGGAGGGGGCGACTGTGATTTTGAGTGAAGCCTCGAGATTTATAAAGAAGGATAGTGTAGAAGGCGAAGCAGTCAATAATATCTTTCAATCTTTTTATTGGAATGGAGAAGAAGAACAGCTGTACGGTTTGGGATCTTCTCAACAGGGTTTCCTGTCTTTAAGAGGACAGAGAGTACCACTGTTCCAACAGAATAGAGAGATGGTTGTCCAAATGTTGTTGTCGTCCAAAGGATATGGTATATTGTGGGACAATTATTCTTTGGGGGAATATGGGGATGCGAGAGAGTCGTATTATTTGTGGTCAGAAGTAGCAGATGAGATCGATTATTATTTTATAGCCGGCAATGATGCGGATGCGGTGATTGCCGGGTACAGAAAATTGACAGGGAGTGCTCCGATGTTTCCCAAATGGGCGTATGGTTTCATGCAATCCCGGGAGCGTTATAAGGATCAAAATGAAATTGTGGAAGCATTGAAGGAACTTAGAAAGAGAAAGGTGCCTGTCGATTTGATGGTACAGGATTGGTATACATGGAAAGATGGAGAATGGGGCCAAAAGACCCCTGATCCTTCGCGATTTCCGGATATCGAAAGAATGGTCGATGAAATTCATGGAATGAATGCGAAGGTAATGATATCGATCTGGCCCAATGTCACGGAGGGATGTCCTGACCAGGTCGAATGGGAAAATGAAGGGTGTGTTATGGGGAATCGGGGATTTTTGGATCCATTTATCAAGAAGGGACGGGATATATATTGGAAGCAGACAAATGATGCCTTTTTCAGTAAGGGAATGGATGGATTCTGGATCGATTGTACGGAACCTTTTGATAGTGACTGGACTTCGACCATGTTGGAACTTCCTGCATTTGATATTGTAAACAGAGCATCTGTCGGCCACAAAAGGCAAATGAACAATCACCTGGGATCCGGCGCAAGGTATTTATTGGCGTATTCTTTGATGCATGCCAAGGGGATGTATGAGGGATGGAGACAAACAAGCGATGATAAAAGGGTTTTTATGCTGACCAGATCAGCCAATGCCGGTCAGCAGAGGTATGCAACGGTGTGTTGGACTGGAGATATTTCAGGGACCTGGGAATATTTCAGAGCACAGATACCGGCAGGACTCAATTTTTGTGCTTCAGGAATGCCCTATTGGACGAGTGATATCGGAGGCTTTTTCGTAAAGAACGATCCGTATCGCTGGTTTGTTGCCGGAAATTTTGAACAAGGCCCCAAGGATGAGGGATACAAGGAGCTGTATACCAGATGGTATCAGTTTGCTGCATTTTGTCCGATATTTAGGGCTCACGGAACTGACTATAACAGGGAAATATGGAATTTTGGGGAACCGGGCGATAAATGTTACGATACACAATTGAAATTCTCTAAATTGAGATACCGTTTGTTGCCATACATATATTCGAATGCCTGGCGGGTGACAAATGATGCTTATACAATGATGAGACCACTTGTTTTCGATTTTCCGGATGATGATGAAGCTTTGCTATGCAGGTTTAATTATATGTTTGGGGATGCTTTTTTGGTTTGTCCTGTTACCGAACCTTATTTTTATTGGGTCAATTCGCAAAAGTATACACCGTATCGTGAGACTATGAGGATATATCTACCGTCGGATGGTGGTACGAAATGGTTTGATTTCTGGACTAATGAGGTCTATGAGGGGGGAAAATATATAGAACAGAAGGTTGAATATACGACGATGCCTATTTTTGTGCGGGCCGGTTCAATCGTTCCATTTGGTCCGGAGGTTCAATATGCAACCGAAGATGATAACCGGGAATTGGAAATCAGAATATATCCTGGGGCGGATGCTACCTTTGAATTATACGAAGATGAGAATGATAATTACAATTATGAGAAAGGCTGCTATTCTCTTATCGAGTTTGTGTATGACGATGAGCTGGGAGAGGTGAAGATAAAAAAAAGGGAAGGTAATTATGAAGGGATGTTGAAGAACCGTATCTTTAAGGTGAGAAATATGGAATCCGGTGAATTGAAAATTGTGAAATACAATGGTAAGTGTGAGAGTATCAATATAAAATGAAAGACTGTAAACGGAGATAAAGAAGTTTACTGTTCATAAATCAATGGGGACCGTATCATTTATTTCATACGGTCCCCATTGATTTATATTGTTGTTTTAATTTAGTCTTGAATTTTTCTCAGTAGGGTTTGTAAATCGCATTTTTCTTTCAAAATACCGAACAGTTTGTCGATGGCAACCCGTTCCTGTTGCATGGTATCACGGTCACGAATAGTGACGGCATTGTCTTCCAGGGTCTGGTGGTCGATGGTGATACAGAAGGGAGTACCGATGGCGTCCTGGCGGCGATAGCGTTTGCCGATGGAATCTTTTTCATCGTATTGGCAGTTGAAATCGTATTTCAGCAGATCCATGATTTCCTGGGCCTTTTCAGGCAGACCGTCTTTTTTTACCAGAGGCATGATGGCCATTTTTACTGGAGCCAGAGCTGCCGGTAGGCGCAGGACTACCCGGGAGTCCTGTTTGCCGTCTTTGCTCAGATCTTCTTCGCAGTAAGCGGCCGACATGACTTGCAGGAACATCCGGTCCACTCCGATAGAGGTCTCGATGACGTAAGGAACATAAGATTCGTTGAGCTCGGTATCGAAATATTGAATTTTCTTGCCGGAATATTTCTGGTGCTGTGACAGGTCGAAATCTGTGCGGGAATGGATACCTTCCACCTCTTTGAAACCGAATGGAAATCTGTATTCGATATCGGTAGCGGCATTGGCATAGTGTGCCAGTTTTTCATGATCGTGGAAGCGATAGTTTTCTTCTCCGAATCCCAATAATTGGTGCCATTTCATACGGGTATTTTTCCATTTCCGGAACCATTCCAATTCGGAGCCGGGACGGACAAAGAATTGCATTTCCATTTGTTCGAATTCCCGCATCCGGAAAATGAATTGTCGGGCTACGATTTCATTCCGGAATGCTTTGCCGATTTGTGCGATACCGAATGGAATTTTCATTCGGCCGGTTTTTTGCACATTCAGGAAATTGACGAAAATACCTTGTGCCGTTTCGGGACGCAGGTATATTTTGCTGGCCCCTTCGGCCGTAGATCCCATTTCTGTGGAAAACATCAGATTGAATTGACGCACTTCTGTCCAGTTGCAGGTACCGGAAATCGGACAAACGATCTTTTCGTCCAGAATGATTTGTCGAACCTCGTTCAGGTCGTTGGCATTCAGTGCATTGCTCATCCGTTCGTGGAGAGCATCTCTTTTTCGGAGATGTTCCTGAATTTGAGGATTGGTCTCTCGGAATAAGGCCTCGTCGAATTTTTCACCGAAGCGTTTACGGGCTTTTTCGACATCTTTTTCTATTTTTTCGTCGTATTTGGCGATCTGGTCTTCAATGAGAACGTCAGCCCGGTATCTTTTTTTCGAATCTTTGTTGTCGATCAGGGGGTCATTGAATGCATCCACATGGCCGGAAGCTTTCCAAATGGTCGGGTGCATAAAAATGGCAGAATCTATCCCTACAATATTTTCATGTAACCGGATCATGGATTCCCACCAATAGCGTTTGATATTGTTTTTCAGTTCTACGCCGTTCTGTCCGTAATCATATACTGCTCCCAGTCCGTCGTAAATATCTGAAGAGGGAAACACGAACCCATATTCTTTGCAATGGGCAACCAATTTTTTGAATACATCTTCCTGTGCCATAACTTGAAATATTATTTAGGCTACAAAAGTACCATTTTTTTCTTTGATTGTACTATTCCTCGTGCCCAATCTCTTTCATGGCTTGGGTGACATTGATGGTGTAGTCTCCGATTTTTTCACATTCGGAGAAAATATCATTGTACAAAATACCTGTTGAATAGTCGTAACGTTTTTCCTCGATGGCAATCAGATGTTCCTGTTTCAGGATAGTACGGTAATCATTGATGGCCTGCTCCAGTTCGTATGCCTTTTTGGCGTTCACCAAGGTATATTCTATGGATAAATTGTCGCACATGACACCGATGGATTCATCTACTAAGGCAAACATGTGTTTGAGTTTGGTAGATAATTCTTCGGGGAAGGTGATTTTTTGTTCATTACGTCGGTTGATGGCCTTGGCTACATTGAGTATGGAGTCGGCTACACTTTCCACTTCGGATACGATCTTGAACATGGCCCGGATGCGTTGTGAGTTCTCGGACGTTAATCTTGACTCCGAAACTTTGGTTAAATAGTCGGCGATTTCAACTTCTACGAGATCGCTTTCATCTTCCATCTTTTGAAGAATATCGAATTCTTTTTCATATTCGCTCGCTGGCATGTCAAATGCTTGGACAGTTTTGTGGAACATCTCCAAAGTGCTTTGGCCATAAAGCGAGATTTCTTGTTTGGCTTGGAAAAGAGAGGCGTCAGGGGTAGATAGCAAACCGATTTTAATATGTTTTAAAGTGAAAGTATCTTCGCCTTTCTTGGGGGGAATGATTCGAGTGACAATTTGTGCCAAATATTTGGTAAACCAAATTAGGATGGTCACATTAATACCTTTTGCCAACGTATTGAAAAGTGAAAGCACTAAAGGCATGGCCGCATTGATGGAGGCCGTGACTCCGGCCCTCGCTTCTGGAGAAAATGCTTCGTTTAACAGTTTCGGATCGGAGTATTTGGGATTATAGGTTGATAAATGCAACGAAACGGACAAATCGCCGATGAAATTTAAAAAAGGAGTGAAAATGAAGAATAGCCAGATTACACCGAATACATTGATGATAAAGTGGGCCAGCGCTGCACGTTTCGCCTGTACATTGGCAACTGCTGCTGCCAGATTGGCGGTAATGGTGGTTCCGATATTTTCTCCCATGATCATGGCGGCTGCATCTTCATAGCCAATCCACCCTTTGGAACACATCACCAAAGTCAATGCCACTGTGGCTGAAGAAGATTGGAAGATTGTCGTTAAACCGGCTCCGATCAGCAAAAAGATCATCCAGGAACGGAAGCCCAAGAAACTGATGTCTTGAATGAATTCTCCTACTCCAGGCAGGTCGTGTAAGTTTGTCGGCATAGATTCCTGCAAAAAGCGCAAGGCTAAAAATAGCAAACCGAATCCGACGAACATTTCTCCCCAATTTTTGCGGGAACGTTTTTGTGAAAATAGAAATGGAAGAGAACATCCGATGATCGGTAATGCCAGGTCGCCCATACTGAATTTCCCTAATCCCAGAGCTGCTACCAACCAGCTGGTGATGGTGGTGCCGACATTGGCTCCTAAAATGACTCCGATGGAACCGACGAGATCTAATAGACCGGCATTGACAAAACTCACAACCATGACTGTTGTCGCAGAAGAGCTCTGTATCAGGGCTGTAATAAATAAACCGGTCAGCACGCCGGTAACCCGATTGGAGGTCATCGCTGTCAATATTTGTCGCATTTTATTGCCAGCCAACTTCTGAAGGGATTCACTCATCAGTTTCATTCCATATAGAAATACTCCCAATGATCCGATGAGTTTTAATACTTCAAAGATTCCATAGTCCATTTTGGCATTTTTTATAGTTCGAAATTTGCGACTGTAAAAATAGAAAACTCATCGATATTACGAAAATGTTACAAGATAATTCATGAAGTTTTTTTTTGTAAAAAGTGGAAGTATTTATAACGGAACATAAAAAAAGCTGATCATTTCAATGACCAGCTTTTTATGGAATATGTTTGTAAAACTATATTACATCATTCCCGGCATTCCTCCACCCATGGCAGGTGCTGCAGGTTCTTCTTTTTTCTCTTCCACCAGTACGCATTCTGTGGTCAGGAACATACCTGCGATGGAAGCTGCATTTTCCAAAGCGACACGTGCCACTTTCTTCGGATCGATTACTCCGGCTTTTTTCAAGTCTTCGTAAACATCTAACCGTGCGTTGTATCCGAAATCGTCTTTGCCTTCACGTACTTTCTGAACGACTACAGCTCCTTCTACGCCAGCGTTGAATGCAATCTGGCGTAACGGTTCTTCGATGGCCCGACGAATGATTTCGATACCGGTTTGTTCATCTTCTGTTTCGCCTTTCAGATTGTCCAAAGCAGCCTGTGCACGGATATAGGCAACTCCACCACCCGGAACAATACCTTCTTCACTGGCAGCACGGGTTGCGTGCAGAGCGTCGTCGATACGGTCTTTCTTTTCTTTCATTTCGACTTCTGAAGCTGCGCCTACATACAGTACGGCTACACCTCCTGACAATTTGGCCAGACGTTCTTTCAGTTTTTCTTTATCGTAGTCGGAAGTGGAGTTCTCGATCAATTTTTTGATCTGTTCAATTCTTTCCTGAATGAATTCTTTTTTGCCAGCTCCTTTGACGATGGTAGTGTTTTCCTTGTCGATCGTGATCTTGTCAGCCCGACCCAACATGTCGATGGTCAAGTTTTCCAATTTCATACCTTTATCTTCAGAAGCAACCACACCTCCTGTCAGGATGGCAATGTCCTCCAGCATTTCTTTCCGGCGATCTCCAAAGCCCGGGGCTTTTACGGCTGCAATTTTCAGCGAACCTCTCAGCCGGTTTACCACCAAAGTGGCCAATGCCTCGCTCTCCACATCTTCGGCGATGATCAAAAGGGCTCGACCCGATTGAGCCACCGGTTCCAGAATTGGCAACAATTCCTTCATGGAAGAGATTTTCTTGTCATAAAGCAGGATATATGGATTTTCGAATTCGCAAACCATTTTTTCGCTGTCAGTTACGAAATACGGAGAAATGTAACCGCGGTCGAATTGCATACCGCCTACTGTTTTCACCTCTGTTTCTGTGCCTTTGGCTTCTTCTACGGTGATTACACCTTCGATGCCTACTTTTTCCATGGCTTCTGCAATCAGGTTACCGATGGTTTCATCGCCATTGGCAGAGATACGACCTACCTGACGGATCTTTTCGAAGTTGTTGCCTATCTCTTCTTTTTGGCTTTCAAGATGTTTTACCACGGCTGCGACTGCTTTGTCGATACCTCTTTTCAGTTCCATCGGATTGGCTCCGGCAGTTACATTTTTCAAACCGACATTGATAATGCTCTGTGCCAAGATCGTAGCCGTTGTCGTACCATCACCGGCGTCATCGCCTGTTTTGGAGGCAACTTCTTTTACCATTTGTGCTCCGATGTTTGCATAAGAATCGGCCAGTTCGATCTCTTTGGCTACGCTAACACCATCTTTTGTGATGTGAGGAGCTCCAAATTTTTTCTCGATAACAACATTCCGGCCTTTCGGTCCCAGCGTTACTTTTACTGCATTTGCCAACTCATCGACTCCCTTTTTCATCAGGTCGCGAGCTTCGATATTGAATTTTATTTCTTTTGCCATAGTAGATATTTTTATTTTGTTTTATTCGAATCGGTGACTTGAATACAGAACGATTCTTCTCACCATTGAAATTATAGAATTGCGAGGATGTCGCTTTGATTCATTACTAGATATTTCTTGTCGTCGATGTGCACTTCTGTTCCGGAATATTTCCCGAATAATACGGTGTCTCCGACTTTGACTTCCATCGGTTCATCTGCTTTCCCTTTCCCGGTTGCGATAACTGTACCCTTTTGCGGTTTCTCTTGTGCAGTATCCGGAATGATAATTCCTCCTTTAGTCACAGTCTCTGCTTCAACAGGCTCAACAATGATTTTGTTAAGTACGGTTTTCAGTGTCATGGTTTAAAAATTTTTAAAGTTTATAATATGATTTTATTTTCAAATTCATGTGTAACGTGTCAACGTGATTCGGAGGTTGAATGTTACAACACTGAGTTGTTATCATATTTTGTGCCAAAAAATGGAATTGTTTGCGAAATAGTCGGGAAGAAATGATAAACACCTGAAAAATAAGTCGAAATGGACTTGTGGAAGGAAATGAACAGGGGAATAGCTTGTCAGATATGCAAAAAAAATGTCAGTATGACTGACATACTGACATTCTGTATGAAGTTGAAATGATTATTCTGCTGAATTTTCAGTCGTATTCTCCGTTTCTGTGTTATTCTCCGTAGCCGTATTGGTGGTGGGGAATGACGGGATGGTTTGTTGTTGTATCGGTTGCGCCTCAAGCTGTTGCTGAATGGCTGACTGACTGGCATTTTCACCTCTTGGGATGAAGAAAGTGGCCAATACACATAAAACCATCATACTTCCAGCCAATGTCCACGTTGCTTTTTCCAGAAAGTCAGTTGTTTTTCTAACACCCATGATTTGATTTGAAGAGGCAAATGACGAAGCCAGTCCTCCTCCTTTTGAGTTTTGTACTAATACAATCAATATCAATAAAATACAGATAATGAATATCAAAACAGAAATTGCTATGTACATGACTATTCTTTTTTATTAATGTTTTCTTTTATCTTTTCAATTCGGTCTGCAAAGTAAATACTTTTTTCTGGATATTTCAAACTTAATTTTATATAAGTTGCGATTGCTTTTTCATATAAGTGTTGTTTTAGGTATATTTTAGCCAAAGTTTCGCTGAACAATTCTTCTTGTGGATAGGGATTGTCCTGGGATAAATCTCTGATTTCAGAGGAACTGGCGGTGATTTTAGGCATGACCGGTTCTGATAGGATAAATCGGTCGATAAGTTCGTCTTTTTTCCGGTAGGGGGTCTGAATCGTCTCGCTTTCATTTTTTGTTTCAGCGGATGCCTTTGTTTCTAAGGCAGTCAGTTCCGTCTCTTCGGGGAGCTTTGTTTCTTCCTCATTTAAATCAACATCGATGGAAAAGACTGGAGAAACTGTAGCCGGAGTTTGTTGTGCTGTCGTTTCTTCGGTGGGTAGAGGAGGAAAATCGATTTGCGCATTCAGGTATTTGAAGAATTGTTTGTGATCGGTGATGTGGACGGTCGACCTTTTCAATTCTTTGCTGAAATCGCTGTTTCCAGAAAGATACAGTGCTTTTAAATAAAGAATCCGTATGCTTTGAAAATAGGGATAACGTTCTACAAGATCATGTAGATCTTGTAGAACGTTAGGGTCGATTTTTTCAGGATACCGTATGAATTCTATGATCTGCTTGTTTTTCATTTACCAGTTTACCAAGGCCTTATTATATATGTCTTCTATAATTTTGTCGAGAATTTCGTTGATCAAACTTTCCTCTATCGAGTTGAAGTCAGAATCAGTCGAATAATCCGCGTAGCTGGAGAAGGTAGAGGTAAAATCGTACTTGTCGTCTTTGGTATTCGTATATTTCACTCGTATTTCAATAGTCAGACGGTTGGAGGCGGCAACTTCATCGGAGGTGATATCGATCGGCCGTTGAGAATATCCGGTAATCTGCCCTTCAAAACGAATGTCCCCGTTGTTGTCGGTCATTTGACTCAAACCTGTTTTGCTTCGCAGATAGTTGGTCAGTTCCTCTGTAAACAAAGAGCTCAGGTAGGGAACCACTAAAGGAGCCTTGTTCGGAAAATAATCGACAGAGAAGGTTTTTACGTCCGGACTGATGGAGGCACCCGTGAGCGAATATTTTATGGAGTATATTTTGCATGCATTGATGCCAACGGCAATCAGTAAAATGATCAGTATACATTTGATTTTTCCCATGAACAGTTTGATTTTGATGAAATTTGCAATAATAGTGATTTAATTTTCCAGATGATATTCTTTTAGTTTTCGATAAAGTGTTCGTTCTGAGATTCCGAGGTCTTTGGCTGCTAGCTTCCTTTTGCCATGATTTTTTTCAAGAGCCTTGATAATTAACTCTTTTTCTTTTTCTTCAATGGAAAAAGATTCTTCTATTATGGCTTCCGTTGCCTGAAGAGAATCTTCTTGGCGGGAGCTAATTGTCGTGTTGGACGTGGGAGTGAATGGTTTGGTATCGTTGTCGTAAAGGTGGCGGAGAACCAAAGAGGTGGTCTGTTCCGGAACCGGTTCTGTATGTGGTTCGTTTTGCATGAGGTCGTAAACGAGTCGTTTCAGATCGTTCATATCTTTTTTCATGTCAAAAAGGATTTTGTACAGAATTTCTCTTTCTGATGCAAAACTGGCATCTCCGTGCTCATGATTCGTACTCAGAGTTGGAAGCATCGGATCGTTTTCCGGAAGATATTTTCGCAGGGTAGGGCCGTCTACCAGTCGTTCTTGTTCGATGATGGATATTTGCTCTGTGATATTTTTTAATTGTCGGATATTGCCAGGCCATCGGAATGCCTGTAAAATGGTTACAGCATCTTCTGTCAGGCGAATGGCCGGCATTCGGTATTTTTCTGCAAAGTCGGCAGCAAATTTCCGGAATAGCATCGGGATATCTTCTTTACGTTCTCGCAGGGGTGGGATGATGATGGGAATCGTATTTAGACGATAATACAAATCTTCCCGAAATTTCCCGTTTTTTACTGCTTGTGGGATATCCAGGTTGGTGGCTGCAATAACCCGGGCATTGGTTTTCTGGACTTTTGAAGATCCGACCCGGATAAATTCACCGGTTTCCAATACCCGTAATAGACGGGCTTGGGTGGATAATGGCAGTTCACCTACTTCATCCAAGAAAATGGTACCTCCGTCTGTGACTTCGAAGTAACCTTTCCGGTCGGAAATGGCTCCGGTAAAAGCTCCTTTTTCGTGTCCGAAAAGTTCCGAATCGATGGTACCTTCCGGGATAGCTCCGCAGTTGACCGCAATGTAGGAGGCATGTTTACGAGCACTGTAAGCGTGTATGATGCGGGGAAAGATCTCTTTTCCCACCCCGCTTTCTCCTGTAATTAATACGGAAAGATCGGTTGGAGCGACCTGAGTCGCTACATCGATGGCTCGGTTTAGGCCCGGATTGTTTCCGATAATTTCAAATCGCTGTTTGATTGCTTGTATGTCTTCCATACCTATTGTGCTTTTTCGTTTTTCTTTGAAACTGCAAAAATAATCGTACTTCTGACAAAATTACATCAAATGGGGCGAATTCAAAAATGTTTTGGATAGAAATGATTTATTTCAAGTGCTTTAATTCTTAATAAAATGTTAGAGAAATACTTCGGTTTTCACAAATATAGGTTAAGAATTCAAAATCTCGGTTATTTTAAAATTCTGTTTTATAAATTGCATCATCATTTACAAAACTATTTATCGTAATTATGAAGAAATTAATTCTGTTGACTGCTTGTTTGATGCTGGGCCTGATGGTATTTGCTCAGGGAGTAGATTTTCAGCATCTAACATTGGATGAGGCTTTGGCAAAGGCAAAAGCTGAAAAGAAACTGGTATTTGTGGATTGTTACACGACCTGGTGCGGGCCTTGTAAAATGATGACAACGAAGATTTTCCCGATGAAGGAAGCGGGTGATTTTTTTAATCCACGTTTTGTTTGTGTGAAATTTGATATGGAACAGGGAGAAGGAGTGGAATTGAAAAAGAAATGGAATGTTCGTGCTTATCCTTCTTTCTTTATTATTCGTCCGGATGGAACAATTCAGCACAAGATTGTGGGAGGTGGAGAATTGGAACCGTTTATTGAGAGAGTGGAGAAAGGATTGAATGAAAAAACGTCTTTGCTTTATCTGGATCAGCAGTATGAAAAAGGGAAGATGAATAAAAAACAGCTGTTGGTATATAAAGAGGTATTGGATGATGCCTATGACCAGAAAAAGGCAGAAGAGGTAAAGAAAGAATTAATGGCTCAGTTGACTGAGAAAGATAAATTGAAGAAAGATTTCTGGCCGATATTTGAAGATCGGGATTGTGTTGTGGGATCGGCTGATTTTGACCTGATTCTGGACAATCTGTCGACTTTCGAGAAAAATATAGGAAAGGAACGTTTGGATGAATACCTGTTTAATGCTTATAGCAGAGCTTTGACTCCGTATGTTTCCGGCAATAAAAAACAGCAACAGTCTGCTGTGGCTTTGGCAGATTTGAGACAACAGATCGAGAAATTGAATATATCAAAAAAGGACAACTTGTTGGAGACTTGTGCTCTTGCCGAATTGGTAGAAAAGGGAGATGTTGAAAAATTGCTCTCTGATCTGGAAAAGTCTGTAGAAACTTTGTCTGCCGATGATTTCTTTAACAAAGTTATGGCGTTCAGCGCCATGGAGGAAAAAGTCTCTAAGGCTGATTACAGTCGGATGGCTGCTTTGGGAGAAAAAATGTTGGCAAATCCGAACATGGGTGAAATGAAAGCTTTTCTGGAATATTATCTGGATACTTGGAAAATGAAGGCTCATGTCGGGGTGTATTTTGAGGATCTGACTTTTGAACAGGCTTTGGCCAAGGCTGCAAAATTGCGGAAACAGATATTCATCGATTGTTACACCTCCTGGTGCGGTCCGTGTAAATATATGACCAATACGATCTTCCCGCAAGAAGAAGTAGGGGATTTTATGAATCCAAAATTCATTTGCGTCAAATATGATATGGAAAAAGGCGAAGGCCCTGAGTTGGCAGAGAAATTCGGTATCCGGGCTTATCCGACCTTTGTCATACTGAATGCAGACGGTAGCATGCGGCATAAATTTGTAGGAGGAGGAGAAGCTGACTATTTCATGGAAAGAGTGGAAGAAGCTGCTGATGACGATAAAGCTTTCGGTTTGTTGGATGCAAAGTATGCAGAAGGAGTGCGCGACAAGGATTTTCTGGTAAAATATATCAAAGGATTGGAAAGTGTCTATTCTTCTGATATGGGAAAAGTGGCAGCTGAATTGTATCAACAGCTGAGCGATGAAGAGAAAGTATCCAAAGAATATTGGTTCCTGTTCCGGAATGAAGATCTGAGTCCGATGGGTTCTGAGCCTTATCAGTATTTGTTGGCCAATCGGGAGAAATTCGTCCAGAATAATACGAAGGAAGCGGTAGAAAGCCGTTTGGTTAGCGGTTATCAGAGAAAATTGAACATGATTTTGTACGGACGGGACGAGAAGACGACGGCAGCAGATCTGGATCAGATGAAAAAAGAGATCAGTGCGTTGAAACTGGGTAATGAAAAATCATTACTGGCCCAGCTTAATATAGTAAAGGCTTATTTGTCTAAAAATCCCAATCAACTGTTGATTGTTTGTGAAAGAGAAGCGAATAACATATCGCTTCAGGAATTTCCTTTGATGTTGGTGGCAAATGCTAAAAAAACAGCTACTCCCTTGCAACTGAATCGTTGGAAAAAATTGTGTCAGAAGTTGCTGACGAATTGTCCAGACAAGGAAATGGCCTCTAAATTTGAAGTATACATAAATTCTTTATTTGAGTAAGAATTGTTGTAAAATTGACAAATAGTCAAAGAGATGCCCCAAAAGTTTTATCTGACTTTTGGGGTATTCTTTTGTCGCGTTTAAAAAATCACTATTTTTGTTTTCTGATGGTATTGTTGAGATGAAGACAAAAGAACAAATATTGCTTGAACAGATAAACCAGAAAAGACGCGAAGGATATCATGAGTTGTTTCGACTGTTTTATCAGTCGCTGGTGATGTATGCAATGAAGTATGTGAATGTGCAGGAAGAGGCGGAAGACATTGTTCAGGATGTATTTGTATCGATTTGGGAGAAAAAGGAGGAATTTCACTCCTATCTGAGTTTTCAGGTCTTTTTGTATAATTCTGTCAAAAATGCCAGTTTGAATGCGATAAAACATAAAAAAGTTGAAGAAAAATACGTCGCTTATCAACAGATGTATCCGGAGGAAGCCATAACGGAGCGTTATGAATTCATGGAAGAAGAGGTATATCGTCGGCTTTTTAAATCGATCGATGCATTGCCTCCCCGTTGTCGGGAAGTGTTTTTATTGCATTTGGATGGAAAGAAAAACGAGGAAATCGCTGCTTTGCTGAATATTACTTTGTTGACTGTTAAAACTCAAAAAAAGAAAGCCGTTCGTTATCTTCGTCAACAGATGGGGCCTTTGGTTTTTTATTTCCTGTATTTGAGTTTTATTTCTTAAAAATTGATATTTTTCTTTTTTTACGTACCCCTTTTTCTGGAGAATGTTGTCTTTATATAAAAGATGACAAAATGGATGAAAGGGATCAGCATATCATACGTTGGATAGAAGAATATTTGAGCGGAGACATATCGGAAGAGCATCGAGCCGATCTGGAAAGTTGGTTGGATGAAAAGGAGGCAAACCGATATTTTTTTGAGCAATTGTGTAAGGATCGTTCTTTCCAGAAGCGTTGGGAACAGCGTTCCCGAATAGATCCGTTAGTAGCCATTCGTGTTTTTGACGAACGGACAGCTACTCCTGTTGTGAAAATAAGGCGATGGGGATGGTTGAAATACGCCGGTGTCGCTGCTTTGCTGGTCATGGCTGTAGTTTTCTCCTTGCTTTATCGCGATCAGCCGGAAACTTTGCTTACTGAGTCGAGGATCGGGCCGGGGGCTTTCAAAGCGATGCTGGTATTGGCGGATGGCAAACAGGTGCAGCTGGAAGCGAAAGATTCATTGTATTTGTGTATGGAAAGTGGGGTGCGACTTGTCAACCAAGGTAAACAGTTGTCTTATCGAGGAGTTCGGGCTGATAACCAGCAATTCAATGAATTGAGAATTCCTCGTGGCGGAGAGTATGAGATTATATTGGCAGATAGTACTGTCGTTCGTTTGAATTCGGTATCTTCTTTAAGATATCCGATTGCTTTTAATAAGGAAAAAAGGGAAGTCTGGCTTTCCGGAGAGGCTTGTTTTGAAGTCAAACAGGACAGTGTCCCTTTTTTGGTTCGGGTGGGAGATCTGACCATACAAGTGTACGGTACTGTTTTTAATGTCAATACTCATGTGGTCAACAAGATTCAGACGGCTCTGATTGAGGGGAAGGTAGGTATTACGGTGGCGGGAGATTCGGAAGAGTATATACTTTCTCCTTCGCAATTGGCTGATTTCGACAGGAGTTCCAGAATAATGAGTATTCAGGAGACGGATCTTACGGCTTACGTCGCATGGACGAAGGGGCTGTTTATTTTTAACAATGAGTCTTTAGGGCAGATTATGGAAACTTTGTCGCTTTGGTATGATATCGATGTGTTTTATCAGAATCCGGAATTGCAAAAATTGCATTTTACCGGTTATGTGAAACGTTATGATGATATCGATTATATTTTGCGAGCATTGTCTCAAAGTGTAGGCGTTAAGTTTAATCAACAAGGCAAAACATTGACAATCAGTTATTGAAAATATACGGAAGATGTACCACCATCTTCCGTACGAAAACCGGATACTGTATTGTACCACCAATACGGTATTCATTAATGAATTTAATAATGAACAAATTTATGAAAAAAATCTGGTTTTTGCTCAAAGTCTTTGAGCATGAAAGAAGTAAAATTTGGTGTACAGTGAAGTTATGTATCGTCTTTTTGTTTTTTTTCTCGTTGAGTGTTTCTGCCCGAGTGGCAGCCCAACAGGAAAAAGTAAGCTTGAATTTGTCTAATGCTTCTTTGCGCAGTCTGTTTTTGGAAATTCAAAAACAAACAGGACTCTATTTTGTGTATAATGAAGAGTTGTGCAAAGAGTTTGGAGAAGTAAATGTTCAAGTAAATGCGGCTCCAGTGTCGGAAGTGCTGAACGAAGTATTTTCGAATAAAGATCTTACCTATTATTTTGAAGACAAAATTATCGTTGTAAAAGCAACAAAAGTCCAATCGAATCAACCGCAATCTAAAAAAATTTCCGGAACGGTGACGGATTATAAAGGGAATCCCTTACCGGGAGTGACCATTATGATTGAAGGTTCGACCCTGGGAACAACTACGGATCCGGATGGGCATTATGTGATTGAATGTCCGGTCGGTGAGGATTTGACCTTGCTGTATTCTTTCATTGGAATGAAAACGGCCCGTGTTGTGGTGGGGGTAAGGAATGTGATCGATGTGAAATTAGAGGAAGAGGTGGCAGAAATGGACGAGGTGGTAGTGACCGGTATCTATTCCCGTAAGAAAGAAAGTTTTACGGGGTCTTCCCAGACTTATAAGGCTGAAGAATTGAAAATGGTGGGAACTCAAAATTTACTTCAGAGTCTGAAAACTTTGGATCCGGCATTTAATATTATGGAAAATAATCAGTTCGGTTCAGATCCGAACCGAACTCCTGATATCGAGATTCGTGGCAAAACGAGTATCGTAGGTTTGAAAGAGGAATTTGGCGAAGATCCCAATCAGCCTTTGTTTATTTTGGATGGTTTTGAAACATCGCTGTCAACCATTATGGACTTGAGTATGGACAGGATTGCTTCAGTGACTATTTTGAAGGATGCTGCTTCTACTGCGATCTATGGTTCGAAGGCCGCCAATGGAGTTGTGGTTGTTGAAACGAAGGCTCCTGCTGCAGGACAATTGCGCCTGTCTTATAATGGTAGCTTTGATGTTTCTTTTGCAGATTTGACTGACTATAATTTGATGAATGCTGCAGAAAAATTGGAATTTGAACGCCTGGCCGGACGTTTCGAATCCAATCTGCCAGCAGTAGAGGAAGAGAATTGGGCCCGTTACTACAAATTGTTGGCAAATGTGAAGAAAGGGGTGGATACCTATTGGATGTCAGAACCTTTACGAATCGGTTTGACTCAACGTCATAATGTTTACGTAGAAGGAGGAGACAAGCAGATGCGGTATGGTCTGGGTGTCAATTATACGAACATTGCCGGTGTAATGAAGGAATCAAGGAGAGAGATCTTAAGCGGTAATCTGGATTTGCTGTATCGTAAAAATAAGTTGAGTTTCTCTAATAAATTGAGTGTTGATTATACCAAAACAACAGATCCGATTGTTGCTTTTAGTGAATATGCCCAGGCAAATCCCTATTATCCCAAACATACCGCAGGCGGTGGTGTTGATAAATGGTTGGAATATCCTTCGGAGACAGAAAGTACGACATCTGAAAATCAGATATGGGTGTCCAATCCATTGTGGAATGATGCTTTAAACAGTTATAAAAACGGAGATGTATTCAGTGTCAGGGAGAATTTCCAGATGGAATTCCGGCCTTGGGACTTCTTGTATGTAAGAGCTCGTTTTGGGGTAACTAAATCTTCTACGACAGACAAGTCTTTTGTTTCTCCAGAAGACACGTCATTTGATCAGTGGGAAGATGAGCGAAAGGGCTCTTACGATGAATCTTTGTCTAAGAGTCTGACATATGAGGGTGATTTTACTGTTACTTATGGTCAGCTGTTGGCGGAGAAACATCAGATTAATGCGGTGTTGGGAGCCTCCTGTAATGAAACTTCCAGTGATATGACGGGTTTCTCTGCAGAAGGATTCCCTCAGGGAGATTTTACAAAGCCTTCGTTTTCTAACGGTTATCCGGAAGGAGGCAAACCTACTTACACGGATTCAAAGAAACGGGCTGCAAATTTCTATTTCAATGGAGGATATTCCTATAACAACCGTTATTTGTTGGATTTGAATTTTAGGGCTGACGGTTCTTCTGTTTTTGGTTCCAATCGTCAGTTTACCACGACATGGGCTGTCGGTGTTGCCTGGAATTTGCATAATGAAAAATTTATAAAAGATCATACGGATCTTTTTACGATGCTTAAATTGCGGGCATCTATCGGTAATCCGGGAAATCAGAACTTTGGATCGTACAATACCATTACGACCTATAAATTCAATAACTGGTTGCAGAATACGTTCGGTACTGGTTTGTTGATTGATGCTTTTGGCGATCCGGATTTGGCATGGCAAAAGACAACCGATAAAAATATCGGTTTCGATGTGAGTATGTTGAATAACCGTTTTCATATTAATTTCGACTATTATCACAAAACGACCGATCCTCTGATTGCTTCTATCGGAGTACCCTTGTCTGTTGGGGTGTCTTCTCGATTGACCAATGTGGGTATGCAGATTAGTAAGGGTGTCAATGCAACGGTGAAATATGCAATTTTTTATCGTCCGGAAGAACGTATCAATTGGACAACCAGTTTGACATTCAGTCATAATAAGTCTGAATATGATAAAATCGGCAATCGTTTGGATGCTTTGAATTCAGACAACCTGACCAAGAATCTGACCCGTTTTTATGATGGCGGTAGCCCTTCTGATTTGTGGACGGTACGTTCGTTGGGAATTGATCCGGCAACAGGACGGGAAATATTTTTAGGTGTTGATGGACGTCCTACTTTTACTTATAGCTACAATGACGAAGTCGTGGTTGGAAATTCAGAACCGAAAATAGAGGGAGTTTTCGGTAATACATTCTATTGGAAAGGTTTTTCCTGCAACGTGTATGTGAGATATAGTCTGGGAGGAGATGCTTTTAACAGTACTTTGTATAATAAAGTAGAGAATATTTCGGAAGAAGAGTTGACTAATAACCAGGATAAGCGTGCTTTGTATGACCGTTGGCAAAAACCGGGAGATAAGGCTCAATTTAAAGGTATTTCCTTGACGGAAAAGACTCCGATATCTTCCCGTTTTGTGCAGAAAAACAATTTCTTGGTATTGGAATCCATTCGCCTCGGTTATGAATTTGATGGTGCCTGGATGCAAAAAGCCCGTATATCCGGCTTGACACTGAGTGCTTATATGAATGATATTGCCCGTTGGGCTACCATTAAGGATGAACGAGGTATCGATTATCCTTTTGCACGTAGTGTTTCATTCGCTTTATCTGTAAACTTTTAATTCAAAGATATGAAGAGGATAAATATTTATATATTGTTGGCATGGCTTTGTTTCGGTTGCTCTGACTGGTTGGACGTAAAGCCGAGTGATCGGTTGTCAGAGGAAGCTGCCTTTTCGAATTTGGCTAATTTCAAACAGACGCTGAATGGAGTGTATATCGAATTGAATTCTGATGCCTTGTATGGGGAGGCGCTGACTTATGGGACTGTGGAGATATTGTCCCAACGTTATGATATTAATTCCGAAAATAAGGAAGCTTATGCTTTTTCACAATATGATTATGCAGGGGCATCTGTAGAAATGCGTTTGGAGCAAATATGGGGTAAAGCATATAATGTGATTGCCAATACGAATTTGATTATAGAGAATTGTGAAACACATCGGGAGGTGTTGGCGGATAAATATTATAATATTATCAAAGGAGAGGCATTGGCTTTGCGCGGTATGTTGCATTTTGACTTGCAACGTCTTTTTGGTCCGCTTTATGCGCAAGATTCTACGCTGATCTCTTTGCCGTATTATAAAAAGTTTTCTTTGACATCCGAACCTCAGATTCCGGCAAATCTTTTTATGCGTGACGTGATTGACGATCTGCGCCATGCTGAGAGATTGCTGCAGGATGATCCGATTATTGAGAATGGCGTGAAGGGAGATGCAGGAGATGATTTTTTGCAGGATCGTAATCTTCGTTTAAACTATTATGCGGTGCAGGGATTGTTATCCCGTGCTTACATGTATGTCGGTCGACCGGACAGTGCATTGTATTATGCGGAAAAAATCATAGAGGTTCAAGAGGAGAAATTTCCTTGGATAGAACGTAATGATGCTTTGATGGGAGGAGCTCCCGACCGTGTTTTTTCTACAGAGTTAGTGTTTGCTTTGGAGAATAGGAATGTAGGAAGTGCTTATGCGAGGTATTTTGATGCATCTGTGTTGAAAGGTTCTTCCTTACTGGGTATCCGGAAAGATGTGACAGAGTATCTTTTTGATGGACGAGATTATCGGTATATGTCTTTTTTGAAGGGAGAAGGTTTGGTAAACAATGTGTCTTATAGCTTATTTAATAAATTTTATGTGGCAGACTCATTGCATGCAGAGATGATGCCCATGGTGAGAGCATCTGAGGCTTATCTGACGGCTGCAGAAATTTTATTGGAAGAGGATCCCGGGCGTAGTAGGGAGTTGTTGAATAAAGTGTATGTAAAAAGAGGATTGGAGGAAATTTCCTGGTATCCTGGAGAAAGTGATATTACAGAAGAATGGTATAAGGAATTTGTTGGGGAAGGTCAGTTGTTCTTTTATTATAAACGCAAAATGATGGAACAAGTGCAATCGCCTCGTGATCCTTATGGAAGAGTAAGCATCAGTCTATCTAAATATGAACTTCCGATACCGGATGCTGAGATCAAGTATAATTAATGTAAAATAGAATAAGATGAAACCTATATTTTTAGCAAGTATCATTTGTTTAGTCGGATTGCTTGGTGGGGGATGTGAGAAAGATTTACTGGTTTACGATGGCGGTAGCGGAATTTATTTTGACAACAATGAAATGTTGCATGATACGATTTCTGTTTCCTGGGGAATGAAACCGGGAGATGTCAGAAAGCAGATATTGCCTTTGAATGTGGAACTCTATGGAGCCGTGAAACCATATGATAGGAAATTTTCGATAGAAGTGATCGCTGATAGTCAGGATACTTTGAAAGCGGAGGAAGGAGTGGATTATGAATCTTTCCCGACAGAATATGTGATGAAAGCCGGAGAGGCTCGGACTGTGATCAATGTCCCCTTGTTGCGTCGTGAGAATTTAGCCGAAAAACCGAGAAGGTTCGTGGTTAAATTGATTGAAAATGATGAATTGCAATTTTTGTATGGACGTTTAACGGCAGTGGATAGTGTAAATTATCGTGAGTTGGATTATCAGCGTGTGATTATTATGGATGAAGATTTTCCCCGTCCGACTTGGTGGACACGTTATGGTGAATCTCGTTTCGGTGAATTTTCTCAAAAGAAAGCCAGTCTGATTTGTGATGTGATGGCGATTGACCGGGAGGAATGGATGGAAATGAAGGGGCGTGTTACTGCTGGATATTTATCTTATGTTGGGAAGTACATGCATCAATATTTGCAGGAACAGGAGCCTCCTATTTTGGATGAGAATGGAGAACCGATGGAAATGGGCCCGGATTCTCAGAGATAATCATAAATTTTAATATTTGAATATTATGAGATATATATATAATCTATTATTGCTGTGCATGACGACTGTTTTTGCCGGATGCTATGACGATTTGGGAAATTATGATTATAAGGATCTGAATGAAGTGACAATAAATGGTATTAAAGGAGAAGGATTTTATGAAGTAATTGCTCATTTGGATACCTTAAGAATTGTGCCGGAGTTGGAAAGTTCTTTGGACGGAGAAAAAGATTATACCTATGAGTGGAAATTTATACCTCAGGGAGCAGATAAAAATGTGGTCGGAGACACTGTAAATTATGTGGTGGCAGAAACGCGGGATTTGAATTGGCCCGTTGTGGGTGATGCTGGAGAGTATCGTTGTTTTTATACGGTGACGGATCAGGAGACTGGCATTCGTTTTACACAGAAATTTTTCATGAAGATCTCGACTCTGACGAGTGAAGGTTGGATGGTGTTGTGTGATCAGAATGGAGAGGCCCGTTTGGATATGATTGTGAATGCGGCAGAAAATGATGATAAAATTGCCCGGGATATTTGGAGTGAATCTACCTATAAAGTTGGTCGGCCTAATAAAGTGATGTTTAATTACTATATGGCAGCACCTCCTTCCATCCTGACGACTGAAAACGGATCCTGGAAAATGGACGAAAAGGATTTGCATGTGGGTGATGATAATAATTTGAAGTGGAGTTTCGGTTCGACTCCAGAAAAGGTAAGAATATTGGCTTCGGGCGTCAGTTTGTATTCATGGGATGAATTACCTGATCTCAATGAAGGGACTTATTGTGATTTGTATTGGGTCGTAGTGGATGATAAAGGAGATGTATATACAAATAAAGTGAATGAGGTTGGGGCTTTATTTGAATTCCCCGTCAATAAAATCAATGGACAGCCATTTGAAGCAGCCCCTTTTGTCGGAACAGCAATAGATACTCGTCTTTGGGTAGGATGTCACTCTATCATGCTGTATGATCAGACCAATCAGCGTTTCGTTGAATTGAAAGCAACTGGAGGAGGAGGGTTATCTGTGATGAATTTTAAAACTTCTCCATTATTTGAAGCAGAGCAACCCGGGAAAAAAATGGTGTTTATGCAAATGACGAGAGTGGATGGTGACACTTATGCCATTTTGCAGGATGAGGCTGGCGATTATTTTTACTATGGTATCAATCTGGGAAGAATGGGTGAAAATACTCAATTTGCTTATGGGAAACTGGATGTTCCTCAGTCAAATGATATTAAAGGGTTTGCTTTCCATGCCTCTTTGAAATGGTTGTTTTATTATACAGAGCATGAAATTTATAAAGTAGATATTTTGAATCCGGCGGTGGAACCAAAATTGGTAAAGAGTTTTGACAATGAAAACATAGCTGTCGTGAAAATGAATGCTTTGGCTAAAAAATACGATGCTCCGTGGCAGGAAAGTCGCAGCTATCAATTGTTAGTAGGAACTGTGGTGGAAGGAGAAGATATCGATGAGTGTGGAATATTGCGTAATTATGATTTTGAAAATCAGTGGAATAGAGAACCGATACTGGTGAAGGAACACACTGGACTTGGAAATATTATTGATGTGGTTTATAAAGAATCTTAATATGAGAATGAGTTATTGGTTGTTGAGCATTTGTTTGTTGTGGGGATGTCAAAGTCAGCCGACGTATGTATTGAATGGGACAGTGACAGGGGCGAACGGAGAAGTCTTACTGTTGACTGAAACGGAAACCGAGACACTGGATACTTTAGGACAGACAAAGATTGTGGATGGAAAATTTTCTTTGAAAGGGAGTGTGTTACAGCCGGTCAATGCTTTTTTACAGATTGAAGGAGTTGCTGAAAAACTGCCTGTTTTGCTGGAAAATACGGTATTTGATTTAAAGCTGGATGTTGACAATATGCGGAATTATGAGTTGAAAGGGGGGAAATTGCAGGAGTTGAGAAACGCGTTTCGTGTAGAAGAAAACAAATTGGCTTTGGCGATGGATTCTTTGAAGAAAGAGTATAAACTGGCGGTAGACGAGAATAATCTTTTTGGACGTATGCATGTCCGGGCTTTGGTGGCAGAGCTGGATTCTGTATATGAAAGTGTAGAGAATGATTTTATTTCCCGGAATAATAATCTTGCAGCAGCCAGTATTTTGAAGGAACGCGCGTTAAAACTATTGCGGGAGAAGAGATTGAAACAGAAATATGATTTGTTGGGGGATTCTGCCAGAAATACTGTTCCCGGTCTTTTATTGCAAGAGCTTGTAAAGCATTCAATGACTTCGGAAGTCGGAATGACTGCGCCAAATTTTACCTTACCTTCATCTAAAGGGGAGGATATTTCGTTGTATTCAGTGAGAGCTAAAGTAAAGATCATTGATTTTTGGGCATCTTGGTGTGGCCCGTGTCGGGCGGAGAATCCTCATATGCGGGAAGTATACAAGAAATATCACGATCGAGGATTGGAGATAATAGGAGTTTCCTTAGACAGTAAGAAAGAAGCTTGGCTAAATGCCATTGAAAAAGATGGTTTGGAATGGTTGCATGTTTCCGATCTGTTGGGGTGGGAATGTACGGTGGTAAAAGCATATGGAGTTCAGTCTGTACCTTTTATTTTGGTACTGGATGAGAACAATGTGATTGTTGGTTCTGGTCTGAGAGGTGAAGAGGTTGATGCCTGCGTAGAGAAGATATTGAATTAGTGGATATTTTTGATATCTTAGAAAGGGGGCTTTCCTTGGTGGAAGGCCTCTTTTTATTTGGTTAAAAAAGGTTTTTAATACTAATATTTGTATTTTTAGCAGAAATTTAATCATGGTGAATTATGCGTAAATTGTTTTCCTGACTTCATCACTTTTTTGCGCCATCATATAGCGCACAATGATAATCAGCGAGTTACGTAAAATTATTGGG
>CALUKE010000020.1 GCA_944321165.1 uncultured Odoribacter sp.
CACCCAATAATTTTACGTAACTCGCTGATTATCATTGTGCGCTATATGATGGCGCAAAAAAGTGATGAAGTCAGGACGGAGCTTGTGTCTTGAAAATGAAAAATAAGGACTGTCTTTGCTGGCAGTCCTTATTTGTTGGGAATCTATTTTGCCCGGTAGTTGTTTTCTCGGAGAATCGTCAGGATCTTTTCTTTCAGTTCTCCCTGGATAAGGATTTCGCCGTCTTTGACCGAACCGCCGACGCCACATTTGTTTTTCAATAGTTTGGCCAATTCTTTCAGATCCTCTTCACTGCCGATGAAACCTTGTATCAGGGTAACAGTTTTTCCTTTCCGCTGTTTGGAATCGAGCAGAACTTTCAGATTCTGTTTTTCCGGAGGCAGTGTTTCGGCTTCCGGTTCGCTGGCATATTCGTATTGATAGTCGGGATTGGTAGAATAGACGACATGAATGCGATTTTTCTTATCTGATTTCATAACCATTTTGTTTTTTGCGGCTGTTTTCTTTAATGAACTTACAAATATAAATCTTTTTGTTTAATTTTCTGTTAAAGGGTTGTTTGTGAGAAAATAGCCATTAATTTTGTATCGTCAAAACGGCGTACTTACAAAATTATAAAATATGAATAAAATTCTGAAAAAAACGTATTTTTCTGAAAAGGTAGTGCAGATGGTAGTAGAAGCTCCTTTGATTGCTAAATCGCGTAAACCCGGAAATTTCGTGATTGTCCGGGTTGGTGAAAAAGGAGAACGGATGCCGCTAACGATTTCGGATGCAGATCCGGTGAAAGGCACTATCACTCTTGTCATTCAAAAAATGGGAGTTTCTTCAACCAAATTGTGTAATCTCAATGAAGGGGATTATATTACGGATTTGGTTGGTCCGTTGGGGAAGGCTACTCACATTGAAAAAGTGGGAACAGTATTGGCTTGTGGTGGAGGAGTAGGGGTGGCTCCCCTGTTGCCGATTATCCGGGCTTTTAAGGCCGCCGGAAATCGGGTTGTCAGCATTTTGGCTGCCCGTACGAAGGAGTTGATCATTTTGGAAGAGGAGGTTCGTCAGGCTTCGGATGAAGTGATTGTTATGACGGATGACGGCAGTTACGGAAAGAAAGGAGTGGTGACTGTTGGTATGGAAGAGGTGATCGGGCGTGAAAAAGTAGATCTTTGTGTTACGATCGGCCCGGCTATTATGATGAAATTTTGTGCTTTGCTGACTAAAAAATATGAAATTCCGACGATTGCCAGTTTGAATGCAATCATGGTGGATGGTACCGGTATGTGCGGGGCATGTCGGGTAACTGTGGGAGGAAAGACGAAATTTACCTGTGTCGATGGACCGGAATTTGATGCTCATCAGATTGATTTCGATGAAATGCTGGCTCGTTTGGGTGGATTCAAGAGTGCTGAAACAGAAAAAATGGAGGAATTCATACATCATGGAGAGTGTGCTCTCAGTGATCGGAATTCCGATTGGCGAAAGGCTTTGCGTGAGGCTGTGAAAGCCAAGGACAGAACTGCGATCGAACGGGTAAAGATGCCTGAACGCACTCCGGAAGAGCGAATCAAAAGCCAGCGTTTGGAGGTGAATACCGGTTTGACGAAGGAAATGGCTATTCTGGAAGCCCGGCGTTGTCAGGATTGTGCCAATCCTACCTGTATGGAAGGATGTCCTGTCGGCATCGATATACCAGGTTTCATCAAGAATATTGAGCGGGGGGAAATTTTGGAAGCAGCTGCGGTATTGAAGAAAACCAGTGCGTTGCCGGCTGTTTGCGGAAGGGTATGCCCTCAGGAAAAACAGTGTGAATCCAAGTGTTTTTACTTACAGAAAATGAAAAAGGCTCCTGTCGCCATTGGCTATCTGGAGCGTTTTGCTGCCGATTTTGAACGTGAATCCGGACAGATTGCCGTACCGGAGGTGGCGGCTCCGAATGGCATCAAGGTGGCGGTGATCGGCTCCGGTCCTTCCGGACTTTCTTTTGCCGGTGATATGGTGAAGAAAGGGTATGATGTAACTGTTTTCGAAGCCCTTCATGAGATTGGAGGGGTATTGAAATACGGTATTCCCGAATTCCGTTTGCCGAATCACATCGTTGATGTGGAGATCGACAATCTGAAAAAAATGGGGGTAAAATTCGTCACGAACTTTATTGTCGGTATGACAGAGAGTGTCGAAGATTTGAAAAAAGAGGGATTCAAAGGTTTCTATGTCGCTTCGGGTGCCGGTTTGCCTAATTTTATGAATATTCCGGGAGAAAATGCCAATGGGGTACTTTCTTCTAATGAATATCTTACTCGGGTAAATCTGATGGGTGCGGACAACGAGTTTTCGGATACGCCGGTTTATCGGGGCAAGCATGTTGTGGTGGTCGGTGGTGGTAATACTGCTATGGATTCCGTGCGTACGGCCAAGCGTTTGGGTGCAGAGCGGGCGATGATCGTATATCGTCGCAGCGAAGAGGAGATGCCGGCGCGTATAGAAGAGGTAAAACATGCCAAGGAAGAAGGTTGTGAATTCATTACACTGACAAATCCGGTGGAATATATTGCCGATGAAAAAGGTCGGGTAAAACAGGTGAAAGTGCAGAAAATGGAATTGGGAGAACCGGATGCCAGCGGGCGTCGTCGGCCTGTGCCGATAGAAGGCAGTGAATATCTGATTGATGCCGATGTGGTAGTCGTTGCTGTCGGAGTTTCTCCGAATCCGATTGTTCCCCGTTCGGTGGCGGGATTGGAGGTCTCCAAGAAAGGTACGATTGTGGTCGATGAAACAACCATGCAGTCGAACTTGCCGGAATTTTATGCCGGAGGAGATATCGTACGCGGAGGAGCTACGGTTATCCTTGCCATGGGAGATGGACGAAGAGCTGCTGCCCACATGGATGCACAGTTGAGATCTTAAGCGTATAAAATAAATATTTATCGAGAGCAGGTTGCCCGGTTGGATTCACTCTGGGGCGCCTGCTCTTGTTATTCGAACGGGGAACGGACTTCTTTTCTGATTCGGGTGAAAAAACGGTTCCAGCGGTACTGGCGAGTTTCCGGATCTTTGGCGGTCAGAATGAGAATGGCTTTTCCGATGATGAATTCTTCCGGTATTGGACCGAGATAGCGGGAATCCTGTGAATTCCAAATATTGTCACCTCCCATAAAATACCAATTGCTATGAAAGGTATAGTGTTCTATCAAAGAGTCGCCGCTCCATATTTGACCGTCCCGTTCTTCTAATGACAAATGGCTTTCGTAACGGATCATTTTGTGATAGATTCGATAGGAAAGGGTATCGATGGGAAGAGTATCACCTTTTCGGGGCAGATATAACGGACCGAAACGAAGGATGTTCCATCCTATCCGGGCATCGAAGGGGAAGGTATGGTAGATTTCCGGCGTAAAATCGTCTGGACAGCTGTTAAGCATCTGCTGGTCGTATAAGTTGCCGAATCCTTGCTGTCCGTTGACCGTATAGAAACCTTGTTTGATTTGCAGTGTGTCTCCAGGAATGGCAAGGCAGCGTTTGACGAAAAAACAGGAAAGATGCATGCGGATTTGATCCCAGCTTTCTGCATATGGAAAATTGAAAACAATAACATCCCCATTGCGTATGGGAGAAAAGCCTTTCATCCGCCAGGTTTGTGGTGTGGTGCCGTTTTTCAGAAAATCTAAATTTTTATACAGTCGGGCACCGAAGCTGAGCTTGTCAACTAAAATAAAATCGCCCGGTTCGATGGTCGGTTGCATGGAATCGCTTGGAATGGTGTAAAAATCTACGACAAATAAGCGCAACAGAAGAGCTATCAGTAAAGAAACAAATAGGACGATAACATATTGCAGTATGTTTTTTAAAAATTTTTTCATACCTGATAAACGCTGCTTGTGTTTTAGAACGCCTGAAGTTAACAACAATTTTGGAAAAAAAGGTTGTGAGAATAAAGATAGGGGGAAGAATACTGATCGAATTTGACTTGGGAATATATCAGGTTTGATTTCTTCCCCCCGGAATGAATCAATCATGAAACAACCAAGTCTGACAAAATTTAGTTTTGATTTTACAGGAAGGTCGGCAGGCCCTCGTCGAGTATGATCTTGTCTTACTTCTGTCGGCTTGGTTGTTCATTCTTTGATCTTGAAAGTGTTTCCTATTCTAACGGATGTTAAAATCGATTGATAAACTGTTGCTGTATAGATATGTCAAATATTCATATTTATTAAATAAATGACTGTGAAATAGATATGATTTTATATCATATTTTATATGTATGTATGTCTTTATTTTCAAAATTGTTTTTATTTTTCAAAGCAAAATTAAGAAAGATTTATAATTTTGTATCAAATCCAATGTTCTATAATATACCTTTTATAAAAGAATTGAAAACGTGAATAATAAAATCAAGATTATCAATATTTTATTTTTGCTGGCTTTGTTACTGTTTTTTTTAGGGCAAGGGGTTTGGCTTTATCAGGTGCGAGAAATGAAAGAGAAGGAGTTCGAGATGAGAGCCGGTTCTATTTTTGCGAAAGTGATCTGGCAATATATTACAGAAGAAGGGATAAAAAAGATGGCTGATGGGGAGTTGGATTGTTTTTCGCTGGGGATGATCGCTCCGGATTCTACGGATAAATGGTTGATGCCTGAGTCTTATGAATTTCTGAATTTCAACAGGCAGTTGATTTACGATTATTTGTACGATCATTGGTGGATTGATGTCAACAAGGTGAATCTCATGTATTGTCGAGAATTGCGGCAGATGGAACTACCGGAACCGTTTGCCTGGGTGATTTCCGATCGGAATTCGGAGGATGTGGTGATAAGTTGTGGAAGAGTAGGGGATTACGGGCAGGCTCTTCGATCAGAACCGATAGAGTTGGGGTGTGGTATTCATCATCGTTTGGTGGCTTTTTTCGATTGGCCTTTTTCTTTTCGTTCTTATTCGGGGGTATTGATCGTAGAAGGTATTTTTTTGATTGGTTTAATTTGGAGCCTGTTGTGGCAATGGTGTTATGTGCATGCTTTCTGGAAAGAGGCGGAAGTAAAGATGTTGGGTAGTGCCCATTTGGAGCATGAGCTGAAGAAACCGATTGCGGTGTTGCTGAGTACTTTGGAAGATTTGATGGGAAATTGTGCTCAGCGGTTGACGGAACGGGAACAGTTGAAATTGAAGATGATGCGGGTGCGGTTGATGAAAATGGCCAATATTACCGACACCATGTTGACGATCTGCAGCAATACGATACCGGATTTGCAATGTGTTACCATGGATGTCCGCCGGGAGATGGAGATGGTGCGGGAGATTTTCAATACATTGAAACCCTATGCATACATTGAATTGCGGATTTCTGCCGAAGCCGAACAGGCACGGGTCGATGAGGTGTATTTCGGATACATGGTATGTAATCTGGTAGATAATGCCATTAAATATAGTGGTGATCATCCATGGGTAACTATTGATTGTTGGAAAGAAAATCGTAATTTTGCATTTGCTGTCAGGGATAGAGGAATAGGTATTTCAAAACGGGATCAGAAACGTATTTTCCGGACTTTTTACCGAATTCATGATCAGCAGGTGTGTCGGACAACCGGTTTCGGTTTAGGATTGGCATTTGTCAGCAAAGTAGTAGAGGCTTATGGTGGAACTATCCGGGTGGAAAGTGAGATCGGGGTTGGCAGTAATTTTATTATTGTATTACCACAATAGTTATAGAAAATGAAGATCCTGTATGCAGAAGACGACCCCATGACAGTCATGGAGGTTCAAGAAAAATTGGAACAGGCCGGTTTTGACGTTGTCATTGCTAATAATGGGAACGATGCTTTGGAAAAGTATGAGCATTGTAATCCTGATTTGGTTATTCTCGATGTGGATATGCCGGGAAGAAACGGTTTGGAGGTATTGCAATTCATTCGTCTGCATGATAGCCGGACACCTGTGATTATTTACAGTTGTTTGATTGAAGAAGAGAGACAGATCAAGGGATTGGAATGGGGGGCCAATGTTTATTTGCTTAAAAATTATACTCCGACTTTGTTGTTGGCACAGGTTCACCGTTCGTTTGCCCGTAGTGGAGATGAGGTGATTCGGCTGGGCAAAGAGGTTGAATACGATTTTTCGACTTGCAACCTGAAAGTTTCCAATGTGGTACACCATCTGACCATGTTGGAAAATAAGATTTTTGCGATGTTGTGTAAAAATCGGAATTCGCTGGTTTCCCGGGAGGATTTGTTACGGGCCGGCTGGAGCAATGTCGAGCCGAATAATCAGGTACAGTTGAACAAACTGGTGAGCCGTTTGCGGAAAATGCTTCGGGAAGATCGTTCCGTTTATATACAAACGGAAAAACCGTTCGGCTATTGGCTGAAGATCGAACAGTAGGTGTAGCGTTTGTTGGTGGGGGGCTGTAAAAAAGAGGAATGTCTGCCGCAAAGAGCCAGGACAATGGACAGGGGAATGCCCAGGGATAGGATGTCGTAAATATTCGAGAAATAGGCGAATACTAAAAACGCTCCGATACAGCCGGAGAGTCCGGCCTGTTGCTGACGGTAGGCATTGTAGATGGCGGTGAGATGAAAAAGCAGAAAATATAGAAGTCCAAGATAACCGTTTTCGACTGTAATGCGCAGATATTCGTTGAAACAGAAGCTGACTTTATCGGCTGCAGTTTTGAATTCCGGCAGTGAAAAAGGATTTTGTGGATCGATGTACAATTCTTCTTCGTTAATGAGTCTCTGAAAGCTACCTAACCCGTATCCGTTCCGAGGGCTATTATGAATGAGGTCAAGGCTTTTTTCCCACAACAGATGTCTGTTTTCTTCCGGGCTTTTCAATGCTTCGTACATGAGAAAACTGCTTTTGACCAGCAGAATGAGAAAAATCAAGGTAAAAAAGACAACTCTTTTGGGATGGCGATGAAAAAGAATCTTATAATTGCGAAAGGTCCGGAAATGGTGGATGATAACTATATAACATCCGACACCGGCAGCAAACCAGCAACAGGGATTCAGACTGGCAGGGAGCAGGCTGATGACTAAAAAACAGCAGAGCATGGACAAGGCCGGAATGATATAATACCGTTTACTGCTGGCATCGTTCATGCGAAATGCCAGGGAAAGCGGGAGCGGTAGCAGACAGGCCAGAAAACCGGTAAAACTTTCCGGATTCTGGAAAGTGCCGTTTATGCACGAAACGGGATAAAGGGTAGGGTAAAAGCCGTACAGTTGTCCCATTCCGATCATGGCTTCTATTAGAACAAGTAGGATTAATCCGACGGTTATCGCAATGTGCATGATACAGGATAGACTGGACAGAATTCTGACTGTCAGGTAGATGATTCCCAATAAAAGAAGTTCAAAAGCCTGTTCGTATGAAAAATAGATCGATTCACTGTTTGAAAAAGCAAAAGCAATGCAGAGGATGCCCCATAAGTCCTGTAATTGGAAAGAAAATGAGGGATTTTGAGTTGATATTGTTTGTGTGTTCACTTTTATTGCAAAAATAGAGTTAATAACTTGCCGACTCCATTGCAACGATAAAATTGCCCGTTTTTTAAAAGAAATGAAGAGGAGCATAGGGAAAGATCGCTTGGGAAAATCTGACTTCTGCTCGCTCTTCACTAAATAGTCATGTGTGTGTAACTATTGAAAGTTTGAGATGATATTTTTGGGTATTTTCTGATTCATTTGATATTTTATGTTTTTGTTTGACTTTGCAAACATAGAAAAGAATCTTTTTATGAAAAAATTGTTGATGTTCTTTAATGTACCATTTCGTAAAATTGTGCATAAAAAGAGAAGGACACGGAACGGAATGATTGAATCTTTGCCGTTGGGCGTGTCCTTCTTCGGTTATTTCGGGAAATCTATTCCAAATCTAGGCGAATGATTTCCGATTTGTTGTTTTTCTGAGATAAGGCATAAATAGCATTCTCTGTCGCATCATAACTGATGGAAGAGCAGGCGTTGGTGAGTCGGTAAGTCCGGACGTGTGAGCCGTTCCAGTTGAATACCAAGATGACTTTTCCCTTGTCGACATTCAAATTGTGTTCCTTCAAGGTCCGACCTGAATACAGGGCGAAGATGTAGTCGTCGGAAACAGTCAGATCGCAGAATCCGAATACATTGTTACGGTTATAGCTGACCGGATGCACATATCCGCGTCCCCGGGGACGTTGTTTATTGATTTTTGCCTGTGCTTTTGTCATGTGTAACTCATGGATGCGTTCCAGTTCGTTGCCTTCGATTTCGCAGATGTCCAAGCAGCCGGTTTGCATATTGGCACAAGCCAACCGGTTCAGATCGGAATTGACAGCCAGGGTGTTGCTGGCAAAGAAAATACTCTTCAGGGTATCGCTCATCGTTGTATCGGCACAAAGAGGATAATCTACGCTATAGCTGTCTGTCCCTGTCGGTTGGCTGATGCAATAACGTCCCTGGGTATATACTCCCGTTGACAGGATGCGTTCGTCGAGACGAATGGCTCCGAACGGAGTTTTCCCGCCAGTCTTCAGATCGGTAAAGGTCGGCTGATAACCGGTAGTGGTGTAGGCATTCAGATCGATTTCCACCAATCGTCCGGTTTCGAAGTCGAAAGCCGATACGGTATCGCCTTTCAGTGTCAGACTGATGTAGTACATACCTTCGCCTTCATTTCTTCCCGCAGGAACCAATCGGGTTACATCGCCGGTTTCACTGTTGTAAATGGCAAAACGATAGGCACTGTTCGGTGTTAATATGGCGAACAGGCGACCTTTCTTGACGAATTTACTGGGCGAGATGATGTCCAATGATTCCAGATCAATCTTTTCGGACTGTGCATATTGAAGCGCTGAAACTTTGGTCCGTAATAACGGAGATTCAGATTCTATTCTCGGATCTGACTGACAACTTCCGAGAACAAGAGCTGCTAAAAGGATATAGTAACGTGTTTTCATATAATTGTAAATAATATTAATCGAAACCTAATCCATAAAAAGTTCCAATGTTTCCATCTTTATCAACTCCTGTACAGATATAACCACTAGTAATGCATGTGGGTTCTGGTTTGCTCGATTCTTCATCTGCGATTGCTTCAATATTTTCAAAAGTGATTTCAGTTGTTTGGGATTTATTGGAGAAAATAAAATTGATAAATAAGCTGGAGAATAGAATAATACTTCCAATTAAAATTTTAACTTTTCTTTTCATATTGTGTATTTTTTATTTTCAGAAGGCAAACTTAGGAAAGATTCTTATTTTTGTAATCTAAAATTATGTTCTATAATATTCTATGGCTTGTGAAGTATGAAAAGTCGCTTGCGAATCATTGGTCGTTTGTCTGTTGGATTATTAATTTGTGTATTGTTTGGACAAGGATTGTGGTTGTTGAGAATGCGGGAAATTAAGATTAATGAATTTATTCGTATTACCAATACTCAATTAATAGTTTCTATTGATAAATTTATAGATAATGGAAATTTGTATGCGATAGCTAATTTAAAATTATCATATAGATTAGCACCTAATCGATTGTTTTATTGGAAATATGGAACTATAAAAAATGGTGTAGAGAATGTTTCTATGAATATGTATAGTGATTTAAGTCAAAAAATCATTTATGATTGTTTGTTCTATAATGATTGTATTGATATTAATGAAATAAAATCAATATATCTTACGAATCTTCAAAAAGAAGGTATTACTGAGACACCTGCTTTAATGATCCGAGATGGTGATTCGACGATTATGGCTACAAAAAATTTTACGACAAATACTTCTTCGATTGTGAGTTCTCCCGTTGATTTGGGATATGACTATAAGCATCAGCTGGTCGCCTCTTTTGAATTGCCTTTTATTTTCAGGGCCATGAGTGGGGTATTGCTTGTTGAAGCAATTTTTTTGATCGGTTTTTTGGTTTGTTTGTTTTGGCAATGGATGTCGATACAGATGACGATACGAAGTGTTCGGGTACAGACAATGGGAATCGCGCATCTCGAACATGAATTGAAAAAGCCGTTGGCTACGATGATTTCTGCGATTGGAGGAATTTTGAAAAACAAAGACTCTGTTCTGTCGTCGAAGGATGAGATGAAATTGGGAATGGTGAAAGCCCGTTTGATGAAAATGGCGGATATTACCGATACGATGTTGACTTCTTTAAAGACTTCTGTTTTGGAGATCCAACGGGAAGTGATCGATTTGCGCTTGGAAATGGAGATGATTGTGGAGATGTTTGCTGTGATCCGTATGCATGCTGAGGTGCGCTATCGGATTGCAGAGGGATTGGAATATCCTTATTTGGATAATGTCTACTTCAGTTATCTGGTGATGAATTTAGTCGATAACGGTATTAAGTATGGCGGAGAGAAACCGATTGTGACGGTTGATTTCAGTGCTCAGGGAGATAATTATCTGTTGACAGTTGAGGATAATGGCATGGGAATTGATCCGCGTGATCAGAAATATATTTTCAAACAATTTTATCGGGTAAAAAACCAGCAGGTGGCGAAGACAACAGGTTTCGGATTGGGATTGACTTTTGTTCAGAAAGTGGTGAGTGCCTATGGCGGGGAGGTGTTTGTGGAAAGTAAGCTGGGTGCTGGGAGTAAGTTTACCGTTATTTTACCACAGGAGAATGGAAAGATTAAAAATTTTGTATGCAGAAGATGATCCGCTGACTGTCATGGAAGTGGAAGAACAGCTGAATGCAAGAGGTTTTGAGGTTATCGTGGCCTCCGATGGAGTGAAAGCCCTGGAGTTGTTTAAGGCGTATCAGCCGGCGGCAGTTATTTTAGATGTAGACATGCCGGGGTATGATGGGTTTGAAGTGCTGCAGCTGATTCGATTGACGGATCAGAGTACACCGGTCATTATTTACAGTTCGTTGGGGGATGCTTCTTGTCAGATGAGAGGACTGGATAGCGGTGCGCAGACTTATCTGGTGAAAAATACGACTCCTGCCGTTGTGGCAGCACAGGTACAACGCTGTTTGAGTCATTTTGACGGTGATACGGTTCGTTTGGGCCGGGATTCATTTTTTGATTTGCTTTCCGGAGAGTTGCGGATTGAACGGAAAATGGAAAAATTGGTGGGCTTGGAGCGTAAATTCTTTATCCTTTTATGCCAGAACCGGGATCGGGTGGTCTCTCGGGATATGTTAATTCGGGCCGGTTGGGACAAGGATGACTATAAACTGCATTTGCAATTGAATAAATACATCAGTAATCTCCGTCATAAGATTATGGGCTCTGCGGCTCGTATTGTGACCGACAAGTTTAACGGATATATGCTGAAGATTGAAGAATGATCTTCAAAGAAGACCTGTCATTCGAAATTGTCCGTTGGGGGGGCGGTGTCCTCATGGGACTCGCCCAGGAGGCGTTGGTACAGTGTCCAAATCCGGTCGTTTTCGATGGGACTGCCCAGCAGCAATACCCGGTTGAGAGAGTCGAGCAGGAAGGTCTGAAGGGATGGTTCGGCCGGAAAATGATTTATTTTTTGTATTTCGCCTTCGGGATCGTAAAGGAACGGAAGCTGGCAATCGTTGGCATGTTGCAGTATTTCCAGTTCTTCGTAGTTACGTACCCAGGCAACGAATATGATATCGACGTCATATCCGAGAGTATCCATCTCCTGTTTCAATTTTTCCCAGGCGGGCAATTGCAGCCGACATTCTGTGCAGCCACTTGTATCGATGTAATTCAGAATCTTGTATTTACGGAACTGAAAGTCCGGCAGGACGGTATCCCGACCTTGCACCTTCAGAAACAGGGAATCGGGGAGAATGACTTCTTTGTTTTTCCATTCCTCGATGATCCGGGCAATTTCTTGGCGGCGAGACTGACAACTGACGAGTAAACTTATCAGGAAACAGATGCTCAGGATTCTGATCATGATCGGGTGTTTTGGGGAAAATGAAAATTCCCGGATCATCAGAACTGGACCGATAGATCCGGGAAGATGGTTGTATTAACCTTTGAGTCGCTCGCTCATGGCTTGTGCAATGAGACGGCATTGTTCCATGTCTGTTGCTTTTATGGCTCCGGTGGCTTCATCCGGATCGGCCACTACTTCCCATTTGATTTTTTCGGCAAATGCCTTCAGACGCGGCATGGCGCCACCGCCCCATGTTTTATTTCCGAAATAGGCAAAATAGTGGTTTTTGACTCCCATATTTTCCAGTTCGTTCAATAAAGTTTCCATCGTGGGGAAAATGCCTCCGTTGTAGGCGCAGCTGCCGAAAATGACGCCTCTGTAGCGGAAAATGTCGTTGATGATGTACGACGGATGAGTTTTGGATGTGTCGTGTATCCGGATTTTTTTGATACCTGCTTCCATCAGGAAACGGCCGATCATTTCTGCCATCTGTTCCGTATGGCCGTACATGCTGCTGAATGCAATAACAATACCTGCTTCCGTTTCGTATTTGCTCCACCGGTCGTATCTGGCAATGATATCTCCGATGTGGCTCCGCCAGATGGGCCCGTGAGTGGCACAGATGGTTCCGATCGGAAGAGCTCCTAATTTCTTGAGGGCTGTTTGAGCGGGTACACCGTATTTTCCAACAATGTTGGAATAATAACGGCTGATTTCTTCTTCCAGGTAATCCAGGTCTACCTGATCGTCAAAAATACCGCCGTCCAGGGTTCCAAAAGCTCCGAAGATATCTCCGCTGAACAGTACTTTTTCTTCCGGTAGGTAGGTGACCATGGTTTCCGGCCAGTGCAACATGGGGGCCATGTAGAAATTCAGTGTATATTGGCCGATAGACAGCGAGTCACCTTCCTTTACTTCAAGTAGATTTGAATCGATGCCGTAATAGTTTTGCAGCATGGGGAAAGTTTTGCTGTTACCGACAACTGTCAGGTTGGGATAGTAACATTTCAGTGCTTTGATCGATCCGGTATGATCGGGTTCCATGTGGTTCACGATCAGATAGTCTACCTGGCGTCCTTGCAAGACTGCCTGCAAACTTTCGATATAATCGTCCATTCGGCTGCGTTCGACCGTATCGATCACTACGACTTTTTCATCCGTGATGACATATGAATTATAAGCAACGCCTTTCGGCAGCGGCCAGTAATTTTCAAAAATATGAGTTCTTCTGTCGTTTACTCCTATCCAATAAATGTTGTTTTTAATTTTGATCGCAGTGTTCATAATGACTTGTTTTATCTAACTTTGAGGCAAAGTTAAACAAAAGCCGGCGAACATCAAACGTGTATAATAAAAAAGGCTAAAAAGTAGCACTCTACTTTTTAGCCTTTTTGTCTGCTTCTCTACAGTTTATTTAATACCCAATTTCTTTTTCAGGTCTTTGGGAAGCGCATCTTTGTGAATCATAATGGAGGTCGTTTTATAAGCGACGAACGGATAAGAAGCATATACATATCCTTCGTATTTGCCATAGTCGCCCCAAGAGTTTTTCACAATAAAATATTTGTTGCCGAGCTGGTCTACGGCTTTCCCCACAACGTGCATACCATGGTCGTCGGTGGTCAGTTTGTTGTCGAATTCTTGCTGACGCAATTCCTGGGTGATTTCTTTTTCTTTGCCCGGTTTTTTCAGCAGTTCAGCCTGTTGCTGGCTTTTCGGCAATTTTACCCATTTGGCGATTTCGGCATCGCTCATTTCTTTTACGTTGGCATCCGGAACGATAGCCAGACCGTCACGGGTGAATCCCATTTCAGAAACATCGGAACCCCAGGAGAAAGTATAACCTTTGTCAATGGCTTTGTCGAGAACATCCATCAATTCGTCCAGCGGAATGTTGTAAGAAGTCTCGCCGATCCAGTTGTCCGGAACTTCCAGGGCAAACTGGGTGTAGAACGGATGATGGGTGAAGGATGTCAGACTGATGTAGTCATCCATATTCAAACCACAAGCTTCTGTAGCAAAAGTCTGCGGGGTATACTCTTTGCCTTTCCAGGTGAATGTTTCCGGTTTTTCTCCCAGATAAGCATCCAGTACGGCATCGTATCCTTTCAGCCAAGCGGTACTCAATCTTTTGTTCGGGTTGGTGATGATGGCATCTACGTAGTTTTTCAGTACGGCATCCAACTCTCCGTGTACATGTACATCTTCGCCATAATTCAGACCTTTGTATAATTCCAGAGGAACAATACCGTAATTTTTAATGGCCCAGGTTACGTCGGCAGAAGCTCCTCCCTGGCCGAAGTTGATATGACCGTCCATGCGTACATATTTTTCGCCTTTGGCATGATAGGTATTCCATACCACATACATCGGAGACAGGCTGACGGAATCTTTTCCCAAACGAATCATTTCAGATTCGAGGAAGGAGATGGTTGACCATGACCAGCAGGTTCCTGCACGATCCTGTGATTTTACACTGGTAGTCGGAAGACGTTTGATGTCTGTGAATTTGTAGCCTTCCTCATTTTCTTTTTGATCCTGAGCATTGACTGCCACTGAACAAGCCAACAGTACGCCCATGGTGAAACAGGTGATCTTTTTCATTTTTTGAATTGTTATTTAAAATAAAATAATCTAACGTTTGCGAAGCGCCCAAAGATAATCAATTGAAATTTGAAAAATGTAGTTCATCCGGGGAAAACCTGTTTTTTAAGAAAAAAATAACATTCGGCGTACTCAGATTTGCGGATGAATTTTTTCCCACAGATTGACTTTTCCCATGAAATGGTATTTTCGGTTGCACAGCCAGATGAACACGATACCGGCGAGCAGCATGAAAAGAGTGTCCCAGTAAGATGCGGTTGGATGTAGGTCTTTGAACAGAGCGTGGGTCTGCAGCGCCGACGATTCGGAGGTGACGGTGAGGGCGGACAGAATGTTGTTGGCCATGTGCAGTCCGATGGACAGTTCGGCACCGTTGTCTTTGACAGCTACAAAACCGAGTATCAAACCCATGAGGATGTATTGCGGGAGAGCTACCCACGCACCGAATTCCTCTACTTCCGGGTTGGCACCGTGCAACAGACCGAACATTACGCCGGTAATGGCAACGGCTATCCAGCGGTATTTGAAAAGCAGGGCAGACCATTGCATCAGGTATCCCCGGAACAACACTTCTTCGAAAGAGGTCTGAAACGGAAACAATATCAGAGAAATCAAGACCAGTACCAAAAAATTGGCCGGTTCGAATTGAAAGACGAGGTTTTCCGTACTGTCGGTGAGGATGGGGATGATGAAAATAATCAGGGACAGGATACCCCAAATGGCGGCTCCGTAAAAGACCCGTCCCCAGTCGATCTTCGGACGGCCGGTGATGATGTCTGTCGCTTTTTTCTGATGAATGTATTTGACACAAAAAAAGATAGCCCAGAATCCGACAAAAAAGCTGAACAAGGTCAAGGCCAAGCCCAGGTTGGTGGTGGTGGCGATCGAAATGTTTCCTCCCTGCAGAATATTCGGGTTTTGGAAAATCATGTACCCTGCCAGCGGCAAACTGCCGAGTTGAGTGGCTGTGAAGATGATCAGTAGGGAAAAAATGTAGAAATACCATTGATTTCTACCGAGATAGACTTTTTCTAAAAACATATCAGAATACAAAGAATTAAAAAACAGGATTATTTAAACATTTGTTCGAGAGAATATTCGTCGGATACTAGTACTTGTCTGGCTTTGCTTCCTTCAAAGGGACCGACGATTCCGGCTGCTTCGAGCTGGTCCATGATCCGGCCGGCCCGGTTGTAACCGATGGAAAAACGGCGCTGAATGGAAGAAGTGGATCCTTGTTGGGTACTGACCACTAATCGGGCTGCTTCTTCGAATAAGGGATCTCTGGCCCCCGGATCGAGGTCTGTCAGACCGTTGTTTTCGTTTTCCGGTACGTATTCGGGCAGGGCAAAAGCACTGGGATAAGATTGCTGCCGGGCAATGTAATGGGTAATGGCATCGACTTCGGGGGTGTCGACAAAGGCGCACTGTACCCGAGTCATTTCACTGCCGACAGAAATCAGCATATCGCCGCGTCCGATAAGCTGGTTGGCTCCCGGAGAGTCCAGAATGGTACGTGAGTCGATCATGGAAGCGACCTTGAAAGCAATTCGGGCCGGAAAATTGGCTTTGATTACTCCGGTGATGATATTGGTAGAAGGACGCTGGGTCGCAATGATCATATGTATACCGACAGCACGCGCCAGTTGGGCAATTCGGGCGATTGGCGTTTCTACCTCCTTGCCGGCAGTCATGATCAGGTCTGCAAACTCGTCAACGATGACTACGATGTAAGGGAGGTATTTATGTCCGTGGTTCGGATTGAGCTGGCGTTTGATAAATTTTTCGTTGTATTCTTTAATGTTTCGAACCTGTGCAAGTTTGAGCAGGTCGTAACGGCTGTCCATTTCGATGCAAAGCGAGTTGAGGGTATTGACCACTTTTGTGGTTTCTGTTATGATGGCTTCTTCTTCGTTCGGTAGTTTGGCAAGGAAATGTTTTTCTATGATGGAGTAGATACTGAGCTCTACTTTTTTCGGATCGACCATCACGAATTTGAGTTGTGAGGGATGTTTTTTGTAAAGCAGCGAGGTGATGATTGCATTCAATCCCACAGATTTTCCTTGTCCGGTGGCTCCCGCAACCAGCAAGTGCGGCATCTTGGTCAGATCGAAGGTATAGGTTTCGTTGGAGATGGTTCTACCCAACGCAACCGGCAGGGCGTATTTGGATTCCTGAAATTTTTTCGAGGCGATCAGTCCCCGCATGGAAACGACTTCCGGATTTTGGTTGGGCACTTCGATACCGATTGTTCCGGCTCCCGGAATCGGGGCGATGATTCGGATTCCCAGGGCCGACAGACTCAGGGCTATGTCATCTTCCAGGTTTTTGATTTTCGAAATTTTTACTCCCGGAGCGGGTACGATTTCATATAGGGTGACAGTCGGACCGATCGTGGCCTTGATTTTGGTAATTTCTATTTTGTAATTGCGCAGGGTTTCGACGATTTTGTTTTTGTTGGCATCCAGCTCTTCCTGGGTGACTTTCGGATTGCCGGAAGAATGCTCTTCCAGAAGGTCCAAAGTCGGGTATTGATAGTTTGACAAATCGAGGGTCGGATCGTAATCTTCTGTTGGCAATAAGTTCTGTTCTACTGTTTCTTCTTGGTTTTTATCGTTGATAGTCAGCGTGATATCCTGATCTGAAATATTCGGGAAAGAGGTCGTCTCTGTCGTTTCTTTCAGTAAGCGATCTGGGGTTGAAGAGAAATCCGTGATTTCTTCCTCGGTCTCCTCTGCTTTGTCTTCTTCGTCCATTTCCGGTTTTGGGATCGTAGGATCGAATTCCGAGATGGAATCGATTTCTTCATATTCTTCAAACGGATTGTTCTCGGTTGTTTCGTTGTCGGTTTTAGCCGGTTCTTCTTCAGAAACGGTGTTGGCATGTTGATGTCGGGCTTCGCGAGCCGCCAGGGTTGCCTGTACCTGTTCTTTGCGGAGACGGATTTGTTCTTTGAAATAGTTGAGGCATTTGTAAAAGGTCCGTTCGAAACCGAAAAACAAAATGATTGTAAAGGTTAAAAACAAAAACAGAATTGTTCCGATTCGACCGATCAGTGAATTTAGCCAGAGGCTTACAAAATGTCCATGTCCTCCTCCCGGAAACAGGTAACCCGTATGAAGTTCCAGAAGTTCCGCAATACTGTCGGAGATGAAACCCAGCAACAGGGAAATCCAGAGAACGATACACATGCCGATGAATAGCCGGCGTTTGAAATTCCGGACTTTTGCCCCTGCAATGCGAAAGCTGCAGAGTATGAGCAGGTAGCAAAGAATAAATGAAGATAATCCGAACCACCGGTTGATCAGAAGATCGGAAATCCAGGCGCCGAGTTTACCGGTTGGATTGCTGGCAGTAATTTCTGGATTTGTGATAATTTTTCCCCAGGGACTGTCTATCAGACTTTGATCGATTCCTCCCGAAAAAAAGAAACCGATCATGGCAAGAAAAATATACAGAGATAGCAGTGCCAACGCAATTCCGAACAGAAGACGAATCCCTTGTTTTTTGAAAAAATCCGGAAGCCTATCTGTCTGTTTTTTTTCTGGTTTGCTGAAAGCCTGTTTATGTTTCACTTTTTTCATTTTCTTATTTTTTCAGACCACGAAGGTAAAAATAAAAAGTGGAATAAGAAAAACGGACAGGCAGAATTGAGGAATCGGGCGAATACGAATTACTGGTATAAATAACGTTTGATGCTTCGTTTCGGTGTTTTTTCAAATTCCTCGTTGTATAGCTTGTATTTATTGAGCTGGCTGTAAGCCGGCAACTGTTGGTTGATTTCTTTCAGGTTGTCGGTCATGATCTCTTCCAGTTTTTCATCGTTGATGTTTTCTGCATTGACCATGTCGAAATCGGGATAAATCAAGGCAACTAATTTCCCTTCTTTTTCAATGACGATGGATTCGCTGATGTAGGGCATGTTGTTGAGTTTGTCCTCGATTTCTTCCGGATAGATGTTTTGTCCATTGGAACTGAGGATCATGTTCTTGCAACGCCCTTTGATAAATACGTAGCCATCTGGGTCGATGATACCCATGTCTCCGGTGTGGAGCCATCCTTCTGAGTCGATAGCCGCTGCCGTGGCTTCCGGATTTTTATAATAGCCGGTCATGACACAAGGGCCTTTGGCAAGAATTTCGCCTACCACGTGCTGCGGATCGGAGGAATCGATCCGCAGAGAGACTTGGGGGATGGCTTTCCCGCAGGAACTTTTCCGGAAAGTTTTCCAGTTGTCGTATGTCAGCAACGGTCCGCATTCAGTCATTCCGTAGCCTACGGTATATGGAAAGCGGATGGAGCGTAGGAATGTTTCCACTTCTTTGTTCAGTGCGGCCCCACCGATAATCAGTTCTTTGAATTTGCCGCCGAATGCGTCGATGACCTTTTGCCGGATATTTTCCCGGATTTTGTCGTTGATGAGTGGAATGTTCATCAGCAGTCTCATATGAGGTTTCTCGATGGTGGGGAATACTTTCTTTTTAATGATTTTTTCAATTACCAGCGGAACCGTAATAATCATGTCCGGTTTGACATTGGCAAAGGCTTCGGCGATGATTTTGGGAGAAGGGGTACGGGACAAAAAATGAATGTGGGTACCGTTGACGAATTGATAGATAAATTCAAATGCCAGTCCGTACATGTGGGCCATGGGGAGCATACAGACAATTTGTTCTCCGGTATTGATACCGTATGTGTTGATGGCGAATTGGAGGTTGGCCAGCAGGCTTCGGTAAGGAAGCATGACTCCTTTGGAAGAGCTGGTTGTCCCCGATGTGTAATTGATCAGGGCCAACTGCTCTGGTGTATCGTACTCATAATGAACGTCCTCCGGGCGAAAACGGTCAGGGAATTTTTTTCCGAACAATTCGTTCAATCTGGACCGGGCTTGTGTCAGCTGATGTCTGTTGGAACTGCGCAAGGAATAATCTTCAATTCTGAGGATTCCGTCGAGGTTGGGCATGGCCGATTCATCGAGATTTTCCCATACCATGTCGCCGACAAATAGTAAGCGGGCCTCGGAATGATTGATGATGTGGTGGATGTTGTCGGGTTTAAATTCATTTAAAATGGGAACGGCTACGGCGCCGTAGGACAAAACCGACAGGAAGGCGATGCCCCAGCTGCTGGTGTTTCGGCTGCACAGGGCGATTTTGTCTTTTTTGCGGATGCCGCAATGTTCGAATAGCAGATGCAGTTTTTCGATTTTACGGGCAACATCTTTATATGAACAGGTGGCTCCCTTGAAATCGGTCAGAGCCGGATAATCCCAATTTTTTTTTATGCTTTGTTCGATATATTTTATGAAATTTTCTTCCATGTTGTTGAATTTTCTATGCAAAAATAAAATTTTTAAGGATGAAACCGAAAACGTTGGAAGAAAAAATGTGGTTGTTCTCTCACTGCGATTGATAAAGATAGCGTTTGATGCTCCGTTTGGGAGTTTTTTCGAATTCCGTTTCCCGGATTTTCAGACGAGCCACCTGACTGTATTGCGGTAACATGTGGTTGAGCAATTTGCGGTTATTGTCCATCAGATTCTTCAGCTGTTCGGCATTGATTTTGTGTTGCCGGAGCTGTTCGTAATCCGGGTAGACGAGTGCAACCAGCTTGCCCTCTTTTTCGATAACCAGGGATTCGGATACATAGGGAAGAGCATTCAGACGGTCTTCGATTTCTTCCGGGTAGATATTTTGTCCGCTGGGGCCCAGAATCATGTTTTTGCTTCGGCCTTTGATAAAAAGATATCCCTCTTGGTCGATGATGCCTAAATCTCCGGTATGCAGCCATCCGTCCGAATCGATGACTTCCTGGGTAGCCCGGCAGTTTTGGTAATATCCTTTCATGACATTGGCGCCGCGTACGAATATTTCTCCGACGATATGTTCCGGATCGGAAGAGTGGATGCGGATTTCCATCCGGTCGACCGCTTTCCCGCAGGAACCGGCCTTAAAGGTATGCCAGTCATCATAAGTAATGGCAGGTCCGCATTCGGTCATTCCGTAGCCTACGGTATAGGGGAAACGTACTGACGATAGAAATTTTTCAACCTCGTAATTCATGGCTGCACCTCCGATGGCGATCAGTTTGAATTGTCCGCCGAAAGCATTGATGATCTGGTCGCGGATGGAGGCTTTTACTTTTTGTTTCAGATAGGGGATCTTGAGGTAAAGCCGGATGTGGAATTTTTTCAGTTGAGGCAGAACCCGGTGTTTGATGATTTTTTCGATGATCAACGGTACTGCGACGATCAGATTGGGGCGTATGGTTGAAAAGATTTCCTGAATGACTTTGGGAGCCGGAGTCTTTGAGATGAAATAGATATGCGTTCCGTTGGCAAACGGATAGATGAGTTCAAAGGCCAAGCCGTACATGTGTGCCATGGTCAGTATGGAAACCAGACGTTCGCCCGGGTGATACCCCATTTTGTCCAGGGCATATTTGAGATTCGACCATAGGCTGCGGTAGGTCAGCATGACTCCTTTGGAAGAGCTGGTTGTACCGGAGGTGTAGTTGATCAGTGCCAATTGGTCCGGGCGGTCGAGTTCGTAGTGAACGCTTTCCGGATTCAACGGATGGGGATATAGCTGATTGTACTGCTCGTCCCAGTGTGCATAGGCATGAGCGATGAAAGAGTTGGTATTGTATAGAATAGTGTAGTCTTCCATTTTGAAGACTGTCTCTACAGACGGTATTTTTTCTTGCTGGAGTTCTTCCCAGATCGGACTGCCGGCAAAAAGTATTCGACTGCCGGCATGTTGGAGTATATGCCTGATGTTGTCCGCTTTGAATTCATGCAAAATGGGAACGGCTACTGCTCCATACGTGAGAATAGCCCAGAATGCGATTCCCCAATTGGCCTGATTACGGCTGCAAAGGGCGATCTTGTCTCCCCGTCGGATACCTCCTGCCTGAAATAATACATGAAAACGAGCGATGTGATATGCTACGTCCTGAAAGGTATGGGTAGCGCCCTTGTAGTCGCTCAGAGCCGGCCGTTCCCAATGCACTCGAATGCTGCGTTCTATGTAGTATAAAAAACTTTCTTGCATAATATCGATTGTTATCGGATTTTGTGCTTATACGGAAAAAGACGGGTGCGGGGTTTGTTTTTGCTGCTGTTTCCTGTTTTGAAAGATCAGAAAAAGAAAAGGTTAAATATTGTGAGAAGCTGAAACCCGTGGTTGTTGATTGGCGTAGTTATGGATGATTTGATAAACTCTTATATTGTTATGCTTTAATTTTATATTATGAAAACAGAAAATCCGAATACGCCGATTTTTGGAACTTCAGAAGAGGCCCGCATGGCTCCGAAATTCGAAATGCCTAAAAATTCAATGCCTGGAGAGGTGGCTTATCAGCTGGTTCACGATGAAGCCATGATGGATGGCAATGCCCGTCTGAATTTGGCAACTTTTGTTACGACTTGGATGGATGATTATGCCCGTCGGATCATGGTGGAAAACATGGATAAGAATATGATCGACAAGACCGAATATCCCCAGTCTGCAGAAATTGAGAGACGTTGTGTAAATATCATTGCAAAGTTGTGGCATTCACCCGAACCGCCTTATTGCATGGGTACCAGTACCGTTGGTTCATCGGAAGCCTGTATGCTGGGCGGATTGGCTGCTTTGAAACGGTGGCAGAAACGGCGTCGGGCTCAGGGATTGCCTACAGACAAACCCAATTTTGTCATTTCGAGTTGCATGCAGGTTGTTTGGGAGAAATTTGCCATTTATTGGGACGTAGAGATGCGGATGGTACCGGTTACTCTGGAAAAGATCACCATGGATCCGCAGGAAGCGGTAAAAATGTGCGATGAGAATACTATTTGTGTCGTTCCGATTCAGGGGGTTACGCTTACCGGTTTGAATGACAATGTAAAAAAACTCAATGATGCTCTCGATAAATTGAATGCGGAGAAGGGTTGGGATATTTGCATACATGTCGATGCGGCCACCGGCGGTTTTATTCTTCCTTTTATCGATCCGAAAACTGTTTGGGATTTCCGTTTGAAATGGGTGCTGTCGATCAGTGTCTCCGGTCATAAGTTCGGGCTGGTATATCCGGGACTGGGCTGGGTGGTTTGGAAAGACAAACAGTATCTGCCGGAAGAGATGAATTTTGCTGTGAACTATCTGGGGGATAATATTCCGAGTATTGCCATCAATTTTTCCCGTCCGGCGAATCAGGTGTTGGCTCAATACTATCAGTTTTTACGTTTGGGTATGGAAGGATACCGTCAGATTCAACAAAACTGTATTGATGTTTGTCTTTATCTGAAACAACAGCTGAAAGAATTGGGCATGTTTGAGTTTTTCAGTGACGACATGCCGAATCCGTTGTTTATCTGGCGTTTGAAAGATGATGCTGCCCGAAAATGGACATTGTATGATTTGTCCGATGCTTTGCATATCCAAGGATGGCAGGTTCCGGCCTATACCTTGCCTCAAAATTTGGAAGATGTTGTCGTCATGCGAATAGTGGTTCGACAGGGAACCGGTAAGGACCTGGCGGATTTGCTGATGAAGGATATCCGGGCTGAAGTCGCTCGTTTGGAACAGTTGCAGGAACCGACCAACAGCGCTATTTTGTGGAATAAGAGAGAACCGCAGGTTTCCAGGGTATTCAATCATAATCGCTGATTTTGTATCGATTTACTGTCGGTTTTTGAGATGGATCGATACATCGATCTGATTTTCATGCGGGAAAATTTGTGTGTTGACAAAGAGCCGGCGGATTCAATCCGCCGGAAATTTTTGCAGTCGTTTGTATATTTTTTACACTTATTGGGAGGAAAATTCAAATTCTGCTTTTATCTTTGTTCGAGTCACAAATAAATACAACATGAAACACTTATTTTTATTACTATTATTGATCCCTGTGACACTTTTTGCACAGGTTGATGAGAAATATTTGGCTGGTGCTGTGCCTGTTGTCGATGGAAAGGTGGTTTTTTCTAAAAAATTGAATCTTCCGGGACGTACTCAAAATGAGATATTTGCATCTTTGTTACAATGGGCAAACAATCGTTTTGTACCGAACAATGAGTTACAGAGTCGGGTGCTTTATTTTGATCCGGAGCAGGGGCAGATTGTTACGATGGGGCAGGAATATTTGGTGTTTACGGATAAGGCGTTGGCGCTCGACCGTTCGCTGATGATTTATCAGATGTTTATGCTTTGTCAGAATGGAGGGTGTGAATTGAAGGTGACAGCTATCCGATACATGTATAACCGGGGAACTGACGGTCAGGAGATGATTGCTGCAGAAGAGCAGATTACGGATGAATATACCTTGAACAAGGATCAGACTAAACTGATCAAAGCGACAGGAAAATTCCGGATACATACGATTGATCTGGTAGATAAATTATTTGCCGACGCGACGGCTGCTCTCGGTACAACGGCTGCAGGGGTTACGGCTCCGGTACAGACAACCGCCGTACAGACGCAGGTTGCTTCTCAGGCAGTTGCTAGTCCGGTGATTTCGGAAACATCGCAGCAATCGGAAACCGACGCGGGTCTGCCTGGTTATCGTCGGATTACTCCGGACAAGATTCCCGGAAATATATATAAAATGCTTTCGGAGGATTGGATGCTGATTACTGCCGGTGATGATTCCCGTTTCAATATGATGACGGCCAGTTGGGGTGGATTGGGACATATGTATAACAAACCCGTGGCGTTCTGTTTCATTAATCCTTCGCGTTATACCTATCAGCTGATGGAGAACGGAGACACGTATACGTTGAGTTTTTATACGGAGACTTATCGGGATGCGCTGAATTATTGTGGAAGCAACAGTGGAAAGGATAAGGATAAGGTAAAAGAATCCGGTTTGACGCCCATTACGACTCCTGCAGGCAGTAAGGCTTTTGCGGAGGCGTGGATGATTATTGAATGTCGGAAAATGGTGTCCCAATCATTGATTCCGGAAGCTTTGCACGATCCGCAGGTAAAGGAAAAATGGGGTACCCAATTGCATAAAATGTATATCGGAGAAATTTTGAATGTCTGGGTGAAGTAAGCATATTTCTTCACGAATGCCTTTATTCCCGCTGGCATCCGATTGAAAAATCGGATTTCGCCAGCGGGAATTTTTGTCTTTATGCTTTTCTGGATTTTCCTTTTTCAGAGGTGTTAAATAGTGTGATGATTTAAACATTCAAAATACCAAACTCGTACTTAGAGCAGCACGGTTAAAATGGTTTTTTTTTGAACATAATAATAAGTTTTTGTTTTTAATTTATTAATTAAATTTGTTTAAATCATGACAACGAATACCAACAACAGGGGGGTGGTTGCAAAAATTGGCGTAATGACCCTCGCGATTATGAACGTTGCCGCAGTGGTTAGTCTGAGAGGATTGCCGGCAGAGGCTGAGTATGGATTGAGTTCGGCTTTTTATTATCTGTTTGCAGCAATTGTATTTTTGATTCCGACTTCTTTGGTGGCAGCCGAATTGGCGGCGATGTTTTCAAATAAAGAAGGAGGCGTATTTCGATGGGTCGGCGAAGCTTACGGAAAGCGTTTTGGGTTTCTGGCGATTTTTTTACAATGGATCGAAAGTACGATCTGGTATCCGACGGTATTGACTTTCGGTGCGGTTTCCATTGCTTACATTGGCATGAACGATGTGCACGATGCAGTGCTGGCTTCCAATAAGGTGTTTACGCTGGTAACTGTGTTGGTTATCTATTGGTTGGCTACTTTCATTTCTTTGAAAGGCTTGGGCTGGGTCAGTAAGATTTCAAAAATAGGGGCTACTGTCGGTACGATTATTCCTGCTGCTTTGTTAATCATTTTTGGTGTGATTTACCTGGCTACCGGAGGACAGAACCAAATGGATATGAGTCAGGGATTCTGGCCGGATTTGTCTAATTTCAACAACCTGGTGCTGGCTTCCAGTATATTTTTGTTTTATGCCGGCATGGAAATGTCTGGAATTCATGTGATGGATGTGAAGGATCCGGCCAGCAAAAATTATCCGAAAGCGATTTTTATCGGAGCAATCATGATCGTTTTTATTTTTATTTTGGGAACTTTTGCTCTGGGAGTCATTATTCCGGCGAAAGAGATTAATCTGACTCAAAGTTTGTTGGTCGGATTTGACAATTACTTGAATTACCTGCATCTTCACTGGTTGAGTCCTGTTATGGCCATTGCTTTGATGTTCGGTGTACTTGCCGGAGTATTGACCTGGGTGGCCGGTCCCTCCAAAGGTATCTTTGCTGTCGGTAAGGCGGGGTATTTGCCGCCTTTTTTCCAGAAAACCAATAAAATCGGAGTCCAAAAAAATATTTTGATCGTACAGGGAGGGATTGTCACTCTGTTATCGCTTTTGTTTGTGGTGATGCCTTCGGTTCAGTCATTCTACCAGATGCTTTCCCAGTTGACAGTCCTGTTGTATCTGATTATGTATATGCTGATGTTTTCAGCGGCTATTGCCTTGCGTTATAAAATGGCTAAGGCCGAACGTCCTTTTGCGATAGGACGCAAGGGAAATGGCTTGATCTGGCTGGTATCGGGAATCGGTTTTCTGGGGGCTTTGCTGGCTTTCATATTGAGTTTTATTCCTCCCTCTCAGATTGCCACCGGCAGTAATGTCGTCTGGTTTTCGGTATTGATTCTGGGATGTGTGATTTTTGTTGCGATTCCCTTGATTATTTATGCCATGCGTAAACCATCCTGGAAAGACCCGAATACGGAAATACAGCCTTTCCACTGGGAATCCAAATAATCTTTTAATGGAAAGTATATGAAAAAGACCATAAGATTGACAGAGCTCAAGGCGGTCGTAAAACAGGCTTATGAGCAGGTTAAGAATCTGAAAGGAGGCAAAAATGCCGATTATATACCTTTTTTGGCCAAGATAAATCCGGATTTGTTCGGTTTGGCGGTTTGTCTGCCGGACGGAGAGATCGTGGCGGAGGGGGATACGGAATATGTTTTCGGTATCGAGTCCATCTCCAAAGTGCATACCGCTATATTGATTTTGCAACAGTATGGGGCGGAGGCTGTATTGCAGAAGATCGGTGCGGATGCTACCGGTTTACCGTTTAATTCTATTTTGGCCATTTTGATGGAAAACGATCATCCCAGCACTCCCTTGGTGAATGCCGGGGCTATCAGTGCCGACAGTCTGGTTCGACCGATCGGTGATTCCAATGCCAAATGGAATGTGATTGCGGATAATATGGCGGATTTGTGCGGCAGTGAACTGACCTTGCTGGATGAATTGTATAAATCGGAATCAGAAACGAATTTTAATAACCGTTCCATTGCCTGGTTGTTGAAAAATTACAATCGGATTTACGATGATCCGATGATGGCTTTGGATTTGTACACCCGACAGTGTTCGATGGGAGTTACGACGAAACAGTTGGCGATTGCCGCATGTACCATCGCAAATCGAGGGAAGAATCCGGTTTCCGGTAAGCAGGTATTTACCGCATCCCTGATGCCAAACATCGTATCGCTGATGGCCAGTGTCGGTTTTTATGAACATACCGGCGATTGGGTATACAGCAGCGGAATACCGGCGAAGACCGGTGTCGGCGGAGGTGTGATGGGTGTATTGCCCGGCGTATTCGGAATTGCGGCTTTTGCTCCTCCTTTGGATGAGGCCGGAAATTCGGTGAAGGCGCAGGCTGCCATACAATTTGTCACCCGGGAATTGGGGGTCAATGTGTTTGATGGCGTAAATGTGGAGATTGTAAAATGACGGTGAGATATGCGGTTGCTGATATCAGCAACCGCATATTTATAAAATTTTGTGAAAATGAAAACACGAAACGAAACCCTCCTTCTCAAAATTTTGAATATTCTGGTGTTGATTAGCAGTATGGTGATATTGGTGATTATCTCCATTGAACTCTTATCGCCGGTCAATACCCAATCCGAACGGTTTATTTTGAATATTCATTTAGGAGTCTGTGCGGTTTTTCTGACCGATTTTTTTGTTCGTTGGCATACCAGCCATACCGGTTGGCGTTTTGTTGGCCAGCATTTGTTTTTATTGTTGGTTTCAATTCCTTTTTTAAACCTTGCTTATGCCTTGTCGCTGCAACTTTCGCATACTACCTGGATTTTTTTGCGTTTGATTCCTGTAGCCCGAGGTATTTATGGAGTATCGGTGATTGTCAGTTGGATGACTCGCAGTAAGATTACCAATCTTTTTACGACCTATCTGACAATTTTGTTTATGACAATTTATTTTGGCAGTATGATGTTTTATTTTGTCGAACATACGCAGAACCCGATGGTGAAAAATTACTGGGATGCTTTGAACTGGTCTCTCATGAATGTAACGACAGTAGGTTCCAATATTTTCGGAGTGACGAAACTGGGACAGTCGCTGGCAGTTATTCTGGCGGCTGCCGGTATGATTTTCTTCCCTATTTTCACGGCTTATGTGACGACGAAGTTTCAGCGTAAACATCCGGATGCAGAAAGGAATGAATGAAGGATCGCTGAAAACCGGTGTGATTCCAAAATTTATGCTACTTTTGCAAAAGATGTGTCTAATGCTGGTTAAATAATGAAGGTTGCTGAAGCTCAAATACTTTGTTTGAAACAAGGAATTCCTTTTTATTCATATCGTTTGCCGGGAGAATCGGATCGTTTTTTGGGGGCTCAGTTGGATGGGAAGGTGATACCTTTTGATCGTTTGACAGGTGAGGAGAACGGATTTGTCATTGTACCTTTTAGGGAATCGGAAAAGGTGTCTCCCTGGTTTATCCGAGAAGATTGTGTTTTTCGAAATGTGTTGTCAGACTCTGATTTACGGGAACTTTTAACCGGGGAAAGAGGGATGGCGGCTATGTGGACTGATGAAGAAACGGATGTAGATCAGGAAGAATATGAGAAACAGGTAGCAACTTTGGTGAATTTTTTGAGAAATGGCGGTGGGCAGAAGGTGGTGTTGTCTCGGACACTTACTTTTCGGGTGAATGCTTATGAGCAGGCGGCTGTTTGGTTTGAGCATCTGGAAAAGCGTTATCCGGAAGCGTTTGTCTTTTTGGTTTTTGTGCCGGGAGAGTTGTGTTGGTTGGGGGCTACGCCGGAGGTGTTTATGCGTCAGTCCGAACAGGAGATGATGACCATGGCTTTGGCTGGAACCCGTCCCAAGGCTGTTGCAGGGGAATGGGGGGAGAAGGAAAAAGAAGAACAGGCCATGGTGGCCCGTTATGTAAAGGAGACATTGACGTCGATCGATGGGGAGGGCTGGATGGAAGAGGGACCTTTTTCAAAGGTGGCTGGTGGAGTAGAACATTTGTGTACGGTTTTCCGGCGACATTCGGCTTTGACGGTTGAGCAGACCGATCGTCTACGTCGCAAGTTACATCCGACCCCTGCCGTTGGCGGACTGCCTGTCGAGGAAGCTCTTGCGATGATTCAACGGGTTGAGCAGCGGGATCGCCGTTATTATGCCGGTTATCTCGGACCGTTGGCGGAAAATGGAAGGGTAAACTGGTTTGTAAATTTGCGATGTATGGAATTGTGGCCTGATCGAATTCGCTTGTCTGTCGGTGGCGGTATTACGGCCCAGTCGGATCCTGCCCGGGAGTGGAAAGAAACCGAATTGAAATCCAGAACATTACTGGATGTTGTTCAGGTATTTGTGAAATGAATTGTATGGGAGAAAAGATGGAAAAGTGGACTACGGATAAAGAAGGTGTAAAAATATTGATAGAATTGTTGGTTCGGAAAGGAATACGGCAGGCTGTGTTGTCGCCGGGATCGCGGAATGCGCCTTTGCTATTGGCTTTTGCCCGGGAAAAACGCATTCGGCATTGGGTGGTTCTGGACGAACGCAGTGCTGCTTTTATGGCCTTGGGAATGGCACAGCAGTCGGGGCAGGCAGTTGCCTTGGTCTGCACATCCGGAACGGCCCCTTTGAATTATGCTCCGGCAGTGGCGGAAGCCTATTATCAGCGTCTTCCGTTGATTGTCATCACTGCCGACCGACCGGTGGCGTGGATCGATCAGGAGGATAGTCAGACAATCCGGCAATATGAGGTGTTTCGTAATATTGTAAAGGCTTCCTGGCAATTGCCGGGAGAGTTGTTCGGAGAAGAGGATTGCTGGTATGCCAATCGTCTGGTGAACGATGCGCTCAATACGGCTTTGTCGGGAAGACGAGGACCGGTACATATCAACTTGCCTTTGCGGGAACCCTTGTATGGACAGCGGAGTTATGCTGCTGGCGAGCTGAGGACGATTAGACGGATAGAACCGGAGAGGGGACCTGCTTCGGAGAAGATGCAGGAATTGGCGAAGGATTTCGGGTGTGCTCGTCGGGTGATGATTCTGGCGGGTTTTCATCAGCCGGATCCGGCTTTGAAAATTGCTCTTCAGGAATTGGCGAAGCTTCCTCAGGTGATTGTGTTGGCCGAGACGCTTTCGAATGTCGCTTCGGAACGGCATGTCGTGACCATCGACCGGGTATTGGCTACTTTGGGGGAGGAGGAAAAAGAACGTTTTCAGCCTGAGTTGTTGATTACCTTCGGAGGTGCATTGGTTTCGAAACACATCAAGGCATTCTTGAGGAAATACCGTCCCCGCTGGCATTGGAGTATCGATTGTTCGGAACATCCGGCCGATACCATGCAAGGGTTGACGACTCACATTTTGGCGGAACCCGCCCTGTTTTTCCCGGCTCTGGCGGCAAGGGTAGGGGCGGTTGCTTCTCATTATGCCCGGGGATGGGAAGAAAAGAAAAGATTGGCGGAGGAGCGGCATGTCACCTTTGAAAAAAAAGCCGGATGGTCGGACTGGAAGGCTTTTTCCTTGATCTTGCCGGCTTTGCCTGCCGGTTCCTTTTTGCAGTTGGCCAACAGTACTCCGGTGCGTTATGCCCAACTGTTCGATTGCGCTCAGCTGGCAAGAAGTGATGGAAATCGCGGGACCAGCGGAATCGAGGGGTCTACCTCTACGGCAATCGGAGCCGCTTTGATGCAGGAGGGAATGACGACTTTGATTACGGGGGACATGGGATTCCTGTATGATTCCAATGCCTTGTGGAACAAGTATTTCCCAGCTCGTTTGAAGGTGGTGGTTATGAAAAATGGCGGTGGTGGGATTTTTCGTTTTATTCCGGGGCCTTCGGATCAGGAAGAGCTGGAGGAGTGTTTTGAGACCGCCTGTGAGGTGAATGTAGAGGGATTTGCCCGGCTTCATCATTTTCAATATTTCAAGGCTGCGGATGAGAAGAGTTTGAGGCGCCTGTTGCCGGAATTTTGGCAGGAAATGGAGAGGCCTGCCATACTGGAAGTGGAAACTCCCCGTCTGAAGAATGCGGAGGTGTTGAAATCCTATTTCCGCTGTTTACAGGGTGAATAATAATCATTTAATAATATATGCTTATGAGAGAATGGAAAACGATCAAAGAATATGAAGACATCAAATTTGATTTTTTCGAAGGAATTGCTAAAATAACGATTAATCGGCCGCAGGTGTACAATGCTTTTCGGCCGCAGACCAATCAGGAAATGTTGGATGCCATGTCTATTTGTCGCGAGCGGAATGATATCGGAGTGGTGATACTGACCGGATCCGGCGACAAGGCGTTCTGTTCCGGAGGAGATCAGCGGGTGAAAGGTATCGGCGGGTATGTCGATGAACAGGGAGTACCCCGCTTGAATGTACTGGATTTGCACAAGGCCATTCGCTCATTGCCAAAACCGGTTATCGCGATGGTTAATGGATATGCCATCGGGGGAGGGCATGTTTTGCATATCATCTGCGATTTGACGATTGCTGCTGAAAGTGCCCGTTTCGGACAAACCGGACCGAAGGTCGGCAGTTTTGACGGAGGTTTTGGTTCTTCCTATCTGGCGCGCTGTGTCGGTCAGAAAAAAGCCCGTGAAATTTGGTTCCTGTGCCGACAGTATACAGCCAAAGAGGCCGAGGAAATGGGAATGGTTAACAAGGTAGTACCGCTGGAACGTTTGGAAGACGAGACGGTTGACTGGTGTAAGACCATTCTGAAGCGCAGTCCGATGGCGATTCGGATGATCAAGAGAGCCTTGAATGCGGAACTGGACGGACAACACGGACTGATGGAATTGGCGGGGGATGCGACCCTGATGTATTATCTGATGGCGGAGTCACAGGAAGGTAAAAATGCTTTTCTGGAAAAAAGAGAGCCTGATTTTGATCAATTTCCGAAATTTCCATAAGCGAAGAAGAGAGTTTTATCGGAGATCATTCAAAAAGGTGTGTGATGTTAAAGGCGTCGTATCGAAAATATATATTGCATTTCAAGGAACCTTCCGGAACATCCCGCGGTGTTTTGAGAGAGAAGGAGACTTATTACGTTCGAATTTGGGATGATGCTGACGAATCGCTGTTCGGTTTGGGCGAATGTGCCTTGTTTCGGGGATTGAGTGCGGATGACCGGCCGGATTACGAAAGTCATTTGCAGCAGGTGTGTCGGCAGATCCATCGTTGGGAAACGCTTCCGTTGGAGGGATGGAGTTCCATGCGTTTTGGCATAGAAATGGCATTGGCTGATTTGCGGCAGGGGGGACGGAGAATCTGTTTTCCCTCTTCCTTTACGGCAGGTGTCGCGGGCATTGAGATCAACGGTCTGATCTGGATGGGGGATCGGGAGTTGATGCTGCAGCGTATTCAGGAAAAATTGGAGTCCGGTTTTCGTTGTATAAAACTGAAGATCGGTGCGATCGATTTTGAGTCGGAACTGGATCTGTTGAAATATATTCGCCGTCGTTTCGGAAAACAGGAGGTGGAATTGCGGGTGGATGCGAACGGGGCGTTTGCTCCGGAAATCGCGTTGACGAAACTGGAGGCGTTGGCGAAATATGATTTACACTCCATAGAACAGCCCATTCGTCAGGGACAGTGGAAGGAGATGGCGCGGATCTGTGCTCTTTCTCCCATTCCGGTGGCTTTGGATGAGGAGTTGATCGGTGTGGAGGATGAGGCTTTGAAAGAGGAACTGCTGACTCAGATCCGTCCTCAATATCTGGTGCTGAAACCGGCCTTGACCGGCGGTTTTTCGGGTGCGGAAGCATGGATCCGACTGGCAGAGAGACGGGGGACCGGATGGTGGATCACCTCTGCCCTGGAATCGAATGTCGGTCTGAATGCTTTGGCTCAATGGACCTATGGCTTGAAAAATCCCTTGCCACAGGGATTGGGTACCGGTCTGCTGTATACGAATAATATTCCGTCTCCCTTGTATTTGGCGGCTGAAAAGTTGTATTACGATCCTGAAAGGGCTTGGGATCTGGTTTCGATAGTTTAAATATATGGAATGTCGGATAAATGGAATTTTGTATACCTCTCTGGAACAGATGCGGGGAGAAGTGGAGGAGGAACTGTGGCTTTTCTTGCAGGAGTGGTATAATGAATCGTCTTACGTGATCGGGCATACTTCGGGGTCGACAGGCTTACCGAAGGAGATCCGGTTGTCTAAGGCGGATATGCGGGCTTCGGCTGCGATAACCAATCGTTTTTTTGGCATCCGGCGGGGATCGGTGTTATTGTTATGTCTTTCGGTTTCCTATATTGCCGGCAAGATGATGGTCGTAAGGGCTTTGGAAGCTGGTGCGGAATTGGTTACGGCAGAGGTTTCGTTGCATCCTTTACGAACGGTGACCGGTGCTGTTTCCCGGCGGATCGATCTGGCTGCGATGGTACCCATGCAGGTGGAAGAATCCCTGAAAAATGACTCTGAAAAAAAGGTGTTGGGACAGATCGGACATCTGATTGTCGGAGGGGCGCCGATTGCCGAGTCTTTGGAAGAGTGCTTGAAAGAGTTGCCTGTCTCCTGTTATGCCACCTATGGCATGACCGAGACGGTTTCTCACGTTGCCTTGCGGAAGTTGAATTGCGACCGGGAGTATGAGGCTTTGGGCGATGTCTTTTTCGGACTCGATGAACGGGGGTGTTTGATCATCGAGGCGCCTCATCTGACGGAAAGACGTTTCGTTACGAACGATCTGGTACGGTTGAATGGAAAACATCGTTTCGAATGGCTGGGAAGAGTGGATCATGTGATCAATTCCGGAGGCATCAAATTTTTCCCCGAACAGTTGGAGCGTAAGCTCGACCGTTGTTTGCCGGGACGTTTTTTGATTACCTCCCGGCCTGATGAGACCTTGGGGGAGAGTATCGCTCTGTTGCTGGAAGGAGAGAACTTTTTGCCGGAGGAATTGTGCTGTCTGGTGAATCGGATTCGTCCGTGTCTGGAACGTTTTGAAATGCCGCGATGGATCGGTGTGTGTCCGCTTTTCCGGGAGACGGCATCCGGAAAAGTGGTGCGTTGTATTCCTGAAAATACGGTTTTCTATGCTGTCAATGAATTGTCTCCGAAAAAATCCGTTTGATGTCGGAAAAGTGCAAACAGAGTAAATCCTCCGGAGATGATGCTGCCGAGTATGAACGGGAAATAGGCCGAATCCGTTGAAAAAAGTTTTCCGATTCCCTGTAGGATAAACGGATAGGTGATGATGGCGATGTAGTTCATCACCATGACCAGCGAGAGGGCGAAGGTCGCTTCTGACGGTTTTACGTGGGAGGCGGTTTTATCGTACAGTACCGGTTGCATGATCCCATATCCCAGGCCGATCAGAATAACCCCCAGGGTCAGCAGCAGGATTCCTGTTTTGAATACGAAGAATATCAGTCCCAGGGTCAGCAGGAACATGGAACAGAGAATGGTGTATTTTTTCAGGATGGATAAAATCCGGTTGATCAGCAATCCCGGCAGGGTCATGGACAAAAAGAAAATAGAGATCAACGTGCCGGAGATATCGTAATTTCCCAATCGCAGGTTGTGCATGTACAGCGAAAGGTTGAGCGGAATGGTCAGGGCCAGAAAAGTGATCAGGTAATAGAATAGCATGATTTTGACCAGCCAGCCGTATGAGGTAGGGTGGGATGAGGGTTGGTGTTGGGATTCCTCATAGGGCGGCTTTTTGTCTAAACAGAAAGCAAAAAACAGGGAAATCCCGGAGATACAGTAGACGATGAACGGTAGATGCCAGCTGATACCGGCCAAAAAACCGGCGAGCAGGGTAGCGATCACCAGTGTGAGATTGGTGATGGCGGAGACATACCCCAATTGTTTGGTCCGATAGCTGCCGGAGAAATAATCTGCCACCAGACCGGTAGAAAAGGGGATGACCAGACCGGCTCCGATTCCCAGCAGGGCACTGACAATCAGCAGGCTTTCCAGGCTGTTGAGAAACGGATAGACAAGGCTGCAAAGGAAAAATATCGCCAGACCGGTGATCAGTAATTTTCGGGTATTGAAATAGAGTGACATTCTGCCGGCCAGCAATATAAAGGGAACGATGATGAATGACGGCAGCGATTCCAGTAACTGAAGTTGTAATTCACTGCTGTGACTGAAAATCGTTTCTAATTTTCCCAAGATGGGTGAAATGGCAAGTCCCGGTAGGGAGGTTACCATGGAAATGGAATAAATGGCAATTAATTTCCGCAATGTGATGTTGCCTTGACCTGTCTGGATGTTCATATGACTCGTTATTATTTGTAGAATTTATAACGAAAATGAACTTCGAAAAGTTATGAACAGGGTGAAAAATCTTTTATGGATGGATATTGCCGTTTTTACGGAAGTTTGTGAGTGCGGATCAAAACCCGTTGGCCGGAGCAGAGGGTGGTTGCGAACAGATAGATTTCACCTCCTTCCTGGATACCGCTTCTTTTTCGTAATTCGGCTACACTGATGGGAAAGTTGCGGGTCGTGATATTGGCCTGAGGAATTTCCCGGTGCAGTTGCTTCAAGTTTTTCCCTGAAAAGTCATAGGTTTGATCGATCAGAAAAATCCGTCCCGGGAAATCGGCACATAATTGGTCGGATGTATATAGATGACTGTTTTTGTGTAATTTGAATATTCCGAAACGGCTTGCGATCAGTTTAAACGCCCCGCTTTTCAACAGGGCGGCATGGGGTTCGTAGAGATAGGTCCCGAGGTTTTCCCGTACCCGTAGAGCTGTTTCCTTCTCTTCCATGGGGGTAAATACAAAAGGCCTGGTGTCCGTCCGTTCATCCAGATTGACTGCAAAGATTTTGACGGCATGGCTGGCAGTTACTGGATTTTCCAGCAGAAACAGCAGTTCTTTGCATTCATTGCGTACGGCGAGGATATGGATTTCTTTCGTTTCCGGCAGAAGGCGGAGGGTTTCTTCCAGATCGGCCATGGGAGAGATTTTAATCAGCACTCTTTGGGAGTGTTCCATCAATAGCGGTTTTAATTGGAGTACATCCGGTTCGCATTCGTTCAGGGCGAACGCTCTTCGATTGCCCTCTTTGCGACGTGCCGGATCGAGATAAAAAGTGTCGGCATGCAGGGAGGAAAGAAGCTGGCAGGCATCGGCCTGTCGGATTTCGATGTTGGGGACATTCAATATTTTAAAATTGTGACGGGCTGCTTCGCAATGGATGGCCGAACGTTCGATGTATATGATTTTCGGTACTTTCTTAGCAAAATAATAGCTGTCGACGCCCAGGCCTCCCGTCAGATCGCAAATGCAGTCGCCTTTTATCAGTTGTTGTTTGTAGCGGGCGGTTTGTTCTGAAGAACATTGTTCAGCCGATAGACGGGAGGGATAAATCAGTGCTTCCTGGTCGTACCAGGAAGGCAGTTTATTTCGGATTTGCCGTCTGGATTCGATCTGATCTACGACGAACGGTATGTCTATGCCGGGGTAGCGGGAGGCGGTCAGCAAGAGTCGGTCCGTAGAATCGTTGAAATGCTCGCGTATAAATTGTTTCAAGCTTGCAGAAAGTTCCATTTTCCGGTAATTTTCGGTAAAGATAGCCATTTTTCTGTGATTATCGGGAAAATCCATTTGAAAGTAAAAAAGTGTTTGCGAGTTTTGAAGAATAACGTATCTTTGCAAAAAAATACGGGCAGATGAAACGTATTGTTTTGTGTATATTATTTTTGTTGACAGTAGCTTACGGCTGGAAAATGACGGAGGAATATTGGACTTCGCCGATCTTGGAGTTGGAAGAAACCGTTGCTGCTGAAGGACAGGTGATCCAGAAACCGGACGAAATCATCGGGGTGTTGCTGGAAGCCAATCATTTTACTTACATGCCTGCCCAGATTTCTGTTCATTTTGTTTCTAATTTAGCCAGACGTTATCGGCCTGCCGGTTTTTCGTTCGATAAATTTATGGAATATCAGATCGAAGATCAGCGGCATCTGTATTGTAATCATTTAAAAGCAACGGGGGCTGTTTCGCAGGAATATGCCGCTCGCCTGAAATGTGCCGGCTATTATATTTATTCCTTGCGAAAAATCATTATTTGATTTTTTTCTTTTGTATCGAAATCCTTTCTCTGTTCAATTCCGGGAGGTATTGAACGGAAAGGTAGTGTTATTGTGTATCATATAAAATTTATTCAAAAGAAAAAAGTCATGGGAAAATATAAAAAAATGCAGGAAGATATTGAAAATGTTACCAATAAAGAGGTCGTTAAACAAACACGGATTTCCGGATCGGCAACTATTTTGTTGATTGTGGCGGTGGCGTGTGCTGTTGGAGGTATGAGTTTTGACGATCCCAACTCTTCTGTACCGACCTTTTTGTTTACGGCTTCTGTCTTGTTATTTCTGGCTGGAATCATTAAGTTGTTCGTTGATCGTAGCTGTTATTTTTTCAAACCGACCAAAAGCCGTTTGAAAGTTGTAACTACTTATTTTGATGTGCTTGAAAGTGTCAATTTACAGAATTGCATGGAAATGAAGCGATTCGAGGATTTGAAAAATATGAAGCGGAAAAAAGATTCCGGCGTAAAAGTTGAGGCGATGATTACTGCCGATCAGAAATTTGCGGCGGTACAGATTTCGGAGTATATTCCTTATACTTACGAGGCTGTTACTCCTGTGATGTGTTATTACAATGATGATGCCCGAATGTTGTTGTCTTATTTGCAGGCATCTTAATTTTAGGGATAGAGCAATTCATTCGCCGGGCAGTCTGTATTTTCTGTCCGGCGTTTTTATTGGTTTATTTTTTGGATTTTGTCAACAGAGCCGATAGAGCGGTGAGTATTTCCTGCTGCAATCTGAAAAGTTTTTCCAGATCTTTGTGCAGATTCAGATATTGATCGTCTCTGCTTTGGAACATGCGGCGGATCTCTTCTATTTTCTCATTGAGCTGTGCCGGTAAATTATCATCTGGCGAATTGCTTGCCGGGGAATTGTTGAAGGTGTCCAAACCGGTTTGCAACCATTCATCGGTGATGCCTAAATATTTGCGTACCAGTTCCCATTTGATCTGGTCGGGTTTGGTATTTCCGTTGAGATAATTGGAAATGGTTGTTGCCGATAGATTGGTTTCATGGGCAATCCTGTATTTGGTAATACCTTTCTCCTGAAGGTATTTTTTCAATCGTTGCTGTTGTTCCTCGGTAAGTTTTTCCATAAAAATATTTTTTGGATGTATTGAAAATAATTCAATATTTGCTTGTTTTTAGTGTAATATTGTATTAACTTTGTAAGTTGTTTATACACAAATATAAGCATATATTGCCAAACTTTCACCTGTTTCGAGGAATATCTGGTAAAAAAGTAGTTATGGTTTCATTTTCAGAACTTTGAAAAAGGGGGGCTATTTTGTGTAAAATTGTGTTTAACTTTTTTTTAACCGCTTGCCAACCAGGAAAATATTGTAATCCATGTTTAAAATTCATAGTTTTGCGTCACTATGTTGAATGATATATAAATCGTAAACTATATAATTATGGCATCAGAAAATACTGTTGAGAGAATAAAATGTGTGATCATCGGTTCCGGTCCTGCCGGTTATACGGCAGCAATCTATGCAGCGCGTGCAAATCTGAAACCGGTTGTGTATAGCGGTTTGCAGCTGGGAGGACAGTTGACGACGACAACCGAGGTGGAGAACTTCCCGGGATATCCCGAAGGAGTTACCGGTCCGGTGATGATGGAAGATATCCGTAAACAGGCTGAACGTTTCGGTACGGACATCCGTTTCGGAATTGTTACGGCTGTTGACTTTTCCGGTCATCCGCACAAGCTGACAATTGACGATAGCAAGCAGATTGAAGCGGATACGGTGATTATTGCTACCGGGGCTTCCGCCAAATACCTGGGGCTTCCGTCCGAAGAGAAATTCCGGGGATTGGGGGTTAGTGCCTGTGCTACCTGTGACGGTTTCTTTTACAGAGGAAAGGACGTGGCTGTAGTGGGCGGAGGAGATACCGCTTGCGAAGAGGCCACTTATTTGGCCGGTTTGTGTCGGAAAGTGTATATGATTGTCCGGAAAAATTATTTGAGGGCTTCCAAGGCGATGCAGCAGCGGGTGTTCAACACGGCAAATATCGAAGTGCTGTTCGGACACAACACCCTGGAACTGTATGGTACGGATATGGGATTGGAAGGAGCTCGTCTGGTATATCGGAAAGGAGAACCGGATCAGGCTGAAAAGGATATTAAAATTGACGGCTTCTTTCTGGCCATCGGTCACCATCCGAATTCCGAAGTTTTCAGTCAATATGTCAAGGTGGATGAGCAGGGATATATCATAACGGAAGGAGCTTCTACCCGGACGAATGTACCTGGAGTGTTTGCTGCCGGCGATATCATGGATCCTGTTTACCGTCAGGGAATTGTCGCTGCCGGATCGGGTTGTCGGGCTGCCATTGATGCGGAACACTACCTGGGAGAACTGGAATCCAAATAAAGTGGCAGGAGTTTTTTATAAAGGAAATCTCCGAAAGTCAATCGACTTTCGGAGATTTTTTTAATTGATAATCGGGAAATCGATGGTTTCGCTTTCTTCTTGCCAGCTCTCTATGGTAAAATCTCCCGGCGATCCGTCCGGTAATATTTTTCCGACCGTGATGTTCAGTGTGAGATGGGTGTTCGGTGACAGGGTAGAAGTCAGGTTTTTGCTGAGGGTGTGTTCGGTTCCGTCCGCCAGAGTGATGATCAGTTCAAATAATGGATTGGCGGAGGAGGGAAACAGCATGACTGTGGCATTGCTCATGGTAGTCCCTTCATTTGAACGAGTCAGGTCGAATTCGACGGTTTTTGTCATGTTCACAGCCTCTGCCGAGTAGAAATTCATTTTTTCGGCGATATTTCCGATATGCACTGTCATACCGGTAATGCTGTTGCTGAATACACTGTTGTCCTCCTGGGTGACAATGACTTTGATACCGGCTGTTACCCGCGTCAGGGAAGTCTGAAGATCTTCGGTACCGATTTGGGAGGTTTTTACAGAGTGGACAAGATCGTAAACAGGCATATAGGTGCCGTTGCTGTTGGCTTTCAGACCGAAATAGAGTGTTGACAGATCGTTTCCCGTAGAAATTCCGGGATGAACGATTGCAGGTGCATTGTAAATGGGTTCTTCGTATTTAGGAGTTCCCCAGTATACCATGTTGTAATCCCCGATCGGTAAATGAAGTTCCCGGTTGTTGTTTCCGTATACGGATCCGTTTACGATAACATAGTATCCGTTGAAAACAGTCAGTCTTCCGTTGACATAGTTTCCATAATAGGTTGAGGTTCCGTTGTCGCAGGGATAAATTTCGAGGATACCCGTAAACGGATTCTGATTCAAGGGATCTGCTACCCGTACACTTATTCTGGGTGTGACTAAATTGGCAGGGGCAGGTTCCGCCGTATCATCGCTGTTGTCTTTGGAACAGGCACAAAAGCTGGTAAAAAGGATGAGCAACCAGCTTAGGTTTGTTTTCATGTTTGTTTTCATGTTTGAAATACTGATTCGTTTCATAACTGTATTTGCCGGGCAGGTTTACCGGTTTAACCTTCTCGGTCTATCGTATTTCAACGTTTGAAAACAGCAAAGGTTTATTATTAAATGATAAAATAATGAATTCGATATAAAATTTGTTCTCAAAGAGACAGCTGTTTTTCCAAATAGTCCTGGATGGTATTTATATCAAACACTTTTTCGACGATTTTGCCGTCCTTGCCGATCAGAAAGATACCTCCGCCGCCCGTTGAGAGACAGTATAGATTCCAGATCCCTTCGGTCCCGTCCAGATCGTAAAGCTGTATCCAGGGATATCCGTCTGTTTGGATGGCATGGCGCATGTTGTCGAGAGAGCCGTATTCCCGGGCCACTCCGACTACGGTGAATCCTTGATCCCGGTATTTTTCATAGATAGGGATCAGTTCCATCGAATGTTGTCGGCACGGACGGCACCAGGAGGCCCAACAGTCCAATACCGCAATCTTGCCTGCGATCAGTTCGGAGAGCCGGTAGCGTTTCCCGTCCAGAGAAGGTGCACTGAAATCCGGATACGGCTTGCCCGGAGTGATTCCTTCGAGTGTTGCCAACAGTTTGTCGGTCTGTCCGACCAGCCAGCTGTCGGGATAAATCTCGCGATATGCCTGATACAGGTTGAGCCAGGCCGTGTCGATGGCTGATTTCTGATCGATACAGATGCTGGCAATGTCGTTTTCTATCCGGTTTTTCACTTTGACCAACCCTGCCAGCGATTTGTGATGGCGGATCCGGTTTTCCTGCCATGCCTGATATCCGGATTCTTCCGTGATCTTTTGATACATCCTGTTGATGCTGTCGTATGCGGCAACCATGTCGGCATATTCCCGGCTGCCTTCCTCCGGGAAGCTGTTCTCTCCGTATCGGGAGGCTATCTGACGGGCCAGCTCGTATTGCATACTGTCGATCACTTCGTATGTATCGAAGTACTTTTGTTTGTTAGCGTATATTTCTTCGTTGTCCGGACTGCCTTTTACTGTGGCCCGGATAATACCGTATTTACGGCTGAAAACAAAGTGCAGGGGAGTTCTGTCGGAAAACAGATCGAATGCTTGAAAACTGCCCTGTTTTAGTTCGTTTTCGAAGAGCAGGGTATATACTCTTACGATGGAATCCTGGAAAGAAATGTTGAATCGACCTTTGTCGAGACAGGCACTGCCGACCGGAGCATCGTACCGGTAGTCGACTCCGTCAGAATAGACCAGTACTCGGGAACTGTCGGGGAAAAAGTCTGCTCCTTCACCGGAAATTCTGACGGTATAAACCGGAGAGTGGCTGCAGGAAATCAGGCAGGCAGCGAACAAGGCTGTTAAAAAAAATGGTATGCTTGTATTCATGTCGTTGTGTATGTCAGGTATGACAAAATTAATTTTTTTTGAGTTTTATACAACTCTGGCAGAACTTTATTATAGGTTATATTTATATAAATGGCTGTTATACAATTATTTGTCTGTATTGTATAATTATAGACTATTTGCCCTATAATTCTTGGTGTGATAGAAAAAAATTCATACCCTTGTCATCAAATCTTTTTCCACAGTTAAAAATGAAAAGACGAAAAATTTCCATACATACGGAATACGGATAGCCATTGGCATCGGAGATATGAGGATAGTGAATTGTTTTTAAGTCTGCTATTGGCAATATTATTGCGCATCAAACCTGCCAATATCCTGATTAAGCTAGTCTTGAAGAAATATCAAGTTGGAGAGACACAGTCCTGTGAAAATATCAAAAATGCAGGAGCGTTGATTGGAAATGTTTAAGCCTGTTGTAAGTATTTTGGCCTTTTTGTCTTTAGGCGTTTATACAAAAGTTTTCTGGCAGAACTTTTCTTTCATCCGGCCATTTTTCCTACCTTTGTAGTCGATAAAGTGTGCAATTCAGATACTTATGGCAGGAAGTGCTTCCATAATAAACTCCATGCGTTTGACTTGTCTCGGAAATAGTGATGGTCTGCCTCTTATCATTTCATGGAAAGGCTGTCTTCCTGCGTACCATATTTTATGGGCAACCAAGCAAATATATTTGCTGAAAATTTGGATATGTGTGAAATTTGTGTAAACACACACTTACTGGTGTTTACGCGCGTTAATTTACTCATTTTTACGAAGATATGCAAGGATAGAAACTCTTTTTTCAGGAGTTTCCACCCTTTTCCGTTAAAATAAACTAACAGATAATCATTATGACCGACTTGAGAAAATGGATTACGACCGCTTTGCTGTTGCTGCTGCTGCTCCCGGCAATAGCGCAGGAGCACACAGACACGAACCGAACTTCAAGCGAATCTCATTTGTCCCTGCGCGGCAACCTGCTGCGCTGGGCAACCCTGACACCGGATTTAGGGCTTGAATGGCGCTTCAGTCCGTGGTGGGGCATTGCCGTAAACGGCTCGTGGACTTCGTGGTCGAGGAACGACAAGGAACGTCGCTACGCCCTCTGGGAGGTAGCTCCGGAAGTACGTTACTATATGGGTGAGAAGAAACTCTGGTATGTGGGCGCGATGTTCAAGGTGGGACAGTTCAACTACAAGCTCTCCGAAACAGGCAAGCAGGGCGACCTGATGGGCGGCGGCATCACCGGCGGCTATCAGCTGCGGCTGAACAAGGCACTGGCTCTTGATTTCAACCTCGGACTGGGCTATCTGAATGCCGACTATGAGAAATATGAAGTCATCGACGGTGTGCGTGTACGTCGCAGCAACGAGACAAAGGACTGGTGGGGTCCCGTTAACGCCGGTGTAACATTGGTATGGACAATTAAATAATGAAGAATTTAGTTGACTAGTTTACAGCCAGATGGCATAGTCCCTAGTCTCCCCATATTTGTTCTTATGTCTAAAAAAATAGAATATTATGAAGAAGATATATTATTATATAGTAGGTATGGCAGCCGCGCTGCTGTCCGCTTGCGTGAAGGATACGCTTTATAACACGTCGCACCCGGACAAGGGGGCTGTCACCATCAGCCTGACGGGGCTGTCGGCAGACGATAATTATGCAGTCGACATTGACGGGAAAACCGCCGACATCACCGGCTCGCCATTCAGCTGTCCCTGGCTGTTCGCTCCGGGAACGTACCGGATGGTAATCTATAACCGTGTGGAAGGTTTTACTTTCGACGGACAGACGGCACGGGTCAATGCCCTCTGTGACAAGAGCCGTGCGGACGGCACAACCATAATCCCCCTGCCGGGCTATCTGAAGACCGTAAGTCAGGAGATAACCGTCACAGCCGACGACACGCTACGTGTCAGCCCTGTTCCGGTGCAACGTGTGCGCGACCTGCGGCTGGAGCTGGAGGTGACACAGGGACGTCCCGAACTGATACAGAGCGTGACCGCCACCCTCAGCGGCATAGCCGGAACCTTCGATATGGAGAAGGAGCAGACCACCGGCGACGCGGTCTCAACGGTCTTCGCCTTCACTCGTGAAGATGATATGCTCCGAGCCGACCTGCGCCTGCTGGGTACGATGGGAGCCGTGCAGACACTGGTGCTGGACATCGTCTTCACCGACGGCGGACGCACGCAGCGCACCGAGGTGGACCTGACCGAAGCCCTTGCTGATTTCGACAGCGACATGACCACCGCCTATCGTGTGACCGGCACACTGGAGACGCCCGTCGGCATGGAGGAAGTCAGTACCGAAATCACCGGATGGGAACCGGTGGACGGCGGCAACGTGGATGCGAAAATATAATATAATAATAAAATAGAGAGATACAATGAAAACCGGACTTTTTGCTTTGGCAGCGCTGGCATTGACACTGGCCGCCTGCAACAACGACAACGAGAATCTGAATGACGGCCCCGTGGCCGCCAAGTTTACCGCCGGCATTACCCCCGTCACCCGCGCCAGCGGAACCACCTGGAACGACGGAGACCGTATCGGCATCACCGGCATCGGTACCGACTACGACAACGTGCCCTACATCCTGAAGAAGAAGGGGACGTTCGAGGCGGAAGGCAACGCCATCTACTTCAACTCGACCACTGAGGTTAAATTCCGTGCCTACTATCCCTACAACCCGACAGGAGGGAAGTTCACGGTCACGACCGATGCCGCCGCACAGAAGGACCAGCCCGCCATCGACTTCCTCTTCGCATCGGGAGCCACGGGCAGCACCTACAACCCGGAGGTGAAGTTCACCGACAAGACGAATGATGGCGGCCCGGACAACTCCTTCCACCACCGCATGAGCCAGATTACCCTCACCTTCAAGGCAGGCTTGGGCGTGGATTTCGATGCGGCCACGCCCGACGAATACACGCTCTCCGGCCTGAAACTCGATGGTACGTTCGACACGGCGAGCGGCACCGCGGCTGTCGGCGACCAGGCTCAAGCCAAGGAGCTCACCATCCCGCTCGACGGTGCTGTCCAGTCGTCGATTATCCTCATCCCGCAGGAAGCGAACACCCTGTCCCTCACAGTAGTCTATAACGCGGAGAACTACCACGCCACGCTCACCGTGCCCAAAGGCGCACTGCAGGCGGGCGACAACTATTCCTATACGGTCAAGTTAAACAACAAAGACCTTGAAGTCAGCACAGCCGAGATTACAAATTGGAAAGACGTAGAACCCGTCAACGTGAATGTAAACCTGTAAGAATGAAGAATGATGACTATTCCTTGGTGAAAACATCAAAAGAGGTTTTGAGCGAAGCTAATGAAGAATGAAGAATTAAAAATTAAGAAATATGAGAACAAGACTATTCATACCGGCAGCAGCCACGCTATTGTTCGCAATCGCCGCCTGCAACCGGGACGAGCTGACGGAAGGCACGCTGCCCGCGGGTGAATACCCGGTAATCATTCAGGCCAACGGCCTCGACATCACGGCTACCCCCGCTTCGCGCGCCACCGTGGACGGCGACTGGCAAAACGTGAAGACGGTGGCCCTCAAGATGGGCGACGCGGTAAAGGAATACAACGTAACGGCCTCCGATGCCGACGGATACCAGAGCGCCACCCTCTCAAACGCGACCGACCCCTTCTACTGGACGAGCCGCAACGACATCACCGTATCGGCCTGGTGGCCCTGCACGGATGCTGACGGCAATTTCCTGACAACCATGCCTGCCGTGCAGGTACTCGAAGACCAGAGCCAATTGGCAGACTTCCAGAACAGCGACTTTATCGCTGCCGAGAACCAGACGGTGGAATTTGACGACCCGACTCTTGAATTCACCCACCGCACGGCACGGGCTTCACGAGCGTCGCCGGTGCCACGGTGAGCCTCGTGAGCCTGTCAGCCGATAACGGCAACCCGACCGCCATCACGGCCTGCAACCCCGCGGGCAACACCTACGAGGCACTGACCGCCCCGCAGACCGTTGCGGCGGGCAAGCCCTTCATCCGGGTGGAGCTGGGCAGCGGCACCTTCTATTTCCGCCCGCAGAACAACGTCGTTCTGGAGGCGGGCAGCCGCTACACCTACAACGTCCGTGTGAACGCCACCGGCCTGACGCTGGAGGGGAGCACCATCGGTGACTGGGCTGACGGCGGAGGCGAGGAAGGCACGGCCGAGGAGGACCTGGGCTACATCCCCACCACCGACGACCAGGGCAACGTTACGGGCTACACCGTCTATGCCTCCAAAGGCCTACTGGCATGGAACGAGGCCGTGCAGAAGAATATGTCGCTGAACTGCACCCTTATCGCCGACATCGACATGCCCAAGGTGGACAAAGGCAAAAGCAACTGGACGCCTGTGGGCTATCTTGATAAAGGAAACGGGCAATTCATCAGGTACACCGGCACCTTCGAGGGCGGCGGCCATACCATTACGGGGCTGACCGTATACCTTCCGAATCAGGCGTGTGTGGGACTGATTGGCTGTCTCGGCAACGGCGGCACAGTGCAGAACCTGACGCTTGCAGAGGTGGAAATTAACGGCGACTACTATGTCGGCGGCGGCGTGGGAGCGAACTACGGCACCGTGACCGGCTGCACAGTCTCGGGCAAGGTCACCGGAGACTCCCATGTCGGCGGCGTGGCGGGATATAACTACGACATCGTGACCGCCTGCTACTGGAACAACAGCCTCGAAACGGGTCTCGGCTACGACGAGGACAGCGCCGACGTCACGAAGGTGGACGGCTCGACAGAAACATGGGAGACAGCCCAAAACGGCATGAACGAAGCCATCGACGCGTGGAACGACAGCAATCTCGACAATCCGTGCAACTGGCACTACGCCGAAACCGACGCGGAGACCCCGCCGGCACTGGAACCCATAAACGACTAATCACCAAAACCGGACAACGATATGAAACGAACGACATTATATATATTCGCAGCCCTCGCGCTGGCATTGGCGCTTGCCGCCTGCACAAAGGAGGATACGGCTCTGCTCCCCGAAGCATCGGAGGGCACACCCATGACCTTTACTGCCACGGGGCTGAACCCTGCAATAGAAACTACCGGGGCGACAGCCGCATCGCGCGCCCCCGTGGACGGCGACTGGCAGGGCGTCACGACCGTGGCAGTACGGATAGGCAAAGACGTGAAGGCGTACACCGTGACGCCTGACGCCGCCGACAACACCCGCGCCACGCTGGCCTCCGACGACCCGCACTACTGGACGGGGCACGACGCGGCCACCGTCACCGCCTGGTGGCCCTACAACGGCGAGGAGGACCTGCCCGCCGTCAAGGTCCGTGCCGACCAGAGCGGGGACGAGAACTTCCGGGAAAGCGACCTCATCGCCGCCGACGGGCAGACGGTGACCTACGGCGCGCCCACCCTCACCTTCACCCACCGCACCGCCCTCGTGCACATCGTCCTGACGGAGTACACCGAGGGTCTGGAGTCCGTGCAGCTGACCGGCCTCTCCACCGAGGGCGGCAACCCGGCTGTAATCACCCCGTATTATGACGAGGACAACGATACCTACGCCGCCCTCGTCGCCCCGCAGACGGTGACAGCAGGCACGGCCTTCATCACCTGCACCTTCACCGACGGCAAGTCCTACGTCTACCGGATGCAGAACACTGCCCAATGGCTGGCGGGCCAGGAATATACCTACACCGTCTCCCTCGCTGCGGCCGGCCCGGGCTATACCACTACGACCGACGACCAGGGACAGACCATCTACAACACGGACAATGAGAAGGGCCTGAAGAACCTCGCCGAGCTGGTGAACAACGGAGCGACCGACATCAACATCACCCTCGACGGCGACATCACCCTGTCTGCTCCGACTGATGGCCAAAATAACTGGATACCCATCACTGGCTACACGGGGACATTCGACGGCAACGGACATACTATCAGCGGACTTGCCATCAATGCCGATGAAACCTACACCCACATGGGACTGTTTTCCACCATTAAGGGGGGCAAAGTAATCAATCTGAATGTGAAAGGAAACGTCACGCGTAAAGCAACAAATAGTTCTAATGCCATTGGTACTGCCGGTGTGGTAGGATTTAACCAAGGCGGACTCGTGCAGAATTGCTCTTTTGAGGGTAAGATTGAAATCCAAGGAGATGATGCTCTGAACTGTGTTGGTGGCGTAGTTGGTATTGCTTATAATAATGCTCAGGTTATCGGATGTTTCATCACCTCAAACAGCGAGGTGACAACAAAGAAGGCTTATAATGTTGGCGGTGTTATTGGGGCTATATACGATGGGACATCCGCTGCCATCGGTTGCTATAATCTGGGAGCTACAGTGACAACTGACGATGATAAAGCCACCTGTCAAGGTGGTGTAATAGGTTTCGTTCAATATTCTAAATTGGTTGTAGCCTGCTACAATGTGGGTGGCAAACTTGTTGGTAGCAAGGTGAGTTTAGAACCCAATGTAGCTCTTCGAAACAATGCAGGAATTGTCGGGAACGTAACTTTTGGGGGCGGGATTACCGCCTGCTATTTCGTAGCTGACGAAGACCAGCAAACGGAGAATTTCTACCTGATTGCAGGTGGAAGCGGTCTAGTCACTATTACGGATTGCTATTGTGTAGCAGACAAGGAGCGTTATACTACACTTTTTGCAAATCAAATACAAGGCATATCCCGATGTAAGAATATGACTGGAGAAGAATTAAAAGATGAGACAACCATCAATGACCTAAATACAGCCATTGAGGCATGGAACGCCACGAACGGCAACAAGTGTCCATACAAGTATGAGAAGGCAAGCTCTGAAGATGACTATCTGGTGCTGGTAATCAACGAATGATTCAAATTCCGGGGCAAGTCCGGAAGGACAATAAAACAAATTTGCCTAAACGACAAAAACGAGTATTTTTACCCGACAAATTTTGGCAAATTCAGCACGGATATTTAGATCTGTTCCATATTTCCGTTGCTTTTAATGTGATTAATCAGATTTAAAAAGAGGGATTGTCCGATGAAACAAAGACAATCCCTCGAAATGATTCGTGTTTCTGCTTATGGAAGGGGATCTTCCATTTCGTATCCGCCTCCTAAGGCGTGGTAAAGGTTGATGACTCCTTGTATTTCGTCGAAGTGATCGGATACGGCGGATAATTCTGCCTGCAATAGTGTTTGTCGGGCAGTGAGGACCTCCAGATAGTTTTGAGAGCTGTAACGCATGAGTAGTTCAGAACTGCGGACGGCGGATTGCAAGGCTTCGATTTGCTGTTTGTCCAATATCAGGCGCTGGCGGGCCGTTTGCCATTGGGTCAAGGCATTGTTCACCTCATTGCCGGCATCGAGCAGGGCCTGTCGGAAGGCATAGAGCGCTTCTTCCTGCTGGGCTTTGGCTACTTTCAAGTTGGCCCGGATGCTTCCTTGTTTGAAAAGAGGTTCTACCAGGGAGCCGACCGCAGAGAACAGCCATTGACCGGGATTGGTGATGGCGCTGCCGGCCGCATTGGTCCATCCGGCCGAACCGCTGAGGGTAATGGTCGGGTAGAATGCGGCACGGGCCCGGTTGGTGACATAAAAAGCTGCGGCTAACTCTGCTTCGCTTTGCCGGATATCTGGACGTCGCTGCAATAACTCCAACGGAACTCCAGTCGAAAGGGTGTCTGGGAAAGTCTGTGCTTTCAAGGTAGAGCGTTCAATGGTTTGAGGGGCTGTCCCCAGGAGGCTGGAGAGTGAATTTTCCATTTCACTGATTTGTTGTTGGATGGATAACAGGGAGGCATCGACCGACAGTTTGCTGGCTGCCGTTTGTGCTACGGCCATTTCCGTCGCTTCTCCGGCTTGTTTCAAGGCTTCCATGACCCGTAGGTTTTCCGCCCAGTTTTCAGCGGTACGTTGACTGATGGCGTATTGTTCGTCGAGCATCAACAGGGTGTAATAGCTGTTTGCGATGGTGGCTACCAATTGAGTCTGGACGGCTTGCCGGTAGGCTTCGCTTTGTTCCAGTACTGCTTTGGCTTCACGTTTCGCGTTGGTCAGTCCTCCGAAAATATCCAGTTCCCACTCTGCGGCGGCGGCTAAGTTGTAAGTTTGGGTCGCTTTTTGTCCATCACTGCTGCTTAAGGTGCCTTGCGGCGACAGGGAGAGCGACGGTAAATAAGCCAGTCGGGCCGTTGAAAGCAGGGCTTCGGCTTCTTTTACTTTTAACCGCGCAATTTGCAGATCCGTATTATTCTGAAGACCTGTCTCGATGAGTTGTTGTAGAAAGGGATCAGTAAATAGCTCTTTCCAGGAGAAGCGGGCCAACGATTGATTTTCTTCAACGGTGGCGGCAGGCTGTCGATACAGACTGTCTGTTATCGGCAGGTCGGGACGTTTGTAAGTTTTGTAAACTGAACAGCTGAATAAACCTGCCGATAAAAATAAGTATATGAGTACTTTTTTCATATAAATCTCAATTAATTACTTTTTGACTCTTCCAGTTCAGGCCGTTTGCGTTCCGGCATGTATTTTTCCTGGAGAGACTGGAATATGATAAACAATACAGGAACGATGAACAGCAAGGCGATGGTTCCGATCAGCATCCCTCCTACGGTACCGACTCCTACGGATATGTTACCGTTGGCGCCGACTCCCGTGGCAAACATCAACGGCAACATTCCGAAGATCATGGTGAGAGAGGTCATCAGGATGGGACGTAGACGTATTTGGGCGGCTGAGATGGCGGCCTGAGGGATGGACATGCCGTGTTTGCGGCGTTCGGAAGCATATTCTGTCAACAGGATGGCTGTTTTGGCTAACAGACCGATCAGCATGAGCAATCCGATTTGCAGGTAGATGTTGTTTTCCAGACCAAACATTTTGGCAAAAAGAAAACTTCCGGTCAAACCGAATGGAACAGATAGAATAACTGCAATCGGAATAAATACACTTTCATACAGTGCGCATAGTATCAGATAGATAAATACGACACAGATAATAAAAATGATGGTGGTAGAACTGCCTGTGGAGGCTTCTTCGCGCGACATGCCGCTGAATTCGAACCCATAACCGGCCGGCAGGGTTTGTGCGGCCACTTCGTGTACTGCCTGAATGGCCTGTCCTGAACTGTAACCGGGGGCTGGCGTTCCATTTACCGAAATGGCCGAGAACAGGTTAAAATGCGACAGAGTTTCGGCACCGTATACCCGGGTCAATGTCAGATATTGGCTGACGGGAGACATTTCTCCGGCATCATTGCGGACAAACATATTGTCCAGAGATTCGGTGTCCAGGCGGTATTCCGGAGAAGCCTGTACCATGACCCGATACAGTTTGGAAAAACGGTTCATGTTGGAAGCGTAGCTGCCGCCGATATATCCGGAGAGCACATTTAACACGTCAGCAGGTGATACACCGTTGCGTTTGCAGCGGGCTGCGTCTATTTCCACCAAATATTGCGGAAATTTGGTGTCGAAAGAGGTGGTTGCCCTGGATATTTCAGGCCGTGCGTTCAGACCGTCGATCATATTTTTGGTAATGGTCAACAGGTCCTCTGTCGTGCCTCCTTTTTGATCCTGTACATAGATTTCAAATCCACTGCTTACCCCGTAACCGGGAATCATCGGTTGGGCGAAAGCCATGATATCGGCAGAAGCGATGTCGTCGGTGCGTCTATATATCTCTGAAATGACGGAATTGATGTCGTCTCCTTTCTGCGTACGTTCATCCCAGTCCTTTAAGCGTATGATAAACATGCCGTTGGCAGCTCCCTGGCCACTGATCATACCGTTTCCAACTATTTTGGAGAACATTTTGATTTGCGGAATGTCCTGGATACGTTCTTGTATTTCATTGACAATGGTTTGGGTGGTTTCCAGGTTCGTTCCCGGGGAGGTTCGTACGTCTACAAAGACGGTACCCATATCTTCCTGGGGAACCAGTCCCGTTTTGGTGGTTACTGGTGGTTGCCGTTACCAATTCTCCAAAACACGATTTTAATCGCTGTAAATCAGCCACTTGCAGATTTTTGTTTC
>CALUKE010000021.1 GCA_944321165.1 uncultured Odoribacter sp.
AGAGTAGGTCGATGCCGAATTTGATGAGCGAGTCATAATTTATGACTCGCTTTTTTTTTGCATGCTACCTGGCAAATAAGCTGGTGGATTTGAAGAAAATTTTTGAATAGTATCTACAGGATTCTTTGAAATGGACGTCGGTTTGTTTGTATCCGTTTTTACTTCGCTTTCATAATAGCAAAGGCCTGTCAATATGAGTATGATTAGGCTGAAATAAACCCGATCTCGTTGTTTGGGTGCAAATTTTTGTCTGGACATGATTTGTTTTTTGGATTTATATACGTCATGGGTGATAGAAAAGTTTTGGAAATGGAGGATTTTGAAAAATATCAGAATATAATAGCTTTATTGGAAGGAATATTCTAATTTTGTTACGTGATATATAAAACTGCGAACTTTAATTAAAAATAAAACCTATGAAATTTTTTATTGACACGGCTAATTTGGATCAAATCAGAGAAGCCAATGAAATGGGAGTGTTGGACGGAGTTACTACTAATCCTTCATTGATGGCGAAAGAGGGGATAAAAGGAGTGGAAAATTGCAAAAAACATTATGTAGAGATTTGCAATATTGTTCAGGGTGATGTGAGTGCGGAGGTCATTGCTACCGATTATGAAGGGATGATAAAGGAAGGGGAAGAATTGGCGGCTTTACATCCGAATATCGTGGTGAAAGTACCTTGTATTGCTGACGGAATCAAAGCTATCAGATATTTTACGGGTAAAGGAATTCGTACCAACTGTACTTTGGTATTTTCTCCGGGGCAGGCTTTGTTGGCTGCGAAGGCAGGGGCTACTTATGTATCTCCTTTTGTCGGCCGTTTGGATGATATCAGCAGTGACGGCATTGAATTGGTTAGTAAGATTGTCGATATGTACAGTTATTATGGTTTCCGGACACAGGTTTTGGCGGCTTCTATTCGGAATACACAACACATCATTCAGTGTATTGAGGCGGGAGCAGATGTGGCAACTTGTCCGTTGAATGCCATTAAAGGTTTGTTGAATCATCCGTTGACCGATAGTGGACTGGCCAAATTCCTGGAAGATTATAAGAAAGTAAACGGATAGTTTTCCATGTATGTCAAATTATTTGAGGATAATCCCAATACCCGGGATATCCTTAAGATTGTAGATGGATTGAAAGCCGGTGGGGTTATTATTTATCCGACAGACACGATTTATGCGATTGGATGTGATATTTATAATGCAAAAGCAGTTCAGCGGGTTTGCGCTTTGAAGCATATAAAACCGGAAAAGGCCAATTTTTCCATGATTTGTTCGGATTTATCGAATATTGCCGCCTATGCAAAAGTGAACAATGAGGTCTTTAAAGTTATGAAACGCAATCTGCCGGGTCCTTTTACCTTTATATTGCCGGCTACTAGTAAGTTACCGAATATTTTGATGAACCGTCGGAAAACAATCGGTATTCGCATTCCGGATAATTATATTGTGAGAGCAATTGTCGAGGAGCTGGGAAATCCGTTGTTGACAACTTCTGTAAAAGACGATGATGATATCATGGAGTATATGACGGATCCGGAATTGATTTATGAAAAATATGAGAAGTTGGTTGATTGTGTGATTGATGGCGGTTACGGACAAAATGTGGCCTCTACGGTGGTTGATTGTTCGGGAGATCAGTTGGAAATCATTCGCCAAGGAATAGGGGAATTGGCATAAGAATTGTAAAAATAAAGAAATAAAGGCTGTTCTGGGTATTGGAACAGCTTTTTATTTCTTATTTTTGTTTATAAAGATAATGTTGAGATGTTATTGGATTATTTTCTTCGTTTGCTGGTGGCCGGGATTTTAGGCGGAGTCATCGGTTGGGACCGGGAGTATCGAGCCAAGGAAGCCGGTTTAAGAACACATTTCCTGGTAGCTTTGGGGAGTGCTTTGTTGATGATCGTTTCACAATATGGTTTTAACGAGGTATTGAATAAGCCGGGATATGGCTTGGATCCCAGTCGGGTTGCGGCACAAGTGGTTAGCGGTATCGGTTTTATTGGTGCTGGGACAATTCTGATCCAGAAACAGTTTGTGCGTGGATTGACGACTGCTGCGGGACTATGGGCGACTTCCGGCATCGGTTTGGCGGTAGGAGGCGGTATGTACTGGCTCGGTGTGTTTGCGATGGTACTAACTCTTGTCGGTTTAGAATTTTTGACTATTATTTTTAAAAATGTCGGAGAACACAGCTCTCTATTGGCTTTTACAACTACGGAAAAAGAGAATCTGAAACGTGTTACCGATGAGTTATTGGCGAAACATTATCGCATTGCCAGTTATGATGTACAACATGAACAGGTCGGCCATGTGGAAATATATCATGCGACGATGGTTATCAAAACGAAACATTATCTGGATGAAAGTGAACTTTTTCTGTTTATGCAAGGATTGCCCGATTTGACTCTGGAACGGCTTTCCTGATTATTTTTTCCAGAATGCCTTGGTGAATAAAACCATAACAGTAAATATTTCCAGACGACCCACCAACATCAAGAAGGCCAAGAAAAATTTGGCAAAGTCGTTTAAGTGAGCAAATGAATACATGGGACCGATGCTGCCGAATCCCGGGCCGACATTGCTCATACAACTGACGACGGCACTGCAGGAGGTAACGATGTTCTCAGTGCAAATAGTCATGATCAGACTGCCGATGGTAAAGACTATTATGAATAGGATGGCAAATGCCATGATTCCTGTCATTACATTGGGATGTACGCTTTTGTTGTTGTATTTGACATTGATAACTCCGTTGGGATGAATGATGCGCTTTAATTCAATGAAGGAATTTTTAAACAAAAGATATATGCGAACTACTTTCATACCTCCAGAAGTAGAGCCGGCAGATGCACCGATAAAGAAAAGTAGAAACAGGATTAAGCCCAGCAAGGGCGGCCAAAGTAAATAATCAGCGGAAGAAAATCCGGTTGTTGTCATCAGCGTGACGACTTGGAAAGTTGCATCTCGCATACTTTTCTCAAAACTGGCCCAGTCCGTGATATACAGTCCGATACCGATGATCAGGCTTGCGATGAGTACGATGCTCAGATAAAGTTGAAATTCATTGTCGTGTATCAGTTTTTTCCAATTGCCGCGAATGGCAGTGTGCAAAAGACCGAAATTGGTTCCAGCCATAAAGGTGAAGATAGTAATGATATACTGGATGTAAGCAGAATCCCAGTATGCAATACTGTTTTGTTTGGTTGAAAAGCCACCGGTAGCCATGGTCGTAAAGGCGTGGCAGATACTGTCGAAGAAATCCATTCCTCCGAGTATCAGTAGAATGGTTTGTGTGAAAGTCAGAATGGTGTATAATATCCACATCTGTCTGGCGGAGGAAGTAAAAGTAAAGGATGTTTTGCTATGAGTCGGTCCGGTCACTTCTGCAACATATAAATCCCGTCCTTCTATTCCCAGACTGGGAAGTATGGCGATGAATAGCATAATGATCCCCAAGCCTCCCAGCCATTGAGTCAGAGAACGCCAGAAGAGCGTGGCATGAGGAAGAGATTCGATGTTATCTAATATGGATGATCCAGTTGTGGTAAATCCGGACATGGTTTCGAAAAAAGCATTGGCAAAAGAGGGAATGGTATGGCCGAATATGAAAGGCAGACTACCGAAAATGGAAAAAACAATCCATACGATGGTGACCATGAAATAACCGTCTTTTTTGGCCAGTATCCGGTCTTTGATGCGTACAAATTTTGACAGTGAAAAACCGCATCCCATGGTGATCAAGGCGGTATATAAAAATGCCGATGCATCGTTTTCGCCATATATCAGAGCGATGAAGACGCATAAGAACAGGAAGGCGCTTTCAATTAACAATAATCTTCCCATTAAATTGGCAATAAAGCGGAAGTTTATCATTTTCAAAAAATTTATTGGAAATATTTTATCACTTTTTTTACTGCATTTTGCAATGCGAAGATAACTACGGTATCTCCGGCTTGAATTTGCACGTCTCCTTTGGCTATGATGGTTTCTTCTCCCCGAAATACACCTCCGACGGTGGCATCGTCCGGAAAATGTACATCTTGAAGGGAGTGTTTGGTAATTTTGGATCCAGGCTGAGCTTTCAGTTCAAAAACTTCGGCTTCGGAGAAAGTTAAAAATTTCAAGTGATGTACGTCTACATTCATCGTATATCGATAGATATGGGAGGCTGCAATCAGTTTGGTGTTGATCAGGGTGCCGATGCCGATATTTTCTGCCAAGTCTATATAGTCGATGTTTTCAACTTCTGCGACACTCTTTTTAACTCCCATTTTTTTGGCCAGCAGGCAAGATAAAATATTGGTTTCCGAAGAACCGGTCAGACTGATAAATGCATCTACGTTTTTGATGCCTTCTTCGCGTAGCAGGGTGAGATCCCGGCCGTCTCCGTTGATTACCAGTGTTGATTTTAGCTTGTCCGCCAATTGGATACATTTCTCCCGGTCTTTCTCAATGATTTTAACATCATAATGCTTTTCAAGCAAAGAGGCCGTTTTAATTCCGATCCTTGATGCTCCGACAATGACAATGTTTTTTATTTCGAATTGTTCTTTTCCGCATAGGGTAAAAACATTGGATATGTAAGAGGGGCGTGTAACGATAAAAACCAGATCTCCATATTTTAATTCGTCATTTCCTCGCGGAATAATGGTCCGATTGTGGCGTTTGATAGCAACAATCCGGAACTGGTCGGCTCCGTATATTTCGGCCATTTTGATAAGAGTGTGATTTAAAATCAGGGCATTGTCCCAAAGTTTTATACCTAACAATTGCAGACGTCCGTCTGAAAATTCATGCATCTGTCGAGAGCCGATCTGTTTGAGCGAGGCTACTATCTCTTCGGCTGCTAAGCGTTCCGGGTAGATCAGGGAATCGATACCGATAGAACGAAGATACTCGGCATTCTCCGTTTCTAAATATTCACTGTTATTGACTCTGGCAATGGTGCGTTTGGCTCCTAATTTTTTGGCCAACATGGCAGAGTTGATATTTTGATCTTCTTGCGGATTTACCGCGATGTAGAGGTCGCATTTCCCGACTTCTGCGTCTTTTAATGCTCCGATGGAAGTACATGAACCGACAATAGAAAGTATATCGATTTGACTTTCCAGGTCTTCCAATTTTTCTTGGTCGGAGTCGATCAGCATAATGTTATGTTCCTGCCGGCTAAGCATCTTTGCCAAGTGAGTACCAACTGCTCCAGCTCCGGCGATGACAATGTTCATTGTTAGTGAGATATTTTGAATTTCAAATTAATGGATGGCAAATTTACGCAAAATAATAGATTAAGCCAGTATTTGTATTAAAACTTTATGGAAGGGGAATGCGGATGCTGCCGGATTCGAATGTATTGACTATAGAAATGTTGTGTTCCCGGCAAAATTTTTCCCAACGACGTATCTGTTTCGGACTGTTGCTGCCGTCCAGGATGATTTGAGGTGGGTATTGCTGTTGTGAGGATTGAAAAACTTGTTCCGGGGATAGATTTTGTGTGACAATTAAAGTACTGCCTTTGATTGGAGGAAGGCAATCCGGACTTACAATTGTAATTGTATCTGAGGGTGAATACCATTGATTGGCATAATAGTTACATGCGGAACTCAATAGGCCGTGGTTGGCGGGCAATGGCCGGAGACGGCTCTGGATGAGATAAGGTTGTATCTTGTCGGACATGTCGGAAGTTTGATACAAAGACATATAATAACTTCTGTAGTTTAATAAAATAGTACTTTGCCGATAAAAGTGAAACACGATGATTTCTTGGCGGGAATGAAGATGAAAATGAAAAACCAGATTCCAGATGAGCCAGATACCGAGAGTTAGGTGGATACTGTATATCCATCTTTTGTGTGGTCGAGAAAAGTAAAGGCATAGAAACAGTAAGATGGCATATCCCAGTAGTATGGTGAAAAACGGAGGATACAAACGATCGATATTCAGACTGAAAGGTTGATAGAAATGGAGGAAACCGGTTAGTAGTTTGGCTATGGTTGCAGGGATGAACGCAAGATATTGACTGATTATGGTTGGAAGAAACAGACAGATTGTCGAACTGTACAATAGTATGGTGGCTAGAGGAACGGCCAGTAGATTGGCAAAGAGGCCATTTATGTTGATCGTATGAAAATAGTAGGCACTGAGAGGTAGTGTCGGTATTTGGGCGGCAATGGTAATACATCCGCAAGCGTAAATCTTTTTCCAAAAAGCAGGCAGGTGGGCCGAATAACGATAGAGATATGGATATAAGGTTAATATACCGGTATAGGCACTGTAAGATAATAGAAAACTGAGCGAATAGAGATTGGAGGGACGAATCAGCAGAGTGATAAAGGCTGCTGCTGCAACGGAATTTAACGGAGTATAGGATTGTTTGAAATATTGTCCGACACTGATAAAAGAAAGTAGGATGGAGGCTCGTACAACCGACGGGGAAAGTCCTGTCAGACAGGCGTATCCCCATAAAGCTGGCAAAACCCATAACTTGGTTTTCCTGACACTGAGTCCGATGTTTTTGAAAATGAAAAGAATCAGTAAATAAATGGCTCCGGTATGAAGACCGGAAACCGAAAGCAAATGGATGGTACCTGTAGAGGTAAAGAGATTTTGCAATTGACTGTTGAGCTCCTGTTTGTAGCCGAGACAGAGAGCATTGATCAGTTGGTGACAGCTTGTATCTGGAAATAACTGTTGTGTTTTTTTGACTAATTTTTCCCGGATCTTTTCGAAATAAGTGTACAAATTGTCGGAGTGTCCTTGGGGGTGAGGGGTGGCTAATGGGATGAGACGGTGGGTCACGTTTTTAGGCTTCAGATAGCGGGCATGGTTAAATTCTCCCGGGTTGGCATTTTCTTTTAGCGGCAGAATCTGGGCGGGGAAATATAGTGAATCTCCGATTGCATAAATGGCGCTGTCGGTATAAAAATGGCTTAAATAATAGCGTTGATTGCCGATGGATAGCAAATAATTGTGATGTGGAAGTATTTCATCGCAACGGGCCCGGATGTCATAACAGGCTGTCGGATCTGTCGGAGATGGTGTGGGCGCGGAAATGACGAGTCCGCAACTTAGGATGCTGCCGAGTAGGACGATTTCTTTCCACAGAGAAGGTAAGGGAAGTGACATTGCCGTACACGCAAGAAGCAGACTACAGAAATAGCAATACAAAGCACCCGTCAGCTCCATATCGATGATGATTCCTGCGATCAAGGCTGACAATATGATGATGAACGGGTATTTGTAATTGAATGCTACACGGACATATATATACAATTGAAATTTTGAAAATTAAATTATGAAAAAAAATTTAATTTTCAAAATATGTCCGAACGGCTTTGTTCATTTTGGTAAAATGATGCGATAAGCCGGTTTGGATTTTCCGGTACTGATATGGTTCAGTTTGTTTTTTAGTATTTTCTTTTTTAAGGTAGACAAATGATCTGTAAAGAGAATGCCGTCCAAATGGTCATACTCGTGTTGAATGATCCAGGCTTTGATGCCGCAGAATTCTTCTTCATGAGCTTGTCCCTGTTCATCCAGATAACTGATCCGGATGCAATCGGGGCGTTTGACATCTTCATGGATACCGGGAACGCTGAGACAACCTTCATTGCGGCTGATTTCGTCTCCCCAGCGTTCTTGTATATGTGCGTTGATGAAGACTTTTCTGAAACCGCGGCATGCTGGATCCATTTCTTCGAACGCATTGGCATCTACAACGAATACCCGGATATTGCGTCCCACTTGAGGCGCTGCGAGACCTACTCCGTCAGCCTCATCCATGGTATAAAAAAGATCGCTGATGAATTTGTTTAAATCAGGATAATCCAAGGTAATATCTTCTGAAATCTTACGTAAAATGGGATGTCCGTATACAACTATCGGTAAAAACATAGGTGTGATTTTTAAATATTTAAATTTCGTTGTTGTTCCAGGTAAGAGGTTAGGATAATGGTGGCACTCATTGTATCAATCAGCGCTTTATTCTGGCGGGTTTTCTTTTTGGCTCCTCCTTCAATCAGCGCTTTGTGGGCCAGAACGGAGGTAAAACGTTCATCGTACATGACAACCGGAATGTGTGGATACTTACGTTTCAGTCCAGCCAGAAATGGTTTAATGTATATCATGCTTTCTGAATCGCTGTTGTCCATCTGCTTGGGATGTCCAACAACAAACAGATCCACTGTTTCTTGCGATAAATAATTTTCGATAAACTTGAAAATATCGTGAGAGGAAACGGTTTGCAATCCGATGGCGATGATTTTACAGGGATCGCTTACTGCTATTCCGACTCTTTTTCTTCCGTAATCAATGGCTAATATTCTTCCCACGTTGCTATCGGTTTACAATCACAAAAATATCTTCGTTTTTGTTTTTCATGAGGTATTGTTCCCTGGCAAACTTTTCAAGATTATCCCGATTGCTCAGTAACTCCTGCATTTTTCGATTGTCATCTTCGATTTTTTCCTGATAATAGGCTTTTTCTTTTTTTAGAGTGGCAATTTTCCCTCGTAATTGAATCTTTTCGATCCAATTATTTTTGTCGAGAAAAGCCAGCCATATTAAAAAAATGAGCAAGGTAATGGAAAACTTGTTCATAAACAGCTGTCTCCAAAGACTTTTCTTCGTATATTTATCCTTATCCTGCATACTTTGCAAAGATAGGAAAAATATATAACCCTTGTCTCATATTTTTTATTTTTACGCCGCATAATTATAAAAATCAACGGAATAATTATACCTGACGTTGATTATCAAACGTTTGCATTTGCTGAAAATCGTTATTTTGCTATTTTTTGAATAGCTTAATTTTCTAAATTTGTAGAGGAGGAAGAGATTCCGAAAATGTAAAGGAATTAAATCTTTTGTCAGTTTTTGATTTTAAAATGAAATAAGATCGATTAAATAAGTGAAAAATATGGAAGAAAAGAAATTAGCCGTGATTGCTCTGGGGGGAAATGCTATTTTGAGGGGCAATCAGAAGGGAACCGTGGAAGAACAGAATCAGAATATTCGGGAAACCTTGGAAAATCTGATTTATCTGGTGCGGGAAGGATATAATTTGATCATTACCCACGGAAATGGTCCGCAGGTCGGAAATATTCTCATGAGTGATGATGCCGGTGTAAAAATGTATGGATTACCTCCGATGACTTTGGATATGTGTGTGGCTTATTCACAAGGACAGATTGGTTATATGATTGAGAGAAACTTGCGGAATATTCTCCGTGAACACGGTTTGTACAGACATGTGGTTTCTATGATTTCTCAGGTAGTCGTTGACGAGCACGATCCTGCTTTGCAGAATCCCACCAAACGGGTTGGAAAGATTTATAACCGTGAAGAAGCAGATAAATTGGCTGCAGAACATGGTTGGATATTTAAAGAGGAGATTAAAGTGGAAGGTGGATGGAGAAGAGTGGTTCCATCACCGGCTCCCATCGATTTTAAGAATGCGGCATTGGTGGAACGAATGGCCCGTGCCGGTAGTATTGTGATTACCGGTGGCGGTGGTGGAATACCGGTATATGTGGATAAGGATGGGATGCTCCAGCCGATAGAAGGGGTCATCGATAAAGACTTGGCTTCTGCGATGATTGCTGCCCGGGTGAAAGCGGATGAATTGTATATTTTAACCGATGTACCTTATATTTATAAGGATTTTCGTAAACCGACCCAGGAGATCCTGGAATTTTTGGATTATGCCGATACGGTAAAATATCTGGAGGCTGGAACTTTTGGGGAAGGCAGTATGGCTCCGAAAATCCGTGCATGCCTCGCTTTTGTTGAAAAAGGTGGCCAGAAGGCGGTGATCACCGAAGCTACCAAGCTGGAAGATCGGCGATATGGATCTAAGATTACCATGCATTATGATTAAGTATATATTTTTTATACATTTGTGCATATTTAGAAAGCTATATTGAGAATTACTATTAAATAAAAAGATTATGGCCTTTAATTTAAGAAACAGAAATTTTCTGAAGTTGTTGGACTTCACCCCGGCAGAAATTAAATACATGTTGGATTTGGCTGCCGATTTGAAAAAAGCAAAATATGCCGGAACAGAACAGCCTCGCATGAAAGGTAAAAATATCGCATTAATATTTGAAAAAACCTCAACCCGTACCCGTTGTGCCTTTGAGGTGGCTGCTTCTGATCAGGGCGCTCATACGACTTATCTGGGACCGACAGGATCACAGATCGGTGTGAAAGAGTCTATGAAAGATACTGCCCGTGTGCTTGGCAGAATGTATGATGGTATTGAGTACCGCGGATTTGACCAGGCAACGGTAGAAGAACTGGCAAAATATGCGGGTGTACCGGTATGGAACGGTTTGACCAATGAATTTCATCCGACTCAGATTCTGGCAGATTTTCTGACGATGTCAGAACATGTGGATAAACCTTTGAATCAGGTTTCTTATGCTTATTTGGGAGATGCCCGCTTCAATATGGGAAATTCATTGATGGTTGGTGGTGCCAAAATGGGAATGGATGTCCGTATTGTGGCTCCGAAAGCTTTACAACCGGATCCTCAGCTGATCGCTACTTGCCAGGAGATTGCCAAAGAAACGGGTGCAAAAGTTACGGTTACTGATGATGTGGCGGCTGGAGTGAAAGGATGTGATTTTCTGTATACCGATGTTTGGGTATCCATGGGTGAGCCTGCAGAGGTATGGGCCGAACGTATTAAATTGTTGATGCCTTATCAGGTCAATGCCAAAGTAATGGAGATGACCGGTAACAAGAAATGTAAATTCATGCACTGCTTGCCTGCTTATCATAATCTTGAAACACAAGTGGGTCGGGATGTACATAAACAGTTCGGTCTGGATGGTATCGAAGTGACCGAAGAGGTATTCGAATCAGCCAATTCTATTGTTTTTGACGAGGCTGAAAACCGGATGCATACCATCAAAGCCGTGATGGTGGCTACTTTGGGAGATTAAAGTCTGTGATCATAAAAATTTTGGATGTGAATCCTCAAAATGCTGAAGGGGTTCACATCCAATTTTTTATTGTTTGGGAGTTATTGGCAATTCGTTATTTTTTCTTCAGGTTTTTCTGAAATTTGTAAATGCTAAAACTGTAAGGAGAAAGGGTTTGTTGCAGGGTGTGGCCGGAAATGTTGATTGGAAATTCTTCCGGTTGTATCGCCAGCGGATGATCCAAGGTATTATCCAAGGTTTGCTCGTCTGCATGGAGCCGAATGCATTTCCCTATACTCAGACCTTCTTGGGATTTTAAACCATCGAAATGCAGTGTAATCGCTTGAGGTCGGTCGGAAGTATTTACCACCTTGACGATGATTTCTTGGGTGGTATTGTCCCAGACGGCGCTGGCAAAAAGTCCGTCTTGATCTTCATTGCCGGCTACGGGTTTTTGATTCATTGTCAGCGGAAGTACATGACTTCCTTTGTTTCGCGAAAAGAGTTGTTGAACATAATAACTGCTGGTACGTACGCATTGAAGGTTGTCGAACCAAATCATGTCCGGCCGCCATTGCCAGCCTTCGATGTGGGCAAGAAGGGGCGCATAGGTGGCCATGTGAACGATGTCTGCATTTCTTTCCAAACCGGTCATGAAGGCTGCTTCCAGAAGTGCCGCATGGAAATGATTCCATTTTTTCCCTTGTCCGTGACAGGCGTATTCGCCGGCAAATACTTTCGGCCCTTTACGATCATAATGGTCGTAACGATTTCCTTGTGACAGGAACCATTTTTCCGGACGATAAAAATGTTCGTCTACCAGGTCGACTTGTAAGCGTTTCATTTCCGGCCACAGGTAATCAAATTGTTCCCCTTCGGAATTGGGGCCGGAACTACCGATGATTTGTATTTCCGGATGGGCTTTCCGGATGGCTTGTACAAAGAGTTCCAAGCGTTCGACATATTCGGGGCCCCATTGTTCGTTGCCAATGGCGATGAACTTTAAATGAAAAGGGTTCGGATGCCCCATTTCTGCCCGTATTTTTCCCCATTCACTGTCGGGTGTGCCATTGGCAAATTCAATCAGATCAAGAGCATCCTGAATGTATGGATCGAGTTCTTTCAGGGAGGCATGAGCTGAAGCATCGCTGTTTTGATATTGACAAGCCAGACCGCAATTCAATACCGGCAGAGGGGCAGCTCCGATTTCTTCTGCCAGCTGGAAGAATTCGAAGAAGCCCAGACCGTAGCTTTGGTAGTAATCCGGGAAGAAACGATAAGTAAAAGTGTAATGCCATCTGTTTTCATTCAATGGACGGTTTTCGACTGGACCGATGCTGTTTTTCCAGTTGTAACGAGTACCTAAATCGGTGCCTTCGACGATACAACCGCCGGGGAAACGAAATACGCCGGGCCGTATATCGTAGAGGGCTTGCACCAAGTCTTTGCGTAAACCATTTTCATGTCCTCGCCAGGTGTCTACCGGAAATAAAGAAAGATGTTCCAGGTCTACGACTGTGTTGGAGGTCAGGAATACGCGCAGGACTGCTTCGGCTTCTGTCGTGTTGGGCTGGAGAATTACCTGATATTTTTTCCATTCCGGGGAATCTATACTTAATTCGGCCTGTGCAATGCTTTGATTTTCTGCATTTGCACCGGGAATGGCTAATTCAATCCGAAGTCTGCCTTGTTCTTGTCCCTGCGGAAGGCGGGCCCATACACTGAAACGATAGGATTCGTCTTTTTTGACCCCGATACCGAAAAAACCTTCGTTTTCGAGTCCTGTCCATTTCTGTGAATGTCCGGAGGGTGATAAGCGTATGTAGTGCGGATTGCGAGGAAAGGGACCGTCGTCGAGAAGATCGATTTTCCCAAATGTTTTCCAACCCATCAAGGCTTGTGGAAATTCAAATGAGCGGTTTTTGATAAGTTCGGCATATAATCCGCCGTCTGCACCGTAATTGATATCTTCAAAGAAAAGTCCATACATGGTGGGCTGAATTGTTGCACCGGCTTTGTCGGTTGCGATGGTCATTTCGTGTGTTTGACCGATGGCACAGAATGATGTGCATAGAAATAGCGGAATGAGTAGGTTGTAGATTTTAAACATTGCTTTGTAAAGTTTAGTTATTTTGCAATAATACAACCAAAATTTTATTTTCCGATGCAGAAATTCAGAAAAATGTATTTTTTACGTTTAATTTAATCCTTATACTGGGTAGTGGAGGTTAAATAGGAAACAAAGGATAGGGGAAGGATGATATTTTCAATTTTCAGTGCTTTGTCAAACAGAGGTGCGATTTCTTCATCGCGAAAACCGGCAATGCCGCAGCCGATGCGTGTGACCCAAAATGTATATTCGGGATGTGTTTGGGCAAATTTGATGAAGTCATCCACATAAGGTTTTATGGTTTCTACTCCTCCTTGCATGGTGGGTATGGCGTATGACTGTCCTTGCAGACCGACACCTTGTCCCCAGATTGCTCCAAATTTTTCTACTGCCGTTCTGGCTGCACCACCGGCATGGAAACCGTTCAGATTACTTCCGAAAACAAAGATTTCATGGGATTTTAGTGCTGTTATTTTTTCGGGTGTGTAGATGGTGCGAGAATTTTTCATTGGTTATTTTTTGAATATTATTTGTTTTTGTAGGGTTGCCTTTTGTGGCTGGGACGCCTGTCCGGGCAGCACCACAGAAAGGCTAATACTTGATTTTGTCTTCCTTTTTCTCCCAAAGCTGAAATGCTTTTATGGCTTCGTTTTCCAGCAGGATTTCCGATGGCAGTTGCCGTTTTTCTTTCGGTAACTCCAGCTCATCGTAGATAAAGGAATCGTCGAAACCGATATTCTTGGCATCGGTTTTATTATTTCCATAATAAATTTTGTCTATATGTGCCCAATAGATGGCACCCAAACACATGGGACAGGGTTCACAGGAGGTGTAGAGTTCGTATCCGCTCAGATCAAAGGTGCCCAATTTTTCACAGGCGGCACGTATGGCGCTGACTTCTGCATGGGCGGTTGGGTCGTTGTTGGCTGTCACCCGATTTACGCCGGTTGCGACGATTTTGCCATCTTTGGCGATCACGGCTCCGAAAGGGCCTCCGCCATTTTTAACATTTTCGATGGACAGTTCAATGGCTTTTCGCATCAATTCTTCTTTGGTCATGGTTGTATTTTTATTTTCATTACAGGCGACGAGAAAAAGAAGTACAATAGAGAATAGGTAACGCATATTTTCCCAAAAAAGGAATCTGTTTTTTGAGGGTTGTGCAAACATAGACGATGATTTTGGGTGTTTGGGGACTGTTTTATGTTTATAAGAACACGAAAGCCCTGAAATTTTGACTTTCAGAGCTTTCTTTGTCGCGGTGCGGACGGGACTCGAACCCGCGACCCCAGGCGTGACAGGCCTGTATTCTAACCAGCTGAACTACCGCACCTTTTTTGAATTTGCATCAAACAACCGCTGTTGTTCTCAATTGCGAGTGCAAATGTAGGATGTTTTTTTGAATCTGCAAATATTTTTTGAAAAAAAGAGAAGATTTTTTCTGTAATGATTTAATTCCTGTACATAAGAGGCTTTTAATGAGTATGTTTGAAAAATGCCAAGAAAGTGAAAAATAAATGTGAAGAAAGAATAGGCATCTTTGACTTTTTAATTAACTTTGGCCTTGGAGAAAAACAATCGGCTTGCTGATTGGGGAAAATGATCAGTTTGGAAACGGATTGATCGGTAAATTTTTAAATTATTAAATCTAAATCATTAATAATGAACGTACCAGCAGAATTAAAGTACACCAAAGAACACGAATGGATTCGTGTGGAAGGTGAGGAAGCAGTTGTAGGAATTACTGATTATGCTCAAAGTCAATTGGGCGATATCGTTTTCGTTGAATGTGAAACGGTAGGTGATGCATTGGAGGCCGGTGAGACTTTCGGTACTATCGAAGCTGTAAAGACTGTTTCTGACCTTTATTTACCGGTGGGCGGTGAAGTGCTTGAATTTAATGAAGAACTTGAGAGCGAACCGGAATTGGTCAATAAAGATCCGTATGGAAAAGGTTGGATCGTAAAAATTAAAATCACGGATGATGCAGAATTGGATGGACTGTTGAGTGCAGATGCTTATAAAGCCATCATTTAATGCTGATTGAAGAGATATGAAGAGCTGTATTTTCTCCCGATGATACAGCTCTTTTTGTAAATTTTTGTATGATATTTAAAATTCGACGACATGACTCTGATAAAATCGATTTCTGGTATTCGTGGTACTGTAGGAGGGCGTCCGGGGGATAACTTAACACCCTTGGATATTGTAAAATTTGTTTCTGCTTATGCGACTTGGTTAAAACAGGGAGCTGCTAAGGAAAAGGCGAAGATTGTATTGGGAAGAGACGCTCGGGTTTCCGGTGACATGTATGCGAAATTAGTCGCTGCTACATTGACGGGTTTGGGGCATGATGTGGTAAATATCGGATTGGCGACGACTCCGACGACGGAAATGGCAGTTACGGCTGAAAAGGCCGATGGGGGCATTATATTGACTGCTAGTCATAATCCGAAACAATGGAATGCTTTGAAATTGTTGAATAATCAGGGGGAATTCTTATCTGCAGCCGATGGTGAGCAGGTATTGAAATTAGCCGAACAAGAAGAATTTGATTATGCGGAAGTGGATGATCTGGGGCATGTGATTGAGAAAGATTATACTCAATATCATATCGATCAGGTGTTGGCTTTGAAGTTGGTGAATCGGGATGCGATTGCCCGGGCAAATTTGAAAGTGGTGGTGGATGCTGTGAATTCGGTCGGCGGAGTGGTCATACCGGCTCTTTTGAAGGCTTTGGGGATAAAAGAGATTGTTGAATTGAATTGCGAACCGACGGGGAAGTTCGCGCATAATCCGGAACCTATACCGGAGAATTTGACTCAGATTGCTTCTACAATGAAAGAGGTCGGTGCTGATCTGGGCATTGTCGTAGATCCGGATGTTGACCGTTTGGCCTTGATTTCTGAAAATGGAGAGATGTTCGGTGAGGAGTATACTTTGGTAACTGTCGCTGATTATGTATTGAAACACACGCCAGGAAATACCGTTTCAAATCTGTCATCTTCACGGGCATTGAAAGATGTGACGGAAAAATACAAACAACAGTATCATGCTGCGGCAGTCGGTGAAGTGAATGTGGTGGCCGAAATGAAAAGAACGCGAGCTGTTATCGGTGGTGAAGGCAATGGTGGGGTGATTTATCCGGAAATTCATTATGGCAGAGATGCTTTGGTGGGTGTGGCTTTGTTTCTTTCCCATTATGTCGCAGAAGGGAAAAAAATGACAGCCTTGAAAAGTTGTTACCCCTCTTATTTTATTTCTAAAAATAAGATGACCCTTTCTCCAGGGATGGATGTGGACAAGATTTTGAATGGTTTGAAAAAGAAATATGCAAACGAAAAGGTGACGGATGTTGATGGGGTGAAGATTGATTTTGTACAGGGATGGGTACATTTGCGGAAGTCAAATACCGAACCGATTATTCGTATCTATTCGGAAGCCAAGGATGAAGTTGCGGCCAATCAGCTTGCAGAAGAGGTGATTCAGACAGCTAAAAGTTTATTGTAAAAGAAAAGGGCCGCGGTCAGCGGCCTTTATTCTACGTATAATACCAAGCCTTTCAAATATTCTCCTTCGGGATGATAGATGCTTACCGGGTGATCTGCCGGTTGTGTGAGCTGGTGGAGAATCCGGACTTTTCGTCCTGTGTTGGCGGCCGCGGTAAATACAGTCTGACGGAAGAGTTCCTTGGTCATTACCTGCGAACAGGAGAATGTGAACAGAATGCCACCGGGTTTTATAACTTCAATTCCTTTTCGGTTGAGTTTCTTGTAACCCTGAATGGCGTTATTAAGTACATTCTGGTGTTTGGCAAATGCTGGGGGATCGAGAATGATCAGGTCGTATTTATGGTGTGAATGTTCCAGGAAATCGAAAGCCTCTTCTGCAAATGCTTCGTGTCGGGTGTCTCCGGGAAAGTTCAGTTCGACGTTTTGTTTGGCCAGTTCGATGGCTCTTGCGGAAACATCGACAGAATGTACCAGTGTCGCTCCTCCTCTCATGGCATAAAAAGAGAAACCTCCAGTGTAACAGAACATGTTCAGAACATGCTTTCGGTTGGCATATTTCTCCAGTAGACTACGATTTTCCCGTTGATCGATGAAAAATCCGGTTTTTTGTCCTTCCAGCCAGTCTACGTTGAATTTTAGCCCGTTTTCGATGGCTACAAAATTCTGGGTTTCACCGTAAAGATAGCCGTTGTGTGGATCAATGGGTGCTTTGTAGGGAAGGGTGCTTTCCGATTTGTCGTATATCGCTGTAAGACGGCCTCCTAAGGTTTCAATCAGGGCTTTGGCAATGTTTTCCCGTTCCAGATACATTCCCACGGAATGGAATTGAACAACCGCAACTCCGGCATAATAGTCTACAACCAATCCCGGTAAATAATCTCCTTCACCATGGACCAGTCGAAAGACATTGTTGTCAGTCCGTTCCGTCAAGCCGATCGCCTGACGCATCTGCCAGGCTTGCATGATTCGTTTTAGCCAGAAAGAATAGTTGATTTCTTCTTCTTTGAAAGTTAAAATTCGGACAGCGATGGAACCAACCTGATAGTGACCTGTGGCCAGATAATGGAGTTCGTTGTCGTATACTTTGACCAGCTCTCCTTCTTTCAATTTGCCTTCTGTTTTTGCTATGGCTCCTGAAAATATCCAGGGGTGATAACGAAATACCGAACGGTCCTTGCCCGCCTTGAGAATGACTTTATTCATACAATGAGGTTGTCTGATTAATGGTTTGCAAAAATAGATAAAATATAACTCAAAGTAGAAAGATTGCGTAATATTCGGAGAAAATTTGTTTGATTGTTGAGATCTTTTTATTGGAAAAGTTTTTTTTTAATGGTAAATTGCGGATATTCATCGTAGTGGACGGTTTGGGGGCTGAATGCATGAAAAATATAGAAAATGTAAAATTAAATATATGAGAATCAAAGTGTTGCCTTCTGCAGAAGATGCCTTGCGTGTCATGACGGAGCAGTTGATTGAAAAAATGAATCATCGGGAAATTGCTCCCTTTCATTTAGCATTGTCCGGAGCTGGGACTGCCAGACAGTTGTTTAAGCTTTGGGCTCAGGAATATCGGGATAAGATCCGATGGGAACAATTGCGTTTTTATTGGGTGGATGAGAGGTGTGTTGATCCGGATGATGAGGAGAGTAATTATAAACATGCTGATGAGGATCTGTTTCGACCTTTGAATATTCCGATCAATCATGTTCATCGCATTCATGGAGAGCGGGATCCGGAGGTGGAAGCGGAACATTATTCCGAATTGATCAAATGGGAACTTCCAGGCTATGCTTCTTGTCCCCGTTTCGATGCTATCATTTTGGGAATCGGAGAGGATGGACATACGGCTTCTATTTTTCCTTCTGCACCGGATTTGTTGACGGCTGCTTGTTGTTACAAGGTGACACAACATCCGGAAAGCGGGCAAAAGCGCATTACAATGACCGGAAATCTGATCTTGAATGCAAAAATGATTTTAATTCCGGTGTTGGGAAATAAGAAGGCGACTATTTTACAAAAAGTCATTCATGCTGATGAAAGTTCACTTTTACCGGCTGCTTATATTGTAAAGCATGCTCCCGAAGTGACAATTTTTACAGATATTCAGGTGAGTTTGGAATAAAAATATTTTGAATCCGAAAAAAAACATATACCTCTGGTAAAGATACGGCTGACTCGGAGATTAGAAACATCTTCAAAACGATAGACTATCGCGTGTATTATCTGCCAGAGGTATATGTCGGGTTGTAGGATTATAAAATGTTTAAAGTTTTAACATTGAAGCATTTCTTTGGCCTTGTCTAAAATAGTCGTGTCATCCAGTTTTACGATGCCTCCGTTCGGGCCTTGTTCAATATGTAAACCGACCGCTTTGCCTTCATCATAATGGTCTCCTCCAAAATAATTCCGTACAGTTTCAACGTCAAGACCTAATTCGTCTGCAATTTTCTGCATACTTCCAGAAGGTAGCATGTCTTTGATTCTTCTTAACTCATTGAAGGTAATCATTGTAGTCATATCTCAAAAGTTTTATGGTTATCAGTGGAATAAATATAGTGTTTAATCTTCTAATAAACAAATAAAACGTTTGCGAAATTCATTTAAAAAGTATAATTTAAAAAATATTTTATTTAATATATTGATTGATAGATGTTTAAAAACTTTAGCGGAATGATTGAAAAATTATTTTCTACGCGAAAATTCTTTTGTATTTTTGTTCCGCTAAAGTTTTTACTCTATAAAATGCGTAAGATGACTTTTGATGAATTAAATATAAGCAAGCAGATTTTGATGGCTTTGGAAGATGCCGGATTTGAACAGCCGACACCTATTCAAGAGAAGACGTTTTCTATTATTCGTTCGGGACGGGATATGATTGGAATTGCCCAGACTGGAACAGGAAAAACTTTAGCTTATCTGATACCCCTGTTGATGAAATTGCATTATGCACAGGGCAATTACCCTCGGGCGCTGGTGATTGTACCAACGCGAGAGCTGGTTGTACAAGTTTGTGAAAGCGTAGAATTGTTAACGGAATACATGGATATCCGTTGTGTGGGAGTTTATGGCGGTACGAATATTCGGACCCAACAGGCGACTGTCTATGAAGGAGTCGATTTGCTGGTTGCTACGCCGGGGCGTTTTATGGATATCTATATGAATGGTATTATTCGTACTTCTCAGGTAAAGACTGTTGTGGTTGATGAGGCTGATCGGATGATGGATCTCGGTTTCTTGCCGCAGTTGAAGAGTATCTTGGAAGTCGTTCCTGAGAAACACCAGACTTTGTTGTTTTCGGCAACTTTTTCTGCGACGGTTGATGAGTTGGCGAAAGAATTCCTGACTCCGGATCCGGTGCGGGTAGAGACGGAACAGCAGGCAACTCCGGTAAAGTCTGTAGTGCAGATGCGTTATGATGTTCCCAATATCATGACCAAAATCAATCTGTTGAAATTGTTGTTGGCCGATCGGGCGGAATTCCGGCGGGTGATGATTTTTACGGAAACGAAAAAGAATGCCGATCGTATTGTGGAAAAACTGGGAGATTACTGGAAAGGAGAATTGAGTGTACTTCATTCTAACAAAGCGCAGAATTCCCGTTTGAATGCCCTGAAGGCCTTTAAAGAAGGCAAGACTCGGATTCTTGTTTCTTCCGATGTCGCTGCTCGGGGAATTGATGTGCAGGATGTTTCGCATGTGATTAATTTTGATATTCCTTCCATTCCGGAAGAATATGTCCACCGAATAGGACGCACTGCTCGGGCCGGGAAAGAGGGAGTGGCTATTAGCTTTGTTGCAGAAAAGGAAGAACCGCGATTCGAGGAAATCGAGAAGCTGATCGGGCAGCAAGTAGAGTGGATGGCGTTGCCTGAAAAGCTGGAGATTTCTGATATATTGCTGGATGAGGAGAAGGTGCAGACGGCAAATATCGTTTACCAGCGAGGTAAACCGAAGGGTGGGGGTGCTTTTCATGCTAAATCGGCCAAGAATAGTAAAACCCCACAGAAGGTACGGAAAGATCGAACCAAGGAAGGCCGAAAGAAAAGATGAACGAAAACGATCGTTTTTTCAAATTATTTTTTATTTTTGCAATCGTATGCAGGATTGTAAAAACATATTGCCCTTAAACCGCCTTTTCCTGAATATTAAAAAGCGTGATGAGTTTTATTTCTGAACTCATGCTATTTCTTTTTATCTTGATTGATTATTTGCAGAGAACTCCAACGGGTTTTCATGCGTACGGTGTGAAATTTTTCTAACAATTATATTTAAATTTTATTATCATGGAATTACCATTTGCAGAATCATTTCGAATTAAGATGGTGGAAACCATCCGTAAAAGTACTCGTGAAGAACGGGAACAATGGATTAAAGAGGCCAAATACAACCTTTTTAACTTGAAAAGCGACCAGGTATTTATTGATTTGCTGACCGATTCCGGAACCGGTGCGATGAGTGATAAACAGTGGGCTGAATTGATGTTGGGTGATGAAAGTTATGCCGGAGCCCGTTCTTATTATAAGATGAAAAATGCAATTCAGGAGATTCTGGGATTCGATTATTTCTTACCGACTCACCAGGGACGGGCTGCAGAAAATGTGTTGTATTCTACTATTATCAAAGAAGGAGATGTATTGCCGGGTAACTCTCATTTCGATACGACCAAAGGACATATTGAATTCCGTAAGGCTTTTGCGATCGACTGTACCATTGATGAGGCTGCAGACACCCAATTGGAAATTCCTTTTAAGGGAAATATGGATCCGGCCAAATTGGAAGAGGTATTGAAAAAATATCCGAAAGAAAAAATTCCGGCAGTGGTGTTGACGGTGACTAACAATACAGCGGGAGGACAGCCTGTTTCCATGCAGAATATTCGGGAAGTTTCTGCTTTGTGTAAAAAATATGGTGTGAATTTGCAAATTGATTCTGCCCGTTTTGCAGAAAACGCTTATTTTATCAAAACGCGTGAAAAAGGCTATGAAAATAAGACGATCAAAGAGATTGTCAAGGAAATGTTTTCTTATGCCGATATCATGACGATGTCTTCCAAGAAAGATGCGATTGTCAATATGGGTGGGTTTGTTGCTTTCAAAAACGAGGAACTGTGGAAGAAATGTCAGATGTTCTGTATCATGAATGAAGGGTTCATTACCTATGGAGGTATGTCTGGTCGGGATATGAATGCACTGGCTCAAGGCTTGGATGAGGGGACGGAATTTGAATATCTGGAAACTCGGATCAAGCAGGTGGAATATCTGGGGGCGAAATTGGATGAATATGGAATCCCCTATCAGCGTCCTGCAGGAGGACATGCGATCTTTGTCGATGCCAAGAAAATTTTGACCCATGTTCCGAAAGAAGAATTCATTGCTCAGACATTGGGGGTAGAATTGTATTTGGAAGCTGGAATTCGCGGTGTGGAGATCGGTTCTATTTTGGCCGACCGTGATCCGGTGACCCGTGAAAATCGCTATCCTCGTCTGGAATTATTGCGTTTGGCTATTCCTCGTCGTACTTATACCAACAATCATATGGATGTCATTGCTGCTGCGTTGAAAAATGTTTATGATCGTCGTGAATCCATTACCCGTGGATATGTCATTACAAAAGAATTTCCGATTATGCGCCACTTTACAGTAGAGCTGGAGAAAGCAAAATAATAACGGTTTGGAATTAGTTCAAATAAAGGATCTGTATTTTGGGTTACTTGTAATTAAAATACAGGTCCTTGTCGTTTCCTTTATGGCCTTCCTTTTCTTTTTGGAGAGATTTTGAATATTTTTCCATTCATCCTTCCTGAAATAAAATTTTCGATGTATTTTTTGATTTTTTTAAGAGTAATACAACGTTTCTTTAAGAAATGTTTTGTCTGTTTATTATATTATTATTAAATATATATAAACATAAATTCATAAAATAATTTCTAATCATTGTGTTAATATATTGTTTTTTAGTATTTTTTATACATTGTTCTATTTTATTTTATTTTGTTTTAGATTTTCTATAGTGAAAAATTTTTTTATTTGTGCTAATTATTTAAATTTATGCAGAAATTTTTACATATATAGTTAAGACGTATTCCTGAAAAATTTAAATAAAGTTACGAAATCGATTGAATAAAGAAAAAATTACTTTTCATAGGTATCTGTTTTTAACTGTTTATTGATAGATATAGCGATCAACTATAAATTTTCAGAAAACACTGAATCAAATATTAATAATAAATGTAATCGAAGATGCGTTGCTTTACAATTTTGCTTTTGTCTTTATCGCTCCTTTCGTGTAGGGACGATAGTGGCGGAAAAGTGGCTCAGGTAGCTTCTGTGTTTAATATCAGATACACAGCAGCCCATGGAGCACTTCTTTTTCAATGGGATAATCCGAAGGTGGATGATCTGGCTTATGTTGAAATCTCTTATGTGGATAAATCGGGAAATTTACACCGAAACTTAGTGTTAGGAGGGCTTTCTGAAGGTTGGGTTGAAGGGATTCCCGATAATTCACCGTATTATTTTCGTTTTTTGACTTATGACAAGTTTGGAAACAGTTCTGAACCGGTTGAAGTAATGGCTTCGGCTTTGGAATCAACTGTGAACCTGTTCTATGGTCGTGTCAAATTAGGAGTGGATTTTAGCGGAATCAATGTTAGTTGGGAGAATAATTTCAATGAAAATTTCTATATAGAATTGGCTTATACTGATTTGAATGGAAACAATTACCAGGAGGAGATTGTTGTTGCGGCCAATTCTGCTAGAACACAATTTGTGAGGATCGGGTCTTCGCTTTCTGGTTCACAGAGCATCGATGTGTATGCCTCCGTAGTCGATGAGAATGGCAATGAATCAGATCGTAAAGTGCTGAAATTCTATAAGAAAGAGGCCGTTAGACTGAATCGTAATAATTGGCGGATCGCCGCGTATTCTTCTCAGGAAAGTGATGGCATGGCGACCAATGTACTGGATGGAAATCTGAATACACATTGGCATTCTGCTTGGCGTTCGACAAAACCGGATTACCCTCATTGGGTCGTTTTGGATTTGGGAGTGAAGAGCCGTCTTGAAAAAATCGGGGTTTATCAGAGACAGAGTAGTGCCATGGTGAAAGGAATGGCTGTTTATGGGAATAATGTCAGTGCAACCCCTGGAAATGAGTCCGTATGGGAATTGTGTACAACCTTTAATTTAAGTACGTCTGACTTTGGTGAACAGCAATTTGACTTTGCTGATATTGTGACCTATCGGTATATTAAAGTGGTATGTACTTCTCCTTCTGGTCTGGCGGATAATCTATGTGCGGCATTGGCTGAAGTTTATTTATATGGTTATAATGTTGTGGATGAATAATCAAACCTGATATATATGAATACGAGAATTTTGTTATGGATAGGCGGTATCCTGCTTCTATTGGGCAGCTGTCGGGAGGAGTTCGATGATCACTACCATGGAGTCAATGATGCTTCTATCGGAACTAATGTGATACAGGTGCTTGAAGAAAAAGGGGGATTTGAATTGTTTTTGGGAATGATTCGTCGAGCAGAGTTGGAACGTACTTTGAGCCAGTCGGGACTTTATACCTGTTTTGCCCCCAAGGATGAATATGTACAGCGCTGGTTGGACGAGAAGGGATGGACTGTAGCGAATATGCCGGAACGGACTTTGGTCGATTTTATCAATTATCATTTTATGCTGGGAATGATGTATTATTATGATTTCGAAAAGTATTACGAAGATTCGGATAAATGGGATAAATCGCCGTTTACTTATTGTCAAGGTATAAAACAGGATACCCGGACTTCCGGAAAAGCTCATCCGTCAAAAGGCCTTCGGGTTTTTACGGAGTCATACCTTTCGGTTCGTGCCGATGATTATCAGAAAATGATGAATGTCGTTCCGGGAAATTTCATGGTGGAGAATGTACCGGTATCTGAGACGGACCGGGATATCCCGACATCTAATGGGGTCGTGCACGTTTTGGATGGAGAATTGTTACTGATGCCCAGAATGGATGAGGCAATTGCTGCGGATCCGGAGCTTTCTGTTATCAATGGCTGGTTGAATCGTTTTAGCGGCTATGCAACAGTGGGAATAGAAAATGACAAATTGGATACAACATTGGTGAAATATTACGACATCGCTTTGAAGCCGGGGGCAAAAACTGTGAATATTGCGGATGAAGCGTATTATTGTACTGCTTTTTTGCCAACAGATGCGGCGATGAAAGATTTTTTTGCTCCATATTTTACTCCGGAATTATTGGTTTCTTTCGATTCTGTACCGGATGAGCTGGTGGTACCTTTCCTGAAAAGTCTGATTTCTACCAGTAGTTCAGATGTGTGGGGACTAAGTGATATTTCCCGGAATATGCCGCCGTATTTTCGGGCTGCTTCGGATGCAATGCTGACCTTGAAGAATGATTTGGCCGGTATGTATTGTGGTGCCGATGTCAGTTCCAATGGGATGATATACAAGGTGAATCAGGTTCCGGAAATACCGCTGTTTTCTACAGTGGAAGCCGGTTATCTGGTAAAATACAAACGTTACAAGGAGTGGGCCAAACTGATTGATCGGAAAAATGTCAATATTAGTTCCTGGTTCGGCTTGGACAATTCTTATCAACATGCACCCCGTACGGTCTTGATTCAGGCCGATGATTCCAAAGCTTGGGCCAATGGTGGTATTGACGGTTTTGAAGAAGAATATCTGGATACTTTGGTGATGCGTTTGAATGCCGGTATCTTGCAGGTAAAATTGGAAAATCAGCGATTTGAACATCGCTATTATCCGACGACTTATGGCGCGATTTTGTGTGAACTGGAAAATGGAGAGCCGGTATTTACTGACTTTAAAGGTCAGAAGGTTCGCCTGACTTCCCAACAACCGGCATGGGAAGCTGATAATGGAGCCATATATGAGGTGGACGGTATTTTTAATCATCTGTTGAGTACCGACTCAACGGAATTGCTATACCGGAAATATATTGCGAAGGATAGCGATCTGAGTCTTTTTAAAACTTTGGTAGAGAAGGCAGAACAAGTCGATCTGCTCGATAAGGTGGGGACCTCTAAATATACGGTTTTTGCCCCGACAAATGAGGCATTGAAAAATGAGGGAATTGCGACGATGGATAAAGAGTCCGCCCTGAAGTTGTTCCGGAAATGTGTCGTAGTTGGTAGTCGTATTTATACAGATGGTTTTTCTGAGGGAATCGTCACTTTGATGGATAATTCTACCCGTACATTGTCGGGTGCTTGGGAAAGCTGCACTTTAGGAACTGTCTACGGTTCTACCGGGTTTGTATTGGAAAAAAGTAACCGGCAGGCTTCCAACGGTGTACTGCACGTTGTTAATCGGCTAGTTAAAAATTAAAATATGGAATTATGAGGTTAAGATACTTAAAATATATAGGTATTCTGGCATTATTGACACTTTTGTGCGTAGCTCAGGTGCTGGCGCAGGAACAATATGCACAGGGCGTTGTTTATGAAGAAAAGGAAGGGAATCCGCTGGTGGGTGCTTCTGTTATCATGCTGAATGCGAACAATCGTATGATTGGCGGAACGGTTACCAATTTAGACGGAGAGTTTAAGGTATTGGTTCCGGAAGGAATTGTAAAAATTTCTTTTTCTTTTGTGGGAATGAAGACCGTTACGGAGGTATTTGATCCGAATCGGCAGTACAAGATTATTTTGAAGAATGATGATCAGTTGATGGAAGAGGTTGTGGTAACCGGTGTCCGGCAAAGGCAGGCAGATATGGGTATGATTTCGAAATCTCGGAGAGATATGTCCAATGCCATTTCCGAAGTGAATATGAAGATGTTGGAAACTCAGCCGGTGGCATCTGTCGATCAGTTGTTGCAAGGAGCTGCTCCCGGTTTGCAGGTGACTTTTAATAGTGGGGATCCTGGAGCGGGAGCTTCTATGACCATTCGGGGAATTACCTCGCTGGAAGGGAATAATTCCCCCTTATGGGTGATCGATGGAGCGGAAGTCTTGGGGGAAGACTATAATGTATCGGATCTGAATAATTTCGGATCATCTCCGATTGCCGGTTTGGATCCGGCGGATATCGAATCCATCGATATATTGAAGGATGCCTCGTCAACGGCTATTTATGGCTCGCGGGGGGCCAACGGGGTAATTGTGATCCGGACGAAACGAGGAAGAAGCGGAAAGCCTCAATTTTCAGCTCAGGCTACTTTGACTGCTATTTTGAAGCCTATGCGGATCCCGTTGTTGTCGGGAGATCAGCAGAGAATGTATGTGATTGAATCCAGAGCAAATACCAATGGATTTGATGATCAGACAACCATGCAGGAACTGAGAGGGGATTTGACCCGTTCAGATGCCTGGGTGTATAATAATAATACGGATATGGTGAAGATGCTTACCCGTACGGGATTCCAGCAAAAATACAATTTTTCTTTGCGGGGAGGGGGTGAGCGTTTGAACTATTATTGGAGTTTGGGATATGACACTGAATATGGAACGACGAAGGGTGGCGGTTTTAATCGTTTTACGACCATGATTAATTTGGATTATCGGATGTCGGATAAATTGAAAATTTCGGCCAAATTCCAATATAATAATCAGATGAAAGACAAACGATCCTGGGAGTGGCCGATCTATGCTTTTAACAGATGGGCCGGAGAGTTGATCAATCCTCGTGGTTTTGCCTACCGTCGGGCTGCTTTCCTGCCGGTATATACTCAGGATGGTTCGGAATATTATATTGATGACGAAGGTAACGGTGGAAATGCGATCCCCAGTATCGGTACTAAAATGTATAATCCGATAGCGATGGTGGATAATGCGACTTATGAAAGTCAGGAAAATCAGTTTACCTCTTTTTTGTCTTTGGATTTCGATATCACGAAAAATCTGAATTTCTATTCAATGGTGTCGGTTGATTACCGGGAGGGAGGAAATGAATTTTTCGCTCCTTCGGAAGCGTTGGGTGTATTTGGACACCATTCCTGGTTTAACCGGGGAATGCGTGACAATAGCTACAGCATGTTGTTGATGAACAAAAACCGTTTGTTTTACCGACCCGTGAACAATGATGTCCATTATATTGCTTTGAACGGAATTTTTGATTTGATCTATAATACAAGCGGATCCACATCTATGGAATACAATCGGGGCGGTTCTTCCCAGATGACAGAGAGTGGAGGAGCTGCCATGTGGAGCAATGCTTCCGGTTTCAATAGCGAGAGTACCAGTATCAGCGTGGTATTGGATGCACAATATCGGTTATTGAATCGTTACAATTTGAATCTTTCTTTGAAAACCGAAGGTTCTTCCCAATATGGTAAGGATAATCCGTTTTCTATTTATCCGACGATCGGTTTTGCCTGGAAAATGGAGGAGGAACCTTTCCTGAAAGAGAAGGAATGGGTTTCCATGCTGAAACCTCGCTTCTCTTGGGGACAAACGGGAAAATTGCCGAGCATTACCAATATGCTGGATGTTACGTACGGGAGTTCTTCCGGAGGATATATGAATAATCCGTATTCCTATATCAGCGGTTTTGCTTATGACAATATTCATGAAGAGCGAACAACGGAATATAATTATGGGGTAGACTGGGATTTGTTTGATGGACGTTTTTCCGGAGAATTCAATTATTATGTGCGTAAAACGAAGGATCTTTTACTGCGGGAGATGATGTCTTCCACGGTCGGTTATAAGGACGGTAGCGGTGAAAGTCGGCGTTATACGAATTTCGGTGACTTGAAGAATTATGGGGTGGAAATAGGTATAAACGTTGTTCCCATCCGTTTGGAGTCGGGTTTCCAGTGGAGTCTATACCTCAGTGCTACGCGGAATCGGCAGAAGATCTTGAAAATGCCTGAATACGTAAAGGATAGCGAGGTGGGTGGTTACACGGAAAATGTATATAACGGCTTTATGACAAAGTTGGAAGAAGGTGCTGTGATTGGAGGTTTCTATGGGTATAAGGCGAAAGGAGTATATGCCCGGGATGAGGATGCAGTTGTTCGGGATTTTAACGGCAATATTGTCTATGAAGCGGATGGAACTCCCAAAAAAATGCGTTATGGCTCTTCTACGGGACATATTTTTCAGGGAGGTGATATGATTTATGAAGATATTAACCACGACGGGGTTATCAATGAATTGGATATTGTTCAGATTGGAGATGCCAATGTCGGTATGTTTGGTACGATTCGGAGCAATTTCAACTGGAAACAGTGGTCGTTGGGAATAGCCTTTTATTACAGTTTGGAACAAGATGTTATCAACGGACAGCGTTACGATCTGGAAAGTATGAAGAGCGATAATAACCAGGCGACTTCCATTATGAGACGATGGAGAAAACAAGGGGATGTTACGGATATGCCGCGGGCATATGATTATGCGGACTGGAATTATGCTGCTTCTTCCCGTTGGGTAGAAGATGCTTCTTTCATTAAATTGAAGGAAGTAAGTTTGACTTACAATATGCCGGCAAACTTTACCCGTAAGTTGCGTTTGAAACAAGTGTCGATAGGGGTAACGGCGATGGATTTGTGGTGTGGAACAAAATACAAGGGCTTGAATCCAGAAATTGGTCTTAATGCCGGGACCCTGACCAAGGTGGCTGTCGATAAAAGTGCAACGCCTCCATCTGCACAGATTGCTTTTAACCTGAGAGTTTCATTTTAACAGTTGAAAGGAGACACGATATGAAACGAAATATAATCAATATAGTATGTTTACTTTTAGTATTCGGTTGGCAGGGGTGCAGCAGCTTTTTAACTGTTGATATTCCGGATTCCCTGACCAAGAAAGAGTATTGGAAAAGTAAGGATCATGCCGAGGCTGCATTGATCGGTGTGTATACAAAATTGGGAGAGAATATACAGACTTTTATTTATTGGGGTGGCTTGCGTTCTGAAATTTATGCTTTACGAAGCAGTAATGCAGCGCTTACTCAGTTTATAAACCAGGATATTCGGATTACGAACTCTTTGTGTAACTGGGCGAATGTCTATCAGGGAATATATTGGGCCAATTCTTTTTTGAAGAATGTGCATCTGGTATTGGAAAACGATCGGAGTTTTACCGTATCGGAAATGAATGAAATGTTGGGACAGGCCTATGCTTTACGGGCGTTGAACTATTTTTATCTGGTTCGGGCTTTTAAAGAGGTCCCTTATCAGTCAGAACCGTACGAATCGGATACTCAGCCACCTTATGCTGCGGCACAACCGGAGGAAGTGGTTTTGGATTCGATTGAAGCAGATTTGACACGTGCTTTGGCGATGGCGCCGGAAAGTTTTGACCGGCCGGATGAAAATGTCGGTTATATTACGAAGAATGCGGTGCGAGCTTTGTGGGCAGATGTCAAATTATGGCGGAAAAAATACCAGGAGTGTATTGATTTGTGTGAGGAAGTTGAAAAAAATTACGAGGGGCGAATGCTGGAAAAGGATGCCTGGTTTTCCATGTTTGCTACGGGGAATTCGAGGGAATCTATTTTTGAGTACCAATATCAGGATGAGGGTCCCGTCAGTCCGATCGGCTCGTTGTTTTATTCTACCCTGGCTTCTAACAGGAGTGCTTACTATTACAATGTTCGGAAAGTTTATCCGCAATCCGGGCAGTATGAATCGATCGATACCCTTCGGCCGCAACGTACGGTACAGTATACCAGTTATTCATCCGCTTCATTTTATGGTGTATTCAAATATCTGGGAATATCGGCAACGGACAATCAGTATGTGTTGCGGGATGAAACGGGACGAAACAAGATCAATTTCATTTTTTACCGTTTACGGGAAGTCCTGTTGATGAAAGCGGAGGCTTTGGGTGCCTTGGAACGTTATGAGGATGCGGTAAAACCGATCAATAAGATTCGGGAAGCAGTTTCTTTGGAAACCGTGACTCCAGAGGAAATGGGATCCGGCGAAAGTTTCATGGATAAGATTATTTGTGAGCATCGTACAGAGCTCGGGTATGAGGGGAAAGACTGGTTTATTCTGGTCCGAATTGCCCGAAATACGGGATATGTGAATCTGTTGATTGACCGGATCGGCGAACATTCTTCCTCCAGTATTAAGGAACAGACTTTGAAAGCCTATCTGGATAATCCGGAAGGGTGGTTCTTGCCATATTATGATACGGAGGTTCAGAATAATTATTGGCTGGAACAGAAAGAATTTTATAAAGGGAAAAAATAGTATTCACACCTTGAAAAATTAGAACTATGAAAATGAAAATTTATAAATGGATTCTTCCTGGCATGGTGCTGTTGACCTTGCTTTATATGACCGGGTGTGAGGAGAATTTTATCGGGCGGCAGTATGATACTGACGAGGAATACATGCAGATATACGATTACATCAAGACTCGGCCGGAACTTTCCATATACAAGGAAATTTGTGATTATTCCGGTTTCTACAGTCAGATTTCTACAGCCGGTACTTATACGGTATTTGCAGCTGTCGATTCGGCTTGGCTGAAGCTATATCAGGATTTGAAGATTACAGACTATAAAGAGAAAAGTCCGGAATACTGGCTGATGTATATGAAATATGCAGCTCTGGAGAAACAGATCAATACCAACTCTTTGGATGGTGGTAAGATGACGGAATACACGATGTTGGATCGGAATTATTTTCTATCGGTGGATGTTTCTTCGTATACGGCTATTAAATTGAATAATGCTTCTGTAATTATCGATTATAATATCGAATTGAAGAATGGATATTTGAATTTGATCGATGCAGTGCTTGAACCGCCGGTAACTCCGGTTTATGATTTATTGAAAGAAGACGGTCGTTTTGAGATCATGCTTTCTCTGTTTGAAGAATATGGTTTAAAATCATATCTGACCGACAGTCTGATTACGTTGTTTGTAGAACCGGATGCCTTATTTGACGGGGAAGAACCGGGTAGTGATCCACGGGAATTCCCGGCAGATTCTTTACGAAAATGGCTGGAGTATCATATATATCCGGGAAGTCGTTATTTTATTAATGATTTGAATACAAAAATGTTGCAGCCGTTGTATGCCGGAGATGTGGTGACTTTTAATGTGAAGACGGTGGGTAATGACGGTAAGGGGTCGGTATTTATGAATCAACAGTACAGAGTGTCTACCCGGACAGACCGCAATGCAATCAATGGAGTGATTCATGAAATGTACAATGTTGTTCAGATTACCGATCATAGTGCAGGAACCGTTGAGACCAATTTGTACGGAGCAACCAATGCAATGAAAGGATATGTTCAGAATGTTTTTACTGATGCCCCTGCAATGGTGAAGGAAAATTATAATTATTCGAGCTATCATCAGCAGGTGATGAATGAACCGCAGCCTCCGATTTGTTATTTCGTTTCTGCTCAGAGCGGAGACTCTTTCCGGGTAATTATCCCGGATGTGGCAAAAGGAGTTTATACGGTTCGATTGATTTATAACAATGCGTATACTCCTACTTTGAGGCTGTTGTATAAAAATACGACGATCAAGTCCGGAATAGCCTTGGGTACGACGGATGGGGATTTTGCAGAATATACAACTTTAAAATATAAAGATTGCGGTACAGTCGAAGTCAATGAAAAAGAAGATTTGGAATTGAAATTTATGATGGACGAAAACAGTAGTCTTTTGATGGACCGGATTGATTTGATTCCGAATATTACATTCTGAAATATTGTCGATAAGAAAAAATTATAGATATGAAGATGTTTAGTAAATATAAAATTCTGTTTCTTGGCTTTGTCTGCCTGGGGATTCCGGGGTGGGTAGGAGCTCAGGAAGTGGCAAAAGGGCGTGCTGATACGACCCTACAGCAGGTTGTCGCGGTACCGCAGAAAGAAAAAAATTGGAGTGAGATCTATTCTCTGCGTCCAATGTTTTTATTTGACAGAGGATTAATGGGTGAAGAAACCGGAGTTTATTCGGCTTATAACGGTTTTGTCGGAAATGCCGGTCTGTTGATGATCCGAGGGGTTACCTCTATTCATTTGAATACATCCCCTTGTGTATTTGTGGATGGATTGCCGGTACGGCAGGCTCCGAACATTTCGCCGTTCGCTTCTGGCGTATATCAGTCCAATTTGAAGTTTATCAATCCATTGGATATTTTTTCCATGCGGGTTGTGAAAAATGGATATGAGAATGTATTTTATGGCGGACGTGCCGCTAACGGTATTATAGAAGTAGAGATTGATAAAGGGTCTATCGGAACTGCAACCATCGATCTGGCCATGCGGATGGGATTTTCAGAGGCGGATTTTTCTCCCGAACTGATGAATGCCGCAGAATATAGGGCTTATTTATATACGATGATGCAAGATAGAGGATATTCTGCCGGAGATTTACAGCAGAATCCACTGTTTGATCCGACTCAGCCGGCTTACAGACATGAAACTTACTGGCCGGGAGAGCTAAACCAGAAGGGACTCTTCTCGGATGTCCATTTGAAAATGAAAGGAGGGGACGGAGATACTCACTATCTGTTCAGTATCGGTTATACTTCGGAGGGTGAAATTTTGAAAGAGGCAAAGGATCAACGGATCAATATGCGTTTTAACCTGGATTTTAAAATTTCCCCAAAGATTAAAATTGCCAATTTGTTCTCTTATAATTATGGCAATAATCGTTTCTGGGGAGAAGGTACGGATTGGCTTCACAATCCCTTGTACGTATCTGCAACGAAGGCTCCCTTTATGTCGAAAGATTATTATTCGGAGGAAGGGGTGAAAGTTGATCAGCTGGCCGGTGTCGATGTATTGGGTAAGACCAATCCTGCGGCTTTGATGGAAAATATGGAAAATAAGGGCTTGAGTAACCGGATCGATGCATTGATACGGGCTACCTGGGAGGTCGATTCGAAGACGTCAGCCAATGCGGAGATCATGGTGACCTATAATTCCCTGACGGAAAAACTGCATCAGGCGGCAGAAGGAATCGCTGTCGATCGCTATATTGAACGGCAGAATGCCAAGCGTTCTTACAGTGAATACCTGATGCGCTGGCGGACATGGGTGGACCGTATCGGACAGTTGGGGGATGTTTGGCACTATGATGCTCATGCCGGTCTGTCTATGGATATGTACAATGAAAAAATGATTTACGGACGTACGGTAAATGCAGCCAGTGATGAAATGGAATCATTGGATAAGGGAAAATTTGTTGATTCGCTTAATAATACGCGTTATGAGCACAACCAGATGAATATTTATTTGTCCGGAGGATTGACATGGCGGAACAGATTGCGTTTGGGTGCAAGTTTCAACCTGGAACGTTCGTCTAATTTCGGACCGGATGGGGCCTGGAATTTATATGCCGGAGCGGAAATCCGATGGACGGCCTGGCAGACTCCGGGAGAACGTCTGGAATTGTTCGGACAATATGGGCGGACCGGAAACAATGATGTCCGGGGTGGATATTATGCCCGTTTGTACAAGGCTACCGCTTATTATACTTATGGTGGGGTTTATTTGGGTAATGTACGGAATGATGATTTAAGACCGGAATACACCCACAATTACGATGCCGGTGTGAATATGTGTTTGTTCAAGAACCTTTTGGAAATCGGTGCTTCCTATTATTATCGGAAAACAGTTGGCTTAATTACTCAGAAATCTTTACCCATAGAGGTCGGATTGGATCCTCAATATGAAAATAACGGAGAGGTAACGAATCAGGGTATAGAATTGTCTTTGGCTGTAAATCCGGTTCGGAAAGAGAATCTGACTTGGAGTGTGTTTGCCACCATTTCGACCTTGAAAAATAAGGTGGATAATCTGAAAAACGGAGAGGTGGTGGAGACCATGGATAAATTTACTTCTGTGGCCCGTAACGGGGAAGAATTGGGGTCATTTTACGGTTACAAAATAAAAGGAATTTATGATCGGACAGAGGAGATTGATGTGGTTAAATCGGATGGCTCTGCCTATTTGCCGGGGGATTATCGGGTTGAAGATGTAAATGATGATCATCGGATCAATACCTTGGATCGTCAGATTATTGGTTCCCCTATTCCAGAATTTTATGGAGGGTTTGGAACGAATCTGAAGTGGAATGGCCTGTCATTTGCAGCCTTGTTTACCTATAGTTATGGCAATGATGTGTATAATCTTTTCCGGCAGCGAATGAGTATGATGTCGGATTATAGCAATCAAAGCCGGGATGTCCTGAATCGTTGGATTTCTGCCGAGAAACCTGGAGATGGGTGGTTGCCTCGGGCTGCTTACGGTGATCCTTCCGATAATTTTGCGACATCGGACCGTTGGGTGGAAGATGGTAGTTATTTGCGCTTGAAAAGTATAGCCGTGCAATATGATGTGCCATTGAAAAGTAGAGCTGGTTTTGTCAAAGGTATCAAGTTGTCTGTCAATTGCAATAATTTGTGGACGCTGACCGGGTACAGCGGTTTTGATCCCGAGGTGTTCTCCGGTGTGAGTGCTATGCAGCGGGGTGTAGATTTTGGAGCGACTCCCTCGCCTCAGTCATATATTTTCGGTTTGAATTTATCATTTTAATCTGTTGGAATATGAGGATAATGAACGCTATAAAATGGAAATTGCCGCTGATAGCAGGATGTCTTTTTTTGACAGCTTGTGGCGATTTTTTTGACGTTGATCCGGAAAACGGAGCTTCGCCTGATGATTTTTATACAAACAACAGTGAGTTGAACTCTGTTGCGGAAGGTATGTATGCTTCTTTGGCACCGGAGGTTCACAAATTGTTCTTGTGGGGGTCCGCCCGGGCTGATTTGGTGGTGGAAGGAGATACCAAAGATGTTTATATCAGTGAATTTTTGAATAATACGGTTTCGGTGATTAATCCGTATACGGATTATGGATTTCTCTATAAAGCGATAGCCAGATGTAATCATCAGTTGAAGAATTTGCCCCGTATGAAACCCAATGGTGATAAAGTAACGGTTACCAATATGAAACCGTTCTATGGGGAAGTTTATTTTCTGAGAGCCTGGTGTTATTTTCAGCTGGTACGTACTTTTGGGGAAGTACCTTTGCTGCTGGAAGAGATTTCGGATGAAGTAACCTATATCAACGAAGCGGGAGAAGAGGTGAAGGTGAGTACCATTACGATGAGTGATGAAGAACTGCGTGCGGTTGTTTTGAAACCTGTGGAGACGCAGAAAATATGGACGGCGATTCTGGATGATTTGGCCAAGGCTCGGGAGTTGCTGACGGGGACATCCTACAATATGGGTTTTAACATCGATACGGACTGGCAGCTGATTCGGGCAAACCGTCTGGCTGCTTATACTCTGTCTGCAGAGGTCGCCTTGTGGAACGGTCTGTTTGACGAAGCTGCCGCTTTGGGTGAATATGTCGTGCTGCAAGGGAAATTGGGTGTTGCTTCTACCTGGAGTACACAATATACGACGACTGATGCGGCATCTGCTATTCTTTATAATTCTTTCGGTTTTAAATATGTTTTCGAACAGGGATTCAGAATGCAACGGATGCAGGAGTTTACCTCTCCGATAGAGACTGATGGGGGGAAATACCTGGTGAAACCCAAAATGACCGTTTGTGATCGTTTATTCGATGAAGCGAAGGATGTACGTACAAATGTCACTTATAAGCGTGTTAATCGGAAAGAGGTGATTTGGAAATATATAGGTTTGGATGAGGATGGCAAATCGATGCGGGATCCTTATGAAAGCATTGCAAACTGGTATTTGTTGAAACATGCGGATGCTTATTTGATAAAAGGAATTGCAGAAAATGAACGGGGAAATATTGGTGGTGCCTTTGAAATGCTTAATCAGGTGAGAGAAGCGAGAGGCATGCAACGTTATACACGTACGGATATTTCCTTGGATAAACAGACATTGCGAGATTTGTTGTTTAAAGAGAAGGCCAGGGAAGATGCTTTTGAAGGAAAGCGATGGTACGATCTTTTGTTGCGGGAGACGGTTTTGCATGAAAGTGGAATTATTGCTCGGACTGTCTCGGAAAAATATGATGATCAAAATCAGAAAGATGAGGTATATAACCGCTTGTTGAATGAAGACAGTTGGTATTTGCCGATTGAACCTGAACGTTGGAAATAATAAAAAGCGAAAATATGGGAAATAAGTTGAAACTTACAATAGCCATACTGGCAGCCTGGGGATTGCTGTTGACCGGTTGCTATAGAGAGGAGCATTTTGATATGCCGGGAAATGCAGAAGTGGTGGACCATTCCAACGATTATTCTGTACCGGATCCTTTTGATGGCTCGAATGCTGTATATTTGATCAAAGACGGAGTACCCGACTTTACTAAAATGTCAGTATTGGGATTTACGGATTTTGCTGTAGCCATGCCTGCGAATCCGGATACCCTGTCATGGCGTCAGGGAATAGATCGTAACGGAGATCTTTATTTTGGATGTCGCCAGCATAAAATCAATTATGCATTGGACAATGTAGATAATTATGGCGGTAATCAGTTGAGTTATGTTTACAATGCCCTTTTTTCACGTCTTTATTTACAAAATGGTGCTGGAAAACAGTGGAAAATGAAGGCCCGGATGGCCATGGAAGTCTTTGCTTGCAATGCATTCAGCCGTTTTATCTTTGAAGGTTCGGAGTGGACGAAACAGTCCAATTTAGGGTTGGACTGGACTAGCGGGACGCTAGCCTGTTTGTATATGTACCGGAATTCTTCTTTGATATGGAATTTGGATGGCTCGGCCAATTATATCAATTTACCGGATTATATGTCGCCTTTTGAACCTTTCGATTTGGAAATCAGTTGTGTGGATCAGTTTATTTGGGTGAGAATCGGTGAAAAGGTATTGTGGGGCTTTACCGCAGAAACGATGCCGGAACATATGTTCCCGCTGATGTTTTGTCCCTGGAAAGGAGCGGTTCGATTTTATGACCTCTCGATAGAAGGGGATTACGTGATTCAGGAACCGGTGGCTGTACAGCGGGAAAACGGGTATGTGAATATTCAGGCTCCGGCTTTGGCTGCGACGGGGGAGAATACCCTGTTGTTTGCAGAGGGACGCTGTGAAGTGATGGCCCAGACGGATAAACTGACCTCAATCCGTTCGAATGCGACGGACATTTTGATGAGACGTTCTTCTGATCAGGGACAGACTTGGGGGGAATGGACCGTGCTGAAAGGGGGAGATGGCGGTGTGTATATGCGTCCCGAAGTGGTGAATGCCGGTAATAAACTATATCTGTTTTATACGGTGGACGTTGACGGTAAGCAGAGTGGAAATTATAGGATTGAATATATAACTTCTGAAGATGGCGGAACGACTTGGTCACAGGCGACAGTGGTTGCGGTCGCATTGGATGGTTTTGATGTGTCTACGCTTTCCGGACATGGACTTCGAATTTCGGATGGGACTTTGGTTTTGCCTTTGCAATGTCGTATCGGAAATCGGGGTACGGTGGCGGCTCTTCGCTCGGAAGACGGAGGAAGTTCCTGGAAATTAGGGGCTACAGTTTCCGGATTGCGTAATAATACTGCCAGTATGGTGGAGACCGATGGAAAGTTGGTGATGTATATCAGTCATTCTTCTGCAGCTAATTCTCGGAAAATGGTTTGCAGCGAAGACGGTGGCGCTACCTGGACGGAGGCGGTTGATGCTACGATTCCGACAGGAACAGCCGGATTCCAGACAGGAGGAGCTACTGTTACCGGAACAGATGGTACGATTTATCACTTTACGCCGGTAGATGCAGAAAAAACAAGCCTGTTTTCAGGTAGTTCTCTCACGGATAATCCGAGTCTGGTCAGATCTGTGAAAAGACTTTATCTTTATGATCCTGAAATGGATTTGTTGGGGAAAGGGGTTACTTTAACGGTTTCTCGGGATGGAGGAATCAGTTGGAGCGAGCCCAAAGACTTGACAGGAGTGAGAGCTTATAATGAATATCTGTTCCCGAGCGGGAATATGGATGCCGTGATTTCTGGTAATACGGTGATTTTGGTAACGGAAGGCGGTGTGGCAGTTCCGTATGAGGGATTGTTGATTTACCGGGAGACTGTGAATTAATATAATGAAAACGGAAAGATATGAATAGATTTATCGGATTTTTATTATGCTGTTTCTTCCTTGGAATGACATGGTCATGCAATGATGAGGAGGAGATAAAGAACAGCAGTACTGGGATAACCGTTTCTCTGGGGAGTCTGGAGTTTAAAACATTGGAAAGTATAACCCCTTTCAGAATTCCGGTCGTATTGTCGGAGGTCGCTGTTCGGCCGGTTACGGTGACCGGTTTCATCAAATCGGAAGATCGGGCAAAAGAGGGAGTGGATTATCTCTTTGCGGCCAAGCAGATTGTTATTCCGGCGGGAAAAAGTACGGGATATTTTGATGTGGAGATTAAAGATTATCCAGAATATACTCCAGATCGGACCTTTGAATTTGAAATTGTGGGAGTCGAAGGTGCAGAATTATCCGGTCTGGATATTTGCCGGGTAATTATTATGAGTAATGAAGGGCTTCCTGAATTAGGCTTTACCAATACTTTTGTTTCGGTTACGGAGGAGATCGGACAAATTACTGTTGCGGTAAATACCGATCGGGTATGGGACCAGGCGATTTGCTTTAAATTGAAAGTTCGGCAGGAATTGAGCACTGCCGTGTACGGCGAACATTACTGGGTGGATACCACTCAGGTGTATACGATTGCTGTTGGAGATACTTCCGTGTTGATTCCGGTTAAGATTATCGATGACATAGAGCAGAATGAGGACCGTTATTTTGAACTGGAGATTTTTGAAAATCAACAGACTGTTCTGTCCGAAGTAGCTCAGACGATGAAGGTTACTATATTGGATGATGAAGAACCGGTATATGTTTGTTTCGACAAGACAAGTCTGAACGGAATTGAGTGTGACGGTGCATTATGGTTACCGGTACGAATTAATGGCAATGCACGGGTACCGATAAAAGTGACTTTGGATATTCGGGGGGGAAATGCCGTCGAAGGTGAGGATTTTATATTCGAACAGCGAGAATTGACTTTCCCGGCCGGAATCAAACTTGACAGTGTTAAAATAGATCTTATTGACAATGATCAATATGATCTGGATCGGACGTTGCAGATTGGCTTTGCGGCGGTTGAAGGTGCGGAATTGTCTTCTTCGGATACGCTGGCTACCATTACGATTAAAAATGATGACTTTGATTTTAATCAGTTGTATGATGATTTGATGGGAGAATGGACGATGTTGATACCCAATGGAGCCAACTTGCCGACTTCGGTTACGGTTTTCGTTTCGGGAGGAGATACACCGGCTGAAGAAGATGCCAACTATTTGAAATATCTGGTCGTTCGTTGTGATAAGTTTGGACAGGGCTCCTGGCCGGCTAAATGGCGACTCAGTTATGATGTGGAGACAGGGGCTTTGGCGCTTGTTTTGGGTGAAGTGATTACGGAGGGAGTGCCCTTTAGTGTTGGAAAAAGAGATATAAAATGGGACAGAGGATCTGCTGATGCAATCGAACCTGTACAGATTTTCCCTTCCAAAGATTATCAGCGCTTGGAATTTGATCCGGCAGTAACTGTGCAGGGCGGTGGTTATGATCAAAATGGGAAGAGAGATATATGGTGGTTGACTTTACAGAATGCTGTCATGGTAAGGGAAAATAATTAAACCGTGTAATGATATGAAAAATAGTATTTTATTTATATTTTGTTTTTCTCTTTTGCTGACTGCTTGTCAGCAAAGGGAGGAGCTTATTCCCCAGACCGGACAGGAACAGGAGGGTACTGTTTTGGAAATGCCTGTTTTGAAGGGGCACGTCCGGGTGAAGTTGAAAGCGGGAATGCAGCGGAAACTGAATGTGGTGAAAACCCGTAGTGGAGTGTCTTCGGGGATTACTGCATTGGATCTGGCAAATGTGGATCTGAGTGTTTACCGGATGGAACGGGTTTTCCCTCCTGCTGGAAAATTTGAAGAGCGCCATCGGGAGGCCGGCTTGGATTTATGGTATGATATATATTTCGATGAAAAAATTCCGACCCGTAGTGCTGTACAGATTTATGGAGAGGTTCCTGAAATTGAATATGTCGAAGAGATTCGGGAAGCCCGTTTGTGCGATTACCGGGTTGTTGAAGAACCCTTGGAACCGGTTGCTTCGCTATTGAGAAGGAGTGCCACCACTGCAGAAGGACTTGAAGAAATGCCGTTTAATGATCCGCGTTTGGTTGAAATGTGGCATTATCACAATGCCGGAGAGAGTGTGAATGGTTTGTCAGGAGCATTGGCCGGTGCTGATATTGGGGTTTTTGAGGCCTGGAAAACGGAAACAGGATCCTCTGATGTAATTGTGGCAGTGATGGATGGCGGGATTCAGTACAATCATCCGGATTTGGCTGCCAATATGTGGGTGAATGAGGCTGAATTGAATGGCAAAGAAGGCGTCGATAATGATAATAACGGGTATGTCAATGATATTTATGGTTGGAACTTTGTGACTGCCAGAAATGTTGCAGGATCCGGTGTCGATTCTATCCGGGGGAACGGAGCACTTACCCCCTATGTGCATGGAACGCATTGTGCCGGGACAATTTCTGCGGTGAATGGAAATGGAGTCGGGGTTTGTGGTATTGCTGGCGGTTCTGGGGCCGGTGATGGAGTTCGTTTGATGAGCTGTCAGATTTTCCATACAGATCCGGTAAGTGGCGCTGATTTGGCTTATGCAGATCCGAATATGTATGTTTATGCAGCGGATATGGGAGCGGTGATTTCTTCCAATTCCTGGACGAACGGGGCTTATGACGAGTCGGCATTCATGAATTCTGCCATGCGTTCGGCCATCGATTATTTTATTAAATATGCCGGAACGGATGTAAATACGAAACAACAAAACGGACCGATGAACGGCGGATTGGTTGTTTTTGCCGCTGCAAACAGTAACAGCGATGTAAAAGAATGGCCGGCTGCTTATTCGAAAGTTATGACGGTTGCAGCTATGGCTCATAATTACAAGCGGGCCTCTTATTCCAATTTCGGGGATTGGATTGATATCACGGCTCCGGGAGGAGAACAAAGCTATGGAGATGAATATGCAATCTTGAGTACTACGATCAACAGCAGTTATGCCTGGTTGCAGGGTACTTCGATGGCCTGTCCCCATGTATCCGGGTGTGCTGCTCTGGTATTGTCCAAATTTCAAGGGCAGGGCTATACGCCGGGAGAATTATGGGAACGTTTGATTAATTCAACTCATAGTTTGGATGGATACAATCAGAGATATATCGGTTTATTGGGAGCCGGGTACATTGATGTAGGACTGGCTTTGACACCGCCTTCTACGGTTCCGCCGGATACTTCCCACCTGACCGTAGTGGCAGCCTATGATGATTGGGCCATTATTGAATGGACTGTAAAGGCTGCAGCTGACGGACCTATGAGTAAATATGTATTGAGTTGGAGTACGGATCCTTTACAACCGGAGACGCCCGGGGCTACTATCGGTACGAAAACGATCAATGTCCGTTATATCAATGCCGGAACTGTGTTACGCGATACAATTACCGGTTTGACATTGGATGATACTTATTATTTCAGTATTCAAGCGTATGACCGTTGGGGTGGAGTGAGCGATCCTTCCCCACAGGTAGAAGCACGAGTTGTCCGGAATGAATCCCCGATACTGACTCCGACTTGGAATGGAACAGTTTTATTGAATGAAGGAGCGGAGCGAGAAGTTCGTCTGGAAATAGAGGAACCGGAAAATCATTTGATCATGTGTCGCATAACTCCTCAACTACCGTGGATTGCCATGGAGTACGAAGGGAATACAGCCGTGAGTTTCCGTTTGCTTCCGGATTATACCGCCGCTGGAAATTATGATTTGCGAATTCAGGTGAGTGATCAATATGGAGCTATTTCAGAGGTGAATATGCCGATTGAAGTGATTTATAAGGAGGTGGCTCCGGTGCTGGTTCAGGATTTTTCGGATTTGCAATTGGTTAACAATGGTCGGCGGACAACTTTAAGATTAACGGATTATTTCTCAGATCCGAAAGGTCGGAATCTGGTGTATGAAATGGAAAACAGTTCTGATGCCGTGGCGAACGTACAGCGAAGCGGGGATGATCTGATTATTGAACCGAGAATTATTGGGCATACGGAAGTGTTGATTCGGGCTAAAAATGCTGCGGGGCTTTCGGTTAGTCAGCGGTTTGTCGTTGAAGTGATTCGGGACGAAGAAAGTGATTCTGGAGAAGCGATGATGGTATATCCGAATCCTGTCCAGAAAGAGTTGACCGTGACTCTTCAGCCGGAGGCGAGGGGACGGGTGACTCTGAAACTGTACAATGTGGCTGGCCGATTGATGAAGATAGAAGAGGTAACGATCGGTGACTCCGGCTATAAGTTGGACATGAGCGGAATGCAAGCGGGCTCATATGTGTTGACGGTAGACGGTGAGCGTGGTTCCTGGAAGAAAAATATTATTAAGATTTAAATAGCTTTATGATGAATTGGAAAATTATATACATTCCTTTATTTGGCATGTTATTGACTGTTGGCAATTTGAGAGGACAGAGTGTAGCATTTCTGGAAGTAGCACCAGATGCAAGGGCTGCTGCTTTGGGTGAAGCGGGTACGGCTCTTTCTCCCGATGCTTGGTCTGTGTATTGGAATGTGGCCAAAGCTGTTGCTGCGCAGTCGCAAATGGAGGTGGCTTATAGTTTTACACCTTGGATGAGAGATTATCTTTCCGGAAGTCGTTTCCATCGAGTTGGCGGTTTTTACCGTTTCTCGGATAAAGATGCGATTGTGGCCGGATTTCGTCACTTTGCCAATGGAGAATTCGGATTGACTGATGAAAATGGTGTTGAGGCCGGTTGGGTGAATCCCAAAGAATATGCGCTGGAGGTCGGATATGCCCACAACTTGATGAAAGGCTTGTCGGTAGGGGCGACTGTCCGCTATATCCGTTCGGATTTTGGAGCGTTGCAAGCGGTTGACCCGGCCAATGCCGTTGCTTTTGATCTTGGAATTTATTATCAAAAACAGTTGGATGGGTTGTCGCAGGCATCGTTGCTCTCTTTTGGTTTGACGATGTCGGATTTAGGCACCCGCATCAAATATGCAACTTCGGAGTATGCTCTCCCGACTCGTTTGGCTGCAGGGGCAGCCTTGACATTGCCTTTGGCCGAGCATCATGCATTGTTGTGTACAGCCAATGCGGCTTATCGTTTGGTACCTTCGAATAGTCGGGTATGCAGTGGGGGTGTCGGGATAGAATATGGATTTTATAATATCGGTTTTCTCAGGGCCGGTTATCGTTGGAATGATCTGGAAAAAAATGCCGGAGGAGATTATGTCAGTTTGGGTGTGGGAATCAGATATTGGCATTTGTTTGCGGACGCAGCCTGGCGTTTGGCCACAGAAGAATATGATGCGCTCGATAAAACCTTTACGTTTTCGGTCGGCGTTAATTTTTAATTTTAAATCAGGAGAACGATGAGATATATCAGTTTATTTGTGGGTGGTATTTTGGCTTTGGTCTCATGTGATGAGGTGAAAGTGGCAGGAAGCGGAGGAGTCGAAGCCGGAAATTTGAGTGCCGGATTTCGGGATTCTGTGGTTACGGTATTTGAAAACGAAGGATCCGGAACAGTATATGTGGATTTTTCTTCGGCATTGACACAGGCGACCAAGGTGGTATTTTCTGTTGTAGAAGAGAAAAATATACAGGAAAATAAGGATTACTTTTTCAGGGATAAGGAAGTATCGGTGGCTGCCGGCAGTCATAGTACAGAATTGAATTTTTCTTTGATTGATGATCCGATTGTCAATGATGAGCGGAGTTTCAGCTTGCGATTGGTCTCTGTCAATGGAGGAATGGTGGATACGGCCGCCTCTTTGGTAAGAGTAAAGGTTTTGGACGATGAAAGTGAAATCGCTGTCGGTTTTGAGGAAGCAACTTTTATGGTGGCAGAACAGGAGGATGGGGCCTCCTCTTATGTATGTCGGATTCCTGTAAAAGTATACGGTACTCTGCAAAAACCCTTGCAGTTCAAAGTGGCTGTAAAAGAACTGGAGGAAGAACAGGCGGCTGTTGAAAATGTGCATTTCCGTTTACAGGAGTCGGTATTTGTGGTGGAGAATACAAATAGTGAGGTGGTGATCCCGGTAGAAATTTTTGATGATAATGAAGTGAATGCCGATCGGAAATTTGCGTTGGATATCATTGAAGCAACCGGTTGTGAAATTTATACTGCTCAACGACGTTGTATTGTGACAATTAAGAATGACGATATGGGCATTTATTTCGGTCGGACGAATCTGGAAGCGGAAGAGAGTGCTGGGACGGTAAGAATTCCTGTTAAATTGACCAAGAAAGCAGAGCAGGCTGTGACGTTTACTGTGGCGTGTGGTGGATCTGCAGTAGAAAATACTGACTATACATTAAAAAAGACCTGGACGATTGAGGCGGGGCAGGATAGTGTCGACATTGAAATAGAACTCAAAGATTTGCCGGCTGTGTCCTCCGATCGCTTACTGGAGCTTCAGTTTGCCGCAGTCGGAGAGGGGATACAGGTATTCGAGGCTGAAGGCCGTTGTACTTTAAAGATATTGGATTGCAGTACAGGATTGGCTTTTGCAGAGTCTTCCAGGTTGATTCTTAATGACAGTACACATTTGTCTCTGCCGGTTCAGTTAACGAATGCGGTGGAACATGATGTGACATTCCAGGTAAAAATTACTGCGAGAAATGGAGTGTCTGAGAGTCAGGTCGCTCTTCTTACATCGGAAGTTACTATTCCGACAGGAAGTCTCAGCGGTCAGGTCGAACTCTCTTTGCAGCGCTTGACGCTTTCCAAACAGGCAAGTTTCACGATTGAAATTCAGAATGTATACGGGGCATCCATGGCTGCTATCAATAGTTGCACGGTGAATAAATATTATAAATTTCAGACGACCGCATTGAGTATTGTTTCCTATTCTTCACAGGAAGATGGTGGTGGTGAGGCTGCTCCGAGCGGATATGCCGCCGCTGCGATCGATGGTAGTGAAAGTTCGTTTTGGCATACAAACTGGAGTGGGGGCGGTACCGGAGGTATCAATGTTTTGCCGGAAGGTATTGTTATTGCTTTACCCGATCATTTTCACTTATGGGGGGTAGAGGTATTGAGACGTGTTGCAGCTGCGAATAGTGACAATAAAAAGGCAGAGTTTTACTTAAGTGATGAGACTACTGATTTCGGTGCTGGAACTTGGGGGACTGCTTTGGGAAATGTGGTGTGGGATAAATGTTCTTCGACCGATCGGGCCGAGCATGTGCGGACCTTGTTCCTGCCTGCGTCTGTATCCGGCAAGTATTTAAAGATCAGTGTAACGGAAAGTTATCGGAATACCAATGCCCAAATTGCGGAAGTCGTTGTTTTTGGATATACAGATTAATCAATGTAAATTATATAAAAATTGAATACGATGAAAACATGGAAATTAATATCGTTGCTCCTGGTTTTCTTTATTTTTGGAGCGTGTGATGACGATGTGTCCGACTGCCCTGATGCAGGAGGAGGAGGTTCTGCTACTGTGTCAGAAGTAAATGCCTGCTGGGGTTATGAGTCAAAAACGGTATTGAAAAATTCGGGACAGATACTGGTTCCGATAAAATTGGATCGAGCCTCTGGGAATATGTTGAAAGTGACGGTTAGTGCTCAACAGAGCGATGATGAGATGATTGCCCGAGAAGGTGTGGATTTTGAAATCCGGGATAAAGTGGTGAATTTCCCTGCCGGGGACACTTTGGCTTTTCTGCCTGTAGATTTGATCGATAACGGAAAGGCTGAAAAAGATCGGGATATCATTCTGCATCTGAGTGGTGTTTATTCAGGGAAAATTTCTACGCCTAAGACTTGTTCACTGCATATTGTAAACAATGCTTTTGTGGAATTTCAGTACAAAAATCGCGAAACTTATGAAGCTGCCGGTACTTATAAGATTCCGGTGTTAGTTACAGGAGATATACTGGAAAATACGACTTTTACGGTACGTGTTAAAGAGGGGGGAACAGCTCAGGAAGGCACTCATTTTAATTTGCCGAAAACGACATACACCCTGGAAAAGGGTGCTACGGCTGCAGAAGTTGAAATAGAATTGGTGGATGACGATGAAACTAATACAGATCGATGGTTTGATCTGGAGATTGTGGCTGTGAATGGTTCTAATGCCATCATTGGGAAAAGTATTCCAGTATGTCGGGTTACGATCATCAGTGAAGAAGTTCTCCGATTTGTGGCTTTCGACGCTTCGGAATACAGTGTGGAAGAAGGGAAGGATTTGCGGATTCCGATTGTATTGGATAAGGCACCTGGCAACGGAGAAGCTGATGTTGAAGTTACTTTCAGTGTGAAAACGGCGAATAGTACCGCTGTGGAAGGTATTGATTTTACAATCGAGGAAAAGACATTGCGTTTTGTACCCGGACAAAAGGAAAATGAATTGGTGGTACATATTCTTGATAATGACTGGATTGATGTGGATAGAAATTTTGTGCTATCATTCAGAGAATCTCAGGGGGCGAATATCGGTACACCGGATGTGTGTCAGGTGACTATCCGGAATAATGATTTTCCTGTTTTTGCACAGAATTCATATATGTTGGAGGAAGATTATGGAGAGTTGATATTGCCGGTAGAGTTACCGTCTGTTTCGTCTACCGATACGCGTTTGACTGTAAAGGTACTTGCTGGGGAAGCTGCCAAAGAAGGGAAACATTATACATTACCCTTATCGGAGATACTTATACCGGCCGGTCAGACAACCGGAGAGGTACGTGTGAATATCGGTCATGACTTGGAATGGGAGCAGACTCCTGTCTTTACTGTTTATATTGCGCAAGCAAATGGAGTCGTGTTGAAAGAGTCTGATTGTGCGGCTGTCATATCATTGCAACCGTGTGACTATCGTAAGTTTTTAGGAACATGGTATCTGACTTCGTTGAAGCCGGAAGCAATGAAAACAAACTGTGAAATTGTGGTGTCTGCGGGAGAAAATGGAGAGGATTTCAACAAGAGATATGTATGCAATACGGCAGCCGGCGCATTGACGTCTAATTCTGCTGCTGCTTTTGAATGGCACATGAATTATGATAAGAATACCGGGGCCATACAGTTAGTTATGGGTGAAAAAATCAACCTTGGAGGAAATTTATCGATGAGTGGAAAATCAATTTATATTACTTGGTATTATTATGGTAATCAGACAACGAAATACATTGAAACGACTTGGGATGGAGATGATACCTTGTTGTGGAACAGCGGTAATAATTATGTTTGTTTGGCTTGTATCGGAGTGAACGATGGAAGTTGGGTAGGACAGGTTGCTTGGCATTTGGAGAATGTGAAAATGGTTAGAAAATAGTCGTTTATTGTTAGTCAGAAACAAAGAGACCGGTTGCAATTAGCCGGCCTCTTTTGTATATAACCGCGGCTTTGTCAGTAACTGATAAAGCCGCTTCTGAAGATGCCGGACTGTGAGGTTGGAACCAACGTGCCGGAGAATGTAAGATTATTGCTGTTCATCATCGGATAGACCGTGGCATTGGCATAATTGCTGTTTGCACTTAGGTTGACCACAACTTGTGCTGTCAAAGCAATTCCGTTGACATAGAAAGAATAAGTGATATTTCCCTGTTTGTCTGTGTTGCTGGTGATTTGCGAAGGACTACCTTGCACGGTAATTCCTCCCAATCCATTGGGACCTGCAATTCCGGAAAAAGCCAACTGAACATATACCGTATTCCCTTTGAATTGAATAAAATTGGTATTGTCTGAAACAGGGATGGCTGCACCATTGGGACCGTAGAGGGTGGTGGCCATCAATACCCAATCTTGGTTTTTTAGGGCTTCGACAGCTGCATTGAAAGCTTCTTGATCCGCTTGTTCCTGAGCTTTTTTACGCATATCTCTCTTGACTTGACGTTGTTGTTTTTTTGTTAACTCTTGATAATGAGTCGGTGTCTGGGTATCCTGGCTTTGAGCCTTGCTGTTATAGCCCGGTAGCATAAATGCGGATACCAATAATAAAAATAATACTCGTTTCATAATAGGTCGTTTTTATTTAGTTGTTTTCCTCGTATACGTGTTCTTTTCGGCGATGGTTTTCAGCTCCTGTTTAAAAAAGTATAAAACTTTCATCCTCTCATTTCGGTAAAAAGAGTATTTTTGTTCAAAATAGCTGTTGTGAAAGAATTTGCATATTTTGTGCCATCCTGATAATAAAGGTTGAAAAAATAGTGAAATTCATTTTATAATTGTATAATGTAGATCGATTATGATAACTGCTGATGTAATCTGTGCCATTTCAACGGCTCCGGGAATGGGAGCAATTGCTGTTTTAAGATTATCTGGAAGTGGCTGTATTGATTTGGTGGACCGTATTTTTACTTCTCCTTCCGGAAAGAAACTGGCTGAACAGGCTGCGAATACGGTGCATTTTGGGAGAATTTTAGAGGACGGGAATCTGTTGGATGAAGTTTTAGTGACTGTTTTTCACGCTCCTCATTCTTTTACAGGAGAAGAATCTGTTGAAATTTCCTGTCACGGTTCTCAATACATCCAGCAATGTTTATTGCAGTTATTGATCAGGGAGGGGGCACGTTTGGCAAACCCCGGTGAATTCACGCAACGGGCTTTTTTGAACGGAAAAATGGATTTGTCGCAGGCAGAGGCGGTCGCTGACCTGATTGCCTCTTCATCGGCTGCTTCTCATCGGATGGCACTGAAACAGATGAAAGGCGGGTTTTCTACAGAATTGATGAAACTTCGATCCGAACTGTTGCATATCACTTCCTTGTTGGAATTGGAATTGGATTTTTCTGAAGAAGACGTGGAATTTGCCGATCGTTCAGAATTGAAGCGTATCGCAGGAAATATCGATCATTTGCTGACCCGTTTGTGTCAGTCTTTTTCTTTGGGGAATGTCATCAAGCATGGGGTACCTGTGGCTATTGTCGGAAATACCAACGTCGGGAAAAGTACGCTATTGAATGCTCTGCTCCGGGAAGATCGTGCCATTGTTTCGGATATTGCGGGCACTACCCGGGATGTGATTGAAGATACCATCAATTTGAACGGTATTACTTTCCGCTTTATCGATACCGCTGGTATCCGGGCGACCTTGGATGAAGTAGAAAGTCTGGGAATCGAGAAAACCTTTGCCAAAATCGAACAGGCCACAGTGGTTCTGTTATTGACCGATCTGAAACGAGGGGCGGAATCTTTCGAAGAGTATTACCGTCAGGTAAAAGCTCGTTTGACACCTGAAGCCCGACTCATCATTGTTCTAAACAAAACCGACCTGGTGGAAGATTTGCTGACTCCTCAGGAAACCATTCGTCTTTTCACCTCCGGTGAAAAAATTGTTCCCATTTCGGCCCGAACCGGTGCAAATCTGGATCTTCTTGTACAAGAACTGACTCGTACCGTAAATCTGAATGCCCTGAATACCTCCGATGTGATCGTTAGCAACGTGCGCCATTACGAGGCTCTCCGAAATGCCCAAACTGCAATCCGTCGAGTTATCGATGGTTTCCAGTCCTCTCTCAGCGGTGAATTCATTTCCCAAGATATACGCGAATGTTTGCACTATCTCGGTGAAATCACCGGCGAAATCACTACAGACGAGGTGTTGGGGAACATATTTAAGAATTTTTGCATCGGCAAATAGCGGCTTGTAAACAACCATAACCAACTATAACCATTTAGAATAAAGTCACTGATATTCAGTGACTTTTGTTTTTATATACTTTCTAGACCGTATTTGGAAGTAACGGTTTTTATCCATATTTTTCATACGTATTTCTACCGTGACAGAAATTCACGGTTTGC
>CALUKE010000022.1 GCA_944321165.1 uncultured Odoribacter sp.
ACCCAATAATTTTACGTAACTCGCTGATTATCATTGTGCGCTATATGATGGCGCAAAAAAGTGATGAAGTCAGGACAATTGAATAGGTGGAGAGATTGGAGGCTCTCTGCCTATTTTTCTTCACTCAAAATATGTCCGCCAAGAATTCATACACACTGATATTTCCCTGTTATGGTATCAAATTCTATTATAGAGCACAAAACCAGATTTAAAGGGGTGAGAAATCTATAGCTTTTTTTTGATATATTAACCTATTTTCACAAATTATCCGGAAAAAGATAAATAAATATAAAAAAAGAGAGTCAGAATGACTTCCAACTCTCTCAATTTCATTTTCTTAGCGGAAAGACGGGGATTCGAACCCCGGAATCCCTTTAGAGGATTACACGCTTTCCAGGCGTGCCAGTTCAGCCACTCCTGCATCTTTCCTTACTTTGGCGGGGCAAAGATAGGATAAAAAGTAAAAAGTAAAAAGCAAAAGGGAAAAATAATTGTTCCCAATCGATTAAAAAGGATATCCGATCGCAAGATTCAGAACCAAACCATTCCAAAAACTTCCGGCAATATTATAATAACCGGATTTTCCGGTATTGTACGGAGCATGTAAAGGGATTCCCAAATCAGCTCGAATAACAATATAAGAAAAATCATAGCGCACCCCTAAACCGGTTCCCAAAGCCAGATTGTCCAATAAACCTTTGATCTTAAACTCTCCTCCTGGACGCTGAGTCTCATTTTTCAACAGCCAGACATTGCCGGCGTCTACAAAAAGAGCTCCCTTGAAACGTTCATAAATTGTAAAACGATATTCTATATTGCCTTCCAATTTGATATCTCCGGTCTGATCCAGATAGGAATATGTCGATTTTTCGGGATGATAACTTCCAGGCCCGATCGAACGAATTTGAAAAGCCCGGATGCTATTGGAACCTCCGATATAAAACTGTTCACTATAAGGCATTACGTTGGAATTGCCATACGCATATCCGATTCCACCCATAATTCGCATGGCCAACTGATTGTTGTTATCAACCGTCTTGTAACCGATCAGTTCAGAAGTAAATTTTAAAAATTGAGAATAACGGTTGTTCAATATCTGTTTCCCCTCACCTTTCCGATTACCACACAAATATTGAATACCGGCAATGATATTCCCCGCCTGAGTAATCGATGTTTGCCAAAACAAACGATTGGGATTCCGATAAGTTGCCGCCCGATCGTATGTATAAGTATAAGACATAGACGGAATAAACTGATTACTGAAACTCTGTGCAACAGCCGGATTTTTATTCACCACGGAATCAAAAGCATGAGAAGTCTGTAAAAGATAAGTATAATTCAACTTAAAAGGTACCACCGAATGATAGTTCCGAAAAGATGAATTAAAATCATAAGTCGCACTCCCCCAAAATGAAATCATCCGAAAATAGTTATGACGATTCAGCAAATCCGTACCTATCTGGAAATGAGTCTGTTCTCGTCTATCTTGCTTCGATTTCATCAATTTAGGTACTAACAGACGTGGCACAGAAAGATTAAAATTCAATCCCAGTTCATATGAATTAATCAATCCTGAATTTCCGCTAGCTTCTTTATTTCCACCAATTTGCCATTCATACGATCCGGTCAGCCGAATACTGAAATTTTCAGCCCGTCGAAACATGTTCCGATTGGTAATACCGAAAGTCAAACCGGGCCCAAGTAAATTATTCGATTTCGATGAAACATCCACTTCCACCTCCGTCTCGATCGGCAAATCAAAATCTCCGTTGATCTGCATATCCAACACATCCGGTCGAAGCGTATCCGGTACAGAAATAGTCATGTTCGCAAATTTAAAAACCCCCAACTGAATAAAATCGGCCTGCGTACGATCTTGCCACCGGGCTGAATAGGTTTGCCCCGGCCGAACCTTTACAGCCCGGGTAACCACATTGGGCTTTAAAAACAAAGGTGGCTCATAAACAATCTTTACGTCATCCATCCACAAAGAATCCCGTCCTCCATTCCCCTGATTTCCAGAAAGAACAACTTTTACCTCTCCGACTTTATAAGGATGCAACGCCGTTTCCGGTACCCCTTGTTTCAAACCGATCCTTACATCTGCCACTTTTTCTGCCCGGGTCGTATCCACCAAAAATTCAATATAATCCGGTTGAAAAAAATAATAACCGCTATTGCGCAAACGATCGGAAATACGCTCCCGCTCCTCATCCAAAATATTCACATCATATTGCCGTCCTCTTCTCAACGCCGATATTCGTAAATATGATCGCACAATACTGTCCATCGGAGGATTCCACCCCCACAATTGAATATCTCCGTAACGGAAAGGCTGCGGCAAATTCACCCAATAACTAATCCTCGCTTTCTTGGGATTGCGCTTTAATGGCACAATCTCATACCGGGAAGTAGTTCCATAAAAACCGAAATTTTTCATGGCATTGTCTACCATCTTCAAACGCAATTCCGGTTGCACATCCGAAATCAGTACAGGCTTTTTTGCCAACTTGCGATATAGCCACCATTTCAGACCTTTCTTTTGAGAGACATCCCAATTATAAACCCATAGGCCAACAGGGAAAGGCGAACGGACATACGGAGTATACAGCGGATTATTGGGACTAACCGACAAAGGAGTAGAGGCCGCAGAACTTTGCGTGCTGTTTAATTTTATTTTGGGAGGAGCCTCTACTTTTATTTTTTTCGCCCCTACATACAAAACTTCCTCTTCCGTCAATTTCTTGGTCGTTGAACAGGAAAACAAAAATGACAGTGCAAAAATTATAAATAAAAAACAATATGTAGACGAAGTTATTTTCATTCCTGGTTCTTTTTATTCTCTTTCTTTCCTTTTCTGATATTTTTAAACAAATCTTTGAATTTTTGAAAACTCTTTCGCCAAACAACACCAATACCGGTCTGGGTCACCTCCCCGTCCAACACACTCTCATAATTGGAATGCCTGAAAACTTTCAAAAACAGATTCCTTTTTTTAGTAATCACATACTCTATCGAAATATCATCCACCAAATTATCTTCCACATTACCACTCTGATTTTCACTATTATCCGTCGATATACGACCTCCGATTTTCACCCTTACCCGGTCATTAAAAAATTGCTTTGAAAACTGATAGGTGTAATCTGTCCTCGTCGTATTTTCATCCGTATTGTAAGTATCTACACCAAAAGTAAACCCTGTCTTCCGTGTATATTTATTCAACTCATTTTCAACCAAACTGTATAAGGCATTATTAGCCATTGTCCCACTAGTAGTCCCTGATTTTGCGGCCCCCGGAGCTGTATATGTATTATAAATCAACAAATTCAACGCTTGACGAGTGCGTTCCTCCTGAGAAAAAGTCGCCAACTGATTCTGAACCACCATGTCATTCGGAGCCGACAAATCAAAAGAGATATCCGGACGAGTCAGATTATTCTGTATTCGTATAATCGATTCAAAAGTCACCAAACGATTTTGTTCCCCATCTTCCACGGTCGCCTTTACCTGCTCGGCTGCCGAAATATTCAGAAGTGGATTGGCTATCCGGCCCGTCCACTCTACATAACTGCCGGTCCGGATATTGAACTCTTTTTTCCCGGCGACAGGCACATTATAGACAACAGTACCACCAGACAAAATATATTTTCCGGATAAAGTCAAGCCACTCTCCGGATTCATGGAAAGCACCAAATTACCTCCCCCCCGAATGACTACCTGATCACTACCATCCTCCGACAAATCGACGACAAAGACCACCTGATCTCCAATCTCCATCAACATCTTCAGCATAAAACTACTGGCATTCAATGAAGTTACATATTCATCCGATTCATTCATCGTAGAATCCCGGAACGAAACAAAACGTACGAAATCGGTACTCTTATCTACAAATTCCGGAGTAGAATTACGCAAAGTATAAGTAATATTCGTTCGATTAAGCAAGTTGATATTCCCGGCAACGGATAAATTTGAAAAACCACCCGTCAAACGGGAATCAATATTGACATATGCATTCCCATACACAAGAGAAACCGGATTCTTTTTCACGTTCACGACCTCAAAATCGTTTGCCTTTATGGATAAATCCATATTCATTTGATCAAATGGAGTCAGGGCCATCACTCCATTTAACAACATATTACTGTTATTCGGTGCAATAAACCGATAATTATGAAACAGCATACGCCCCTTATCAATAGCCAAATGGGCTGTATCCAGCCGAAAGACTGTTCCCAGCATAACAACATCAGCCTTACCGTCGCGAAAAGCCAGTTCACCACCCAACTCAGGAGCATCCACCGTTCCCCGAAAATGCATATTCCCTTCCAACTCTCCGGATAAACGCATCAGATCCCTGGGTACAAAAGCATTGACAATATATAATGGGAAGGAAGGTATATCCATGTCTACCTCTACATCCCGATTCGTTTCCGAAGTTGCAAAAGTACCGGTCAAGGCTGCCCGACGAATACTGTCAATCTTCAATTCAAAAGCCACCGTATGATCGGTAAAATTCGCAGCACCGGCATACTGCATGTCCAAATCGAGAGTTCCAATCCGTTCCTCTTCATAATTTAACTCTTTAATTGCAATATTTCCTTCTGCACCGAATGTATCTTCCTGAGTGTACAATAATAAATCTGTTTGAAGCACTCCTGACAAATCCGGCAAAAAAGGAGACATTCCCGTCAGCTTTTTCAAATCCACTCCGTTAATATCGATCTGCATGCGATCAGAACGACCACCTTCATCGGGTAAAGATTGCAAACTGATCAATTTATTCTGATACGCCATCCGCAAATCAGCCTTAATCCGCCAATCTTTATAAACCGTAATTTTATTATCGGCATTTACAAACCAACGACTATACCCTAAAATCGGATTCATCGGGAAGAAAGCAAGCGTAAAAACAGAATCCAGCATTGTCAGGTTAATACCCATATCGAATCCCACCTGCTGTTGAGCATCCTTTTGCTTCAATTCCAATCGGAATTCATTCCCCTGCATTTTTCCTGTCAGGCTGACATTGAACAATCCCTTCCACGATTCATCGGAACTTCCTGCCCCCAAGGCATACACCAGACTTTCTCCCGTTTGCCAGACACCCAATTGCACGGAATCCAATCGGACCGATCCAAAATAAGGATTTTTAGCGATCATCCCCATTCTGATTCCGGAACGTTTTCGGGCAACTACACCCAAAGACAATTCTCGGAATCCAATATTACGGACTTTCAAAAACTTTGCGATCACATTATTTTGTGCACCATCTACTTGCAAACTAAACGGAGTCACTTCCATACGCACTTTCTCCATATCGATATTCCGTTCCGCAATCTGTGCCTTGATTATTTCAGTCATTTGTTCAATGCATCCACGCATCCCGGTCAAAGAAGTATCCGCCTGAAAAGCAAACTGCAAATCACCTGTTTTTAATTTCAAATCTGTTTTTTCCCGTCCGCTATCCAGATTAAAATCCAGATTCCCCAATAAATACTGTTTTCGCGAATCTGCCACATGCACACTGTCCAAATGCATTTGCAAAGCATAATGATCTTCCCCTTCCAAAAATCCTTGCAGATTCACTTTCGTCCCCACAGTCAGAAATTCCGGAATAAAATTCAATGCCTGCAAATTGACCTCTCCGATATAACCGTCTAACCGAGCCTGATAACGTTGCTCCAGAGAATCTCCCTGAAAAACTAAATTCAAAGGAGCCACTCGATCCCGACTACTCAGTTCTCCCCGCAAAGAGGTTTTATCCAAACCGGCACGCAACTCCACATTTTCATATTCATGTCCTCCATAAGGGAAACGATGTATACCGACATTGACAGTTGCTTTTGCCTTTGCCCATGAAAAATATTGCCCTTTCAATTGTATCAGAGCAGAGACCTCCCCCAAAGAGTCTAAAGCCAAAAAACGATCCAACGGGAAATGGTTCAGAGCCAGTTCTCCGTCATACATTTCCTGTCTCTGATCATAAAATCCATACAATTTCAAATTTCCTTGCCCGGTATATATATGAGTCAAAGCAGTCAAAGCTCCATGATCCGCTTGTAAATCCGCAGTCCACTCTACGCCGGTCGGAATCCGAACACTCCCGCTCTTCAAAAAAAAGTTAGCAAAAGTTGCATCTGGCATATCCCCTCGCAAGTTCAACCGGCCGGAAATATTTTTCCAATCACGAAACGACTTTATCTGCCCCTGTGCAGTGAGCCTTAACTTACCCGGCAGTGACAAACCGAAACGATCCAACGCAATCAGTTTTTCCGACATTCGAAATGCAGTATTCAAAGCAAGCTGCCAATCCTTCATTTCTTTCGGTATGTCACCGTAAAAAGGAGTCAAATCAGCCAAACCGACCATTGCCTTCAATTCGACCACTAAAGGGATCTGTTTCATCAACTGTCCGACAGAAGTATCCGCCCGAACCTGCAATTCAATCTGGCTGTGAGGAGTCCGCAACAATCCTCCGTTCAAACAGGTCTCAGTTGAATCGAGAGCGACCTGTGCACACATCTGTTCTATCTGCAGTCCATCCGACTGTACCGCCCTCAAATCTTGCAGTCTGCAGCGGACAATCTGCCCCCGATTATATACACTGTCTATTTGCAAAGCGATTCCGGACAAAAGCAGATCCGTTTTTTCTCCGGCCTCTCCCAACATACTGAAAGCACTATTTTCAAGACATACATGTCCAGCTCGAACCTGCCAAGGCATAGAAGGAGATTCCTCCGATACGATCTCCGGCTGTATCTCATTCTCCACGGCAGCAGCCGTCTGCATACGACACCAGCCTCCACTGATTCCCAACGAATCAACCGCCACCGACTGTTCCGCCAAACCCACCCGACTGCGAGCAATCAGCGCATTTTCCATTCCAGCTCCCAAATAAGGTAAAGAAGCAGTCTGCATATCATACGCGACCCTTTCCAACAGGAAACGTTCCACCTCGATTTTCCAATCCAACGGCTTGGCTTCAACGGTATCTGTAACAGCTGAAGCCATTCCGGTCCGCAACGCAACCCCTCCCTCTTTTAAACAAAGTTCCTGAACCGCCAAGCGACGATGCTTCCAATCCAAGCAGCCAGTTTGAAGTTTCAACGTATCCAAGCCAACCTGTAAAGCAAGTCCGCTTGTATCATTTTTCAAAGCAAATTTTACCCCATGTAGGGTAATATCCTCAATCTCTGCCTGATGTCTCCAGATCCGACGAAAATTCACTTTCACATGCAGATTCTCCACAGCCGCCAGAGTATCTCCTGAAGTTTGAACAACACAAGCATCTTTAAGATTCAAATCCAAAGGGAAACCCAAACGGAAATAGCCGATTTGCACGCTCAGCGCCCCGTCCGATGCAAGATAACGTTCCGCCTGACGCAGAAGGAAACCCTGAACCGGAGGCAGATAAAGTAAAAACACAATCAATAACAGCAATCCGAAAATTGAGCCAAGCGTCCTGATCAGATATTTAAAAAATCTTCTCATATTCATGCTTTTACACCCGTCTGACAAGTCGACTACCAGGTTTTCAATTAACGTAAAAACCCGATAAGGGGTTGCAATGATTTTTCATCCGGGCATCCAATTCTACAATCGCCTCAGGAGTTCCCAGATCCCTGAAAAAACCATTATAGGAATACATCGATATAGGATGATGCTTTGCCTGCTCCAGATATTCATCGATAATCGAAAATATTCCCCGTCCTCTCATCTCTTGCAAAAATTCGGCACTGACGACCTGAATCCCGCAAAAACTGAAATGACGAGAAAGCACAAATTCATCATCCACCCGTTTTTGCTCTCCTGTCACGCTGTTTTCCCAACCTTTCAGCAAACCGGCAGAATTAAAACGCAGACCCCTCCCTTTTCCCCCGGGTCGGACGACTAAAGTCGCAAAAGCCGCTTTTTGCTGATGAGAAGCGATCAAGTCCGATAAATCTACCTCCGAAAAGATATCTACATTGTGAATCAATATGGCTTCTCCCGGATGAAACATATCCCGGGCTTTCCGTAAACCGCCCCCCGTGTCCAAAAGAGATTCCCGCTCATCAGAAACCAAAATCTCTGCCTTCCAAAGATGGTGATCCAAAAAATCCTCTATCTGATCTGCAAAATGGTGTACATTGACGACGATCCGCCGAATGCCTGCATCGGTCATTTTCCGGATCACATGCTCCAGCAAGGGTTTTCCGGCAACCTCCACCAAAGCCTTGGGACGATCGTTCGTCAATGGCCGCAATCGTGTCCCCAAACCCGCAGCAAATATCATTCCTTCCATCAGATCGTTATCATCTTATTCTTAATCGCATACATTACCAAAGCAGCCGTATTTCGGCAACCGGTTTTGCTGAGTAAATTCGCCCGATGCTTGTCTACCGTCCGTTTGCTGATAAACAATTTATCGGCAATTTCCTGATTTGAAAGCCCGAGACAAACATGATACAAAATCTCCAATTCTCTATCAGAGATCTCATTATCCGGAAGTTCCGACTCCGGCTTATGTCCATTATCCCGCATATTATTCAGAATATTGACCAGCAACTCTTCGGAAAAATAATTTTCTCCAGCCGCCACGGCACGAATGGCAGCAATTACCTTCTCTATACCGGAATTCTTCAGGACAAAACCTTTTACACCGATATCAACCATTTTGTAATAATATTGTTCATCTCCATACATCGACAGCACAATGATCTTCAAATCCGGTTTCATCCGTAAAGCCTCGGCTGTAGCTTCAATACCGTTCATTTCCGGCATTTCGATATCCATCAGCACCAAATCGCAATCTACAAAAGAGAGATTTTCAATAAACTCCCGCCCATTGGACGCTTCATAAATATGATGAACGAAATCCTGAGTAGAAAGCAGTAATTTCAACCCTTCGCGAAACAGCTTATGGTCATCAACAATATAGATCCGCAATTTTTTCAAATGACTTGTATCCATGAAGCAAAATATTTTCCACTAATCAATAACAAAGTTAAAAATAAAGCCAGAAAGTCAAAACACGATTTATATTCTTTCTTTAAACTTTGAGATAGGCATTGGCACGCATACCCTTCCCATGTTCACTGACAATCTCAATGTCTCCATTACCGGATTGCAGACGATAACGCATGTTGTCAAGTCCCATTCCCGCATGATTCGAAATACTCGCCACGTCAAAACCAATCCCATTATCAGTATATTCCAGATACAAAGTTCCATCCTCCAATTGCAAATCGATAGTCACCAACGTAGCAGCAGCATGTCGCAAAGTGTTGTTTATCAACTCACAAATCACTCTATACAAGACAACCTCCACATTATAACTAAAACGTTGATTGTCCAGATTTGTCGTAAAATACACCTTGAAATCATCACTCTGCCGCATCCGTTTGATAAATGCTTCAATCGCATCTTTCAAACCAAAATTGTTCAGAATGTGAGGACTGATGTTTGCAGAAATATCACGTACTCCGGCTATCGCCTCATCAACGGCCTGCCGAAGATTTTGTCTGATCTTTTCATTTACCTCCCCCTGTTTATTGACATCCAAACCGGAAACCAGCATTTTAATCACACTTAACAAAGGTCCCAGGCCATCATGCAACTCCTTGGCAAAGCGTTTCCGCTCCTGTTCCTCTGTCCGAATAATTGCAGCCAATACCCGTTTTTCAGATTCCCGACGGATCTCATCTACCCGACGCATAAATTGAAAAATTTTCCGAATATAAAATACCCCGATCAAAAATACCAAAGCGATGACAAAGGCCAGAATTTTTTGCACAATCGCCAGTTTATCCTCCATTTCCGGATAAATGGTAGGCCATAAATCGAATACTCTCGAAACCACCATTAACAAGAAACCGGTGGAAATCAATATCCAAGAAGAATTAAATTTTGTCCGTTTAAACAAACTAATCGCAATTGCGGCCGCAGCCAGCTGTAAAAAAAGCGATACATAGACGAGGACCGTAGATAACATAACAAATTCATTTTAATTAAAACGGATAGCCAATAGCTATATTAAATACAGATTTCTTAAAACCACCATTACGATTCAACAATACAAAACGTTGCCCTTCCAATTGGGCCGGATCATGCATTTTCACTCCCAAATCAAAACGAAGCAGGAAAAAATTCACATCCAGACGTACCCCTAAACCGGTCCCGACAGCAATCTGTCTGTAAAAATCAGAGGTCAGCAATGCTCCTATCCGATTTTCAAAACGATTGATGTTCCACACATTCCCGGCATCTAAGAACAAGGCTCCCTCCAACAGCCAAAACAGTTTAAAGCGATACTCCACATTCGCCTCCATCTTAAAATCACCGACACTATTCGGATAATCATCCAAGGGAGCATAAGCCCCCGGTCCCAACGTCCTCGACTGCCAGGCCCGAATATCGTTTGCACCGCCACAATAATAGGCCTCCTCAAATGGTAAGGCCTTCATATTTCCATACGGATAGCCGCAACCCAAAAACAAACGATAAACCACCGTATTCGCTTTATTCAGGTAATGATTGAAACGATATTCCCCATCCGCCTTTACAAACTGTGCATAACGCACCCCCAACAATTTATAGTACTGTTCTTCATTTGCCAAGGTTTTACTGGCATGAAAAAGCTTATCCATCGCCAGCAAGAAATTACCCGAAGTTTCCAAATTACCGCGAAAATAATTAAAATTCCGAGTAGAATTAACGACTTGATCCGTATACACCGCAGAGAAATTTGCCGATAAAATCATATGATTGGTATAAGCACTTTTGATGTATTCGTTTTTCAATTCACTGATAAAACTGGAATCCACACTCGGCATCAATACATAATTCAAATCAATCAAATCAAAATTATAACGCCACTTATTATCCGCCCTTCGCCAAAGATATCCGAATTTGGCACTGGCAACCCGACGCTTATAAAACTGGGTATTTTCCTGACTGTAAGCCAGAGAAATCGATGTTTTGGGTGCATAATTCCGGCGAAACTCGTCCAAACGAAATATCGGCAACCAAAACTGAGGCGTCACCAATTTCAACTCTGTCCCCATTTCGGTAGTACTGAATATCTCATTTTCCCTCAATTTCTCTTTCTTCAAAGCCCCCCACACACTCAAAGTCAGATTTTCTCCGCCATGAAACAGATTTCGGTGATTGTATGCAAAATTTCCTCCGACCCCGATGTTTCCGGAATTATTCGTTCCTTCCAGAAAAACATTGTAAGATTGTCTTTTCAAAGGAGTCAGCTGAATTTCACAAAACAACTGCGGCGTTCCCTGCTCATCCGTATCTTCCCTGAAAATGATATTGATGAATTTAAACAGATTCAACGCCTGCAAACGAGCATACGAATCAGCCACCTTTTTAACATCATACCACTCTCCTTTCCTAAACTGAATGGTTTCCAGTATGACAGGAGGCTTTATCTTCATCGGTTCCCGATACACGATCCCATACCCTTCATAAAAAATTTGACGATAGAGCGAATCTACGCCATTCATCACCGACAGCGGGTCATAATCCAAATTCACCTGAATATATCCGATTTTATATTTTTGATAAGCGGTCGTATCACTACCTAAAATTCCCATTTCCAGATAGGCCTGTTCTGGCCGGCCATTCTGTACCGTATCAGCATAATATTGAATATAATCCTTCGAAAAATTAAAATAACCGTTCCGACGAAGCATATAAGTAACTCTCTCCCGTTCCTCTTCCAAAACCTCCACATCCAGGGGCATTTCTCGACGCAAAAGAGTATGACTGGAATCCTGCAATACCAATTGCATCAAAGGTTCCTCTTCCGACAATACCCTGGCCGTAAAAGCACTGTCCGGCCGAAAAGCAAAATCTCTTACCCGAGTCATCGGTCCGGGTTGCACCCGATACAAAACATGGGCTTTCTTTTTTTTATACCAGACCGAATCGCTGACCATCGCCTTGTAATAGCCTTTATTGTTCAGATACAAAGTCAATTGCGACAAACTCCGTTCTGTCAGAAAAGGACTGTAAATCACCGGCGCCTCCCCAATGGATCGTAACCATTTATTCAAACGTTTATTTTCATCCTTACCGCTCAAATTATACAATCCCAAATGGAAACGGGCCACTCCTAAAATACGGGTATTGGGACGTTGTCGGATCGTTTTTTTCAACGCAGAGGCACTCACTGTCTTATCCGCCATTTCCACCTTCACCCGATTCAACAGATATTCATCCTTTCCGACATAACGGGTCGGAGAACAAGCAGACATTCCCAACAGAAGACAAACAGTCATCCATAAACAAAGACTCTGTTTTCCCCTTATACGGCAGTATTTTCGGCAGATAAAATCTTTCGGAACAATCTTATATGGGACCCACTTCTCCAAATCTCAAAAAATGTTACTATTTTTGTACAGACTCTGAATTGCTTTTTATTCAGGATAAGACCACGTCCAATCAATGTAGAGGCTCAAATCATGCTAAGCAAACAGATAACAAAAATAGTCCAAAACCTTGAAAAAAAGAAATTCAGGGAAAAATATAATCTCTTCAAAATCGAAGGAGAAAAATTAGTGGGAGAACTCCTTCATTCCTCCCTGAAAATTCACACCCTGATCGCTTTTTCAAGCTGGATCGAACAAAACAAAAAAGTCCTGTCCAACGTAAATACAATCGCAGTAGACGAACGGGAAATGCATGGAATATCGAATTTTCAATCTTTACCCCAAGTCATTGCCCTGGCTGAAATTCCCGATTATCCGTACGAACCGGAAGCAGTAGCAGATTCGTTATCGCTGGTATTAAACGGTATCCAGGATCCGGGCAACTTGGGAACGATCCTGAGGGTAGCCGACTGGTTCGGCATTCGGCATGTTTTTTGTGATGAAAATTGTGCAGGAATCTATAATCCCAAATGTGTCCAGGCCAGTATGGGTGCAGTTTTTAGAGTTCGTGTCTTTTATACGAAATTACCTGAATTTCTATACGGGCTGAAACAAAAAAACCTGCCTGTCTATGGTACGTTTTTAAACGGAGAAGATATTTATAAAGCGACATTGAGTACCCGAGGACTCATCGTCATGGGAAACGAAGGAAAAGGAATATCAAAAGAAATCGAGGCACTGACCGATCGGAAATTAACGATCCCCAGTTTTGCCGGTCACGCAGGATCCACGGAATCTTTAAACGTCGGAGTTGCAACAGGCATTGTTTTGTCTGAATTTAAAAGAAGAATCGATTAATTACTAAAAAACCGAATCCATGAAAAAGTTTTTTATTTTATTATGCATTTGCTGTTTTGGATGGGGTGCCATGGCGCAATCGCCCATCAACCTGGGAATCCACGGAGGCGTTTCCAGTAACCGAATAAAATTGAAAGACATACCTGATTTTAAAACCAAAGACAATTCCGGTTACATGCTGGGTGCATTCATGCGTGTCAATATTGGAAGTTTATATATAGAACCGTCTTTCAACTTCTCACATAAAAAAAGTACTGTTCAGACAAAAAGCGAAGAATCAGAAGATTTCAATTTAAAATTAAATACTTTTGATCTCCCCGTCATGTTAGGATTCAAATTAGTAGACTTTACCGCATTCAAACTGAGGGCTTACCTTGGACCGGTGCTCTCGGTCGGTGATGTCAAAAACTTGAAAAAATTGGGAGATATCAGCACAGATAAAACCAACTGGCATGGAAAAGTCGGTGTCGGCATTGACCTCTGGAAACTGACTTTCGACATCGATTATGAAAAAGCATTCAAAGATTTGGGGCATGAATTGAACGCCCCCCGTTCTTTCAACTTTACCTTAGGATTAAAAATCATTTAATTTTGCCAGCATATTAAATTAACGACAGTCAACACCCCAAAAGCTTAATATAAGACTCTTGGGGTGTTTGTAAATCCGCCTCTATCATCATTTTCCTGTCACCAGGAAACGTTAACGTATTTTTTTCTCCGATATTCATTTGGTTTTTCAAAATATTTCCTGTTTCTTTGTCACGTCCATTCAATCCGTAAGAAAGATTGTTTGAATTATAAAGAGGAGTTGAGAGACTGGGCTCTGTGAAACTCCGACAACCTCCGGACTTTCCGAAAGGTGCCAAAACCCGACCTGAACTCAGGAGTTATAATTTAAAACAAAAGTAAGATGAAAAAAGCAGATTATTCTACACACATTACGAACCGGAGAAACCGGAATCTTAAATTCTTCTCACTTTTTGTATCTTCAATGGACATGCGCTGCATGCGCTGATCTTTTATACCTTTTTCCGACATATGGGCTTCTGCCGCTACGAGGTAGCGAACCGGAGTCATACCTAACGGGCCATATTCATTCTGCAAAGGATCGAAGTATCCAAACGAAACATGATTAATGATTTTCACAGCATTATACATGATTCGACGGAAGACTGTCAGACCTACCGCACAACGATGGCTCTTTTATAAACATTCAATCCAAACATTATGAAAACATACGCAGAAATCAATGAAAAAATAAAAAACGGTACCGCCGTAGTACTGACGGCCGAAGAAGTGGCCGAACTATCCAAAACCTTATCACCGAAAGAAATTGTCGACAAAGTCGATGTAGTAACCACGGCCACTTTCGGTGCGATGTGTTCTTCCGGTGCATTTTTAAATTTCGGCCATTCCAACCCACCGATCCGCATGGAAAAAATCGAATTGAACGGCGTCAGAGTAAGCGGTGGACTGGCTGCAGTCGACACCTATGTAGGAGCAACCGACTGCAATCCCTCTTCTCCGGCCTATGGAGGGGCTCACATTATCGAAGATCTGGTCAACGGCAAGGACATACTGCTGGAAGCCTGGGGGAAAGGGACAGACTGCTATCCCCGGAAACACATCAAAGCCGTCATCAACAAAAACAGCATCAACGAAGCGATTTTATACAATCCGAGAAACTGTTATCAAAATTACAACGTAGCCACCAATACTACCGACCAGATCAAATATACCTATATGGGCACCCTGCTACCCAAAATGAGGAACGCATCCTACAGTTCTGCCGGTGAACTTTCACCGCTGCTCAACGATCCGGAATGCCGGACCATCGGCCTGGGTACTCATATTTTCCTGTGTGGTACAGAAGGATATGTCACCTGGAACGGAACTCAGTTCAATACCACCAAACCGGTCAATGAATTTGGCGTCCCCATTGGTAATGCCCGTACTATTGCCGTCGTCGGAGACTTGAAAAACATGAGTTCCCAATATCTGAGAGGAGCCTACATCGAAAAATACGGCATCACCCTTTATGTAGGCATTGGCATTCCCATTCCCGTACTGGACGAAGATCTGGCCCGGCGGGTTTCCATCCGGAACGAGCAAATCGAAACAGCAATTGTCGATTACGGACAAGGGGGCCAGGTCCTCGGCAAAACAAATTACGCCGCCTTACACAGCGGTTTCATCCATATAAACGGTCATAAAGTGAGAACAGCTCCGCTTTCGAGTCTGGCCAAAGCCCGGGAAATCGCCCAGGTACTGAAACAATGGATTCAAAAAGGAGATTTTCTGTTAACAGAACCAGTCCGTCCAATGCCTGTACAAAGCAGTTTGAAAGGACTTCAGGCCTGTGATGAGTAAGTAATGAAAAAATGAACCTTGAAAATTAGAAACACCATGATAAAGAAAGTTGTATTATCGTTCCCGGTAGATGCCACCGACCGTTCTTTGACTTACGACCTCGTAAAACAATACGATATACGGATTAATATTCTAAAAGCGGAAATTCAAGCCGGGAAATCCGGTAATTTGCTGGTGGAACTCGATGCAGAACCTGATAAATTGGATCAAGGAATCGCTTATTTGATCGAAAATGGAGTTACAGTAAGTCCGGTTTCCAGTAAAGTTTCCTACGATGCCAGCCTCTGCATCGATTGTGGTAACTGTGTCTCAGCCTGTTTTGCCCATGCGTTGACCATCGGCGAACCGGACTGGAAACTGCACTTCAATCCGGATAAGTGTATTGCCTGCAAACTGTGTCTGAAATCTTGTCCGCTCAAACTATTCCGTATCGAATTTGCAGAAGCCTGAATCATGGAATACGTAAACCGTACCTACCGTCAACATTTCCGACAAGACCGGTGGACTTATTTCGCCATCGAACATAAGGAAACCGACTTGTATATCGGGGTCGACCGGACCTCCTGGCATCCGGAGCTCCCCGAGTATACCGCACATTTTATCCGGGAACTTCGCCGGGAAATGGACGAATGGATTGTCTGCCATCCGGATTATGCCCAGGCATTGATCCCCTGGAAGGCCGATTCGGAAGCGCCCGAAATATTCCGAAAGATGTCGCAGGTATCTCAAAAAAGCGGTATCGGTCCGATGAGTGCCGTCGCCGGAGCTGTCGCTCAAAAAACCGGCGAAGCCATTCAAAAAAGATTCGGAGTCAAAGAGGTCATCGTAGAAAACGGAGGTGATATCTATACAGCCCTGTGCCAAGACATCGACATCTCCGTATTTGCCGGCCACTCTCCTCTTTCCGAAAAAATAGGTTTACACATCGAAGCGGCTTTTGCCCCTTTGGGCATCTGCACCTCTTCCGGGACCGTCGGTCCTTCGCTGAGTTTCGGAAAAGCCGATGCCGTCATGATTATCTGCCAGGACACCTCGCTGGCCGACACCTATGCAACCGCATTCGCCAATACCATACAAACAGCGGATGACATCCAGAGCTGCATCGAAAAAATCAAAGAAAAACAAGAAATTCTGGCAGCCATGATCATCAAAGATGATAAAATGGGCATCTGTGGAAACTTCGAATTAAAACTGTTTTAACCCGGACTCCCGAATAAAAAAGAAAAAAACATGGAAAAAGAATATACACTACAAGAAACGATCAAACAACGAATCTTGATCCTGGACGGAGCGATGGGTACGGCCATTCAACAACTTGGCTTGACAGAAGCCAATTTCCGGGGGTCGGAATTCGCAAACCATCCGGTAAACCTGAAAGGGAATAATGATATACTGAACCTGACATGTCCGGACCTCATTCGGCAAATCCACCAATCCTATATCGATGCAGGTGCCGATATCATCGAGACCAACACCTTCAACTCAAACGCAATTTCCCAGGAAGAATACCAAGGGGAATCGCTGATTTATCGGTTGAACTACGCCGGTGCGAATATTGCCAAAAACCAAGCCCTACAGGCAACACACAAAGTATATGTAGCCGGCAGCATGGGCCCGACCTCCAAAATGCTCTCGCTATCGCCGGACGTCAACCGACCGGAATTTCGCCCGGTCGATTTCGATACGCTGGCCACCACTTATGCAGAACAGGTGCGAGGCCTGATTGATGGCGGAGCTGACCTGCTTCTGGTCGAGACCGTCTTCGACGGTCTGAATGCCAAAGCAGCCCTGTATGCCATCGAACAGGTCCAGCGGGAAAAAGGGAGCAGCCTTCCGGTAATGCTATCGGCCACCATCAATGACAAGAGCGGGCGCACCCTGACCGGTCAAAGCCTTGAAGCCTTGTATACAGCTGTATCCCATTATCCACTGTTCAGTTTCGGGCTGAACTGTTCATTCGGAGCCACCGAATTGCAACCCTTTATTGAACGGTTGGCCAAACAAATCCCTTGTCCGCTCAGTCTCTATCCCAATGCCGGTCTACCGAACGAAATGGGAGAATACGAAGAAAGTCCGGAAGTAACAGCGACCTGCCTTCAACGCATGGCCAGCGCCGGTTTACTCAACATTGCCGGAGGTTGTTGCGGTACAACGCCTGCTCACATCCGGGCTATCCGGAAAGCCCTGGAAGGAATGGTCCCCCGTTGTCTGCCGGTTCTATCCCCACAACTTACCGTCAGCGGTTTGGAAAAAGTCATCATCGACAAAACCCAGAACAATTTTATCCATGTCGGTGAACGGACCAACGTAGCCGGATCGGCTAAATTTGCCAAACTGATTCACGCCAAGGCATACGAAGAAGCGGCCCAGATTGCCCGTAAACAAATCGAAGACGGAGCCGACATCATCGACATCAACATGGACGATGCGATGCTGGACAGCGCTGCAGAAATGGCTACTTTCATCCGCTATATCAGCAATGACCCCGATATCGCCCGAGCCGCTCTGATGATCGACTCCTCCGACTGGCAAACAATCCTGGCCGGTTTGAAAAACGCACAAGGGAAATGCATCGTCAATTCCATCAGTCTGAAAGAAGGAGAGATCCGCTTCCTGGAAAAAGCCCGGGAAATCCACCAACTGGGAGCAGCCGTCGTCGTTATGGCTTTCGATGAAGAAGGACAGGCCGTCACCTATCAACGCAAAATCGACATTTGTGCCCGGGCCTTCCGTCTCCTGACCGAACAAGCCGGATTTCAGGCAGAAGATATTATTTTCGATGTCAACATACTGGCCATCGGTACAGGCTTGGAAGAGCATAACAACTATGCCGTCGATTTCATCCGGGCCGTCGCCTGGATAAAAGCCAATCTACCAGGCTGCCGGACCTCCGGAGGCGTTTCCAACCTATCCTTCTCCTTCCGCGGCAATAATCCGGTTCGGGAAGCCATGCATTCGGTTTTCCTCTATCACGCCATTCAGGCCGGTCTGGACATGGCCATTGTCAATCCCGCCATGTTACAAGTATACGACGAAATAGAACCGCAACTGCTAAAAACCGTAGAGGATGTCGTTCTAAACAGACATGCCGAAGCCACAGAATGCCTGATCGACCTGGCGGAACAGATCAAAGGTCAGAAAAGCACAGAGGGGAAAACAGTCAAAAACGAAGAATGGCGTCAGCGTCCTCTAAACGAACGCCTCAGTTACGCCCTGATCAAAGGAAATACAGAATACCTGCCGGTCGACTTGGCGGAAGCTTTGACAGTCTACTCCTCACCGGTGGGAATCATCGAAGGACCGCTGATGCAAGGCATGGACAAGGTCGGCAACCTGTTCGGCGAAGGGAAAATGTTTTTACCCCAGGTCGTAAAATCAGCCAAAGCAATGAAAGCAGCAGTAGCCATTCTGCAACCCGAAATAGAGAAACACAATACCATCCAAGGCCAAAGCGCAGCCCGACCCAAGGTAATCCTGGCCACGGCCAAAGGGGATGTTCACGACATCGGGAAAAATATCGTTCACATTGTATTGACTTGCAACAATTTTGAAGTCATTGACTTGGGCGTAATGGTCGACAATCAACGAATTATTGAGGCAGCAAAAGCATACCAGGCAGACATCATCGGTGTCAGCGGACTGATTACGCCCTCTCTGAACGAGATGGAAACCCTTTGCGAACTGTTGCAAAAAGAACAGTTGGCTATCCCGTTGATTGTCGGCGGAGCCACTACCTCCTCCGTACATACCGCCGTAAAGTTAGCCCCCAAATACGACTACTGCGTCATCCAGGGAGGCGATGCATCCCGTACCGCAAACATCATCAAACGGCTGCTGTCCGATCGGGAAAATTATATTCAACAGATCAAAACAGAGCAGGAAAAAATCCGGCAACAATATTACAGCAAACAAAACACACTGATCAGCTATCAGGAAGCCCAAGCCCATGCGCCGGTATTTTCCCCGGAAAGTTTTCGACTTCCGGCCGGTTTCGGAGAACACCATCTATTTGCCAGACACCTGGATCTTCGGGAACTGATCGACCGAATCGACTGGACACCATTTTTTCACTTTTGGGGATTTAAGGGCAAATTCCCGGAAATCATCCACCAAAATGAAGAAGCGGACCGAACTTATCAGGCTGCGTTGGAAACATTGGGAAACATCGTGGCAGGTCAGGAATTCGATGCCTCTGTCATTGTCAAATTTTTCGACGCTTGTTCTGCCAACGACGAAATTCTCTTAAGCAACGGTCATCGTCTGCCCATGTTGCGCCAACAGAAAAAAGGCAGCGACTGTCTAAGTCTATGCGACTACATCTGTCCGCAAGCTTGCGGGACCTCACCGGTGGGCCTCTTTGCGCTGAAAGTAGCCGACAAACAGGCAGCCTGCGATTGCCACGACTTCGAACATCTGCTGCGCGAAAGTCTGTGCGCCCGTCTGACCGAAGCATTGGCCGAATGGATGCACGAACAGCTGAGCGAAGGCATACACATGATCCGTCCGGCTTTCGGATATTCTGCCTGTCCGGACCATTCCCTCAAAAAAGACATCTTCGACTTGCTGGATGCACCGAGCAAAATCGGGGTATCCCTGACATCTTCCTATGCCATCCAGCCGACCACCAGTCTTTGCGGACTTTTGATCGCCCATCCGGAGGCCCGTTACTTCAGCATCGGATCCATCGGAGAAGACCAACTTGCCGCCTATTGCACAAAACGGGGCCTCACCGTCGAAGAGGGGAAAAAACTTTTAGCCATATAACACAGAACTGAAGCATTATGAGTAAAGTCATCGATATCATCAACCAAAAAACGGCACCTTTCGCCTCGTTCGAATTAGTGCCTCCTTTGAAGGGAAGCGACATTAATAAACTGTACAACTCCATTGAACCATTGATGGAGTTTGCTCCCCCTTTTATCAACATCACCTACCACCGGGACGAAGTGGAATTCCGTCCCAAAGAGGATGGCACCTTCGAGAAAGTAACCATCACCAAACGCCCGGGATCGGTTGCCATTGCAGCCGCCATCATGAAACGATTCCCGGTCGAAGTCGTTCCGCACCTGATATGCGGAGGAGCCAGCAAACACCAACTCGAAAACGATCTGATCGACTTGAACTTTCTGGACATTCAAAATGTCGTTGCCCTGCGGGGTGATGCTATCCCGGGACAAAAATATTTTGTTCCGGAACCCGACGGTCACCGTTACAGCAACGAGCTGGTCGCACAAATCCACAACATGAACCAGGGGATCTATCTAGACGAATACCTGAAAAATGCAGTCCCCACCAATTTCTGCATCGGTGTGGCCGCCTATCCGGAAAAACACTACGAAGCCCCCAACATCGACATCGACATTGAAAACCTGAAACGAAAAGTCGATGCCGGAGCAGACTACATTGTCACCCAGATGTTTTTCGACAACACCCGGTTTTATGCCTTCGTCGACAAATGCCGGGCTGCCGGTATCACCGTTCCCATCATCCCCGGCCTGAAACCCATCTCCACCCAAAAGCACATCGAAATGCTTCCCCGGGCCTTCAGCATCGACCTGCCACAGGACCTGATGCACGAAATCCGGAAATGCCGGGACGACAAAGCCATCTACCAGGTCGGCATCGAATGGTGCACCGCCCAAAGCAAAGACCTGCTCGCCCACAGCGCCCCGGCCATCCACTACTACACCATGGGCAAAGCCGACAACATCCGCGAAATCCTGAAAAAGGCATTTTAAGAATTCTATATAAGACTAAATACCGCAGTTATCGCATTAAAAAATTGATAACTGCGGTCAATGTTTTTCAAGAGAAATACTATAAATCTAATATCTGAATTACCCTATACTTTTCAACCAATTCAAGACCCTAAATCTCTACACAGCAAAGCTCTTCCCATATCCCCAAAGTTAATATATACCTTTTATTTGTATGAGTCATGTCAATTTGATTTTATTACAAAAAATATTTTCATTTCAAATTAATACTGATTCTGAATTAACATATTATTTTGAAGTAACTCTTCTACAGGAATCAGACACATAGTCCTCCGCGATGTCCGCGGATCAATCTCATTATATTCTGTCCCAATATAATTCGGATACAAAGTTGTCACTTCTTCTCGTTTCATCTTCAATCCATTCCGTACATAATCATAATAAGTATGTGCTTCAAAGGCCAATTCTCGACGACGTTCCAAAAATATCTCATCAAATAATTCCATTCCATGAAGATCACACAAAGGCAGTAAGCCAGCTCGTTCTCGAACTCTATTCAAATCTATCAAGGCTTTTGTATCCTCTCCCAATTTCACATATGCTTCTGCCCGATTAAGTATAACCTCAGCTACTCTTAAAAATATAGTAGGAGCACAAAAATTAGCATAATCAGCATAAATATAATATTTTCCGCCATTATATTTACAAGTACAATAACGTCCAGGATAGCGTATAGAGGCTTCTGTAAAATATTTCCAACGTAAATCCTGTAAAGTATCCATAATATTTTCATAATCTTTAGAGATCACACACTGATAAACAAAATCAGATGCAGAAGACTCAGATCCCATCCATGAATAAAGATTATGAATTACATTGCCTAATTTATTAGAAAAATTCCCTCCCCAAAAAGCAAACAGTATCTCCTTATTAGTTTTAGGATTATCATATAAACCTTTCAAATCTTCCCCTTTCAACAAATTAATTTGATCATTTTGTATTGAAAAAACAGAATCTGCATAACTTACTGATAAACGATTATATTTATCAATAGGGGCATCCGGACATCCACCCATATACAAATAAATTCGCGATAACATTCCAAAACTTGCAGCTTTATTTGCAAATGTATGATCAGAATACTCATCAGGCAAACAAATAGCAGCATTTTTAAAATCATCTATAGCTTGTTCAAAGCATGCTTTCACAGAACTTCGAGGCAATTCTTTTGCCTCTCCTTTTATATCCAACGGTATTCCTAGATTTTTATCCGGTTTATCCCAATAAGGTCTCCCAAAGACATTTACTCCGTTCCAAATCATTAAACCACGAATAAAATAATTTTCACCTTTTAAACGAATTAAATATTTTTGAGTTTCTTTGTCACGAGTTTCTACATATAATTTATTTATAGCCTCTATATTTTTTGAGGCTCCTAAAATAATTTGATGTGTATTAGCCCACATTGGCCATGCAAAAGAATATGTTTTTTGATCACTATTTAAGAAAAAATGAGCATCAAGATAACGCATGGAATTTAAATCACTTTCACTAAATGGAGCAATAATAAACAATGCATTTCCACGAAATTCCCCTAATGCATGATACGTTCCATGATAATTATTCCCATCTGCAAAGGCTCCTGTCTGACTCACAAATTGTCCATACAGTCCAGATGTCGCATTTACAATATTTCTAAACGAACCAAGATATGAGTCGGCTTCTGCCCGATTATGTGGGCGCATCTGATCCATTCGATCATTACAAGCAAATAGTAATCCTAAAACCCACAATAAATAAACTTTTTTCATACCTATTTTTATTAAAAATTAACATTTAAACCAACAATAAATCTCCTTGGAGCACCCCATCCCGAAGAATTTTCTGGATCAATTCCTAGAAATCTTTTTGAAGTTAGTGTATATAAATTATCACAAACAAAACTCAATGACGCTTCTTTTATTTTTAACATATTAAGCCAAAATTCTGGTAAGTGATATGTTAAACGAAGATTTGCAATTTTCCAATAAATTCCATTAACATATGGATATGACGAAGATGACAAATCGGTATATATAGCTGGATCACTATTAATAATCGGAATATCTGCTAAATCTCCTGGTTTTTCCCAGATTTTTACTTTATCCGAGAGCCGATGTAAATTCTTAGTCAACCAATTTTTCCCATCTGCATACTCATTCCAAATTTTATCATACACTTTATAATTAAAAGCATAAACAGTATTTATATATAACTCCCAATTTTTCCATACAAATGTATTGGTAAAACCACCCCAACAAGGTGCTCGAGATAATCCACATTTTACGATGCATCATCATATTCTCATTGATTATCAGTAGTTTGCGTCTTAAAAGGTAGACTACTCAAAAATTTACTTGTTTTTTTGCGAAAAATCGAAGATTTAACGTTTTTTTTCATCGACTCCCTCCGAACAGAGGGGAAAGAGGCAAAAACGGCCCTTTTGAGCACCGATTGACCTCATCTGCAAAGATAGAGCATGTCGGGGTTTATTTCGCCAAAATGGGCTGTAAAATCGAGGTTGAATTCACGGATAGTTTCGGGTTTCAAGTAAGGTGTTTTGTGCTTGATCGGAGTGGCCGATTGGGACTGACCGTTACAACCGGATTGCATATAAAATTTGCAGCCAAAAGAAAAAACGGCTGGCACCATTTGGCCATGGCGCAGCCATCTCTTTTCTTCCCTTATTTTGACTTTACTTTAATGAACGTATATATGAATACGGAGATAAAGTAAAGTTGCTGACATCATGGAAAAGTGTATACGAGTTTCTTTCCGAACTCTCGAGTTCACAAGCATCCATACTGTTTTGTAGTTTTTCTGCTTACAAATGTATGGATGCTTTATACACCCTCAAGCCGGGGGATTGACTTTGCTAAAAGTCAGGAATTCAGAGTTACTGATTACAGCTTGCACATCTTACCTGCTTATACTTTGTGCAGTCTATCAAAAATTGATTGCCAAACTATACCATGCAGTAGAATGCAAAAAAAAAAGAATTATATTTGATATATAACTAAAGTTAGTTGCTAAAAGTAATTATATTGAAGTGATTTTAAAAATAAGAGATTTTAATTACTAAATACTACGGAAATAAACAATTAATAATATGAGCAAAATAGATCAATTCACAATATCTTCGCTCTGTATGGAAAAAATCGATAATTCCCATATAGAGGTAAGAAAGTTCTTGATACCTTCCTATCAACGTGGATACCGGTGGTCCGAGATACAAGTAAATGCATTGCTAAATGATGTGTACGACTTCTATGGATCAAGAACCGATGCGCAAGCAAAATATTGTTTGCAACCTATTGTTGTAACACGAGCCAGTGATGCTAAGAGCTGGGAAGTAATAGATGGCCAGCAACGATTGACAACTTTATGGCTTGTTTTAAATTATTTAAACGAAGAAGATGTGTTTAGCCTATCTTTCGAAAGCCGTAAGGACATCACTTCTTTTATGAATGATTTGGTCAATACAAAGCGATATAGTCACGACACACCAGAACTTCATTTCTTGTCAGAAGCATATCGTTGTATTGAAATTTGGTTTGAAAAACAGAAAGAAACTACAAGAGGGATAAAGCGTTTAATGGCTAACACTCTGGCAAATGAGGTTAACATAATCTGGTATGATATTGAGTCTTCGGACAGGAAAAAGAATATTGCGGTATTCAATAATCTGAACGATGGGAAAATACCGTTGACAGATGCTGAACTTGTAAAGGCACTTATCCTCAGCAAACTAAAAGGTAAGTATGAAGGAAGAGAATTAGAAATGCGCAAAGCTGAAATAATGGCTTCGTGGTGCAAAATGGAAAAAGAACTCCGTCGCCCGGATAAATGGAACTTCTTAGTCGGAGAAGACAAAAAAGAGTATTCTTCGCGTATTGAGCTTCTATTTGACCTAATTGCGGAAAATCTTACTGATAAGGGAAATTACACTACGTTTATTTGGTTTGAAAAACAAATAAACGTAAGAAAGACAGAAACAGAAGGGAATCGCATTCGCTTGGAAGCGGAGAATGCAGAAAGAATCTGGAAACAGATAGAGAATGCTTTTGCAATAATCAATTCATGGTTTTGTGAGTCAGATGCCACAGCGCAGCCTGTTATCTATCATTATGTGGGGTATCTGCTTTCACGTAATCACAAGAAAATAGACGAACTTTTTATGAAAGCATCTACAATGGGTAAAAAAGAATTTGTCGGCTATTTGAAAAAGACTATTGTGAAAATTGTTACAGACGGAGGTGAACTAAGTGAATTGAGTTATGATAAAAACCATTCTGCAGTACATAATATATTGCTTTTATTTAATGTATTGACTTGCCTAACGATTTCTCGTGGTCCGTATAACCGTTTCCCATTTGACCGTTATCGTGAAATAATGTCTGAAAAAGGAAATAGTTGGAGCCTTGAACACGTACATGCCCAAAACTCCGATGACCCCATCAAAACAGTAGATGCAGCAAGGATTTGGGCGAATGATGTTTTGCGCGCTTTAAAAGGTGTTGAAATGGTATGTGTGGATGACGAAGAAAATGTAAATGGTGAAGAGATTCCTCTTACAGAGACTTTGGAAGAACTTAAAGAAATATCGGAATCCTCAAACATGGATATGGAACGGTTTAATTCGCTGAAAATGGAATTGGAAAATATATTTAATGGTGAGACAATACATGACTTATGCAATATGGCTTTGATTTCAAAAAAGGACAACTCAGCATTGAACAAGTCCATTTTCCCTGTGAAACGAGCAAAAATCATTGAACTTGAAAAAGCGGGAAAATTCATACCACCATGTACGAAGAACGTGTTCCTAAAATTCTATAGCAATTCGGTAAACCAACCTTTTTATTGGGGAGTAGATGACCAAAGAAGTTACTTTAATGAAATAGAACATGTTATAAACAAATTTATTACTAATGACAATGAATACCAATTTTAATACAACTGATAATAAATATACGTTTTGGGAATTATTAAACAAGTTTACCAAAATAGAAATTCCTATTATACAACGTGATTATGCGCAAGGTAGACCATCTGAAGGGAAAATCAGAAATAAACTTGTTAATCATATTGCAGATGCTTTGAAGAACAAATGTCCTATTGAATTGGATTTCGTTTATGGCATGATAACGGAAAACAAACGAACTGCACAATCTCTTTTCATACCTATTGATGGACAACAGCGATTGACTACCCTTTTTCTTCTACATTGGTATGTAGCATGGAGAGAAGGCAAGCTGGATGTTGCTAAAGAAACTCTTTTGCATTTCACTTATGAAACACGTCCTTCTGCGCATTCATTTTTGGAATTTATATGTAAAGAGACTATTCCTCAAACAATATCTTCCTTTGAGGATTACTTTGTTCATGAAGCAAGATGGTTTGACAATGCATGGATGTTGGACCCTTCTGTGGAAGCATTTATTATAATGCTTGATTGCATACACGATAATGAAATTATCCATTCTTCAAATAATCTATTCACAATGCTGACCACAACAGATATTCTGTCTTTCTATTTCCTTCCGCTTGAAGAATTCGGGTTGAGTGAGGAAATCTATACACGTATGAATGCTCGTGGTAAACAGCTAACTCCTTTTGAGAAGTTTAAATCGAAACTATTTGCGGCTATTGACTATGATGATGATTTAAAAAGCGAGGTGTCTGAAAAGATAGAATACACTTGGGTAGATAATTTATGGCATTACAGGGAGGAGCAGATTTATACTATAGACAAATACTTTATGAATCTATTGCGTTTTGTGGCATTGGTTACATTCTATGAACGCAATCTCGGTGAAAAGCGCAAAAAAGCAGATATTGATTTAGATGATGAAGACCAACTTATCAGTGTCTTTGATGATATTAGTTCTGTGAAATTTTTGATTAACGTATTCGATTTGCTTCCACGTTTGAATAAATCAGCCGGAAAGATTGTGCTATATCCTTGGACTAACGATTCGATTGGAACGATAGAAATGATGCTTAAGGATGTCGTATTGGATAATGCTCACGATGATATTACGACAGTGCTTCTTCTTTATGCTGCATTGCAATATATGATAAAGTACAAAGATGATTCCGGAATGAAAGATTATTTGACGGTTGTTCGTAACATGCTTGTCAATACCAAAGACAAGAGTCAACGTGAATGGCCGAGACTGCTTCCTGTATTGAAAAACCTTGTGTCAGACAACATATACGAATTGTTGCTTGACCCAAATTTGCGTATCGAAGTTATTTATTCGGAACAACAAAAAGAAGAAATTCGAAAAGCAAAACTTATTTCAATAAATTCCCGCTTCAAAGTTTTGTTGCAAAAGATTGAAAACAACGTACATTTCAAAGGAAATATAAATTCATTGCTTGATGGCGCTTGTATTAATGGAGAAGTTGAGTATGATACGCTTGATAAGTTGTATAAAGCATACACATTGATAGCTCAAAATGATTTTGGTGAGGTTTGGGGGGATTTGTTGGGAACCAATGTATATAAGCAAACAGAGTGGCGTGTAGAATATGACAGTTCTTACGAAAAACATGACGCTGTGGTCGAATTGGCAAAAGAAGTTATGGAAAATAACAACAATGTAAATGGGGTTTTAATAAGAAGAGAGCAAAAATTTATAATGCAAATGCAAGATAAGTATTGCGACCTTTCTTTTGTCAATCAACCGAAAGAACAATTATATTTGTTATATATACTTTCTACAAGAGTATTAAAATACACGGTGGCAGACTTTTTTAACAATGGCTATCAATTTGGCTGGCTATCAAAAAATATCCCGGGATATAGCTCTTTATTTGAGAAATTCTATGATCGGAATAGTGGTATGATTTATCAAAGCTATAGCACCTATTTCCAATATAATAGAGGAATATTAGGAAAACGTACGCCAAAAATCCTTATAGCTTATGGTGCTGGTCAAAAACCTTTTGATCGACTTATAGATTTTGCCTTAAAAAGGCAGTGAGATAAAACAGCATATTTCTACTTACTAAATGTAATCAATGAATATAATTTTATACTATAATTAATAAGAGTATAAAAGAGTTTTGCACTATGGGCTCCGCAGTTTGCTTCCTATCGGCTTTTCTCTAAAGAAATTTGCTGGTCCTCAAGAAAATCTATAATTTTGCGCCGTCAATTGAATATAAAAACATAAGCTTACAATGCTGCAAAGAAGAATGAACAACTGGAACACCGTATCGAATCGAGGCATAAAATGCCTTGAGAGATTGTCGAGTGTCCATACTTCAGGCATTGGGGCATTCTATACTTTTGGAGACATTTTCCGACGAACGTTTGATAGACCATCGGGGATACGATGATGCTGGTATCCCGCTGAAACGATAAATGAAAACCGTCGGAGAGTCCTTACCAAACTTTTCGACGGTTTTTGTTTTAGATCTTTGATCTACAATAAACGCTGCGCCTCAGCATATTCCGGACAATAACCGGATCTGCATTCGGCTTGCAGTTTATTTGATGCCTGTTGGTGACGTTCGCACGATGTGCTCTTCTCCGTCAATTCCGTCCACGGGCTGAATTGTAACGTATTATTAACCGCGCAGTGATGCGCATGAATGAAAAGATTATGAATTATAAATTTGACGGAAGCAGGGTGTTCTTTACATCCGACACCCACTTCAACCACACCAATATCATCAGGTTCTGCAACAGGCCATTCAAGGATGTGTCGCACATGAATGAAACGATTATTTCCAACTGGAACCGCGTGGTCGGTCCGGAGGATATCGTGTTCCACCTGGGTGATTTCTGTCTGGGCGGTTCTGCCGAATGGATAAACATACTGAACAGGCTGAACGGGAAAATATACCTTATTTCCGGCAACCACGACATCAAGAACCTGAGGCAGAATTACACGAAATACTTCGAGCAGATAACGATGCAGATGTATATCGAGGTGGATAAACAGAAGATTTATCTGAATCACTGTCCGTTCCTCTGCTATGGCGGCTCATACGATGACACCTGGCAGCTTTTCGGACACGTGCATACCCGAAGGAACAATACCGGAAAGGATGCACCGCGACTGAGTATGCTTCTTCCGACACAATATGATGTCGGAGTAGACAATAACGATTTCACTCCGGTCTCGTTTGTACAGGTGAAGGCAATCATCGAGAAGCAGATTGAGCAATCGAAGAAAGGAGAGCAATAGGATGAAAATACAATACATGAGCGATCTGTACCTGAATAAGGTGTGATATGTGTCTTCGAGAACGAACCCCTTGCGAATGGGTTTGATTCTGAAAAGCTAATTGAGATTTAATGAGCATAAAGAGATGAACGAAAGAATGAGCATAGATGGAGAATTCCTTGCCGATTTGGCGAAGGAGGTTGGCCTGAATACCTCTCACTTGGATGTGTTGGGCGAAAGGCAACATTGGGAGATTGTCGTTGGCGGCAATATGCTGGAACGGCTGGTTGGTATTCAGCGCCAATTCGAGCGACTGGCCGTAATGGGCGACGATGAGTACCGGGGATTCTATATCGAGGTGCCGCGCCCTACGCCGGAAGAGTGGGGCGATGCCGAGGAGTTGATTGCTTCGGGAGAATATGACAGCCGGGAGGCGTTCCATGCGGACTGGCTTGCATTCAACCCGATGGAGACGCGGTGGTTCCATGTCGCCTCGACCCGATACGGTGATTCCCGGTCGCTTCGTGTTACGGATCGGAAGCGTACCATGTTCATCATCACGAACTGTCCTGCTTGTGCTGATGGGGCCCCCGATGATGCGTGGTACAGGGATATTCTTACCCGTCTTTTCGACTATCTGGAACGGATGATTGATGTCGTTGTCGCGAATCCCAACGGGTTCAACGATTACGTGGCGCAAAACCTGCCGTACCAGCAGCGTATAGGACGGATCTCACAAAAGGAATTCAACCGCATAGTACCGAATTGCAAAATTGAGGTGGAGGATAAGGAGACGGCCATCAAGGCTTTGGAAGATTCGGTCCACGGGCGTTCCGTGCCTCCTTTGGAGACCATGACTATCCGGCAGTATTGCTCCTATTACCGTATTGCCAACGAGGCGTATGAGGCTTATTATCGGAAACGGGGCGCCAGCGGACGTGTTTATGAAGATCCGCAGGGTGTTCCGGAAGAGTTGCGGGAGGTAGCCTACTACAAGCGGATGAAGTTTGTGGATGTGGAGACCTTGTACGACATTGACAGTCCGGCTGATTTCATACGGTTTGCAACGGATCACTACGGAGAACTGGGGCTTTCACGTCTGAATATCTTTGCCTCAAACAAGCGTCAGAAGGGCTGGATGATTGTTGTCTCCAACAGTTATTCGGCTAATGTCGGGCTGGCTATCGAAGTGGCTACCGCCTTGTATAAGGCCGGAGCGCCGCTATTGATATACGATGCAGAGAGACTCCTACGAATCCTGCGGGAAGAGGATTATGTGCGGCTGATTCCCGACTCCTTTCACAACTATATGGGTTATCAGGAAGAAGGCTCCGTCTACGAACTGCCGTGGGAATACGAATGTTCGGACGATGGTGACTCGCCTCTCAATAAGGAGCAATATCATGCGATTGTCTCGCTTACAGAATGGCAGCCGGAGGCGCAGGTTAAACCCATCGCTTGATGGGTTCGTGGTAATTGTCAGCTTGGTTTATCTCTATGTGGGTCATATAGGGGTAAGCCAAGTTTTTATATAATCTATTGCTTAGAATGTAGAAAGAAAAAGAGTTAGAATCTTGCGTGAACTAAAAAACAAAGGTATATTTGTACAAATAATGGCCATAAATTGAATAAGCATGTCGAATATTCAACAAATAGTGATGAATAGAATTAAGGTTACCCTTGTTGAGAAGCAGAAAACAAATAGATGGCTGGCAAAACAGATGGGAAAATCAGAGAATACTATATCAAGATGGTGCTCCAATAAAACACAACCGTCTATTCAGCAGTTTCAACAGATTGCGACTTTGTTGGGTGTTGATATTCAGACTTTGATAACGTTAAGATAATATGTTCAAAATTATATGGGATAAGGAAACTGGGGGAGTGAGGTTGCAATCGCACTTCACATCTGATGCTTTAACTGTGTCGCCTCGTCCTGTTTTTTTTGAGGAACTTGATATGCTGGGGCTTGACAAATTGGGGTGGCAATACCCTCGGTGTCAAGAACCTTTGTTGTGGGCGTGCAATAAGCAATATTTCTATCGCGGAGTGTTGGCTTTTGATGTAAAAGGGGCTAATATATATGATGATCCAACGGTAATATTTCAAGAAGGACAAGAAAAGCTTAACATCATACCTGTCGATGTTGATGAGATGTTAAAACGTGTCAACAATGAGATGTTTCTGCTTGAAAGTGAGGCGGTAGAGTTTATTCGGGATAAATTTGCGCAATATTCTTCTGCGCGCAAAACCGTGGAAAAAGCTGTTGCAAATCAGATGGATTTTGAAGCATTGGCTGCAAAACAGGAGAAGCGCACGAAAAATAAGATGGCTATTGTCAAACAGGATTGTGATAGTTTTGATGTCATGCCGTTGGAGGTTGCGCAGGAGCAGGGTAAGAAAATCTATCAGACCACTCGGATTGATAAGTTCTTGGCATCCTTCTCGGGGGGAAAAGATTCGCAGGTTGTCCTTGATTTGTGTACCCGAGCTATCCCTCCGGAGTCTTTCGAGGTGATATATTCCGATACGGGTTACGAGTTGCCACCTTCGTTGGTTCTCTATGATCAGATTATCGAGTTCTATCATCAGAAGTTCCCTACGCTTAAATTCTCGGTGGCTCGTAATCACGAGAGCGTAATTAATTATTGGGATAAAATAGGTACGCCGTCCGATACTCATCGCTGGTGCTGTTCCATTATGAAAACGGCTCCACTTTATCGTATGCTGAAAATTGACGGCACAAATAAGCAAGCTCGAATTCTGACATTTGATGGTGTTCGCGCAGAAGAAAGCACTCGGCGATCTGGTTATAGTAGAGAGGGTAAAAGTGTCAAACACTTTACCGTAATAAACGAAAGCCCAATTTTATATTGGAATACGACGGAGGTCTTTCTCTATTTATTGAAGAATAATCTACCAATAAATCCTGCGTATCGTTATGGAATGACTCGTGTGGGTTGTTTAATATGTCCGTTTTCTTCTGAATGGAATGATTGTATTTCACGGAAATGTTTTAATAAAAGCCTACAGCCGTTCTTGACTAGAATAGAAGCCATTGTACAAAAAAGCAATATTTCAGATAAAAAAGATTATATACGTCAAGGTAACTGGAAAAGGAGGGCTGGTGGTAGAGGCCTAGCATCGCGTTCGTTTGTACAAATATTGGCAACCAATCCGGATTTGGTACTTTTGAGCACCGAACCCCAGAAACATATTTTCACATGGTTACCAACTGTATGTGACTTTCAGTTATCGCCCAATGGTCAATATGGAGAGATTAAGTATGATAAATTAATTTATCAATTTGAAATAGAATTAAAAGACCATACGGTTAAGATAATATTTAAGAATACGCATACTAATCCGACGCTCCAAGGATTACTTAAACGAGCAATATACAAAGCAACATATTGTATAAATTGTGAGGCTTGTGAAGTTGAGTGCCCAACGGGAGCTTTATCTATTTTACCTGATGTAAAAATTGATCAACAAAAATGTATACATTGTCATAAGTGTTTAACATTCCATGAACTAGGATGCATAGTAGCGCATTCATTAGCTGAAACTGGATCAAATCAGAATAAAATGAAACTTGTAGGATATAATAACTTTGGCTTGAACGGGGAATGGCTTGATTTTTTTATGTCATCAGCAGAAACATATTTTACAGATAACCTTCACGGCTTGCACCCTAAAGAACAATTGCCCAATTTCGTGAAATGGCTAGTTCAAGCGGGAATTTTAGATGATACTAAATCTAGAAAGTTAACCGATCTCGGAGCATATCTTGTTGAATTATATGCTTACATGCCGGACCTTGTATGGGAAGTAGTTTGGATTAATTTAACATATAATGCTCCAATCGTGAAGTGGTTTGAAGAAAATATAGACTGGAATGTTTGCGTGTCAGAAGGCGATGTGCGAGAGAAGGTCATGTTTGATTATTCTTCAGAGAGTCAAACAACGATTAAGAATATCGTTTATGCTCTGTTTAGAACCTTCCGGGAAAGTCCAATCGGAAGAAGCATAATGCCACAAATAGAAAAACAAAAATATGTAAAAACACCATATGTGAATGTATCTCGAGAGGCCATAGCCTATTCTATATATAAATTTACCCAAAGTAAGAATATTTCAGGCTTACGTGTGGCAGATTTGTATGATCCCACAAATAAATGTGGAGCTTATCGAGAATTTGGTCTTGACCGAGAAACGCTAATTAGCTTGTTAAGATCTATCAATAGTGATATGAATCCGGTTCTTAATGCAACCTTTAGTATGGGATTGGATCATATTACTTTGCGAGAGGAACTGACTCCGTTGGAAGTGTTGAAACTTTTAACTAAATAACAATGGTATCGGATTGCGTTTTATATTACATTGATTTAATAAAACAGGTAAACATAGGGAACTATCGAGGACGAAAAATTTTTGCTAAACCTATTTTTATCCTTGCAATTATCGACGTGATTGAGAGAAAGTGTGTGGTAGTTAACCACTTTCAATATGAGGATTTACAAAAGGCATATAGTAGTATATATAAATTTTATATAGGAGATAGAGAAACGCCTATGTGTAAACCGTTTAATTATATGCAGAATGATGGATTTTGGCATTGTCAAATGAGTGATGCTTCTATCCCATTGCATTCTGCAAAAGCTATAAGAGATAATGTTGAATATGCCTACCTCGACAATGCATTATGGGATTTGCTTCAGGATAAGGATATTCGTGAATTGATGAAGAGTGAGATAATACGATTCTTTAAATTGGAACCAAACAACTAACCGAGAACATTTCAAACGATGAAGACCAAATACTCTGACCTAATCGAAATTCGGGAATCCGCCATCGCATTCAAAATCCAACCGGAGAATGGCGATTGGAGAGACTTTATTCCAAACGAGCAGTTTAATGAAGTGTTGAGAAAGGTTGTGAATTCGGTGTATAACAACAATGCCGATTTTCATAAACCGTTCTGGATTTCTGGCACCTATGGAAGTGGCAAAAGCCATGCAGGAGCCGTAATCAAACACTTGTTATGTGATCCGATTGACGATATTCGAGAGTATATAGAGTGTGAATATCGGGATGAATCGTTGGCTCTTCTTCGCTCAGACATTTTGAATCTCCGGAGCAAAAAACGATTGTTTCCGGTCTCCCTCTATGGCATTGTCAATATGGCTGCTGCGGAAGATTTGCCTTTTGTATTGCAGACGCATATTGTAGATGCGTTGAATCGAGAGGGTATCGAGTTTGAAGTGCAAACCGATTTTGACCATTATATTGCAGATATAGAGAAGGATGGTGAGTTCTGGTCTCTTATTATCGAGCGAGATGCTCAACTTAAAGCGCTTGCGCCTTCAACCGAGTTATTGATTGACAAATTGAGCGACCGTGATATATCTGTAATTCGTCATATCAAAAATGCACTTCGCCGACAGAATCGAGTGATTCCATTGCAGAGTGATGACCTTGAAAAATGGATTTTCGAGGTGCAGGATAAATTAGCCGCTCAAGGAGTGTATGATGGTTTGCTTATCGTATGGGATGAGTTTACCGATGTGCTTAAATCGGCATTCGGTTTATCAGCTCTTGTTACGCTTCAGGGTATCAGTGAACGCATGATGATGGCCAAGAATAATTCCTATTTCTTGTTTATCTCCCATCCTTCGGCATTGGATTGCCTGCAAGTTGAAGAACGAGAAAAAACCAAAGGACGTTATCATTATATGCCGTATAATATGGAGACTGTTTCGGCATATAAGATTATGTCGCGCAAATTCAGGATTATTGACGACGATGTTGTATATGAACATAAACGAAGCGCATTCATAGGTCCGCATGAAGGGCTTTATAATGAGTTTGCCGAGATTTCGACCTCGACCAGCCCGGAAGAGACCAAGCAAGACCTTTATAACCTATTCCCACTGCATCCTGGCACGGCCAATCTGGCAACCTATTACGCTCGTGAGGCAGGTTCTTCTTCTCGAAGTGTTTTTGAGTTTATCGGGGCCAATCCTCAAATCCGAGAGTTTTTTGACGATGAGGCGGTATATGCAGAAGGCCGTGTGATTACGGCCGACTATTTATGGGATTTTGTGGTCGATGAATTCAATGAGAAGGTATCTAAGTTTGGTGCTGTTACGGAGCGCTTCAATTCGAGAAAACTGCAGGTCGAGAATGAAGGTGGTCCTGAATGTTACGCAGTGTTCAAAAGCATCTTGCTTCTCAATGCGCTTAATAACATAGCGAATAATGTGACGGTTACACCCTCGGAGGAAAATATCGCACGTCTATTTGCAGGAACCTATATTGAACCGAAGCTTAAAGAGGTACTCGACTACCTGGATAGCAATAGCATCATTCAGCGAGCTCCGGGTGGATTGTACTCGATTCAATTCTCATCCCTTCCGACCAAAGATATTGAAGCGAAGAAGAATGAATTGAAGCTCACTCAGTTTAAATACACTTCTCAAATTATCAATTTTGGAAACGAAGCAGAGCGGCTTCTGAAATCTAACTTCTCGACGGTTACTCGTCCGAGCACGTACAAAATGTACTCACTTGATAGCAGTGAGTATATATTACTTAATGCCATTGAAAAAGGGCGCAAGAGCTGTCCTGCATATGAGATATTCGTTGCATTACTCTTTGCTAAAGACACACAAGAAATCAGCGAATTAAAACAGATTGCCTATAAGGCCTCGTCTAACGATGATTTGGGCCGTTTTGCGAATACGCTATTTGTTGTGTATGAAACACCTTTTGGTGAGACCAATTATGAACGATTTATCGAATATCAGGCCAATGCATCGGTAGCGCGCAATTATAACTCCAATGATCAGGCCGAGGCTCATATTGGCTCTGCTAATGCAATGATCCGCGAATGGGTTTTGAAATTGCAGCGCGGAACATTTACCTATTACTTAAGGGACAAAAGCGACGTGAATTCTGCCCTGAAGATAGCTTTGACCATCAATTCCTGCGTAGCACCCACCATTTTTTCCAGTGGACCGGATTCTTATGATTTATTACGTTCCAAGTCTACGACTTTTTGGAAAAAACAGTTGGCTCGCGATACAGTGAAAACCGTATTGACCAATAATACCAAAACTGACATAAGCAGTCATTGTACGGGGCAGTATTTACATATGCCATTGTTGTTGCAAGATAGTGTAGACGAGAATCTCGAATGGAAGGGATCAATCGATCCTAATCATCCTTTGAAACTTGTGTCGGATTTTGTTGACAAGAAATTGCATGGGGTCAATAAAAATACCGATTTTAACCTCGGTGAGAAATTAAAGGATTTAACGCTGCCTCCGTTTGGATTGTTCCAGTCGTGTGCATGCATGGGTATGGTAGCTTTTGCGATGCGTAAATATGTCAAGCAGATTTTTGATACGAACGGCAAACCGCTTGATGCTACCCACATTGCCGATGCTGTTATCAAGATGTTCCAAGCATGGGAGAGCGATAAAGTAAATAATACGCTCAACTTTATGTTTGAAACCAAAGAGTCGGGCGAATTATGCAAATTGTTTATCCAAAATTTCAGGTTGAACGAACTGAAAGGGTATAATGATATCAGCAGCCTCACTGATGCTCGTTGGGCTCTCACACATGAGTATATTACGGGTAAAGGATATCCGTTGTGGTCTTTGAAATACGCTACTACTGATGAAAATCTGCATAAATTAATTGATAATATTGTAAAGATTTGTGTAGAGAAGGATTTCCGCAACCAACCTCATCTGTTAACGCAGACTCTTACAGAGATGAAACAACGTAAGTTTGAATTGAAAGAGTTGCTTAAACACGATGAGGCGTTTAAAATCGGGTTTGAGACTTTTGTGCGTAGTGTTGCAGATGCTAATGGCCTTCAATTAAATGATATGGAGACTACTGTCGCCATCGATGGCCTTCGTCAGCATATCCAAGGTGATATTGGTTTATGGAGCGAAGATGAGGTGCGTATAGCTTTTGTGAAGTGGAGGAATAAGGTGTTAGAGGACCGAGAGCGTCAAAGACAGGAAGAAGAACAACGCCGACAAGAGGAACAACGCCGTCGCCAAGAGGAATGGCAGAAGTTGCAGGCTCATGACAAGCAGAGTGGATACTTAGCAGATAATCCAGAAGAACTTCTGCAGAAAAAGTCCACAGCACGTAATAAGGTACGACAAATCCAGGATCTTCATACAGCAAGAGCTATCCTGGAAATGATTATTGATAAGGCAAACAATAGTTCAATAATTAATATCATTAACGAATTCGATGCTTAAGTCATTTGTTAACATAGAAGAGCTATTTGCGGCAATAGCCACCGATAAGACACATGACGGTGTCAATTCCGGCACGGCCAATAGATTCCCTGTGCGCTTTGTTTTGTTTGATAATTTCAAAGATTCCTATGACTTTATTTCGAGGATGTCTGATATGGATATTAAAATACAAAGCGTAGATCAATGGATGAATCCTCAATACGATGATATGTTCATATCGCGCATTGAGTTGGCTAATCACATCGCTAACCACATTGAGGACCTAGATGGACGCGATTGTGTTATTGCTCCGTTTTCTGAGTTGGCTCGTTTCTATGATAACATTGAATTCAAAGAGTTTGATGCGCTTATTACCACATTAAAAGCGATTCAAAGTTCGAATAAAGCATATACCAAGCATCAGCGTGTGTATATTGTGGTTGTAGGTCAATATGGTAAGGTGTCTAACTTTGAGAATGACGCTCAGATGTTTGCCTGGTATTTGAAGTCTGATGACCGACAGCTTAATTATAGACTGGTTTTGTCCAACGGGACGGATTATGGCGTAGAGAAACTTTGCGAGAAATACACAGTTGTTCATAGTATTAAAGAGTGGTTGGATTTATGGCGAAATGGAACAAATGTTACAAACACCATTATCTCAACATCTCCTGCGATATACGCCTATGAGCAAAACGCGCTGCCGGATAATGCTTTCAACTTCGACAAATGTGAGAATGTATATAAGTTCTTAACACTTGGACTAGGTTTGTCTTTTGGCAATGTACAATACAAAGCTAGTGATGAGGCTTTTTGGCGCAAATTGGCAGCAAAGATAGATGTTACACGATTTTCCTTTGACCAATTTATCAACGAATATTTTCAACTGTTTGAGCTAAAAGACTATAAAGACTTTATTAAGGCTTGGCATAATACGGAAGATAACTTTGATAAATGGTTATTGGTAACATACTACTTAAGCGAATTTGATGATGATTATTTGTCTGCTGTATTGAAATATTGTCAAGCGTATCATGATCGGGAGCTTTTTGAGCAAATATTGTTGTCAATCTTCGATTTTGAAAACTTCACAGTACATATCCAAGATAGAATCGACCTGTTTAGATTGCTCAAGTATAATGGCGCACCATCTATGGATGCACAAGAGCGATTAGAAGCTCGATTATACAAACTGGCAGCAGCTGTAGGATATAAAACTGCTGCGAGTGTACTCACATCATACACTGATATCGAGAAAAAGATTGCTATTCAGTGGTTGGGAGAAGGTCTTATTTCGGTATGTGATATCCGCGACGCGTTCCCGGATTTCTATTGCTATTTACAAAATTGCAGACTGCCTATTGATTCTCAATCATGGATAGAGGGTTATATTGAAAAATATAAAGAGGCAAAATTTGCCAATAAATACGACCAAAGTCTTGAAGACATTATACGTGTCCATAGCGACAATGAGCTTGATTTCAATAAATGGTATCAAGATTTCAAAACTGTTCGGACTATTCTGTCAGACCGATCTGATATAGATATCTTTTATTGGATTGATGGCCTGGGTATAGATTGGATTCCGGTAATTTGTAGTATCATTGAACGTGAAAAGGGGAATGGCATATATCTAAATGAGTTAATTATTGGGAAAGCGCTATTGCCTACAACGACTTTCAAGAATAAAGCAGATTTAGAGAAACTTGTTCCTGATAACCTAACTAAAATAGGTGACTTGGATAATTTGGCTCATAAAACAAATAATAAATATCCGGGATATATCATCGAAGAATTTGATGTCGTAAAAAGGGCTATTCATACCATTATAGATTCATATGCAGGAAAAAAAATTGCTATAATATCTGATCATGGTATGACCTATTTATCCCAACATTGTCCTGGGTTTAATTTGGTCGGATTCGATTCGGATCATCATGGGCGCTTGGCTAAAAAGAAGAGTGGAAACATACCTCCTGATGATAAATATATCGTAGTGGAGAATGATGTTGTCTGTTCGTTAGGGCATTCGTCGTTGTGTGGAAAAGTGCCAGTCGGTCAAGGGGCACATGGGGGAGCAACACCTGAGGAGGTTCTTGTCCCGATATTTATTATCTCCAATCAGGAACTCACTCAGACCTGGACTGCAAAGTTGTTGACCACAGAATTATCTGCAGCTGATCCGATTGTGAGATTCGCTATAAAAGGATTAAAGGGAGAAGTTCCATATGTCATTTACAATGGCAAGCAGTATAAGTTGAGCACAGACAATGGTTCCGAATACCATTCCAGTCATATGGATTTAACCACTGATGCATCAGATATTACGTTGTGCGTAGGAACCTCTAAACAAAAGTATCAACTCAATATTAATTTCGGCGTGGTCGAAGATGACCTGATATAAGAGATCAGAAATATGAAAACAGAGATCAGCGATAAAATAAAGAAGTATTTTGCCTCAATGGCAATTTATAAGGACCCTGCATCTACCAATAGCCTTTTTGCGGGCCGTAACCTGCCATCATTTGTGAAAGACTTTATTCTGAAGAAGTATATTAATGCAGATGGCCAGGTCGATAGAGGGGCTTTGACTGCGTTCCTTGACAATGTAATCCCGCAAGATGCATCATCGGTTAAAGACAGATTGGGAAATGGCCAGGAATTAACGTTACTGACCCGTTTTATCATTTATATTGACCTTGTAAAAGGTATTCGTCGTTTCTCCATTCCAGACCTTGGTATAAAACTAAATGAGGGTCAAATACCTGAATATGTATATCAACAACATTCGGGTGATCTTGTCGATGGAGAGAAATGGGGCGTCATAAAATTATGCGTTCTCCCAGATGAGAATGGTAAAAAGAATCATGTAGAGATGGTCGAATACAAACCATTCAAGCCTTATCGATCTGTTGATATAGCTTATTTACGAGAAGCGCGGAAAGGCTTTACAACTTCCGAATGGCTGGATGTGCTGCTGTCTGCTATGGAGTATGACCCAGATGGCTTTGATAGTATTAGCCAAAAACTAGAGTTTTTGACCCGACTACTCATTTTTGTTGAGCCACGATTAAATGTTATTGAGCTTGCACCTAAAGGGACTGGTAAATCGTATGTTTATGGTAATCTGTCTAAGTACGGATGGCTTGTCAGTGGAGGAAAGGTTACACGAGCCAAATTGTTCTATGATAAACAGAAACAACAGAATGGTATTATCAAAAACCACGATTATACCGCATTCGATGAGATACAAACTATTGTCTTTCAGGAACCATCGGAGATTCAAGCAGCCTTAAAATCATATCTTGAGAGCGGTAAAACAACGATTGATAATACAGAATTTTCATCAGAGTGCGGTTTGATGCTAATGGGTAATATTCCGTTGAATGAGCAGCGTAGGCCCTTGTCTTATCGCTATTTTGATTCATTGCCTCAGAATTTTAGAGAGTCAGCGCTATTGGATCGATTCCATTGTTTTATCGAGGGCTGGTATCTCCCTAGAATAAATAAAAGTATGATATTTAAAGGGTGGACTATCAACGTGGAATATTTCTCAGAGTTGATGCATTCTTTGCGCACACAAAATACATATGGCTTACTCTTCGACGCATTAGTCACATTTGAACCAAATGCAGATATGCGTGATTTTACTGCCGTAAAACGTATTGCAACAGCATACATGAAGCTGCTCTTCCCTCATTGGCAAAGCGTTGCTGATGTTGACTTCGATGATTTTGATCAGTATTGCCTGCAACCTGCAATTATGCGTCGAGGTATTATCAAAACGCAGTGCCATAATATCGACGAGGAGTTTAACACAAGAATGCCTAATATTGAGGTGCGTAAATAATATAACGATTAATAATCGCGTAGGGAAGACTATCCCTACGCGAACAATTATTAAATAGGGACATTTACTGAATATCCCTTTATAGTTTTCGCTAGCGGGGGTAGTGTTTCAAGAAGTGAGTCTTGGATAGAGTAGTATATACTAACTACGGTTCTGAAAGTGATCCCATTTTGGAGCCGTAGTTAACTTTTTCTCCAGCGTCAGTATTACAGATGATAGAGGGATAGTTATTCAATTATATCTCCTCAAGTCCAATTAACTTGAGGTATTCGTAGGTACCGTTATAAAACTCAGGTAGTCGAGTCGCGTTTTCTAGAAATTTGCTGAAGGATTGTGAAAGTATATGGGTACTTGTCTTTAATTCTGTATGTTACGAAAACTAAATCCAGAATTGGCGGGGATAATGAAATAATTTTGTATATTTGATAATATATCTTGTGTATTATATCATGAATAACATACAGGTAAGCTATTACGAAACAAAAGAATCACAGAATCCAAAATGCATAAATTTAAGATCTGTATTGGATTCGTTTAAGAATGGTCTTTATAAAGATAATATTTTACCATTAAGAAGGTTTATTCTTGATGGAGATATAACGAGTTATAAACGAGAAAAAGGGAAATTGCCTGCGGTTACTTTTTGTGGCACATTTTCCCAAGGTCACCGTATTGAAAATCTATCTCAGTACAATGATATTGTCATTATTGATATCGACCATATAGAACAGCAAGAGTTTGATAGAGTCATGTCATGTCTTAGGGCTGATCCATATGTGTTTGCCGTTTGGATATCTCCTTCTGGCGAGGGAATAAAAGCATTAATTCACCTTCAATATAATATTGATGGTGATAGGTATCAATATCATAAAATCGCTTTTAGGCAGGTAGTGGAGTATTATGACAAAAAATATAATATTATTATAGATCGAAGTGGCTCTGACCTTTCCCGGCTTTGTTTTGTCTCATACGACCCTGATATGGATATAAAAAATGCCGCTAGATTTGAAGTTAAGTGTGATGAGGCGGACATACAACCAATAGATCAGAAATGTGTAAATGATAGATTAAGTATTGCTGTAAGAAATATTCATGATGTAAGTAAAAATAAATTATATAATCCTCATAACAGGAATAAAAATGCGCATAGGCTACAACTGTCTGGGATTATTAGATATTTAAGCCGTAGAGGCTTATCAATAACATCAACGTATGAAGATTGGTATAGAGTTGCATATGCAATAGCCAATACATTTACGTATGATATTGGATTCAAGCTTTACATGCGTTTATGTGAGTTAGATAAAGGGCGGTTTGATAGAGAAAATAGTGAAAAAATGTTATTGTATTGTTATGAAAATTCTAAAAATCAAATTAGCTTTGCTACAATAATATACCTTGCAGAATTGCAGGGTTATGGGAGCAGTAGTCAAGGTGGCGGATTTATCCGTCGCAAGTGTGAATCGGGAGCAATCCTTCAAGCAACCAAAGCCCGATAATAAGGGATGCATCTGATTATTATTGTCAGTATGGTATGTATAATCGACTACTGTCTCCTTTTTTATGAAATCTTTTCAAGACTTTATAACTTCTGACGCAATAATTAGATTATTATGCTCTTATCGCGTTCGTTTAGCGGAAATTAGGCATGAAAAATATATCCTGAAAGGAATTATGCCTGATTATCCTGTAGAGCAAGATAATTATAATGAGTTGTCACAATTATTACCACCTCGACGTAAATGGGTGACCTTAAAGAAAGATCTTAGATACAAGGTTAATAGATTTTCAAGAGAACAAGCATTATCGTCTATAGATGCTAATATGAGACGACTGCTTATTACAATAGATAATGCGTATAAAACGGGATGTAAGGATTCTTGGTTTATTAATTTATTAACCTTTATTAAAGATATTCAAGACTCTTGCCAAAGTTTGACATATACAGTTTCATGTCCAATCACACGGCCAATAGTAAAAGGTGATATTGGCCCTGATGGCAAGATAGAGTGTCGTCCGATTAGTATATTTAAGTCTTATAAAGATCGAGTGATACTATCATTAGCTAATAAATACCTCACAATTCTATTTGATAATTTTTTTGATGAAGATTCATTGGCGTTTCGAGCGAAGCGTAATTATCATACACACAGGAACTATTTTACGACACACCATGATGCGATTGATCGTATTTTAGAATTTAGGGAAAGGAATGCTCATAAAAATATATATGTTGCAGAATGTGACATGCAAAAATTTTATGATTCGGTACGTCATTCTATTGTAAAAAAAGAATTTGCAAGATTAATACATCGAGTGCACAAATCTTATAGCATTGATACAACTGCTATTGAACATATATTTTATAGTTATTTGAATTGTTATACATTCCCCAAAAGAGTATTTCAATTGAATGATGATAAAGAATATTGGGCCTATCATCATATTAATGGAAAATTTGGTTGGGTAAAAGATGAATTGTTGGAAAATGGATTATGTACTGAGAGGGGTATTTCAAGACTGAAAATAGGAGTCCCTCAAGGTGGTGCGCTTTCAGGATTAATAGCAAATATTGTCTTAAATTGTGCAGACAGGAATGTTAGGAAGCATAAAGGAGGCTTTTTGTATCAAAGATATTGTGATGATATGATTCTATTGCATACGAATAAAAAAGAATGTTGCAGGATCCTTAATTCTTATAATACGTCATTGAAGCAATTGATGCTGATTCCGCATGATATAAAAGATGTTGAGTTTAATTCGGAACAATATTGGAAGGATAAATCTAAGAATGTATACCCTTGGGGTAAGACTGGTAATGAATGGATTGGCTTTGTAGGCTATGAAATAAAACGATCTGGTGAGGTTCGAATACGGAAGAAGTCCTTACTAAAGGAAAAAAATAAAATAAAGACAGTAGTACGTGAAATATGTAAGCAGGTTACAGGGAAAAAGCGAGTTACCAATAATTCGATATGTAATACAATATTGCATAAGTTAATTAGTATGTCTGTCGGGAAAGTTGCGTTATGGAATTACCAACATATAGAGAATGAATTATGTTGGATAACAGGCTTTAATAGATTGTCTGATAATCCATATGCCATAAAACAAATAAAAGATCTGGATAGAGTAAGAGTCAATGCTCTTCGATCAGCAAAAAAATATTTATCAAGACATACGGCAAAAGGTAATCCTCAAAAAAGAAATACTGATGTAACCCGATTAGGATTTCATGGTCGTCCTTTTAGTTACTTTTGTCATTACAAAAGGATGGCTCATCAATGACAATTGTACGTCATTTATAGAATTACACTGTATAAATTTACCAGATTTATAAAGTGATTTCCTCCATATCCGGCAATCCTAGCGGACTATTAGCGGTCGCCTCGTGCGACCGCTTTTGTATGCCTGTTTCATGACTTTATCGTCTTAATCCTGTTCTTGGTTTCTTGCCCAATAGGAGGGTAGCAGCACGGGCACAGCGGC
>CALUKE010000023.1 GCA_944321165.1 uncultured Odoribacter sp.
GCAAAGTTAACACTTTACTCCTTGAATCTACTACTTTTAAAGACCAAAACGTTGCACTTCGTTTTGGAATCTACACAAATTTTGGAATGTGGAAGAAAAACTCCTCGAAAATAGCGAAGGAACAAATAAGAAACCGGATTGGATATGCCTGCTTGAAGGAGGCTATATGTGTGTGATTGGCAGGCAAATCACCAGATGGTTCATTTGGATTTTTTCATGTTGTTATAAATTGTTTAATTTTTTGATTTTTAGATCATTGTGTCGGTTGTTGCATATTTCTTTTTAATTCGGGAATGAAACATCTTTGTAATATTTTTATGAGTTACAAATAAAATTCGTAAGTTTGCTGAAATTTTTGAAATATGGAATTCAAGGCAAAAGATATTGCAGCACTGTTAAATGGTGTTGTTGTTGGAGATCCAGAAGTTATCGTTAATAATGTCTCAAAAATAGAAGAGGGGAAGCCTCATACTTTGGCTTTTTTGGCTAATCCAAAATATGAACATTATATTTATACAACGGCAGCTTCTGTCGTATTGGTTAATCAAGATTTTTCTCCAGTAAAAGAGGTCCCTTGTACGATGATTCGAGTTGCTTCGGCTTATGAGGCGATTGCAGCCTTGTTGCGCATGTATGACAGTATGCGGAAGCGTCCCACGGGTATAGAGCAACCTTCTTATATCGCATCAGATGTGACGATGGGGGAAACTCCTTATGTCGGTGCTTTTGCTTATATCGGAAAAGGGGCCCAAATAGGTCATGACGTTAAAATATATCCGCAAGTATATATCGGAGAAGGAGTCGTAATCGGTGATCGTACGACTATTTATGCCGGGGTGAAGATTTATCATGGTTGTGTGATTGGCAAGGATTGTACGATTCATGCCGGAACGGTAATCGGCGCTGATGGTTTTGGGTTTGCCCCCAGTGGGGATAATTATGATAAAGTTCCGCAAATCGGGAATGTAGTTATAGAGGATAATGTGGAGATCGGAGCGAATGCTTGCATCGATCGGGCAACGATGGGATCGACCCGTATTCGGAAAGGAGTAAAGTTGGATAATCTGGTGCAGATTGCACACAATGTTGTCGTGGGGGAGAATACGGTGATGGCAGCTCAATGTGGTGTCGCCGGGACCACAAAAGTGGGATCTCACTGTATGTTTGGTGGACAGGTGGGAATTGCCGGGCATTTGAAGATTGAGGATCGGACCATGCTTGCCGCTCAGACCGGAGTTACGAATGATGTTCCGGCCGGGTCGATATATATGGGCGCTCCGGCTTTTGATGCGGCAAAATATCGGAAGTGTTACGTTTTGTTCCGGAAATTGCCTGATTTATACGGGCAGCTTCGGGAATTAGAAAAAGAAATACAAACATTAAAGTTAAAACAATAATGTCAATAAAACAGAATACATTAAAAGGAGAATTTTCATTTAGGGGCAAGGGACTGCATACCGGTAAAGAGGTCGGCGTCACTTTTAAGCCTGCGGCAGAAAACACCGGATATAGGATTGTCCGAATTGATCTGGAGGAGCAAGTTGAGATTCCTGCTCTTGCTCAATATGTTCAGATGGTGGATCGTGCCAGTTGTCTGGAAAAGGAGGGTGTCAGAGTATATACATTGGAGCATGCCATGGCGGCGTTGTACGGTTGTGGTATCGACAACTGTTTGATTGAATTGGATGGAGAGGAATTTCCGATTCTGGATGGCAGTGCCCGTTATTATGTAGAGGAGATTCAACGGGTAGGCATCGAAGAACAACAGGCAGAACGCCGTTATTTTTCTGTCAAGAAAAAAATGGAGTTCTATTGTGAGACGACGAATACTCGCATTACCCTTTTGCCAGATGAAGAATATTCTGTAAATACGATGGTCGCTTACGATTCTCCTTATTTGACCATGCAGTTTGCTTCCTATTCGGCATCAACAAAAGATTTTGCTACGGAGATCGCTCCTTGTCGGACATTCGTATTTTTGCGAGAAGTGGAAATGTTGTTGGCCAACAATCTGATCAAAGGTGGTGATTTAAATAATGCCATCGTTATTGTGGATCGCGAAATGGATGCTTCGGAAATTGAGCGTTTAGAAAGATTGTTCGGCTATGAGAATATGGAGATCAAGGAGGGGGTACTCAATAATCTGCAATTGTATTTTGACAACGAGCCGGCTCGTCATAAATTGTTGGATGTTGTGGGGGATTTGGCTTTGTGTGGCCGATTTATCAAAGGTCGGGTGATTGCAGAACGTCCCGGACATAAAGCAAATACTTCGATGGCGAAGATGATCTATAAAGAGATTCAGGCGGAAGAGAAAGAGGATGCTTATCCGGTGGATCTGGATCTGGACAGTACTCCTCTGATGGATATCAATAAAATTCGTTCTTTGTTGCCTCATCGTCCTCCGTTTTTGTTGGTGGACCGGATTTATAAACTGACCGATAATATGGTTATTGGAACGAAAAATGTGACGATGAATGAACCTCATTTTGTCGGACATTTTCCGGAAGAACCGGTAATGCCGGGGGTTCTGATTGTTGAAGCTATGTCGCAGTGTGGCGGTATTTTGGTGTTGAATGGAGTGCCTGATCCTGAAAATTACTCGACTTATTTCATGAAAATAGATGGAGTTAAATTTCGGAATAAAGTGGTGCCGGGGGATACTTTGGTCTTTAAGTTGATCACGACTGCTCCGATTAAGCGAGGAATTGTGCAGATGAAAGGTTTTGCTTTTGTCGGCAAAAAACTGGTTTGTGAAGGAGAATTTATGGCTCAAGTAATAAAAACCAAAAACTTATAATTATATTTGCAGGCCGAAAATTTTGTTCAGGTAATAAATAGTATTCATTAAATATTAAACGAATGAAACAACCGTTAGCATATGTTCATCCGGAAGCTCAGGTTGCTGATAATGTGGTGATAGACCCCTTTGTGACGATTGATAAGAATGTGGTTATAGAAGAAGGTACGCGGATCGGATCGAATGTAACAATTCTGGAAGGTGCTCATATCGGTAAGAATTGCAAGATTTTTCCTGGAGCAGTAATTTCTGCCATACCTCAGGATTTGAAGTTTAGAGGTGAAAAGACCATTGTCAAAATTGGTGATAATACAACCATTCGTGAGTGTGTAACCGTAAATCGGGGGACTGCTGCGAAGGGAATTACAGAGGTGGGCGACAATTGTTTGATTATGGCATATGCTCATATTGCCCATGATTGTAAAATTGGTAATAATTGTATCATTACCAATGCTTGTCAGTTGGCAGGCGAGGTGATTGTAGATGATTTTGCCATTTTGGGAGGTATGACAGCCGTTCATCAGTTTTGCCATATCGGTAAACATGTTATGATTCAGGGGGGATCTCTGATTGGTAAAGATGTTCCGCCTTATGTAAAAGCCGGGCGTTTACCATTGTCTTATGCAGGAGTGAATTCTATTGGTTTGCGCCGCCGGGAATTTACAAATGAGAAAATCAATGAGATTCAGGATATTTATCGTATCCTCTATCAGTCCGGTTTGAACAATTCTGATGCTGTTGAGAGAATAGAAGCTGAAATGCCTGCATCCAAAGAGAGAGATGAGATTATCATGTTCGTTCGCAATAGTAAGCGGGGAATTATGAAAGGTTATATGGGATAAAAAAATCGACCGAATTTTCGATCGATTAAGTTTAAAAAAAAACTCCCGATTTCGGGAGTTTTTTTATGATTAGAGTTTCGGTCCGGCTGCCACTAATGCTTTTCCTGCAGCATTGCCTTCGAATTTTTTGAAGTTTTTGATGAACCGTTCAGCCAAGTCTTTGGCTTTGGTTTCCCATTCAGCTGCATTTGCATAAGTATCACGCGGATCGAGAATTTTCGGATCTACACCCGGCAGTGCTGTCGGAACTACGAAATCGAAGAACGGGATTGTTTTGGTTGGAGCTTTATCGATAGAGCCATTCAGAATGGCGTCGATAATGCCCCGGGTATCTTTGATTGAGATACGTTTGCCCGTTCCATTCCAGCCCGTGTTTACCAAGTAAGCTTTGGCTCCGGATTTTTCCATTTTCTTTACCAGTTCTTCCGCATATTTAGTCGGGTGTAATGATAAGAAGGCTGCACCGAAGCATGCGGAGAAGGTCGGAGTCGGTTCGGTAATTCCACGTTCTGTTCCGGCTAATTTCGCCGTAAATCCAGACAGGAAATAATATTTGGTCTGTTCTGCATTCAGTATGGATACTGGAGGCAATACACCGAATGCGTCTGCAGACAGGAAGATTACCTGTTGTGCAGCCGGACCTTTGGATACCGGTTTAACGATATTCTTGATATGGTAGATAGGATAAGAAACACGTGTATTTTCAGTTACCGATTTATCATTGAAATCAATCTTGCCATTGGCGTCTACAGTTACGTTTTCCAGCAATGCATCCCGTTTGATGGCATTGTAGATATCTGGTTCACTTTCTTTATCCAGGTTGATCACTTTGGCATAGCAACCTCCTTCATAGTTGAATACACCTTCGTCATCCCAGCCATGTTCGTCATCACCGATTAACAATCGTTTCGGATCGGTGGACAGAGTGGTTTTTCCGGTTCCTGACAATCCGAAGAAAATGGCTGTATTTTTGCCTTCCAGGTCGGTGTTGGCGGAACAGTGCATGGATGCAATACCCCGTAATGGATTCAGATAGTTCATGATAGAGAAAATACCTTTTTTCATTTCACCACCATACCAGGTATTCAGGATCACTTGTTCTTTGGTTTTCAGGTTAAATACGGTTGCGGTTTCAGAATTCAGTCCCAATTCTTTGTAGTTGTCCACCTTCGCTTTGGCTGCATTGAAAGAAACGAAATCCGGTTCTCCGTAATTGGCCAATTCTTCTTCTGTCGGACGGATGAACATATTTTTTACAAAATGAGCCTGCCAGGCAACTTCCATGATGAAACGAACTTTCAGACGAGTTCCTTCGTTTGCTCCGCAGAAAGTATCGACAACGTATAATTTTTTGCCGGATAATTCTTTTACCGCTTTGGCTTTCAGGTCTGCCCACGCTTCTTCGGAACAAGGCTTATTGTCGTTTTTGTATTCATCAGAGGTCCACCACACGCTGTTTTCACTGGCTTCATTTCTTACAAAGAATTTGTCTTTGGGTGAACGTCCCGTATAAATACCGGTCATTACGTTTACAGCTCCTAATTCGGTGATCTGTCCTTTTTCATAACCGGTTAAAGATGGATCTGTTTCTGCTTTGAACAACTCTTCGTAAGAGGGATTGTGATAGATCTCTTTTACATCGGTGATGCCATACTTGCTTAAATCTAACTTTGACATAGTAGTAAATTTATATTAAACGATTTATTAATACTTTTTTTCCGTAATTGTTTTTACAAAAGTAAGAAAGTTTTCTTATTAAATCTCAGCTTTAACATTTATTATATATTAAAACGATAGCGTTCTGCTATTAACTGTACGAACTTGTCTTTATAATTTTTATGAACCGCTGCCTGAAAGTAATCTTTTGGTATTCGGCCGTTTTCTTTGTTTAAAATAAAGTATTTCGCTAGAGCAGTCAAAATGGCGGTCTGTAAAAATGGATTTTCTCCGTTGAGCCATTCGTCTGCCAGTTCTTTTAGGTCCGGACGTTTGAACAAATAAAGAGAACCTAAATAGCTGGCAATTTCAGAATTCATACATAGTGGTGCTAATTGCGTAATTTTTTCTTTATTTAAATCCGAGGGGAAAAGCAGGCAGGCGACGATCTGTTCTTCTCGTCTGGCCTGTTGCCATAATAACAGGGCTAATTTCTCCTGTGGTGTATAGGAAGAAGCTAATTCTTTCAAGGAGAGGTAGCTTGCTCCGATTTGTTTTTCCGTATTTGCCCCGATATCCTGCAGACTGTCGATGGTCCCGCCGCTCTGGAGGCGGCGGATTCGGCTACGTATTTGTTGAAACAGTTCATTCGTATGTGGGTCAATGATGCTAAAATCCATACACGGTATATTTAAATTTATTCGTATTCATACCACCAAGGGGGACTTTAAAGGTAGAAATGTTTTACAAATGTAACTAAAATAGTTTATTTGCGTTACTACAGTTTTAAACTTGAATGTAAAATTTTTTAACAATGGCGGTGAATATTGGTTTGGAGGAAGATATGCTGGAAGCCAGCAAGACTGTTTTAAATAATCTGTTGTCCGATCATTTTGTTTTATTGGTGAAGACCTGGAATTTCCATTGGAATGTGCAGGGGGCCAGTTTCCATTCGTATCATGTTTTTATGGAAGATTTGTATCATGGATTGATTGAGGACATTGATGCGATTGCTGAACGGATTCGTGCTTTGGGAGAACGGCCAATCGGTTTGTTGGCAGGATATTTGGCGCATAACCGCTTGAAAGAACATGCGGATTCGGAGGCTTTGCCTGATGCAAGACAGATGTTGACCCTCTTGAGTCGTGATAATGATACGATGATTCGGGAGATTCGCCGGGATATGGAGCAGTTGGAAAAGCAAGAGAATACAGATGATGCCGGAACGGCAAATTTTTTGGGAGGAATGATTGAAAAAAAGAGAAAATAGCCTGGATGATTCGAGCCTACTTGGAAAAGTAGGCTCGTGATTATGATGCTGGACTGTTTTGTCTCTTTTGGAGTAAAACGATATTTTCCACATGGTGAGTGTGAGGAAACATGTCTACCGGTTGTACTGCCATGATTTCATAGGTTGCGTCCATCATCTGGAGGTCCCTGGCTTGGGTAGCAGAATTGCAGCTGACATAAACAATGCGTTGCGGTTGGGCCTCCAATAGGGTTTGGACAACATCGGGATGCATGCCGGCACGGGGCGGATCGGTGATAATAATGTCGGGACGTCCGTGTTTTTCAATGAAAGAAGCGTTCAGTACTTCTTTCATGTCGCCGGCATAAAATAACGTGTTTCCGATGTGGTTGATGGCGGAGTTGACTTTGGCGTCTTCGATGGCTTCGGGTACATATTCGATTCCGATTACTTTTTGGGCCTGACGAGCGATAAAGTTGGCAATGGTGCCGGTCCCGGTATACAGATCGTATACGGTTTCCTGACCGGTCAGTCCGGCTAACTCCCTGACTCTCCGATAAAGGTTGTATGCCTGCTCTGAATTGGTTTGGTAGAAGGATTTCGGTCCAATCTTGAATTGCAGGTTTTCCATCTCTTCGAAAATATGATCCCGTCCCTTGTAGCAGAGTATTTCCTGATCGGTCAGGTTGTCATTCAATTTTTCGTTGATGACATACATCAAAGAGGTAATTTGCGGGAATTGTTGAATGAGTGCCTGTAATAATTTTTCCCGGGCCGATAGCTCTTCGTGTCCAAATGCCAGAATAACCATGATTTCTCCTGTTGATGCGGTCCGAATGGTCAATGTGCGCAGAAATCCCTGTTGTTCCCGGATATCATAAAAAGAAAGATTGTTCTGCCGGGCATATTCTCTGATGTAATTCCGGATGTCGTTGGACAGAGAACCTTGGAGACAGCAATGGTCGATATCGACCACCTTGTCGAATAGGCCCGGTACATGAAATCCCAATGCAGGAGTCCGTTCAATAGAAACATCCTGACTGATTTCTTCCCGGGTAAGAAAGCGTTTGTTGGAAAAAGTAAATTCCAGTTTGTTGCGGTAATACAATTGTTTGGAAGAACCGATGATTGGAAAAATGTTCTGTAGCGTTACCTTGCCGATTCGTTGTAAATTGTCAATGACTTCCTGTTGTTTGAATTCCAATTGTTTCTCATAGGGCAGATTCTGCCACTTGCAACCGCCGCAGATACCGAAATGTTTGCAGGCGGGTGTTGTTCGCAGATCTGACCAATGGTGTGTTTTGGTTACTGTTCCTTCCATAAAGTTTTTGCGTTTGCGGGTGACTTGTACGTCAACGATGTCTCCCGGCAATGTATTCGGGACAAAGAGAACTTTCTCGTCGATGTAGGCAATGGATTTCCCTTCCGCTGCAATTTTCTGGATGGACACTTTTTCTAGCAATGGTTTTTTACCTCTTCCCACGGGTTTGCTGATTTTTGAATTAATAGGTTTCGGATAATAAGAGATTCTTTAATTCCTGCACTCCTTCGGAGGCCCCTTTCTCGATGAGATGGTAGCCTGAGCGGTGTGCTTGTTGTGGAATGTGTGGATCTATGACGAACACCGGTATGTTTTCTGGAGCATAATGTAACAGGCTCGCAGCAGGATAAACGGCTAGGGAGGTCCCGATGATGACAAAAATGTCTGCCTGACGGACGATTTCTGTAGCCGGTTCGATGTTGGGAACAGCCTCTCCGAAGAAAACGACGTGCGGGCGTAAGAGTGATCCATCTTCACCGCGGCTTCCCGGTTTCAGTTCCCAACCGTCCAGATCGTAGATCAGTTGCGGATTTTTACTGCTTCTGACTTTTTTTAATTCACCATGCAGATGCAGTACATGCTTGCTGCCGGCCCGTTCGTGCAGATCATCGATATTCTGGGTGATGATCTGTACATCGAAATAGTTTTCCAGTTCAGCCAATCCCAGATGGCCGGCATTGGGCTGTGCTTCATAGAGTTGTTTCCGGCGTTCGTTGTAAAAATGATTTACCAGTTCCGGATTTCGTTCCAGCGCTTCCGGCGTACAAACATCTTCGATTCGATAGTTTTCCCACAGCCCATCGCTGTCTCGGAATGTTTTGATGCCGCTTTCAGCGCTCATGCCTGCTCCCGTTAAAACAACTAATTTCATGCTGTCAATCCGTTAAATATTATGCTAATTCGTTCAATTGAGCTTCGAGTGCTGCGATTTTTGCTTCAGCGTCGGCTTGTTTCTTGCGTTCGTTGGCAACCACTTGTTCTGGAGCTCCTTGGACAAATTTTTCATTACTGAGTTTTTTCATGACAGAAGCCAAGAAACCTCGCGTGTAATTTAATTCTTCTTGCAATTTGGCTTTCATGCCTTCTGTGTCTACCTGGCCTTGTGCCGGTATGAAATATTCTACCGTATCGGCAATGAAACTCCAGGCTCCTTTTTCTGCTTCTTTGATTGTTTCGATTTTGGCGATATTACCCATTTTGCCGATGATGCAGCCGAAATGGGACGGATAGCGATCGTTTTGTTTTATTTTCAGGTCAAGAGACTCTTTGAATGCGATATTGTTTTGTTTCCGGATGTTTCGGATACCGATGATAATATTTTTTACAGATTCGAACTGGATCAGGAATTCTTCATCGTAACTACTTACTTGTGGCAGACGAGAAATCATGATACTTTCTCCGTCTTGGCGTTCCCGCAATGCTTGCCAAATCTCTTCTGTGATGAACGGCATAAAGGGATGAAGTTGTTGCAGTAGTTGTTCGAACCATAAAATGGTCTGTTCATAAGTCTTGCGGTCGATGGGCTGGCCATAGGCCGGTTTGATTATTTCCAGCAACCAGGAGGAAAATTCGTCCCGGAAGGTCGTATATACAGTCATCAATGCTTCTGAAATTCGATACTGCTCGAATTGCGTATGAATGATGCCGTTTACTTTTTTCAGCAGATATCCGAACCATTCCAGGGCAAGACGGGCGTGTTCCGGTTGGGCGATGTCTGCTACTTCCCACGATTTTACCAATTTGAAGGCATTCCACATTTTGGTGGTGAAATTACGGCCTTGTTCCGGCAAACTTTCGTCAAATAGCAAATCTCCTCCGGCCGGTGCGCATAACAACATACCTACCCGAACCCCATCGGCTCCGTATTTGTCAATCAATTCCAGCGGATCTGGAGAATTCCCCAATGATTTGGACATTTTCCGGCCTAATTTATCCCGAACGATACCGGTAAAATATACATTTTTGAATGGCATTTTTCCTTGGTATTCATAGCCGGCCATGATCATACGGGCCACCCAGAAAAAGATGATGTCCGGTCCAGTGATCAGGTCATTGGTCGGATAGTAATAATTGATTTCCGGATTATCGGGATGATTGATTCCGTCAAACAGAGAAATTGGCCATAACCAGGAGGAAAACCAGGTGTCCAGGCAGTCTTCGTCCTGACGTAAATCGGTCAAACTTAACTGTGGATTATTGCTTTTTTCCCGAGCCAGACGCAGGGCTTCTTCTTCATTGCTGGCAACAACGTAACCTCCTTCCGGTAAATACCAGGCGGGAATACGGTGTCCCCACCAAAGCTGACGGCTGATGCACCAGTCTTTGATGTTTTCCATCCAATGCCGATAAGTATTCTTAAATTTGGCAGGGAAAAAGCGAATCTCGTCGTTCATAACCGGTTCCAGGGCTATTTTGGCCAGATGGTCCATTTTTAAGAACCACTGCATGGACAATTTCGGTTCGATCGGTACATTCGTTCTTTCTGAGAAACCTACATTATTGGTATAGGGCTCTACCTTTTCCAGCAGACCGGCTGCTTCCAGGTCTTTTTCGATCTGTTTGCGCACTTCAAAACGGTCCATGCCGATGTAAATACCGGCTTGTTCGCTGATTGTTCCGTTGTCATTGAATATATCGATGGACGGCAAATGATATTTTTCTCCCAGCATATAGTCATTGACATCGTGTGCCGGGGTAACTTTCAAACATCCTGTCCCGAACTCAATATCTACATATTCGTCTTCTATGACGGGAATGGTTCGGTTTACCAGAGGCACAATCACTTTTTTCCCTCGTAGATGCTGATTTTTGGGGTCTTTGGGATTGATACACATGGCTGTATCTCCCATGATGGTCTCCGGACGGGTTGTCGCCACGACGGCGTAGTTGTCTTCGCCTTCGATTTTGTAGCGAAGATAATATAATTTGCTGTGTTCTTCCTTGTAAATGACTTCCTCGTCTGAAAGTGCTGTGAGGGCTTTGGGATCCCAGTTGACCATGCGTACGCCTCGGTAGATCAATCCTTTGTTGTAAAGATCTACAAAGACTTTTAACACACTTTCGCTGCGTATTTCATCCATGGTAAATGCTGTACGATCCCAGTCGCAGGATGCTCCCAGCCGTTTCAGTTGTTTTAGAATGATACCGCCGTGTGTATGTGTCCAGTCCCAGGCATGCTTTAAAAATTCTTCTCGGCTGAGATCGCTTTTTTGAATGCCTTCACTTTGTAGTTTCCCTACTACTTTGGCCTCTGTCGCGATGGATGCATGGTCCGTACCCGGTACCCAGCATGCATTTTTCCCCAGCAAACGGGCGCGGCGGATCAAGGCATCCTGTATGGTATTGTTCAGCATGTGCCCCATGTGTAGTACTCCGGTGACGTTAGGAGGAGGGATGACAATGCAGTAAGGGGTTCTGCTGTTATCTACTTCTGAATGGAATAGTTTGTGATCCATCCAGTATTTATACCATTTCTCTTCACTTGTTTTCGGATTGTAATTTGTAGCAATCATGCTTTCAGTATTAGTATGAATTTGATAATAAAAAGGCTGCATATTGCAGCCTTTTTTATTCTTCTGATCTCTTGATTCGTCTTCCTTTTTTCTTTTGGGCCTCCATGGCTGATTCCAGATCTGCTTTTTGCATGCTGCCGTCATAATCACAGATATATTTGTCAATCAGGATGCGACCACAATATTCACAGACGATGATTTTTTTCCGGGAACGGATATCCAATTGGCGCTGTGGCGGAATTTTATTGAAACAACCACCGCAGGCATCCCGGTCGACGGTGACGACGGCCAGACCATTGCGGGCATTGTCTCGGATTTTTCGATAAGCCGTTAACAGACGTTCTTCGATATTCTTCGACAATTCTTCTGATTTTTTCATCAGAGCTTCTTCGTCTTTATGTGTTTCAGCAATGATGTCATCCAATTCGGCTTTTTTGGCTTCTAAATCTGTTTTCTTTTCGGTGTATTGCTTGCTGGAAATCTCCAGGTTTACTTCTTTTTCCGCTTTCAGTTTTTGGGCTTCCCGGATTCTTTTTTGTTGTAATTCGATTTCCAGTTTCTGGAATTCAACTTCTTTTGTCAAGGCATCGTATTCCCGGTTGTTTCTGACATTGTCCAGCTGTTCTGAATATTTTTTTATCAGTTCTTCCGATTTGGCGATTTCCTGCTTTTTGGCAGCGACGTTTTTATCAGCTTCACTGATTTCGTTTTTCAAGTTTTCAAGACGAGTCTCCAAACCTGCGATTTCATCTTCCAGGTCCTGTACTTCGAGCGGGAGTTCGCCTCTTAAAGTTTTGATCTTGTCGATCTCGGTGTCAATGCGTTGTAACTCGTAAAGATGCTGCAATTTTTCTTCGACAGAAAGTTCTTGCAGTTTTTCGTTGTTTGTTGTCATATTTATCAAGTAACTCTAATTTATTTTTGATACCATTTTATCTTCTCTTGTTTGGAGAGAAGGAAACGTCCGATTATAAATAATGTATCGGGTTCGTCTCGATCTTTGAAAACTGAATCGCAAAGTTAGGTATTTTTTTTGTAACTAACTCATAAAAAATTTCTTTTGTGAACTGTTCGCTTTCATAATGTCCGATATCGGCAATAATCAATCGGTTTTCAGCCTGAAAAAAGTCATGATATTTATAGTCTCCCGTGATATAGATATCCGCTCCCTGGGCAATGGCCCTAGAGGTAAGAAATGCACCGGCTCCGCCGCATACAGCGACTTTGCGGATTTGGGATTTGCAGAGGGAGGTGTGTCGGATAGTCTGACAGTGGAAAACCGTTTTTATTTGTTGTAAAAAAGAATGGCTTTCAACTGCCTCCGGTAATTCGCCAATAATGCCGAAACCATTGACCGGGTTCGGGTTGCTCAAGGGAATAATATTCCAGACTGGTTCTTCGTAAGGGTGGACTTTTAATAAGGCCTGTATGCTTTTTTGTAATAAATATGTCGGGATGGTGATCTCTGTTTTTATCTCTTTTTCCCGATGCAGGGTGCCGATCTGACCGACAGTCGGATGGCAACCTTCTTTGGCCAGAAAGGTGCCCACTCCTTCCTGGTTGTAAGAACAGTGGCTGTAACCGCCGATATATCCTCCTCCGATGTCAAATATCGCTTGCCGAACTTTCTCTGCCTGGGAGATTGGCGTGTAAAAGCTGAAACAAAGCAATTGTCCGCTCGGTTGCAGGATTTTACGGTTTCGTAATCCCAGTTTGTCCGCCATCCGTCCGCTGACTCCTTGCATGACTGAATCCAGGTTCGTATGTGCCGAATAAATATTCAATTCGTGGCGGATAGCCTTGATGAGACATCGCTGAATGTAGCTGTCCGGACGTAAATTTTTGAGTCCTTGCAAAGTAAGCGGATGATGGGAAATGATCAGATTGTGTCCGTCTTCGATGGCTTCATCTACAACTTCTTCCGTGATGTCTGTCGTAAGCAGGATCGATTTTACTGCGGCATCCGGGGATCCGCAGATCAGGCCGGCATTGTCGTAACTTTCCTGTAAACAGAGCGGAGCGAAGTCCTCTATCGTGGACAAGATCTCCCTGACGTGGATGGTCCGTTGGTTGTTTTTCATGTTTTAGAAGGGACCGTGAGTCCTGATTTATTGTAACTGGTCTTTTATTTGTAGTAATTCTTCTTTGATGGCCTTCAGGCGTTTTACCACTTCGAAATGCAGTTCGGTTTCCATTTTGTTTTCCCGCAGTTTCATTTGGGCTCCTTTGAGAGTCATGCCTTTCTCTTTGACCAGATGGTAAATCAGGTGAAAATTGTCGATGTCCGCTTTGGTGAATTGTCGATTGCCTTTTTTGTTTTTATGTGGTTTTATAATGTCGAATTCTTTTTCCCAAAAGCGGATCAAGGATGTATTTACTCCGAACATGTCAGCGACTTCGCCGATGGAGTAGTATACTTTTAAAGATTGTTTCTCCTGTTCCATAATGTTATGACTTAGTCCATTGTTTGGCCGTTATTGTTCGCTTCTTTTACAAGTGCATCATATTCATCGGCTGTCAGATCGTTAAAATAATAGTTGATCGGGTCTACCGGAATTCCGTTTTTCTTTACTTCATAATGGATGTGAGGACCTGTTGACATACCGGTATTTCCCATGTATCCGATGATATCTCCCCGTTTGACTTTCTGTCCGGCCCGGACGTTATAGGCACTTAAATGTGCATAAAGAGTCTGATAGTTGAAGCCGTGGTCGATGAGAATGGATTTCCCGTATCCCTGATGATTTTCTGCGTATACCACTTTTCCGTTTCCGGTGGCATAGATCGGTGTACCGACAGGACCGGAAAAGTCCATGCCTGCATGGAGTTTGACTGTTTTGTAAATGGGGTGCATCCGATATCCGAAAGAAGAGGAAAAGCGGGTGTTGGGATCGTTCAGCGAAACTGGAAGAATGGCCGGAATGGAGGCTAGCATGTCAATTTTGTTTTTGGCCAGTACTTCTATTTCATCGTACGATTTACTCTGGATGTAGAGGGCTTTTGATAATTCGTCCAGCTTCCGGCTAGTATTGATGATCAGTTCTGCATTGTCCAGGTCTTTCAGGGATTCGTAACGATTGACACCACCCGAACCGGCTCGGCGGATGGAGGCATCGATGGGTTCGGATTCAAAAATAACCCGGTAGATGTTGTCATCTCGATTTTCTAAATTCTTCAATACCTCGTCCATGCGTTCCAGTTCCTTGTTCAATATATGGTATTGTGCCAGAATCTCTTCTTTTTCCCTTTTCAGTGCTTTCTCTTTCGGTGAATCGATAATAGCAGAAACCACCAGAAAGATAACCAGGGCCAAAGACAGACTGGAGAAGAATTTGACGACCAGTCGCCATAGTTTCTTTTTGACGGAGACATGTATCCTGTCATAAGATAGTGTTTCTGGATTAAAACGATAACCTGTTTTCGCCATTTTTTCTTATAAAAATCAGAATTTTCGATGCAAAGTTAAAGAAATAATCTAATTTTGCAATTCTAATTAATCGTAGCGATCAGTGAATAATTGTTACAATTTTGGACATTAAATATGAAATCAGAAGAAATCAGACAAAAGTTTTTGGATTTTTTTGAAAGTAAGGGACATGCGATCGTCCCTTCTGCACCGATGGTGATAAAAGATGATCCGACATTGATGTTTACAAACGCAGGCATGAATCAGTTTAAGGATATTATTTTGGGGAATACGGCACCCAAATATCGACGTGTCGCGGATTCTCAAAAATGTCTGCGGGTTTCTGGTAAACATAATGATTTGGAAGAAGTGGGACATGATACCTATCATCATACGATGTTCGAAATGCTGGGAAACTGGTCGTTCGGGGATTATTTCAAGGAAGAGGCGATTGCGTTTGCCTGGGAGTTTTTGACCGACGTGATGAAGTTGGATAAGAACCGTTTGTATGCGACGGTATTTGAAGGCAGTGAGGAGGACGCCTTGGAGGCAGATTCAGAAGCACGGAAGATTTGGTTGAATTATTTGCCTGAAGACCGGATTTTGTTCGGAAATAAAAAAGATAACTTTTGGGAGATGGGAGATATGGGACCTTGTGGCCCCTGTTCCGAGATTCACATTGATTTGCGGTCGGAAGAGGAACGGAAGTTAAAACCTGGTCGGGAATTGGTAAATAAGGATAATCCCCTGGTCATTGAAATATGGAATCTGGTATTTATGCAATATAACCGTAAAGCGGACGGCTCACTGGAAAACTTGCCTAATCACCATGTGGATACGGGAATGGGATTTGAACGTTTGTGTATGGCTGTCCAGGGCAAGACATCCAATTATGATACCGATGTTTTTACTCCCATCATTGATGAGATTGCCCGATTGAGCGGCATGAAATATGGAGAGTCACACGAGTCGGATGTGGCTATGCGTGTGATTGCCGATCATCTACGGACATTGGCATTTTCAATTACTGACGGTCAGTTGCCTTCGAATGTGAAGGCCGGTTATGTGATCCGTCGGATTCTGCGGAGGGCTGTGCGTTACGCTTATACATATCTGCATCAAAAAGAGGCGTTTATTTATCGTTTGGTTCCTGTGTTGATAGAAGTGATGGGACGGCATTATCCAGAGTTGGTGTTCCAGCAAGAATTAATAGAAAATGTCATTCGGGAAGAGGAGAATGCTTTCTTGAGAACGTTGGATAAAGGAATTAAGTTGCTGGATCGCATTATTGCCAAAACCAAAGCAGAGGATTTTTTGACTATACCGGGTAATGTGGCTTTTGAGTTGTACGATACCTATGGATTTCCGCTTGATTTGACCGAACTGATTTTGCGTGAAAACGGATTGGTGGTGAATCGGCGTGAATTCAAAGTGGAAATGGAAGCGCAAAAGGAACGTTCCCGTTCTGCTTCCGCGGTTGATACGGATGATTGGATAGAATTGCTGCATGATGATGTACAGGAATTTGTCGGTTATGACTATACCGAGGTAGAGGTAAAAATTGCCCGTTATCGGAAAGTGGTAACGAAAAATAGGACACTGTACCATTTAGTATTTAATATTACTCCTTTTTATGGAGAAGGGGGAGGTCAGATTGGAGATAGTGGGGTATTGGTGGGAGGACAGGAGACGATTCGGATCATTGATACGAAAAAGGAAAACGGTTTGACCATTCATTTGGCGGAGAAGATGCCGGAGGATGTGACACAAACCTTTGTTGCCAAAGTGGATGTCCATAAGCGAGTGTTGACGGCAAATAACCATTCTGCCACTCATTTGTTGGATTATGCTTTGCGCAAGGTGTTGGGGAAACACGTGGAACAAAAGGGATCATATGTCAGTGATGAACATCTGCGTTTTGACTTTTCTCACTTTCAGAAAGTGAGTGACGATGAATTGGCAGAAGTTTCTGCCATTGTCAATCGTCTGATCCGGCAAAATATTCCGTTGGAGGAACATCGGAATATTCCCATGGCAAAGGCACAGGAAATGGGTGCATTGGCTGTCTTCGGTGAGAAATACGGTGATTTGGTCCGAGTAATAAAATATGGAGATTCCATTGAGTTGTGTGGGGGAACACATGTTCCGGCGACAGGTCAAATCGGATTTTTTAGGATTTTGTCTGAAAGTTCCGTTTCTGCTGGAGTTCGGCGTATAGAGGCTATTACGGCAGACAAGGCTGAAGAATATATTGTAAATTCTTTTGCCTTGATTCGGGAAATGGAGAAAATGTTCAAGTCCAACAAGAATCTGATGGAGTGTGTAAAGAATGTATTGGAGGAAAATGAGGGTTTGAAGAGGGAAACTGAAAAGTTTGCGAAGGAAAGTTTGCGTTTGGTGAAAGAACGTCTGAAGAATGATCAAAAGGTGTATCGGGATATTCATTTGATTATTAGTAATGTGGGCGTCCCCGCCGCTCATGTGAAAGATATCGCTTTTCAGTTGAAAGGAGAATTTGAGAAAATGATTTTTATTGCAGGTGGAGTGAATGCGAATAAGCCTCATTTGACAGTGATGATCAGTAATTGTCTGGTGGAGGAATATGGTTTGAATGCCGGTCAGATAGTACGGGAAGCCGCTCAGGAAATAAAAGGTGGCGGTGGTGGACAGCCTTTTTTTGCTACAGCTGGAGGATCATATCCGGAAGGGGTGGATAAAGCCATTGAACGGGCAGAGAAATTGGTGATGCATAAAATAAATATCGATTGAGTTTATTAATTTTCTTAGATAAGTTGATGTTTTGATATTTTTTTATACATTTGCTTTGCTAATTGAGTATTTATTTGAATATTAAGAATAAATTTAAAAGTGATTATGAAAAGAACATTTAAAGCTGTTGCTATTGTCACAGTAGCTGGGTTTGTTGTTGCGTCTTGTTCCTCTTTGAATAAGATGAAGAGATTAGAAAAGAACATTACTTATAAAGTAACTCCTGAAGTTCTTGAAACGAAAGGCGGACAAGTAGATCTGAAAGTGGATGCTACAATTCCTGCTAAATATTTTAACAAGAAAGTTACCTTGGTGGCAACTCCGGTGCTGAAATTCCAGGATGGTGGCGAAAAAGCTTATGATCCGAAGACTTTCCAGGGAGAAAAAGTACAGGGAAACAATGAAGTGGTTCCTTATAAGACTGAAAAAACCGTTAATTATAGCGGAAGTGTGCCTTTTGAGGATGGCATGAGAATTTCTGGTTTGTATGTAAAATTCGAAGGTTCTAAGGGTAAGAAAAAGGCTGACTATGAATCTCGAAAGATTGCTGACGGAGTATTGGCCACAGAAACAATGGTAAATAATCAACCGGCCATTGCTATTGGTGCTGACCAGTTTGAGAGAATTACAAAAGAGTCTCAGGAAGCAGCTATTTATTATTTGATCAATTCTTCACAGGTTCGTTCTAAGGAAACGAGATCTGAAGAAATCAAAGCAATGGAGCAATTCATCAAAGATGCGAAAGCTGCTGAAGACATGGAACTGAAGAATATTCAGATTCAGTCTTATGCTTCTCCGGACGGTCCGCTTTCATTTAACGAAAGCCTGGCAAACAACCGGGAAAAAGCTGCTGATAAATTTGTGAAGAATAATATGAAGAAAAACAAGATCGAAGAATATAAAGATCTGGATTTCTTTAAACAGTATGTAGTATCAGAGGACTGGGAAGGTTTTAAGAAAGCGATGGAAGAATCCAATATCCGTGATAAGGAACTGATTCTGCGTGTGTTGACGATGTATTCTGATCCTGAGGTTAGAGAAAGAGAAATCAAAAACATCTCATCTGCTTATTCTGTAGTGGCAGAACAGATTTTACCGAAATTGAGACGTTCTAAGTTTATTGTAAATGCAGATCGTATCGGTAAATCAGACGAAGAGATCCGTACATTGGCAAAATCTAATCCGTCAGAATTGAACGTGGAAGAATTACTGTATGCTGCCACCTTGTTTGAAAGCGATGCTGATAAATTAGCTATCTATGAAACTGCCATGAAACAATTCCCGAACGATTGGAGAGGTTTCAATGACGCAGGTATGATTCAGTTTGAAACTGGTAAGGTGGCTCAGGCAAAAGTAAATTTCGAAAAAGCCAACGCATTGTCTGCAAATAATAAAGTAGTGAAGAATAATCTGGGTGCCGTAGAATTGATCAATGGTAACGTAAAAGAGGCTGAAGTTCTGTTCGGCGCAGCTACTGGAGCCGGCGAAGAGGTAGACTACAACAAAGGAATTGTTGCTATCATGAATGGGGACTACAAAGCTGCTGTTGATTATTTCGGCAAATGTAACTGTGCTAATGCCGCTTTGGCTAATATTTTGGCTGGTAACAATAACGAAGCTGCTAAGAAGTTGAATGCCAATAAAGATGATTCTGCTTTGGTCGCTTACTTGAAAGCTGTCGTAGCTGCACGGAATAACGATAACAATGGAGTACTTTCTAATCTGAAAGTGGCTTGTAGCAAAGATGCTGCCATGAAGAAATTGGCTGCTACAGACTTGGAATTTGCTAAATTGTTTGATAATACAGATTTCCAGGCTATTGTAAAATAATGCTAAGATTTACAAAATAAAAAAGCTGCGAAAACTTTCGCAGCTTTTTTATTTATTTTCTTCTTCGTCCTTTTTAGTTTTTCTTTAACATATTTTTCCCGATGGTTGTTTTATATTTGCTAATCAGAGTAATATGATTTTTTGTATCAAATAACGGGAAATAAATGAAAGGATACATTGTTTGCATACTGATATTGTTATCTTTATTTTCATGTTCGAGAAGTGATGTTGTACAGATCAGTGGTCGGATTGAAAATGGAGATTCTATTGTCAGTATTTTAGTAGATGATACCATTTATACTTTTCCGGTGGATCAGCAAAATTTCTTTTCTGGAAAGATTGCTTTAAAGCAGGGAGGATATGCAACGATGCTGCATAATTCCTTAAATCTTTATTTGAGTCCGGGAGAAGATCTTGAAATTTATGTGAATGCCAATAATTTTTCAGGTTCTTTATATTTTCGGGGAAGTTTGGGCGGAATAAACAGTTATCTGAAAGAGCAGGATATAGCAGTGTTTTTTGACAAGGATTATTATGCTCTGAATGAAAATGAGTTTATTCAGAAAATGAAGGCTTTGATTGATGAAAAGATAAAGTTGTTAGAAGCGAAAAATTTTGATGATTCTTTTACGGAATTGGAAAAACAGCGTATTGGTTATTCTATTGCAGTGAGGGCTTCCTTATATCCGACTTTTCGTAAGAGCATGTATCCTGAAGAAAATTATCAACCGGGAAATGTGTTTTCGGATTTTTTATCCTCTTTTGCGATTAATAATGAAAAGCTGATCGGTTCGAAAGATTATAGGGATTTTTTGTTGAATTATGTCTTTTTACAAGGGGGAAGAGGTCGGGCGAATGAACAGGATTATTCGAATCAGATTGCTGATTATATTCTGGCAACAGTGACTAGTCCGACGATTAAGAATTTTTTGTTGACTCAGCTTGTTTATGGATATATTTGTGAAAATAATGGAATAGAGGGAGCCAATTATTTATTGTCTGTATTTCATCGGGAGTGTACGGATCGGAATAAGGTGGCATATATCGATGAGATTGTAAAGCTGTGGGAAAAAATTCTGCCGGGTTGTGAAGCACCTGATTTTTCATTGAATGATGTGGAAGACCAATCTGTAACTTTATCTTCTTTCCGGGGTTCGTATCTTTATATTACGGTTTGGGCGACTTGGTGTGTTCCTTGTAAAAATGAATTGCCCTATTTGAATTTACTTCAGAAGAAGTATGCCAGAAAAAATATTAAATTTTTGACGGTGGCGGTAGGCGGGGCTGATGAACGACAAACCTGGCTTCATTTTTTACAGCAAAATTCATATGCTGGTATCCATACCTTTTGTGGCTCTTCGGGTGAATTTGCTAAAAATTATATGATTATCAGTGTACCTCGTTTTATTTTGATTGCTCCGGATGGTAAGATTATTAATTCTAATGCTCCAAGGCCTTCCGGACAGATTTTACAATTATTTGAGACATTGGAATTGTAAATATTTTTTCTTTTTGCTTTTTCCTGGAAACAAATTCTTAAATTTTCTTGCGGCATTTAGTTTTTTCTTATCTTTGTGAAAAATTGCGTTATAAAATTACAGAATAAGATATGAAAAGAATTGGTTTTTTATTAGTTGCTTTTGTTCTTTTACTGGCTGCTTGTAGTTCTAATAAGGTAAAAGTGAGAGGAAAAGTTGTCGGTTTGCAGGGGACTGTAAAACTGCTGGCTGAAATGCCGGGACAACAAGGTTTGGTCATTCTTGCCCAACAGGATGTTACAGATGGAAATATCGATTTGCAGACGGAGGAATTGCAGATACCTGCGAGAGTTTGGGTAGATATTGCTGGAAAAAATACTTTGGAATTTATTTTGGACAGCAAAGATCAGATTTGGATTGAAGGTAAGATAAAATTTCCCGATCAGATTGAAGTGAAGGGTTCCGGTTTGGACATGGAATATGACAAATTGAAGAAAATGTTCAAGGAAAAATATGAAGCACCCATTGAACCGATTGATAAATCAATAAAGAAAATTATGGATAAGCCCAAACGTTCAAAAGATGATGAAGTGTTATTGGGGGTATATCAATTGCAGAAACAGCGTTACTTGCGGACTCGGGCTAAGTATGTTAGATCTTTAATAGAAGCGAATCCGTCGATGGAATTGTCTCTTTTCCTATTGCAAGATGAGTTGAAAGACAGTTTGGATTTACAGAAAGAGTTGTTTAAAAAACTCGAAATTGCCAATAAGGAAAGCAATATTTATAAGATAACTGCAGAAAGATTGCAATAAGGTAAAGCCATGTAAATGGTTTTGTTTTCCCGTTTTTATTACTTAGTTGTTTTTAGGGGGGACCGTTCGGTTCCCCCCTTTTTATTTCAGATTCAACAGATTTTGATTATTTTGTAATAAATATTATTTTTACAGAGATATTCTGGGGATATGGTAAAGAAGACTATTATTAAAATACTTCTGGTTGTTATGCTGGCTGCTTTTACAGCGGTTGTGGTGGTACAATGGCTGTGGATAAAGTATGCCATCCGGGAAAGGGAAAAGAAATTTACTTCACAAGTATATGATGTGTTGAATCGGGTCGTTAATCGTATTGATGAGTATAATTATTTGAAATATAAAGCGGAGATGAATCAGCAGATTGGGGAGGTGAAGAATTACAATGATCTGATTGCTTCTCAGCAAGGAGGGGGGACTGCAGAATGGTATTCGAATAATCTGTTCAATATACTGAATAATGATATTAACCGTTTAAAAGGGGGACGTTCTTATCTTTTTTCTCCAGTTGTACCGTATGCCCGTTCCGGAATCGGCAAGAAAATCGATCAGGAATTTATCATACAGACAATTCGTTCCATGGAATTGCCTCAGCGGGATAGTACGGCGAGAGCTTTTGCGATTGCTCAAATTAACCAGCATATGCAGGGATTCCTGATGCGTTTGTTGCATGAGAAAGATCCGGAAAATGTTTCGATTGATCAACGCTTGGCAGATATTGATATCGACAATTTGTTGCTGACAGGTTTTCGGGCATATAATATTCATCTGCCGTTTACTTATGAAATTATGACAAAACAGGACTTGTTAAATCGGGTGCAGTCCGGAGAAACTCATAATTTTCATTATGTGGAGTTGTTTCAACAGGATCTGGTCAAGAAAGGGTATTACTTGGGGGTTCGTTTTGAATCTGTACAACCGGTTTTGCTCGAGAATATGGGGTGGTTGTTTTTAGCTTCCGGATTTTGTATTTTTGGGTTGATGTTTGTTTTTATCGTAACGATTGTGATCATTATGCGCCAACAGAAATTATCTGTGATCAAGAATGATTTCATCAATAATATGACTCATGAGTTCAAGACACCGATCGCTACTATCTCTTTGGCGACATCTGCCATTACAAAGGAAAAAGTACTGAATGATCGAGAACAGATTCTGAAATTCAATATGATGATTAAGAAAGAAAACGACCGGATGAACAAGTATGTTGAACGGATTTTGCAACAGGCGAAACTGGATCGTAAAGAATTTCAGATGAACAAGACGGAAGTGGATATGAATGAAATGGTCAGAGAGGCGGTAGAACATTTTATGCTGATTGTGCAGAATGCCGGAGGAACTTTGAAATGTCATTTTGAAACAGAACATTTTGTACGATATGTAGATGAGGTACATATGATGAATGCGGTTTGTAATTTGATTGATAATGCTATAAAATATTCGGCGGATAAACCGGATATATTGGTATATACTCAGGAACGGAATAATGCGTATATAATTGGAGTGCAGGACCATGGTATTGGAATTTCAAAGGATGCCCAGAAAAAAGTTTTTAAGCGTTTTTATCGGGTCCCCAGTGGCAATGTGCACAATGTAAAAGGCTTCGGTTTGGGATTGAGTTATGTGAAATCGATTGTTGAATTGCATGGCGGAATCGTTCGTTTGACTTCGAAAAAAAATAAAGGAACTTTGGTTGAAATAGAGTTTAAAAAAGAATAAAAATTAGGCATATGGCACAAAAAATATTGTTAGTAGAAGATGATCCTTGTTTTGGTTCGGTATTGAAATCATATTTGGAACTGTCTGATTATGAGGTTACTTTGTGTGTAAATGGAAATGAAGGAATCGATGTTTTCCGAAAAGAAAAATTCGATATTTGTCTGTTGGATGTGATGATGCCGGAAATGGATGGTTTTACTTTGGGACGGAAAATTCGAGAGGTGGATGCCAATGTCCCTTTTGTATATATTACGGCCAAAAGCATGAAAGAAGATATGAAACAGGGATATGAAATCGGGGCCGATGATTATATCGTTAAACCTTTTGATTCTGAGGTGTTGATATTGAAGATTAAAGCTATTTTGAGTCGTAGTAAGCATGAAGAAGCAGAACCGAAGCCTAAATTCATTACAATTGGCGAATATGAATTTAATACTGAATTACGTATTATTACCAAAAATGATGAGCAGGTTAAGTTGACTCCCAAGGAAGCGCGTCTGCTGGAATTGTTATATCATCATAAAGATGGATTATTACCTCGGGAGAAAGCATTGACTGAGATTTGGGGTACCAATGATTATTTTACGGCACGGAGTATGGATGTATATGTCACTAAATTGAGGAAATATTTTAAAGACGACGAAAAGATCAAGATTGAAAATGTTCACGGTTCAGGTTTCCGCTTGGTGATAGAGGAATAGACCAATCAGATCCACAACCATTGAATAAGCAGGGCGATGTCCTGCTTTTTTAATAATCTGAGGAGTTTTTTCTTGCTGTCGCTGCGATATTCTTTGACTGTGTCTAAGGAAATATGAAGCTGGGATGCAATTTCTGTCAGTTTTTTACCTTCCAAGGAGAGTTGCATCACTTGACGGCATTGTGGTGAAAGAGTTTGAATGGCTGTGTATAGGCTGGCATAAACATCTTCTTTTAATACGTGTTCCCAATAGTTGTCTGTCTCATCCGGCGAGGAAAGCAGATGTTCCTGATATTTATTTCTGACTTTCTGATTGCGTAGATGGTTTAAACATTTGTTTTTAAGAGCTGCATAAAGAAAATATTTAAGATCATTTATCGTTGAAAAACGGGTTTTGCAATCCAATAATGAAATGAAAACATCTTGCACCAAATCTTCCGATATATCTTCATTTTTGGTGTAATAATTTGCAACCGCCTTTAAAGCAATATAATAATTTTTGTATAAATAGCGGAATGCATCATTGTGTTTTTGAGAAATTAAAGATAATAAGTCGTTTTGTTCCACTTTACTGTTAATTTTTCAGCTGTAAAGTTATAGAATAACTTGGCATTTTTTTTAATGATTCTTTAAAATATTGTTCTTAATTTTTTTTTCATTTCTATCCCCCCCTTTTAAAACGTTTGAGTGTTTTTATAAAAGAAGATTATGAGTGAGACTTTTGAAGGAGAGGGGTATCTTTACTTTAATTCGTAGAAAATGGTTACAAAAGAGAGAGAGTTATTCGATATTTCAGATTTAATTGTGAAATCTTTATTGGACGAGTTGTCTGATGATGAACGTTTGCGTTTAGAGGGATGGTTGGCGGAATCAGATCAGCATCGCCGATTGTTTACAGAAATATGTTCTGAAATCAATCTGTCTGAACAACGGCGAGTATATGTTGATTCTTCTTCAGAAAAGGCCTTTTTACGTTTTATGATGGTAAAAAAGCAACGGGAGGATAAAAAATTTCGCAGACGATTTTCTGTTTTTAAATATGCCGCTTTGTTTGCTTTACCGCTTTTACTTGCCGGGGTGGTGTGGTGGTTTTATCATAGCGGAGAGGAGGTGGTGATGCCTCCTTCTTATGCAGAGACATTGGAACAGTTCTCTTCGTATCAACCGGTATTGACTTTGGAGGACGGGCGAGAAATGGTTGTTGATAAAGATAATTCTGCTTTGAATGCCCTGAAGGGAATCACTGTTTCGGGAAAACAAGAGGCTGCATTGATTTATTCCGGAGATCCGACACAAACGGTTGATTTGGTATACCATGTATTAAGTACACCGGCACAGTGTGATTATCATTTTACCTTGTCTGATGGAACCAAGGTTTGGATGAATGCCCAGTCGACTTTAAAATATCCGGTTGCTTTTGGGCCTGGGGAACGTACTGTTTACGCCAGTGGTGAGATTTATCTGGAAGTTGCTCAAGATTCTTTGCGTCCTTTTTATGTAGTTACGGATGATTTAAAAGTGAAAGTGTTAGGGACAGCATTTAATGTGAGTGCTTATCAGGATGAAGATTTTGTGACAGTGACCTTGGTTCGGGGAAAAGTTGCTGCTTATGTCAATGATGCAATTTACCAATTGCTGCCGAGCAAACAGTTGTATTTTGATCTCCCCAATAAAGAGGTTCAATTGCATGCTGTGAATGTGAATGATTATATCGCCTGGAAAAATGGACAATATGTATTTAAAGGACAAACCCTGGGTAAAGTAGCCAAAGTTTTGCAACGTTGGTATGATGTGGAGATTATTTTTGAGTCACAGAGTTCAAGAGAAGTGATTTTTACTGGTGTTATAAATAAAGAAGAGCCTTTAAGTGAATTTGTAGAACGTTTGTTCTTGAGTTCCTCTTTGGACTGTCGAATGGAAGAAAATCGTTTGTATATAAAATAAATAACTATGTATTATTAAAAAATTAATTTATGAACAAATTGTTTTTAACAGGAGTATTCGTTGCCATGGCGTTATGGGCTGTGGGACAAAATCAGGAAGAGAAAAAGGAGCAGGTGGATGGTAAGGCTATTGGGAATTGATGAAAGGGGAAGCGTTGGGATTGAGAGCCTTTTTGTATTTTGATTTGTTAAGAATGTGGGGGCCGATCTATACGGAGGATTCAACAGCAAGGGCTGTTCCCTATCGTGACAAGTTTAATGCGGATCAAGTGCCGCCGATGGCTGCAAATGAATTGGCTCATAAAATATTGGACGATTTGTATGCAGCAGAAGAACTGTTAAAGGACGATGGGATGAATTATGATTATGATTATTCCAATATTTTTGTTGCCGAACGAAATTACCGGATGAATAAATATGCAGTGAAGGCTTTGATGGCCCGGGTGTATCTTTGGATGGGCAATAAAACACAGGCCGCACGCTATGCCAGAGAGGTAATAAACGATTGTGGACTGACTCTGGTGCGGGACAATCGTACGGATGTCGCCTTTCATGATGAAACTCTTTTTGGTTTATCCATGGATAATATGTCGGAAAAGTTGAATACGTATTGGCGGACCGCCATGCCTTTTGAAAATGGGCAGTATTGGATAACTTCTGATAATCGGAATACGGTTTTTGAAGCTACAACTTGTGGTATCAATGATATTCGCTTCCGTAGTGGATATGGATTTATCGTTGCTGATAACCAGAATATGTGTAGAAAATATTTAGGAGAATCATCTTTTTATGATGAAAATATTCCGCTGATCCGGTTGTCTGAAATGTATTATATTCTGGCCGAGTGCGTTTCTTTGGAAGAAAGTGTCGGATATATTAATGAAGTACGCAATACTCGTGGAATTTCTCGTTCCTATGATATAGAATATAACGCGGCATATACCGATGAGGTAAGAAGAGAAATATTGTTGAAAGAGTATCAGAAAGATTTCTTTGCAGAAGGACAGTTTTTTTATTTCTTGAAAAGACATAATTATAAAACATTTTATCGCTGTCCGGTGGATGAAATGCTTTACTACACCTTCCCGATTCCGGATGATGAAATAGAATTTGGAACCATGGAATAGTCGTTTATATGTTTGATGTGATAAAAGAAATTGTTATGTATAAATATGTTTGTATAGGCTTCTTTTTAGTCTTGTTTGGATGCCAGAAAGAAGATATTGTAGAATATGATTTGAAAAAAGATTGCATACAATTTGATTATACAAGTGCGCAAATGTCTTTGAGCTATAATTTCGCCGAACAGTATATCAGTGTATATAATGATTGGGGAATGCTGGAAAATTATTATTTGGGTGATTCTTTGCGTAGGGATACGATATCATTGAATTTATCCTTGATCGGTTGGGAAGGTAATGCTGACAGAGAATTTAGATTGAGAACGGTTCCTTTGGTAGAGTTGGATACTCTTCCCATGGCAACGGTAGAATTTCAACCAACTTATACTTTTCGGGCAGACCAGTTGAAGGATACGATACAGGTGGTATTGATCCGTCCGGAAGCAAGAGGTCGTTATGGAGTCGGTATTACTTTTGATGTGGAAAGTAAGGATGCCATTTTTGACATAGGGGTGGAAGAGAAAAGTATATATGAATTATACATTTCTGATACTTATGCGCAACCGGACAATTGGAGTGTTGATTATTTGGGGGAATTTTCAGAAGAAAAATATGCTTTTATGGTTAGCGTATTGCATATGTTATATTCTCCCAATACTGATTGGAGTCAGTATAATCAGTTTTTACGGGATGAATTGGCAAAATACAATGATGAGCATCCGGAAACACCTAAAGATTTTGAATTCCCGGTTAATACTATTCCTGCCTGGTATGAAAGTGCCAGTGTTTATTTGGGAGAGTATTCCGATGCGAAGAGAGATTTTATTATTACTTATCTGGGATCTGGAGTATGGTCTGAATGGACTTATTGGCCTTCAGTGATGCCTTTTATAAAATCCATTTATAATGCATATAACCAATCACATCCGGATAATCCATTGCCATTTACATTCCCGGAATAAATCCGGTGTTGTAGAGAAGCTAATTTTATTCATAAAAAATAGAAACAATGAGAAGGAAAGAATATATATTGGGAATCCTTGCATTCATTATGTTCGGCTGTTATGAAGACAAAGGTAATTATGATTATAAGGAGATAAATGATCTTGTTTCAGTGTCATTCTCTCCGGAACCCGTTATCAATGAAAACACATACGAGTATGTTTATAAACAGCCGGCTTTGGATACACTTTTTGTGACTTATACTCCGACAGTCGAACAGTCGAAACTGTCGAATGAAAATAATTTGGAGTATCAATGGATTCTTACAACGGAAAAAGACGGGAAATCTGTTTTGGATACGATTTTTGAGAAAGAACTGACCTTGGCTTATCCTCCAAGAACGAAAACTAATTATCGTCCACTGTTTAGATTGATCGACCATTCGACGGGAATTGAATTATATCGGCAATTCTCTATGATGACAGAGGTGCCTTATTTAACAAGTTGGTTTGTATTGCACGGTGAGCCGGGAGACCGTAAATTGGGTGTGATTGAGGGTATCAATACACCGGATGATGTGCCAAGCGTTACTTACGATGCTTATGAAAGTATTTGGGGAGTACGGCGCTTTCAAAATGCTGTCGGATTATGTTATGCAACAACGGATACGAAAGATTATGTGAATTTTGAATTTGAACGCTTGGTTGTTATCCAGGCGGATAGTTTGACTCAACTGTATCCATTTTCATTGCTTGCTTATAAAAATTATGAGCAAATGATGCCCTCCGGAATCGGAAGACCCCGTCTGGCTTATGCCGTGGATGATGAGATAGAGGCATCGACAATTTTGGTCGGTGAGAATGGAAAATGTTTTTGGTCTCGGGGGAATGGCTTTTATTTTACCGTAAAAACGGAGGATGCGACTAAAAATTATGTGGCTGATAAAGTGTATATCGCTTCTAACCATTATGTGATTATATGGAATGAGCAGGAACATCAGTTTTATTACTTAGTGTTGCCGCAAATTCCGTATAATATACCTACACTGCATCCGGGTGATGCTGCGTATGATACAAATAATAAATTGAAATTATTACGGGAAGATGAAGAACACGATATATTTGAAGATGGCGAGTGGGAAAACCAAAAGTTGCTTTATATCGGTCAGGGAAATAGTGAACTCTCTAGTGAAGGAGCCATGTTTTTGGGGGAGAAGAATGGTGTGTATACTGTGTACCGCTTAGGGTTTAATGTAAAAGGAACTTCTTCCTTTATTGCTTTGGAAAAGGAACAACTTCCTGCGAATTTCCATTTGGATGAAGATTCTCAGATTATGACCTCTGTCGCTTATGCGGACCAGTTCTTTTTTACTCGGGGAGGAAGTGCTGTTTATAGCTATAATATGATCAATGGGGAAGAAAATTTATTGTACGATGCGGGCGGTGAGATTTCAAAGCTGAAATTTAGAACTAGTAGAACCAATGCAAATGCAGATTATTTTGGAGTGATGGAGCCGAATAATCGTTTGGCAATTGTGGTTAACAATTCAGATGGAACCGGTGAAGTACATGAATTGTATCTGAATATCGCAGGAGATGTATCCGAGAGTCATGTTTATACAGGGTTCGGTCCAATTCAAGACATTGTTTTTGCAAATATTGGTGTAGCAAAGAATTTATGAAAAAGTTAATTGTATTATTATTGTCTTTTTTTGTCCTGGGTTCTACCCAGGCAGAAAAACGTAAGTTTATTATAGACGGGAAAACTCCGGAATTGAAGGAGGGAACGATGGTTTTAATTTTAAATCGTTTCGCAAGGGTAGATACTCTGGCACAAACCGCTATTGTGAACGGGGAATTTCATTTTGAAGGAGAATTGGAAGAAGCTCAAGTTGCAATGCTAAGAGTGGCTGGTTATGAGGGTGGTTTTGTCTTCCTTTTGGATTCGGATGCTCCTTACGAAATGGAACTGTGGAAATCAAAACCCAGCACGATCAAAGGTGGGTATTTGCAAAATGAATTAAACACTTATCAGCGTATTGTGGCAGAGGCAAATGGAGAACTCGGACGTTTAAAAAGTGAAATGGAAAAGGCGAATGCCCAGAAACGTTTTAAAACTTCTAGTGAATTGAAGAAAAAATTGGAAAAATACCGGGCAGATGTACAAGCTGAATTGGAGGAAATTATCGAAAAAAATCGGGATAATCTGTTTAGCGTTTATATCCAGGCCATGGGTATTGAAAATTTGAATTTGGAGGCTTTGAAACAGCGCTATGAAAAATTGTCCGAGAAAGCTCGTCAAACACAATTTGCTCAGACTTTTGTCGCTCGTATTCAGTTGTTGGAAAATATCACTGCGGGGGCTAGTGCTCCGGATTTTTCTTTGCAGACCCCGGATGGTGAAGTCGTAAAAATGTATGATGTAAAAGGAAAATTGAAGATTATCGATTTTTGGGCATCTTGGTGTGGACCGTGTCGCTTGGAAAATCCCAATATGGTAAAATTGTACAATGATTATAAAGATAAGGGCTTGGCAATTATCAGTGTCTCTTTGGATGAAAAAAAGGATAAATGGGTAGAGGCGATTAAAAAAGACGGTTTGTCGTGGATTCATCTTTCAGATTTGAAAGGTTGGAAAAGTGAGGTGGTGAAAAAATACAATGTCGATGCAGTTCCGGCTATTTTTATCTTGGATGAAAATAACCGTATTTTAGGAAAACAGTTACGAGGGGAAAAACTTAGAGCTTTTGTTGAGGACTATTTGTCTAAAGTAAATTAAACAGAACGAGACCGATTCATTTTCTCCTATCTTGAATCGGTCTTGTTTATTTGGATTATTTTATTTCTATTCGTATGGCCTTACTGTTGGCAATACATTCCGGTGTGTAAATACTTTGGAAAGTTGCAATGCCATCCTGATAAATGCCTTGTTGTTGGATCCAGACAGGATATTCCAATACATAAGTTCCTTTGGACAAGGAATTGAAAAAGAAATTGGTTACGGCATCTTTGGTTTCCTGATAATAAACGGTTCCGAATTTCCATTGATTGCCGGACAGGGAGTGGAGCGGTTCAAAGCAGGCTGCTCGAGAATCCTGCAAATGGAGAAAATCCATATCTCGTTGCAGGTTCAATGTCAAGCGAATGATGATTTTATCACCAACTTTTAGGTTTTCCTGTTCAATAGGGTGCAGTTTATTTTCTCCTTTTGCATTTGTTTTTTCTACAAAGAGTTGTTTGCGGATGGTTATTTCTCCTTTTTGATCTGTTATCTGTTGAAGTTTTTCCATACGTTGGAGGTATAAACCGCCCCAAATCGGGGCGTTGTTTGTTTGGGTGATCCGTACAGTCTGCATGTTGGCGCGGATTTCGTCGCCTTCGTAACTTTTTTTCAAGTATCCCAATGGCGATGTTTCTGTCGGAAGAGTGAATGTTTGTTTGCCCAGTTGTATTTTTAGTGGTTCTGGTGAATTTAACTGATTCTCTTTGTTAATCAGAAGGGCATGGATGGCATCCACCGTAGAGGGGGTATTGCCCCAGGATTGGGTCTGTTTTTGTCGGAGTAGCCATAGTTGCATCTGTTCGATATCAGAACTGTTTCCTTCCACTTCGGAGAATGCGTCCATCAGAGCTACATGTGTTTGGATCTCGGAGTGCTTGTCGTTGCTGAACTGTCTCTTAGACCAATACATACCCTGTTCCGGATCGTTGATGGCATATTGACGAAGTGATTTTAAAATGGCTATAGCTTCATCTTGAAAGCCATAACGATGTAAGGTGACAGCTGCTAGAGCCTTTTCGTATAATGAAAATTGGAACCATTGTTCTTTTAGTAGAGACATGAAATGTTGATGAGCTTGTCGGGCATCTCCCAACGGGATATCTTGGTGAAAACTGCGAATATAGAGGTAACGTATGGAATGATATTGTATATGTTGGGGGATGTTTTTTTGAAAATCCTGTTGGACAATTTGGTCCAGATAACGAAGGGCTTTCTGCTGCATCGTCTGTTCTCGGGGATCTGCCGGATAGAGGCTTTTTTCCTGTGCTTTGGCCATCAAAATGAGTATTTCCTCTGTTAAATATTGGCTGGATGGCATTCCTTCGAACCAACTCCAGGCTCCATTAGGGGTTTGCAGTGCTTCTAGTTTCTGGAGAATAGTTTGTTGCAAATAATTCAATCGATTGATATCGAATAGTTTCCGAAGAGTTTGTATTTGCTCTTTTTCCGATTGTGCCTCTAAGACCCAGGGGGTGGCATCCAATAAAATCGATTTTAATTCCTGATTTTGTTCAAGTCGGGATAAGAAAGTACTATCCGATGAAGTAAAAGCCCATTTTCGAATGACTTCACTCAATTGTGGATTGGCTTGAATAAGCCCCTGAAGAATGCGGTTGACGTAATAAGCTGCAGATAATGTTGTACTATTTTCCTGTTGTGGGTTTTGTAAGGGGGGAATGGCCATGACTGCATACCAGAGCGGATTGGCACTCAATTCGAGGGTGAGTCGCTTATTGGCTTTGGAAGTGTCGAATTTTTCCAGTGAGTAACTATGGTATCCGCTTTGGTGAGAAAATATCGGAGTACTATAGGTCACCAATCTTTCTTTCGGAAGAACTGGCAGCAGATGTTGTTCGCCGTCGCTGTGAAGATCTGTTCGGGCAACCATTCGGCATGCAAGTACAGGTTTGTCATCCGGTACGATAAACCGGAAACAGTACGTCTTGCTTTCTTGTGCTTCTATTTGGACTTTTTGTTCTTCTCGGAAGACAATTGCTTCTTTTTCGGGGATAAAAAGTTCAAAGTTGAGTTTACCTTCCTGAAAATCAGTAGATAGATTGCTGACCGTTATCCGGATTTCCGTTTCGTCTCCTGCTCGTAAGAAACGGGGAAGTTGAGGACGAACCAGAAGTGATTTGCTGGTGATGATATGTTGGCATAATCTTCCTTTTTGTAATTGTGAAGTTGTTGCCAGTACGATGAATTTCCACTGGGTGGTTGCTTCTGGAATGGTAAAACCTATCTCGGCAAAACCGTTCGTATCTGTTTGTAGTTGCGGGTAAAAGAAGGCTGTTTCCTGAAAATTCTTTCGGTAGCTGAATGAAGATAAATCGGTTGTGCTTGGAAAATTAGCGACTTTCGGTGCTATACCACCGGCGGATTTCCTGCCATTTTCTTGTGCGAATACTTGGTCTTGAGCGGTGGCGACACTATACATAACTCTTTCTTTGTAAGGAAAAGTATAGGTTTCCAATTGACAAAAATCAAGAGCGGGAATCGGATAATGTGGTTGATGGAAAAATATTTTGGACAGCTGAATCCACTTCTGTTGTTGGTAATCATAGTACGGGTACCATATGAGAGGATTCGAGGACTGTACAGTATTTGGAAAAATATCCGGTTCGTACGGAGCTATCTGGTCCAGAGAAGCATCGTACATCATGGCCAACAATTCTGCTTTTACCGGATGTTTTTGCGTGTCGGTTACCCGAATCTTCCAGTTTTCTGATTGATTGGGTGAAAGATGGTTCCTGAAAGTTTGCATTTCAATGATTAGTTTTTGATCGTCTTTTATTCGTTCGATCGGAATGAATTCAGAAATGAAATTTTGATCCTTTACGTAGCTGACATGCACGCAGATCTGATCCCCAAAATCTGTCTGATAAGGAATTTCGATCGGAATGATTTTATTAGAGAGTATGGTGTAGACTCGTTTAATCAATCGATCGGAATTGTAAATATCATATCGGACATAGGCATTCTGGACAGATGTACCGAAAAGAATACGGGCACTTTCTCCCGGACGACACCGGGTTTTTTCTTTGATGATCCAGCAATAGGTCGGATAAGGAGGACAATGGTCTTGTGGGGAATACAGATAGAAAATCTGTTCTTTCTTTTTTTGCTTACTTTGAGCTGAAAACAGGTAAATTCCTGAAGGACATTGCGATAGATCTGGAAAAATGGAATCTCGTGAAACGCAAGATAACTCTCCTTGCAACACTATTTTTTCTAAAAGGGTATCTTTCAATATATGGTTGGACTGTAATTGTTTTGGAGTAACCAATTTATAAATGGTATAGTGAATTGATCGCGGCAATGAATCGGAAAGTTCCGGCCAGAAGGATAAATGAAACGCTGTGCGTTGCAATTTGTTGACTTGTTGCGGTATTTGAAGTTCGATGGAAAAATCCTGGGAGTAAACTGGTACAAAAGTTTGATGTTCCTGGTTTTCTCCTTTCTTGTCTGTTATTTGAATATGAACTTGATAAAGATAGGAAAACTGATGTTCGGGATACAAGGAGTCCGATTGAAAAGTAATTTCAAAATGTCCGTCAGTATCACTGTAGGTTACTCCTTGTATAGAAGCCTGTTGGTTGAAACTACGGATAAAGGGAACTTTCGATACTTCGAATTGAATTTTGGCATGGGCTATTTTTACTCCGGAGTAACTGACTACTTGTCCTGTCAGGCGAACGATATCACCAGCATGATATTTGGGAATTTCTTTAAATTGGATTTCAAATTCAGGCCGTTTGTAGGAAGCGATTTCAATACTGGTTCTTCCATAAGAGGTCGTGAGTGTGAATTGACCATTGAGACTCTCAGAAGGAATTTCAAAACTGCCGCTAAAAGTCCCGAATGAATTGGAATAAACTTCCTGATTTGCAATTTCTCGGTTGTTCGGATCTTTGAAATGGACTTGATATTTTTTCTTTTTTAGAGGACAAAGTGTGTCGATTGTTGCCTGCCAGCAATATCCTTTGTAGTAAACTGTTTGCCCCGGTCGATAAACTTTTCGGTCAGTGATGAGGGCCGTCGTTTGTTGAGAGAGTAGGGGAACATCGTTTTTACTGTATGAATTGATGAATGGATTATTGGGACTGTCCGGGTGAATCACCTGATAGAAGAAACTACTTGTGGATTCCTTCTCGTTGAGAAATGCCATGCCATGTGCATCGGTTGACAGAGTATCTAATAGTTTGTAACCGGGATGGGTCCTTTTATAGATCCGTATTTGGGCATCGGCTATGGGACGGCCGTTTTTCCAGTCACAGACCGTAAAAAAGTGCTGTCGGGCATAATTATAATCTTGACTGAATAAACGAGTGACAATCAATGTTTCTGACAAACTGTCTTTGCTGTCTCGGTTGTATAGTAGAATCCGATAGAGTCCTGTCTGGGGAAAGATCAGCTGAATCAAAGTGTCCTGCTTAATTAGAGAAGGCTGTAGTGCGTAGTTTTCATGGTAGATTGGGTGTGATGACTGTACACTATATGGGATTTTCAGATAGTCATAAATGGCCAGATCTGAATCCATTTGCTCTATTTGTAAAGTGGCGTTATCTACATTTTGATAGCTGAGTTTAATTGAAATGCTGTCTCCCGGGAAAATTACTGCCGGAAATTGGAGGGAAAGATTGGGAGAACGCATGTCTTGTATCAGGGAATGCAAAAGATTGATTCGTTTATAGTTTGGATATAGTGCAATTCCTGTTTCGCAGAGATGGACAATTTTTTCTTTTTGTGCCAGTAACGCTGCCCGGTTTTCTGGGGTCTGGTAGCTCATCCTGGATAATATCTGCTTCTCTGCCTGGGCTTCCTGGGCGATTACTTCAATAACAAAGGGGGTATTTTGATATTCTTGTTTTAAGTGTTGCAGGGCATGCAGGAAAAGACTGTCCTGTGTTGTGGATACAGAAAGCTTTTGGACAAATTTCAGCCGGTCCAGCTCTGTTTGTAGGAGGGCTGGTCGGTTCGGGGTTGATAATCTGTATCGGAGCAGATTTTGCCAGATTTGTAGGATTTCAATTGTTTCTTTTGGTAGATCCGCTGGTAATGGGGTTGTGGTAAATGTTGTTGCGGGAGCATAAAGAGAGGCAGACACAGAATATTCTTTGTAGAAAGTATGAATTTCTGAGAGTATTTGAATGGCCCGGTAGCAGATAAAATCGTACAAGGTCGGGTGTAAGGAATCTGCTGCGGAAAGAGGCGTAAGTATTTCTTGAAAAGAACTTAATTCCGCCTGTTGTAAGTGATCTGCCGGCAGACAGGAAGCCTGAAGATGACTACGGATGGTGTCTGTAAAGATATTTTCACTCCAGCTTTCAATCTTTTCCGGTATGTAATTCGCGATGTTGCTTCGCTGATGAATTTCGTATTTGTGTGATTGATAGTATTGTAGATATAGTTGTGCACAGTAAGAATGTAGTAAGGCTTTACTAACCGGATCATTTTCTTCTGAAAGATAGTTTTCTCCTTGTTGGATCAAATCAGGGAGCAGGTCTGGTTGTTTTACTGTCGTGAAAGTGCTTTTCAGTATGAACGATTTGAGTTGTAAGAGCGTATTGCCGTTTTTTATGGCTTCTCGATACAGAGAATCGGCTTTTTGTATGGCTTCCTGTGGATAGGTATGGTAATAAAGAATTAAAGAATCCTGGGTCTGGGCGTAAACCGAGGTCCAGAAAAAGACTAAAAATCCGCTTAAAATTTTACTTAGTTTCATATGTTTTTAATTTTAGATATGACATTATTATGATGCTCTATGAATGGAAATTCCATAAATTTATAAAATAATTTATGCTGAGAAAAGAAAAATTTTGTCTTTTGTAGAAGGATTATTATCTTTATTGCGATATGGAAACTAAAAGTAAAATAGTGAAGAGTAAAAGATTGAAACTGATCCGGGGACTGATGTATCTGGATGTTCTTCTGATTTTGCTAAGTGTGATGATGATTGATATAAAGTATTTTACTTTTTCGTTGTATTCCGGAGTCTGTTTGCGGATTGTAATTTTAGTCGGAGTTTTTATCGTGCTTTTCTTATTGGAAAAGGGTTTGACTCGTTACCTCCGGAAAAATCGGGAATGAATATTGTTGGAAAAAATAAAAAAACATCCGGTATGCCCACTGATTAAGTGAAGGCTTCTACCGGATGTTGTCGATTTTTCTGTTATTTTTTGAAATCTCCGTATTTTAAAAATTCAGTGGCAGCGTCGATATCTTTATACATAACTCTGTCCTGCTCATTGAATGGAACAACGCTTCGGAATTCCTGCAGGAATTTTTCCAGGTAAGGAGAAGTTTTTGTGGGGCGTTGCAAGTCAATGGCCTGAGCAGCATTCATTAATTCAATGGCCAGAATGCGTTCGACATTTTCTGCTACTTTTACTGTTTTGGTGGCTGCGTTTCCTCCCATGCTTACGTGGTCTTCCTGCTCATTGGAAGAAGGAATGGAATCAACGGAACAAGGAGTACAGAGCTGTTTGTTCTTGCTGACGATGGCTGCGGCTGCATATTGCGGAATCATGAAGCCGGAATTCAGACCGGGATTGGCTACCAGAAATTCCGGAATGTGCCCTCTGTCGCCTGATATCAGACGGTAAGTACGCCGTTCCGATATACTTCCTAATTCTGCCAAGGCAATACTCAGGAAATCCATCGCTAGAGCTAATGGTTGACCATGGAAATTTCCACCGGAAATAATCAGGTCGTCTTCCATGAAAATAGTTGGATTGTCTGTTACTGAATTGATTTCCCGTTTAACAACAGACGCGACATACATGATGCTGTCTTTGCTGGCTCCATGTACTTGAGGCATACAACGGAAAGAGTAGGGATCTTGCACATGGGTTTTCTTTTTCTGTTGGAATTCGGAACCTTCCAGGATGGTCCGGATGTTACGGGCTGTTTCGATTTGTCCTGGATGAGGACGGGCTTCCTGAATCTGCGGCAGGAAGGGATCGATGCGGCCGTCGTAAGCTTCTAAGGATAAGGCTCCGATGATATCGGCATATTTGACGATCTTGAAAGCTTTCAGTAAAGCATATACCGCATGTGAACTCATAAATTGTGTTCCGTTGAGCAATGCCAAACCTTCTTTGGCTCCCAAGGCAATCGGTTCCCAGCCGAATTTTGCATTGATCTCTTTGGCCGAACAGATTTTGCCTTTGTACCACACTTCACCTTCATTGATCAGTGGCAGGAATAGGTTGGCTAAAGGAGCCAAATCGCCGGAAGCTCCTAAAGAACCCAGTTCACGGACAACCGGAAGTACCTGATGATTGAACATTTCAATGATGCGTTCTACGGTGGCTAACTGGACGCCGGATTTGCCCAGGGAAAGCGCATGAGCTTTTAACAGCAGCATCAAACGAATGATGTCCTGATGAATCGGTTCTCCGATACTGCAGGCATGCGACATAACCAGATTGGCTTGCAATTGACTTAAATCTTCTTTGGAAATACTGATTTTGCATAATGATCCGAAACCTGTGGTAATACCATAAAGCGGTTTGGCCGAGGTTTCAATTTTGTGATCTAGGTAAGCTTTACAGTCGTTGATGCGTTTTTTGCTTTCTTCCGAAAGAGCTAATTTGTAATTCTTTTTTAGAATGCGGTCAATAACTTCAAACGTTAGCGGAGCAGGTGAAATATAATGTATCATGATAAATAAAATAAATGGTCCGTATAAAATGAATTCTACTCACATTGCAGCAAACCGTACTTGCTTGCTTTCATCATTTATCATGGACACCTGGAATCGTAACCATGACTTTTTAACGGTCGCTCTTCCTTCCTATATATTTGCATCTTTCTTATTTTAATTGATGAATCAATTCGTTGATGGTGATTGTACTCTGTTCTCCGCTGAGCATGTGTTTCAAAGTAATCTGACCCGATTGTATCTCGTTTTCTCCGACGAGAGCTACAAATGGAATGCCTTTTTTATCTGCATAGCCCATTTGTTTTTTCATTTTGGCTGCTTCGGGATATATCTCTGCATTAATACCGGCAGCCCGCAATTGCTGTAACAGAGGTAGACAGTATTTTTCTTCCTGTGGACCGAAATTGACGAACAGGACTTGTGTCGTAGTGGCATTGTCTTTGGGAAATAGATCCAGTTGGTTCATGACGTCGAAGATGCGGTCGGCACCAAAAGAGATACCAACTCCCGACATGTTTTTTAAACCGAATATACCGGTGAGATCATCATAACGGCCACCACCCGTGATACTTCCGATCTGAGCATCTAAAGCTTTTACTTCAAAAATGGCTCCGGTGTAATAACTCAAACCACGGGCCAGGGTGAGGTCCAGTTTGATTTCGGTCCGGATGCTCAGCTCTTTCAGATAATCGAATACAATGGATAGTTCTTCGACACCTTTTAAACCGATCGGGCTATCTTGTAAAATAGTCTTGAGTTTTTTCAGCTTTTCATCATTACTACCATCCAAGTTTAAAATCGGTTGCAATTTGACGATCGCATCTTCGGAAATACCTTTTTCTTGCAATTCTGCATTGACATTTTCGAGACCGATTTTTTCCATTTTATCAATGGCTACAGTAATATCTGTCAGTTGGTTCGGATAACCGATGATTTCTGCGATTCCTGCCAGTATTTTCCGGTTGTTGATTAATAAACGCACATTGATTTTCAGACGACGGTATACTTCGTCAACCATCTGAATCAATTCCACTTCGTGCAAGAGCGAATCGCTCCCGACCACATCTACATCACACTGATAGAATTCCCGGTAACGTCCTTTCTGTGGTCGGTCTGCCCGCCAAACCGGCTGGATTTGGTAACGCTTGAAAGGAAAGGTTAATTCATTCTGATGTTGTACGACAAAGCGAGCGAAAGGTACGGTCAGATCATAACGTAATCCTTTCTCTGAAATCTTATTGGTGAGTTTTATACTATTCTTTTCTAGTAGTTCCTGATCGGGGATGTTTCCGATAAAATCTCCTGAATTCAGGATTTTGAACAGCAGTTTGTCGCCTTCCTCTCCATATTTGCCCATTAAAGTGGACAAGTTCTCCATCGCTGGAGTTTCCAAAGGCATATAACCGTATAGTTTAAAAACACTTTTGATCGTATCAAATATATAGTTGCGTTTCACCATGATTTCCGGTGAATAATCTCTGGTTCCTTTCGGTATAGATGGTGTCTGTGCCATTTTTTCTGCTTTAATTATATTTGGCAAATATAATGGATTCTCTTTGGTTTTGAAATTTCTTTGTTCAAAATATTATTTTTGAAAAGAGGCGGTTTTGTTATGTTGGGGAGATATAGGTGATAACCGTTTTATCGGAGAAACGTCGGGCTGTGATTACCCTGTCCTTTGCTTCCGGGAAAAGATCGGTTTGGATAAAGAGACTTCACACAAAATATCCGAAGGGGATGGAACCCAGATATGGGTGCTGGGAGATATCATTGAATATAGAGCAGAACAGGAAAGCAAAAAAAGAGATAATGCATCATGTGTTGAGTGTACCATGCGGAAAATTGATAGTAAGCAAATAAATTTGCTCTATCTGGACCGCTTTGACCTTTGAAATAATTAAGTTTAGATTCGCTGAATAGATTCACAAGATACGATTTGTCTGAAAATAAATACTCAGAATCAGAAGTATCTTATATACGCAAGTTTCATATCATGTTGAACGATTGCAGCAAGACTGTATGAGATATGATGGAACAATAGACTTGAATTCGTACTGTCTTTTCTGTAGCTTTCTAAAACTTTTTAATTTTCAGATGTTATTTGAGAATTTTTGATACTGTGAATCAATGTCTTGTAATTTTTTTTCATTTTATATAGAAAAAATAGGCAAAAAAATTTGGAGAAGGAATAAATAAGATATTATCTTTGCACCCG
>CALUKE010000024.1 GCA_944321165.1 uncultured Odoribacter sp.
ATTAGGGCGTTTTCTTCACGCACCGCTTCGCTCATGCTAAAAACACCCTAATGAGCCAACGGGGTTACACCCCTCTGGACACCCCCGTTTGCCCCGTGCGGCACGACCACAGGCGGACGGACACTGACAAACAAGTTTGTAAAACCTAAAAAAATAAGAAACGAACATGGGATACATAAGCATCCAAATCAACAAGGCGAAAGGGGCGGCTGACACGGGCGCATCCGACCACATCGAACGCAAGACCATGCCAAAGAACGCCGACCCGACACGCACCCACCTCAACCGTGAGCTGGTGGAGTTCCCCGACGGCGTGGCAGACCGCACCAAGGCGATAAGCCACCGCATCCGCACGGCAGACATCAAACGAAAGGTAACACCCGACCAAGTACGGGCAATCCGCATCGTGCTTTCAGGCACGCACGAGGACATGATAAGAGTGCAGGACGAGGGCAGGCTAAACGAATGGTGCGACGACAACCTGCAATGGCTGCACCGCACGTTCGGAAAGGAGAACACCGTATCGGCAGTGCTGCACATGGACGAGCACACACCGCACATCCACGCCACGGTCGTACCGATAGTAACGGGCGAGCGCAGGAAAGCGAGGAAGAAGCAGGCGGAAGGCAAACGTACCTACCGCAAGAAAGCCAATGCCGTCCGTCTGTGTGCCGATGACCTGCTGACACGTGAGAAATTGGTAGCCTATCATGACAGTTACGCAAAAGCAATGGCGAAATACGGCTTGCAGCGTGGCATACGGGGTTCAGAGGCACGGCACACCACCACCGCCCAATACTACCGTGACCTGAAACGGCAGACGGGAGAGCTTGAAGCCAACGTGCAACAACTACAAACCGAACAGCGGCAGGCAGAACGACAGCTTGACGAAGTGCGAAAAGAAATCAAGTCGGAGAAGCTGGAAGCCACCAAGACCGAGGCGAAAACGGCACTCGTGGCAAAGGTCGGTTCTCTTTTGGGCAGCGGAAAGCTGAAAGAGCTGGAAGCCGACAACCGCACCCTGCAAGGTGAGGTTGCCGCCCGTGACGAAAGCATCGAACTGTTGCAACGGCAAATGCAGCGGCAGCAGGAGGAACATCAACGGCAGCTTATGGAACTGCAATCCAAGCACCGCAGGGAATTGTCGGACAAGGAAGCGGAACACCAAAAGGAAGTGTCATTTCTGAAATCCATCATCCAAAAAGCCAAGAAGTGGTTTCCGCTGTTCCAAGAATTGGTGTACATGGAAAAGTTCTGCCTTAAAGTCGGCTTTAACGAGCGGCAGACCGCCACGCTCATTAGTGGCAAACCATTGTTCTACGAGGGCGAACTCTATTCGGAAGAGCACAAGCGGAAGTTCACGACCGAAAGGGCGGGCTTCCAAGTGGTGAAAGACCCGAAAGACAAAGCGAAACTCGCACTTGCCATCAACGGGCAACTGATTGGCGAATGGTTCAAGGAGCAGTTCGACAAGCTATTCTCATCCATTAGGAGAACAAAAGGCTTGGGATTATAGACGATGCCAATGGGAGGGTAGCAAGTTTGTGTTTTGGGCAGACCAAAACGCTTGCTATCCTCCCGTTGGTCAAATTCAAAATCAGACAGGAAACATCCTCTACTCAAAAATCTATAAGTTTTCTTGTTAAGTTTGGTTATTCATATTTGTCTTGAATGAAGTGCGTCCGCATTCTCGGTTCATATTCCGGCTTGCGAATGCCGTTCTTCCGTCCACTTTCGATACACTTCAGCAGCCATGCCATGTTTTGCCCCAAGACGCGCATGGTCTGTAAGCCTTCCTTGTCCTTGCGCACATCGTCGGGCGTGAAGCCGTGTACCGAGTTCCAGTATTGCGATGCTACAATAGGCATATTCGCAATAGTGAAATACTGGTTCAGCTGCTCGAAGGTGGCAGAGGCTCCACCACGGCGGCACGATACGACTGATGCACCGAGTTTGCCTGCCATGCGATTTTCCGTAGAGAAGAACAGGCGGTTCAGAAACGAAATGAGTTGCCCCGTGGGTGCGCTGTAATAAACTGGCGAGCCAATGACGATGGCATCAAATTCATCCAGCCGCTTCTGTATCTCTTGCACGAGGTCATCGCGGAAGCAATGTCCTGTCTTCATGCAGGCTCCGCAGGCGATGCAGCCTGCTATGGGCTTCTTGCCTAAATACAGCAATTCCGTCTCAATGCCGTTTGCCTGCAAGGTGGTTTCCACTTCGTGCAAGGCGGTATAGGTGCAGCCCGTTTGATTCGGGCTGCCGTTAATCAACAATACCTTCATACGTTCAGAATTTATGCGCCAGTTCAGCCGCTTGCTTGCAGCCGTCTGTCTTGTTGATGTCACCTTCGTTCAATACACCGGTAATAAGCACTTCGCCTGCCATGTTCCATTTCAACAGGGCGGCAGAACGCTCCAGCGGCTTACGGATGCCGTCCATTACCGTCACGTCATCTTCTTCGCAGCAAGCTATCAGTCCGCACTTCTTTCCGGCGATGTCCTTGCCGCCTACCACGAATGAAAACAGGCGGTCAATCACACCCTTTATCTGTGCCGGGATGGAATACCAATAGGTCGGCATGGTGAATACAACAGCATCGGCTTCCATGATGGCAGGTGCGATAAGGTTGAAATCATCGTCGAATGAACAGGCCTTGCCCGTCTTGAAGCAGGTCTGGCAGGCACGGCAACCGCCTATCTTCATCAGTGCGGCATCAAAGCGTTGCACCGTGTGGCCGAGTTTCTCCGCTTCCCTGATAAATGCGTCCGTTAGGGCAAAGCTGTTGCCATGCTTGCGTGGACTGCCCGTAATGACTGTTATCTTCATGATGCTTCCTCCTTACTTTTGAATGGTATCGGAATTCTGATTATATGCCTTTGCCACGCACCGCCACTCGCCGTCCATTTTCATCAGCAGCAGGTAGTCGGTGAAGTCGATGCGGCCTCCCCATTTCTCCTCCAGCACGCGCACCACGGCGAGGGTTTCTTCCACGTCCACCACGTCAATGCGTGCCTTGAAGTCATCTCCTGCGCCCACGGTGTCCACATTGCGGTAGAACTGCTCGATGCTGCCGTGCTCCAGCTTCCCGTCGAGGTAACCGAACAGGACGGCTTCGTCAATAAACAACTCGCGGGCATACTTGCTGTTGCCTTCTGCCACACTCTTCACAAACTTCATGGCAGCGGCTTCCACTGCCTTGTACTCTTCGATATTTGCTCTCATGATGCTAATGTTTAATTGATTATCTTGTTTTGATGTTGCAAAGGTAGGTGATTCCTCCTGCCTGCACAAGTACCGAAAAATTATTCAGATACTGAAAAATTATTCGGTATATCCCCGTTACGATATATTATCCTTACCTTTGCAGGTGTAACATTCAATAAAGATAAAACCATGTACGAAAGAAAGATACCCGTAGATTTGGACTGCCCCCTGCGGTTGACCATGAGCCTGATTGATTCCAAGTGGAAGTCCTGCATTCTGGACGAACTGCGCCACCGTGCCCTGCGTCCCAGCGAACTGCACAAGATATTTCCCGAAGCCACGCCCCGCGTGCTTGACCTGCAACTGAAAGAACTGGTGGAGGACGGGCTCGTATCGAAGACCATCTACCCTGAACTGCCTCCTCGTTCGGAGTATGCCATCACTCCGTTGGGGATGACGCTTATCCCCATCATCGATGCTATGATTGCATGGGGAGAGAAAAATACGGAATTATTTGAAAAGAAATACGGGAAACGGTAATAGAATTTGGTTGCTTTTTCACTATCTTTGTGGGCAAGACAAGAGTTGTTTGACAGAAATTTACCGCATATCGCAGAATTTGTGACTGTTGCCAATTCATTACCTCGCTCTTTGAGAAAAGCTCATAAGTAGCTTATTTCTAACTAATTCCTATTTTAATATCGTTTTTTTCAACAAAACAGAGACATCCTCGTAACGATTTATATATCCCGTAAAGCGAATCGTTTTTAACGCATTGCTTTCATAAAAAATTTCAATATCATACCACCGCATCAATTCCATCATAATATTTTCCAGGGGTTCATCTTCAAAAGCCAGCACACCATCTTTCCAGGCTATATGTTTCGCCACATCCACGTTTACGATTTCCATTTTTCGATCGTAAATCCGAGCCTGCTCGCCCGGATGCAGCACACAGGAATCTCCCGCCACCTTCAGGGCGATCTGACCTTGAACCAAAGTCGCCAATGCCATACCATCATCCTCGTAAGCCTTCACATCGAATTCAGTACCCAACACCTTTATCTCATTGCCACCAAATTCAACAATAAAAGGGATCTCTGACTTGGCAATCTGAAAATAAGCTTCACCCGACAACCTCACCCGACGTTCTTTTTCAGAGAAAGGAACCAAATACTGTAAACTGGTTTCGGCATTTACCCAAACCTTTGAATGATCCTCCAGTTCCAATTGAAACTCTGCACCGTGGGGTATCTCCAATACATGCCATTCCGGTTCAGCAATCAGGGAATCTTTGATGACCAAATAATTTACAATATCCTCCTGCTGTTGCAAAATGATTCCCCCCTGTCTTTCCAACTGTTTCACCGCTTCTCCCTGAATCAAAAAAGTATCCCGATTACCGACACGCAAAATAGCTCTGGCAGTCTCAGGCACCTCAGCGAAAGAAGGCTCGACAACCTCCTCCTGTAAGCGATCGTACCCCCAATAAACAGGAACAAGCAATAAAAGGATCACCGCAGCAATTTTACACATCCGATATATCCGACGTTTAAAATCCCGCTTCCTATTCTGAAACAAAAATCGCTGATAATTTCGCTCCACATCGGCAGAAGTCACCGGAATTTTCCTTTTCTGTCTGCCCATTTTCTGCAAAGCGATGTAATAGCTTCGATGCTCATCCGAAACCTCCAGCCACTGTTTCAACAAAACCTCTTCCTTTTCATCCAAGGTTCCCCTCAAAGATTTTATTAATAATTCTCTATCCATATATCCAATTCTTCCGAATGTCGATAATATAGACAACCGAACTCCCCAACACAGTGACAAAAAATTATTTTATTTTAAAAAATTTTCGTGCATTTTTCAGAAAACAGGAAAAAGAAGAGAACAGAACTACCCAACTGACCTCTCAAGTATTTATAAGCACGCTTTATATAGGTATTGACCGTATTGACCGTAATTCCATATTCCTCGGCAACCTCCTTATAAGTTTTTCCATCAACAACACAAGCCATAAAAATCTGACGGGTTTGCTCCGGTAATTCATTAACGACTCGATAAACCCGCGCAATCAGAACTTCGTCATATTCATTATCAGGCAATTCTGCATACATATATGCTTCAAGCAACCACGTCCGATGCTTATCCTCCAACTGTAAATGCTTGATCTTATTTAAACAGATATTTTTTACTAAAGTAAAAAGATAAGACTTAAAATTACTGATATGGGAAAAATCCTTTTTTTCCCAGAGTTTTAAAAAACAATCCTGAATAACATTTTCTGCCGCTTCTCTTTCCAACAAAAAATACTCTGCAAATTGTACGAGTACTCCGAAATATTCTTCAAAAAGAAATCGAAAGACTTCCTGATCTTTCTTCTGTAAAGCCACAATTATTTCCTCTGACGAATATTTTTTCATACATTGACATTAGCATAGATTAAACAGAAAAAAATAAATCCATCTGGAAATCAAAATCAATATTTATTAGGGGCAAGAATACGAAATTCACCGCTACTTTCAAGCATTTCCATTGAATAAAAATTCAAAGGAGCGGAGCGTTGCTGATATTCTGTTGAACAAACAAAAAAAAACTTAAGCCTGAATCCTATCATTATTCATGAAATATTTCTACATTTGTTCCGTTTATACAAATAATCTTTACTACTATGTACGGTAAATTTCAAGATTTTTTAAAGGCTGAAATACAGTCAATAAAAGATGCCGGTTTATATAAAGCCGAACGTCTGATTGCTACACCTCAGGATGCAGAAATCAAATTAACCACAGGAGAAACTGTTTTAAATTTTTGTGCAAACAACTATTTAGGTCTTTCTTCCCATCCCAAAGTGATCGAAGGTGCTAAAAAAGCTTTAGATGCACGCGGATATGGTATGTCTTCAGTTCGTTTTATCTGCGGAACCCAAGACATTCACAAAGAGCTGGAAGCTAAAATTTCCAAATTCTTCGGGACAGAGGATACCATATTATATGCGGCTTGTTTTGATGCTAACGGAGGTGTTTTCGAACCGCTTTTCAGCCAGGAAGATGCTATCATTTCCGACGAATTGAACCATGCTTCTATCATTGACGGTGTTCGTCTATGCAAAGCCGTTCGCTACAGATACAAACATGCAAACATGGAAGATCTGGAAGAGCAGCTCAAAATATCTCAGGCACAGCGTTTCCGCATCATCGTTACCGATGGAGTATTCTCCATGGACGGCGACATTGCCCGTCTGAAAGAAATTTGTGATCTGGCCGAAAAATACAATGCCCTGGTAATGGTTGACGACAGCCATGCAGCAGGTTTCATCGGAAAAACAGGACGTGGTTCCGCCGAATACAATGGAGTAATGGACCGGATCGATATTTTCACCGGAACTTTAGGCAAGGCCTTGGGTGGCGCCATGGGTGGTTACACAACCGGTAAAAAAGAGATCATCGAAATGTTACGCCAGCGTTCCAGACCTTATCTGTTCTCCAATTCATTGTCACCGGCCATTTGCGGAGCATCTATCGCAGTGTTCGACATGTTGATGGAAAGCACCGAACTGCGCGACAAAGTCATGAGCAATGCTGAATATTTCCGGGGAAAATTGAAAGAAGCCGGTTTTGATATCAAACCGTCAGAATCAGCCATCGCAGCCCTGATGTTATATGATGCTGTACTGTCTCAACAATTTGCCGCAGAATTGCAGAAGGAAAACATTTATGTTACCGGTTTCTATTATCCGGTTGTACCCAAAGGACAAGCCCGAATCCGAATTCAACTGTCTGCAGCACACACGCGCGAACAACTGGATCGTGCCATTGCCGCCTTTATCAAGATCGGAAAAAAATTAAAAGTGATAAAATAAGATTCATTATTAAATAAATGAGGGTAACACACAATCGGTTACCCTCATTTATTTATATCCCAGGCAGTCCGAGAGCTTTTCCGGAATACATTATAAACTTAAAAATAACAGCATGAATACATCCATTCGCCTATTAAAACTGACGATTTTATTTTCTTTTTTAATTTTACAAATTCATTGTTCTGCAGAAGTAAACGAAGCGTCTTCTTCAAAGAAAAGTACACAAACAGAAAACAATTCGGAAAAAGAAAAACTGATCCGCTTTTTCCTCGATTATCTGTCTGGTAAAGCAGAAAGCTATACAGCAACCTCCTCATTTTCATTATCCGACATCCAACAACAACAGGCATTGGTTTGGGAAGCCTGGGTAGAAGCAAACCATCGTTTCCAAGAAGAACCACTGATCGAACTTCGTCCGCTAGCTGAGAAAAAATCCGGAGAATGGCAACTGCCAAGCAATTTGGAACCCAATGCCATCATGCCTTACTATTGGGGCAGCAAAGGTGAGGTTCCCTCTTCGGAAGGTTATCCGCTTTACCTGTATTTACACGGTTCCGGCGAAAAGAAAAGTGAATGGGCAACAGGTTTCCAACTCTGCAGCAAATTCGACGATGCTCCGTCAGCCTATTTTATACCTCAAATCCCGAACATGGGTAACTACTATCGCTGGTGGCAAAAATCCAAACAGTTTGCCTGGGAAAAACTGTTACGCTTAGCATTGGCTTCCGGCCAAATCAATCCGAATCGGATTTACATATTCGGTATATCCGAAGGTGGATACGGCAGTCAACGTCTGGCCTCCTTTTATGCAGACTACCTGGCAGGAGCAGGTCCCATGGCTGGAGGAGAACCATTGAAAAACGCACCGGTTGAAAATTGCCGTAACATGGCCTTCTCTCTCCGCACCGGAGCTGATGATGCCGGATTCTACCGGAATAAATTGACCGGATATACAAAAACAGCATTCGAAGAAATGCAGAAATTACACCCGAATGAGTTCATCCACCACATCGAATTGATCCCAGATCACGGTCATTTCATTGACTATTCGGTAACCACCCCCTGGTTAAAACAATACACCCGCAACCCTTATCCCAAATATGTCAATTGGGAGAATTTTGAAATGGACGGACTTTATCGCAAGGGATTCTACAATTTAGCCGTAAAGGAACGTTCCAACCCCGATGAGAAATCCCGGACCTATTATGAATTAGCGATCCAAGGAAACAACATCACCTTAAAAGCGGATCTCGTGACCTATACATGCACAGAAAAAGATCCGAGATGGGGCATTGAACTTAAATTTGAAAAAAGTTACCAACCGGCCACCCAAGGCAAGGTCATCATTTATCTCTGCCCGGAACTGGTCGATCTAAACAAAAAAATTACGCTAACCGTGAACGGCAAACAGGTATTCAAAGGAAAAGTGACCCCGTCCATCGCACACATGGCAAACAGCTGCGCCACCTTTTTCGATCCGGAACGAATCTATCCGGCAGCCATCGAAGTCGATTTGGGAAATCTGAAATAATTTCAGACACTCTCCCCACTTCTATATAAAAAAGTGTCAAACAATGAAGTGCCTCCCCCGGCGGGGAGGCCTTCAATTTTCTATTCATAGTTAAAATCGGTCGGGCGGATATAAATCCGGTACTCTTTGATCATGCCGGGATATTCTTTTTCAACCCGGGGCAAGTAACGGAAACCGGAAATCGCATATGAATCCCCCAAATCGATGACCAAGGAATGGGGATGAGAAACATTGTCCACTGTCATCCAAAAAGTGGATTCCTGCAAATCAAAAATCTTATCAGCCGTATGATTGCCGCTCCGTGTTTCTTCACTATCGGCATAACGAATTCTCCATTTTTCTCTCGGAACAGGCTTTCCATCAGCTCCCAGAATTTCCCATTCTGCAATTGCCGTTACATTTTTATCGTCTTGTGCCGATAAGGCTTCCAAACAAAAATATTGTCCCCTCACTGATTTTTCAAATTTCACCTCCTGCCAACCATTACCAGGAACAAAAACACCTTCCCACGCAACCGGTAACTCTTCCAGGGTCAATCGCTCCCCTTCTTTCCGATGAGTTTCGGAAACAGTCTTCCTTAAGTCATTTAAAATCGGTTCTTTTATACCTTTTATGGCAGCCCTGGCCGGTCCTTTCAAATCCAATACGATAATTTCATTTTCCCCCTCTTTCAACCAACATCCGGGCATATAAAGTGTTTGCTGGGGACCGATTTCCCAGAAACGTCCCATGGCGTGTCCATTGACCCAAACCATTCCTTTTCCCCAACTGCTCATATCCAAAAAGGTATCGCCCGTTTTGTCCAAAGTAAATGTCGCCCGATAATAAGCCGGACCATTCACGGCTTCTCCTGCCCGATAGTCTTTCGCAGCCACAAAGTCATAGTCGACCGGAAAACAGTACACTTCCCAATTCTTCAAAGAACAGGCCTCTTTTTCTCCTACAATTTCCACCTTTTCGGTAATTCCCTTCCGATCATGAATCGTCTTATCGAAATTTACCCGTCCCATGGCCTCAACCAATATATCCAAGCGGGTATTTTTGTCTAAAGCAGGCAAGATAACGGTATTTTCATCCAGCCGACGGTCCAGCCTGGCCAGCAGTTTACCATCCGCAAAAACCTGCGCCCAATCATGCACCTCCGTTATTTTCAATGTATCTCCTGCTTCTACCGCAACAGGCAAATGAGTCCGGTATAGTATACTTCCCCACCCCTGATCAAACTGTTCCATCGGTTTCACCTCTTCTGTTGGTACGGCTTCCGGGAGATTTCCGAAAAGCGGAGCCACCCGTGAAAAACCGATCTCCGGAATCTCAATGACCGGCATTGCATCCGGCACTTCCGGCAACGATTCCCCGGCCGGGAGATACTGTTTCAATAAATCCCGCAACAGAAAATATTTTTCCGTTGCCCAACCGGCTTCACTGATCGGGGCATCGTAATCATAGGAACTGCACATGGCTGAATAAGCCGGACAATTCGCTCCCCCCCAATGTCCGAAAGTCGTTCCACCATGAGTCATATACAAACTAAAAGAAATGTTCCGGTCAAGCATATCCTTTATGCCTTGTACCATCTCCTGGGCCGGACGTGTTTCATGCTGCCGTCCCCAGTGATCGAACCAACCGCTCCAGAATTCACTGCACATCAGCGGCGTGTGGGGCCGCAGCTCCTTCAACTTCTTAAATTCATTCTCGATATTGGCTCCAGTACCGAAATTTACAGTCCACAACAGATCTTCCAAAGCATTGTTCGTAAAATTACTACTCCAATCGCACTGAAACAAAGGTATCTCTGTAAATCCCGCTTTCCGGACCAAATCCCGGATCGCTGCGACATAGGGCTTATCAATCCCGTAAGAGCCATACTCATTTTCCACCTGTACCATAATGATATTCCCGCCTCGAGTGATCTGTAAATCAGCCAGCTGTCTTCCCACTTCCTGCATAAAGATTTCCGTGCGTTCCATAAAATAAGGATCCAGTGTCCGGACAGCCATATCCTGCTTTTTCAGCAACCACCAGGGCAATCCCCCCATTTCCCACTCCGCACAGACGTAAGGTCCCGGTCGCACAATCACCCACATGCCGTGTTTTTGGGCCAATCGGCAAAACGCTGCAATATCATTCTGTCCGGAAAAATCGAACTGTCCTTCCTGCTGTTCATGAATATTCCAAAAAACATATAGACAGATCGTATTCATACCCAATGCCTTGCACATCTCGATCCGATGTTCCCAATATTCTTTCGGAATACGGGTATAATGCAACTCTGCCGCCTTGACCGTAAAAGGTTCACCATTCAATAAAAATGTCTTGTCGCCGACTTCGAATTTTCCCGGCTTTCCATTCGTCGCACATCCACCCACCCCCAACGCCAGCACAAGCATCCATAAATAAACATACTTCATACTTTCTCTGTTTATAAAATTAAGACTTTCCAGCTATCCCCCCATAAAATCGTTTTTCCCCCAAAGATCATATATTTAAACAGGCAATATTGCCTCCACACAGATTAAAATTCAAAATCAAAAGGCAACAACAAAGAGGCCTTCACGCAAATGGTCTCTTCTTCCCCAATCATAATGACATCGAAATCCCGGTGGTGACGTTTGACTATTTCCGCCATAACCTGCCGGCAGGCTCCACAAGGAGAAATAAATTCCTTTCGCGGTTTCCCATCGCAACAGGCCGCTATCGCCAAAGCCTTCACGGTAGACTCCGGACAGGTAGCACTTGCATAAAACAAAGCGGTCCGCTCGGCACAGAGTCCACTGGGATAGGCCACATTCTCCTGATTATTCCCCCATACAATCTCTCCGTTCTCCAGTAAAACGGCAGCTCCAACCGCCAAACCGGAATAGACACAATAAGCCTTACCGGCAGCTATCCGGGCCTTTTCACACAATTGCTCATAGCCGGGAGGAAAAGAATTTCGATAGACCCGATAATCAATTTTTAGTTCTCTTTTCTCCATCACGATTTTTTTACTATTTTTACTCCCCCGAAGATACAGAATAATTACAAACAGAAAATTCTAAAATCAGAAATTATCACTTACAATAAAATTTTTAAAGAGCATTGGTGAGTATTATGAAAAGACATTTGAAAATCTGGCTATTGATCAGTTTGCTACTACCGGCAATCACCCTACTGGCAGACAAGCGCAAAGAATTCATCCGTAAATACAAACACATCGCCATCCGAGAAATGGAACGTACCGGTATACCGGCCAGCATTACACTGGCACAAGGCATTCTCGAATCCGGGTGCGGAGAATCGGAACTTGCAGTCAATGCCAACAACCATTTCGGAATCAAATGCCATGAAACGTGGACAGGTGATACCTACACGATGGACGACGATGAAAAAAACGAATGTTTTCGAAAATATAAAACCATCGAACAATCCTGGATCGATCACAGCGAATTCCTGCTCAGCCGTCCCCGGTATGCCGGTTTATTCGATCTTCCATGCACAGATTATAAAGCCTGGGCCAAAGGATTAAAAGCTGCAGGTTATGCTACCAACCCTCAATACGCTGACATGCTCATCAAAATCATAGAAGAAGAAGAACTTTACAAATACGATCACCCGCTCTCCTCCTATGATAAACACAAACCGGTCATCGCCAATGAAGATATCGAAGAAAAAACCACCTCACTTGTTTCTTCCAGTCAGACCAATTATCGCAATCGGGAAGAAATGCGCAATGGCATTCTCTGTATTGCCACCACACCGGAGGATTCTTTCCAAAAAATAGCTTCCTATTATGGCATCCGTCTGAGTAAATTACTGCAATACAACGATAAAACAGAAGACGCCTTGGATCCCGGTCAGCTGGTATATTTGAAAAAGAAAAAAAGCAAAGCCGCCAGAGGTTATGAATTCCATCGGGTAAAAGCAGGAGATACCATGTACAGTATCTCTCAGCAATACGGGGTACGTCTCAAGAATTTGTGTCGTTTCAACTACCTGCCGGCAGATAGCCCATTAACGGAAGGAGAAAAGATATATTTGCGAAAACAGGCCGATTTATTATAAGAAGAACCATTCATGACACCGCAAAAGAAAAATAGTTTTTTTACCCAGAACTCGCTTTTCGGCCTATTCGTCGGATTGAGTTTTATAGCGGTTGCCTATGCCTATTACAAAGGAGGCCGGGGCGTCAGCCTCAATCCTCAACTCAACAATGTGATCCTGCTGCTTTCCATTGCCGGAAGTTTTATTGGTGTACGCAAATATCGCGACGAATTGTCGGCCACACATTTTTCTTACGGACAAGCCCTGGGGGCATGCATTTATCTGCTCAGTGTCGCCTCGGTAGTATATGGAATTTTCGTATACTTTTTGTATCGCCATCACCCTGAGTTACTGGAGAATTATCTGCTTTCCGTTGAAACCACTTTCCGGGAGGTATATGCGGGATCGGCTTTGGCCGATAACATGATCTCCATGTTGAAAGCCTTTACAACTCCCACAACCATCGCAATGGCAGAAATATTCAATAAAATACTTAGCGGAATTCTTTTTTCTTTCTTTGTGGCGGGATTACTCCGGAAAAATAAAAAACACGAACTCATTTAAACATAACAGGCCATGGATATATCAGTCGTCATACCTTTATACAACGAAGATGAATCTTTAACGGAACTGACCGAATGGATCGAACGGGTCATGAGCACCCATTCCTTTACGTACGAAATCATTCTGGTTGATGACGGAAGCAACGATCGTTCCTGGCAGGTAATCGAATCCCTGGCTGCCCGCAATTCCTACATTCATGCCATTAAATTTCGCCGGAATTACGGTAAATCCGCCGCCCTGCACTGCGGTTTCCAGAATGCACACGGCGATGTGGTTATCACCATGGATGCCGACATGCAGGACAGTCCCGATGAAATTCCGGCGCTTTATCGGATGATTATGGAAGAAGACTATGATATGGTATCCGGCTGGAAAAAGAAAAGATACGATCCGAAATCCAAAACCATACCGACCAAACTTTTCAACGCCACCGCCCGAAAGTTTTCCGGCATCCATCTGCATGATTTTAACTGCGGCCTGAAAGCCTATAAAAACAAGGTAGTAAAAAGTATTGAAGTATATGGTGAAATGCATCGCTATATCCCGATTTTAGCCAAACAGGCCGGCTTCACCAAAATCGGAGAAAAAGTGGTACAACACCGGGCCCGAAAATACGGAGTCACTAAATTCGGCGGACTCAACCGTTTTATAAACGGTATGCTGGATTTATTATCCATCACGTTCATCACCCGTTTTGCCAAAAAACCCATGCACCTGTTCGGCGCCATCGGCACCCTGCTCTTCATCATCGGTTTTTGTGCAGCCGGCTGGATCGGTATCGACAAACTCATCTGCCTTTCCCATGGCATCAGTGCCCGTCTGGTCACCGACAATCCCTATTTTTATATCTCATTGGTATGTATGATACTGGGAACTCAGCTGTTCCTGGCAGGTTTTGTTGCAGAACTGGTATCCCGCTCAGCCACCGACCGCAACGTCTATCTGATAGAGAAAGAGATCTGATTCTCTTTCTCCTACAAAAGGCGCTGACCATTGATGACCAACTCAAAGCGGATATGTAAAAATTCTGCCGCTTTTCGACTCAACAGCATACGTCCCAGGAAAATTTCAAAATAATCCATCACCGCCGATATGGTCGTATCGATTTTCAGTGCCAAAACAATGGCGGAATGATCCTCATTAAAATAAATTCGCGACTCCTCCACTGCATAATTGACCCGATCATGAATGTCGAAACTGGCAAAATCACGGTTACGCACCCGGCTCCTCCGGACATCGGTTTTGTCTGCCAGAATCAAAGCCGCAGCAATGGGATTCACGGCAGCTGCCGTACTTTCGTCATGGTTTCCGATAGCACTGATCACCTGCGCGATTTCATTGGCCTCCATCCCCATATTATCCAACAAACGGAAAGCTAAAATCGCACCACTTTGGGCATGATCGATTCGATTCACCACATTACCGATATCGTGCATATAACCGGCAATTTTAGCCAATTCGGCCTGACGTTCCGGATACCCCAGGGTCAGTAAGATCTTCTCCGCCGTATCCGCCGTTTTCACCACATGAGCAAAAGCATGCTCGGTATACCCCATAGCAGCCAACGCCTTGTCTGCCTGACTGATATAACATTTTATACTCTCGTTGTCTCTGACATCTTCAAATGTAATTTCCATAAATCATTCATTTGCAATCATCACTGAAAATAGCCACCGATTTCCTCAAACATCCGTCGATATACAGCCGCTTTTTCTTCCAAAGGTTTCGGATAGGCACGCGAGGAAGAGGGCATTCGATACAAACGCACCTTCCGGTCTCCCAAAGTAAAAGTAGAATATCCCCCCAAAGGAGGTTGCCCGGTCTCTACCTGCAACAACAATGTCTCTGTTGCTTTTTGTCCTGTCGTAACCACCGCCACACAAAACGGCAATTGCTGCAGCATCCCGTTCAAATCAATAGCCTGAACGATTTTCAGAAACTGATCGGATGCATTGTCTTTTTGTCGGATAACGGCCGCTCCCATGTCTGCCACCGCAATTCCCCGTTCCTCCAAAAAATACCGGATCCGCTGTTCATCAAATGATTTTTTGTCCGCAGTCAGAAAATATTCCTTTTCATGGAAAAATATCATACCCAATATTCGCCACATATCATTTTGAAAATTAGGATAGTAAAACTCCATCTTCCAACGAATGGGCTTCGGAGGAAAACTTCCCAACATCAAAATCCGGGCATTTTTCGGTAAAAAAGGCGGCCAAGGATGATTTTCTATCGGCATATTTTCAGTTTTCATGTCCACAAAAATAATGAAAAGAAAAATAATCTGGTTTATTTTGTTAGTTTTGCCCGTGCAAAAATAAAAACAAAAAAAAATGACAAAGACAGCAAAAAACAAAGAAAAAATCAGGTTCAGTAAAGCATTCTGGGTAGCGAACACCGTGGAATTGTTTGAACGTGCTGCCTATTACGGCGTATTCATCGTTATCACTCTTTATCTCAGCCGTATTTTAGGTTTCAACGACATTCAGGCGGCCACTATCGCAGGTACTTTCTCCGCTTTCCTTTATCTGCTGCCAACCTTCGCCGGAGCATTGGCTGACAAAATCGGTTTCCGAAATTCCATGCTACTGGCCTTTACCCTTTTAACCATCGGCTACGGCGGTCTGGCTCTATTCCCCACCTGGCTCGAAAGTGCCGGTCTGGTCGAATACGGGCACACCACTGTTTTCAAAGGACTCACCGAAAGCGGTGTACGCTATGCCATTATTCCCATCATGGCCTTGATTGTCATCGGAGGAGCTTTTATCAAAAGCGTTATTTCCGGAACCGTCGCCAAAGAAACCACCGAAGCGACACGAGCCAAGGGATTTGCGATCTTTTACGGAATGGTCAACATCGGAGCCTTTTCCGGCAAAACCATCGTAAAACCGCTTCGAGAAGCCCTGGGAAACGAAGGTTTCATCACCTTGAACTACTTCTCAGCCAGCATGACCTTCCTGGCTCTTTTGGCCATCTGGTTTTTCTACAAAAGCAACCAACACAGCGGCGAAGGCAAAACCTTTCGACAGATCTGGCATGCCCTGCTCAAAGTCTGTTCCAATGGCCGTCTGATCATCCTCATCCTGATCATCACTGGATTTTGGATGGTTCAACACCAATTGTATGCCACCATGCCCAAATATGTACTCCGGTTAGCCGGTGAAGGAGCCTCCCCCTCTTGGTATGCCAACGTCAACCCATTGGTTGTCGTACTATGTGTCAATTTAGTGACTCAACTGATGCGCAAGCGCACCGCCCTGACCTCCATGACAGTCGGAATGTTTATCATGCCTCTTTCTGCCCTGTGCATGGCTTCCGGCAATATGCTCAACCCGGAATCCACCATTTTGACCATGCATCCGGTTGCTTTCATGATGGTCGTAGGGATTGTTTTCCAGGGCTTGGCAGAGACCTTTATCTCTCCCCGTTTTCTGGAATATTTCTCCCTGCAGGCCCCCAAAGGAGAAGAGGGACTCTACCTGGGATTCAGTCACCTGCATTCCTTCCTCTCCTCGATCTTAGGTTTCGGTCTTTCGGGTTTTCTACTGAGTAAATACTGTCCGGACAGAACGCTATTCGAAAGCCACAGCGAGTGGCAAGCCGCTTGCAGTCAGGCCCACTACATCTGGTACTACTTTGCCGCCATTGCCATGGTATCCGCCATCGCTCTGATCATTTACGGCCAAGTGGTAAAACGCCTGGATCAGAAGAAATTAGTTCAGACCTCATAATCAAGAGTCACAGTGCTTGTCCAAAATTTTCAGGCAAGCACTGTGGCGACCATTCGCCGGGGACCTCCGGCATGTCGAAATTCACAGAGATAAATGCCCTGCCAAATACCCAGATTCAAACGTCCAGCTGTAATCGGGATTGTCAAACTGACACCTGTCAACACACTTTTGGCATGAGCCGGCATATCATCGTCCCCCTCCAAGACATGCTGATAATAAGCTTCCCGCTCTTTGACCAGTCGGTTGAAAATACTCTCCAGATCCGTTCGGACATCCGGATCTGCATTCTCATTGATCGCCAAAGCAGCCGATGAATGTTGAATGAACAGATTCAACAGGCCCGTACGAGGCAATTCGGGTAAATTCTGCAAAATCTCATCTGTCACCAAATGAAATCCCCGTCCCCGGGGCCGAAGTGAAAATTCTTTTTGTATAACCATACTGCAAATAAAATGACAAAACAAAAATATCAAAATATATTTCAATTAACCAATTTGCAATAAGATCGCAACAAAAATGAAACACATTTAAAATACTTTCGTTGATAAATTAAATAACATCATTCATGAAAGTTTCTAAGAAAAAATTCGTGTTTCCTTACATAGAAAGAGATATTAGCTGGATGTATTTTAATCGGCGTATTCTTTCAGAAGCAGAAAAAAACAGTGTTCCCCTGATTGAACGTCTGGCTTTTTTGGGAATTTATTCCAATAACCTGGATGAATTTTACAGAGTTCGCGTGGCCACCCTGAACAGAATCATCGAATATGAAGACAGCACCATTAAACAAGAGAGAGAGATTGCCATCCAAACCTTCAAAGAAATCAGCCGGTTAAATACCTTATATACATCACAATTCGAAAGAACTTTTCAAAACATCATCACAGAACTCCGTCAGGAAGGAATCATTCTCCTGAACGAAAAAGAAGTCAATGCAGAACAGGCAGCTTTTATTCAGGAATTCTACCGGAATCATCTGATCGGGACAACCACACCGCTTTTTATTTCTTCTTTTCGGCAATTCGAAAACCAGCCCGACGACAACATTTATCTGAGTGTCTGTTTGCAAAACAATAATAAGCCAAAGAAAGATTTTGCCCTCATCGCACTGCCCGTACAAGAATACGGACGTTTCATCCGACTGCCGGATGCGAATCAGCAAATATGCCTGATGTTCCTTGACGATATTGTCCGCTTCTGTCTGCCGTTCATATTTAACGGCCGGCATTACGACAATTTTGAGGCTTATACCTTCAAATTCACCAAAGATGCGGAAATGGAGCTCGATACAGATCTCCGAAACAGCATTATGCAAAAAATATCCAAAGGCGTTAAAAGCAGAAAAAACGGAGAACCCATCCGATTGATTTATGACAGTATGATGCCTCCTGTTATGCGGCGTCACCTTGCCCGCATGTTATGCATGGATCGCTGGGATACCCAGGTTGCTGCCGGCAGATATCACAACCTCAAAGACCTGATGAAATTTCCAGGCTGTAACCGAGCGGAGTTGAAATATCTCCCCCAAAATCCTCTGTTTAAAAGCGATTTCTCTGCAGAAAACAGTATTTTGCAAATCATCCGAACCCAAGATCGTTTTCTGCATTATCCCTATCATAGTTTTTCTTCCTTCCTCCGGGTACTCCGAGAAGCGGCCATTGACCCCCAGGTAAAAGCCTTGAAAATGACTCTCTATCGGGTGGCCCAAAATTCAAAAGTCATTCAGACCCTGATCGCCGCAGCCAGAAACGGGAAAAAAATCACCGTTGTTATCGAATTGTTGGCCCGTTTCGACGAAGCCTCCAACATCAGCTGGTCCAAACAAATGCAAGATGCAGGGATCAAGGTCGTATTCGGAGTAGAAGGTTTAAAAATACATGCCAAACTGCTGCACATCTCCAGTAAACAGGGAGACATTGCCTGCATCAGTACCGGCAATTTTCACGAAGGGAATGCAACCCGATATACAGACATCACGCTGTTCACCGCACGAAAATCCCTCGTGAAAGAGGTCCGAAACGTTTTTGATTTCATCGAGAAGCCCTACATACCAGCCAAATTCAAGGAATTACTGGTATCTCCCAATGACATGCGTTCCAAACTGTTGCACCTGATCGAACAAGAAATCAAAAATGCGAAGCGACAACTACCAGCCAGCATTTTAGGCAAAGTCAATCACATCACAGATCAAACACTCATCCAAAAACTTTATGAAGCATCTGCCGCCGGAGTAAAAATAGATTTACTCGTGCGAGGCAACTGTTCCATCGTCACAGGAGTTCCCGGCATCAGTGAAAATATTCGCATCAACGGAATCATCGACCGTTATCTGGAACATTCCCGTATCTTTATTTTCGAAAATGCAGGAGACAATATTTGTCTGCTCGGCTCGGCGGACTGGATGCCCAGAAATCTTGACCACCGCATTGAAGTACTTGCTCCGGTATATGACAAGGAATTACAACACGAATTCAAACAAATCATCACATTCGGTCTGCAAGATTCTTCCCAAGGAAGGATTGTCGACGGAAGCGGAGAAAATCGTCCCTGGGAAAACAAAGATCATTCCTCCTTCCGGTCACAAACAGCACTTTACCAATATTATCAAGAAAACCTATGAGTAAAACCAATTATGCAGCCATCGATATCGGTACCAATGCGGTCCGATTGTTAATCAAAAGCATCGATCCGGCAATCTCGGATCATCTGTTCACCAAAGAACTTCTTGTTCGGGTTCCGCTCCGCTTGGGAGAAGAGGTTTTTACACAGGGAGAGATACCGAAATACAAGGCCAAAAAGCTACTCCGTTTAATGAAAGCCTACCGGCAACTGATAAAAATATATGAAGTCTCCGCTTTTCGGGCTTGTGCGACCTCAGCCATCCGGGACGCAGCCAACGGCCAGGAGATCGTCCGAATGATTGCCCAGAAATCCGGTCTCTCCATCGACATCATCAACGGAGAGGAAGAAGCCCGTCTGATATATGAAAACCGGACAGAATATCTTTTGAAAAAAAACACGAACTACATTTTTGTAGACGTCGGAGGTGGCAGCACTGAAATCAGTCTGATCCACGACGAACAGTTAATCAGTTCCCGCTCTTACAACATCGGAACTGTTCGGTTACTCAAAAAACAGGTAAACCCGGAGGTTTACGACTGTCTACGGAAAGATTTAACCGAATTCAAAAACAAATATCCCGACATCACCATGATCGGGTCCGGAGGGAACATCAACAAACTTTTCCGCCTGGCGAAATTGAGGACAAAAGAGAAAACGTTTTTCCCCGTCGAAAAGCTGGAACAACTCAACAATACCCTGAAAAATCATACCGTAGAAGAACGGATCCGTCTGTTTAATCTAAAAGCCGACCGGGCAGACGTAATCACCCAGGCCGCCGATATTTTTCTCTGTATTGCGACTTATACAGAAGCCCGAAACATCATTGTTCCGACTATCGGCCTTGCAGACGGTATCATCGACAATCTTTACCTCAAAAGCATGAAAAGTGAAAAAGCCTGTAACGGTCAGCCTGAATAATCCCAACAGGCTGACCGTTACAGAAATATTCTCATCCAATCCCATAGTGTTGCAATGCATAGACAATGCCATCCTCATCGACACTACGCGTCACAAAATCCGCATATTTTTTGACCTCTTCGGATGCATTCCCCATCGCCACACCAATACCGGCATAAGCCAGCATGGGAATGTCATTGCCACCGTCCCCAAAAGCCATCGTTTCTTCTCTGGCAATTCCCAGATGCTCCAACATCTTTTCCATTCCCACCCGTTTGTTTCCACCAGCAGGAACAATATCGGTAAACATCGGATTCCAACGCGTGGACTCACATCCAGGCAGAAACTGCATGATACGTTCTTCCTGATCCCGAGTGAAAAAGGCGATCAGCTGAAACACCTCATCCTGCATGATCTCCCGAAGATCCCGCACAGGAGGTTCCGGAAAATTCAACAATTGAAATACCTCCCGGGTCCGCGCATTATTATAATTGATAAACATATCTTTTTCCCGAACGAAAATGCAGGGGAATCGCTCCTCCTCTTCCTGATATCTCACCAATTGCGCCAGAGTTTCAGTCGGAATAACCTTGCGATAAATCACCTGATTCCGCCCCATGTAACAACAACTACCATTCAAAGTCAGATATCCATCAAACTCCAAATCACCCAAATTGTTGATCACCTGCAGCTGCCGTCCCGTTGCAATAAACACCTTCATTCCTCGTTCCCGCAATTGTCGGATCGCATTCCGGGTCATTTCAGATACCTCGTGCGTTCGAAAGCTGACCAGAGTCCCGTCAATATCGAAAAAAACAGCTTTTATCATTTTATATCGCTGATCTTGCATACCTCCAGGAACGATGCTCCCCGGACATGTCCAAAACTACCGCCAATCACCAGAATCTGGTCTTCGGGTTGATACCCATTCTGTAACAACACCTGGGGAATATCTCTCATAAATTCATCCCGAGAATGAGGTTTTACGGAAAAATAGGGTCTGACTCCAAAAGACAACGCCAGTTCCCGCATCACCCGCTCATTGTAACAACGGGCATATACCGGCAAACCGCCTCTGAAAGCCGACAAATAACGCGCCGTACGCCCAGAATTCGTATCCACCACAATCGCCTTGATCGGCAACATGGTCGTCATTCTCACTGCCACCCGGGCCAAAGCCGCCGTAATCTCATTATTGATACGCACCAGATTTCGATTCGCATCCGGAGGAACAACCGATTCATTGGCTTCTGCCACCCGACTCATCACTTTCACCGCTTCCAAAGGGTATTCGCCATAAGCCGTTTCTCCACTCAGCATGATGGCATCTGTACCACTAAACACGGCATTGGCGATATCGCTTACTTCTGCCCGGGTCGGACGCGGATGATCGATCATCGTATGCAACATCTGAGTCGCAATGATGACAGGTTTCTTACTCTCAATGCACTTGTTCACAATATGGCGCTGAACCAAAGGTATCTTTTCTGCATCAATCTCTATCGCCAAATCCCCCCGGGCCACCATTACCCCATAAACGTGATCCAGAATTTCATCGATATTATCGACTCCTTCCTGATTTTCAATCTTCGCAATGATTTTTATCGGACTGTTTTGTTCATCCAGAATCCGCTGAATATCCAACACATCCTGTTTGTTCCGGACAAAAGAATGAGCAATGAAATCCAGATTATTTTCGATGGCAAACTGAATAAACTTTCGGTCTTTTTCACTCAAAGATTCGAGATGCATATTCACCCCTGGAACATTGATACTTTTCTTGTCTTTTATAACACCGGGATTGGATGCCTCCAATTTCAGACAGTTATCCTTTTGCTCGACAACTACCAATTCCACCTCCCCATCATCCACCAAAATCTTATCACCGACCCGCACATCCCGCACAAAATTTTCATAGGAAACATGCAATATACCATCGGCCTTTCTGGTCCTATCACCAGTCACATACAAACAATCTCCTTTTTCTACCCGGAGCGGTTCCGCGATATCGCAAGTACGAACCTCCGGACCTTTGGTATCAATCAATAAAGCGATCTGATCCGATACGGCACGAACATGCCGTATTACTTTCATCGCTTCATCCAAAGTCTGATGGGCCGTATTCAACCGTACGACATTCATACCCGCTTCATACAACTCTTTCAAAAACGGGATATCACATCTTTTATCCGAAATGGTAGCAACAATCTTTGTCCTTTTCATCCGCAAAATTTATTAATTCCGTTTGTATTCATTATTTCTCATCCATAAAAGCCTGCAAAGCCAATTCATAGGATTTGAGTCCAAATCCCATCACCACTCCCCGGCAAACCGCCGTCAAATAAGAAACATGACGGAAAGCTTCCCGCCGGGCAGTATTGGAAATATGCACTTCTATCACGGGAGTACTCACCGCCGCAATGGCATCTGCCAAAGCAATTGAGGTATGAGTATAAGCTCCCGCATTCAATATAATTCCATCATAACTGAATCCGACTTCCTGAATTTTGTTAATCAATTCTCCTTCCATGTTCGATTGATAATAAGATAATTCCACATCCGGATATTTTTTCTGCAATTCATAAAAATAATCACAGAACGTCTCTTTCCCATATATCTCCGGTTCTCTAACTCCCAACAAATTCAGATTCGGACCATTAAGTATCAGTATCTGCATGATTTCTTGTCTTTATAACTAATCTATTGTACAAAAATAGTTATTTTTCTTGCTTTTTCGAGGGCATTTTTCATTTTTCCGAAAACAACATTAAAGCATTGATTATAAACATATTAAATATTTTACATCATTCTTTATGAAAAGTATATTCAGTTAAATTCTGAAAAATATAAACTAGGATACAAAAAAAAATTATATCTTTAGGCATGAATTAAAAAAAAGTGTGTGCTACCATAAACATCAAAATAATTATTAATATACATAAATTTTACTACAATGACTTGGGATAATGCTATTGAAAGTTACAAAACCTACCTGATTTTAGAAAAATCACTTTCTTCCAATTCAGTTGAAGCCTATCTGAACGATATCAGAAAATTAGCAAAATACTGTGCAGAAAAACACCAGGTTATGACACCGGATGCAGTATCTTACGACCATCTGAAAGCTTATTTACTATATATAAATGAGGTAGGTGTAACCAACCGAACTCAAGCCAGATGCATCTCCAGTATCCGCTCATTCTATAAATTCTTAGTATTTGATGGTCAATTGGAAAACAACCCGACCAAACTGCTCGAAGCACCGAAAATCGGACGCAAATTACCGAGTATCCTAACAACCGAGGAGATTGATGCCATGCTGAACTCTGTCGAAATGTATAAACCGGAGGCTCAACGCAACAAAGCAATCATCGAAATGCTCTATTCCTGCGGTTTACGGGTTTCGGAACTGATTAACCTGAAGTTATCCAATATCAATTTCCGCCAGGGAATCGTAAAAATAGAAGGGAAAGGCAACAAAGAACGTATGATTCCGCTCAGCAAAAATGCCAAACAGGAAATCAAGCAATATATGAAAGTATATCGGGATTATCTGGAAATCGAAAAAGGATACGAAGACATTCTATTCCTGAATAAACGAGGTACTGCTCTCTCAAGAGTGATGGTATTCAATATCATCAAACACTTGGCCAACCGGGCCGGAATTAAAAAGAATGTTTCACCCCATACTTTCCGCCATTCTTTCGCATCACATCTGGTCAGCGGAGGTGCTGACCTGAGAGCTGTTCAAGACATGCTGGGACACGAATCCATTCTAACCACAGAAATCTATACCCATTTGGACGATCATTACCTGAAAGATACGATCAACAAATACCATCCCCGTTCAAAAGAAAACGAAGAGAAAAAATAACAGAAAAGAGCGTATATACGCTCTTTTTTTTATCTTCGCGTCCAAAACAGGGTACTATGGAAAATCAGGAAGAAATATTACAAAAAATAAATAGTGGAGATCCGGAGGCAGTACAGGATGCCATTCAGACCATCAAAGAAAACGGAGATCTTTCTATTGCCGGCAAACTGTTGGATATCTTGGAACAGAACCAGGATCCGAACAACAGTACCATCATGATCAATTTACTGGCAGACATCAAAGAAAACGCCTTTAAAGCAATTGTCATTCAAAAATTGGAAACAACTTCCCAATACCCTTTCAAGCAGGCCCTTCTTCGTATTATCTGGGAATCTGCGTTGGATTATTCTTCTTATCTGGACCATTTTCTGGAACTTTTACAAAGCGAACATTTCGAATTGGCTTTTGAAGCTTCCACAGTCATCGAAAATCTGATTCCCCATCTTACAACCGAACAGATTGCGAAGTTGAATCAGACTTTACCGTCTTTCCCCGAAGAAAAAAAAGTACTCACGGAAAATATCATACAAGCTCTTCTCGATCAGGAGTAAACCACCATTTTTTTATGATCTCCACTTTTTCCTCCATCGGCCGATCACTTGCTACCCAGTGAATGGGAATACCTGAGCGTTCCATTTTCCGGAACCAGGTCATTTGTCTTTTGGCAAATTGATGAATTGCCACATTCAGCTGCTCCACCATTTCCTCATAAGTCAGACGACCGGTGAGATACAAGGTCAAAAACTTATACTCCAAACCATAGTAAATCAGATCTTCCGGAGGGATTCCTTTTTTCAACAACCGTTCCACCTCTTCCACCATTCCATTTTGCAAACGCGCATGCAAACGCTGGGTGATTTTTTCCCGCCGCAACTCCCGACTAACCGCAACTCCCACAATCAACGGCCGAAGAGACGGAAAATCTTTTTCCTCATAGGGATGCGAGCGATAATACTCCTCAATTTCAATGGCCCGAATCGCACGCTTCGGAGTATCAATCTCTGTCGTATTGTGCAATTTTTTATAAGTGGCCAAACGAGTAGCTAACTCTGCCAAAGAACAACCCGCCAACGACGAACGCAAAGCCTCATTGACAGGAACCGCCAACAATTTATATCCTTTTAATACAGCTTCGACATACAGTCCGCTTCCACCACACAGAACCGGAACAACACCCCGCTTTTTACAATCTTTCCACACCGCCAGAAAATCCTGCTGATATTCGAAAACATTGTATTTATAACCGGCATCGACCAGATCAATCAAATGATACGGAATCTTACGACCATTCCATACATACTCGTCCAAATCCTTTCCGGTCCCGATATCCATTCCTCGATATACCTGACGCGAATCGGCACTGAGAATCTCTCCGCCCAGTTCGGCTGCCAAACGGACTGCCAAACTTGTTTTTCCACTGGCTGTAGGCCCTACAATACACAACAAATCGAACATCTTATTTTCAACTACATAATTTGAACAAAAATAATGAAAATATAAAACCGATTTTTAAAGAACCGTCAAAAAACGAACCACCGTTCCAATTAGCAATAAAAATATGTATTTCAGCGAGTCAATTCAGTACAAAAAAACTATATTTGTAAGGAAAGGAATTTCCCTTGGCAGCAGGGAACATTATGTGTGTAATCTATCAACAATAAAATAAACGACAAAATTTATGATGCAGGATGAGAACATTTTAATCCGGGCTTTAGAGCCGGAAGATTTGGAATATCTCTATAAATGGGAGAATGACATGGATCTTTGGGATGTAAGTGATACCCTAACCCCATTTTCACACTTTACGCTGAAAAAATACATTGAGAATGCTCATGTCGACATCTATACCAGTAAACAATTACGCCTGATGATTGTACGAATAGATACCATGGCCCCCGTCGGACTGATCGACTTATACGATTTTGATCCTTATCACCAACGGGCTGGTCTGGGAATTATGATACACAATATGGAAAACCGAAAACAGGGTTATGCCAGCTCTGCCATCAAACTCATGCTGGATTACTGCTTTGAAACCCTGGGATTGAACCAGGTATACAGCAGCGTTCCGGCATGTAACATTGCCAGTTTGAAACTGTTTGACGCCACGGGATTCACCCGAACAGGCTACCGGAAACAATGGCTGAAAAGAGGCAACGACTGGGAAGATGTCATCTATTTTCAACAACTTGCAATGAATTGGAATAATCATTAAATTATCTTACTGGTAATAAACCTTTTTCAGTCCCCTTTGTCATACGGGTACAAATGAAATTTATTTCAGAGAAATGAATTAACTAAAAAAAAACAAGTATGAAAAGAATTTTATTTTTTACGACAACCTTCTTGATGTTTTTGACCATCACTGTCTGTGCCCAACAAAGAGGACCCCGTGAACGACCGACTCCCGAACAACAAGCCACCCGAACCATCGAACGGCTGACTGAAGAGTTAAAACTGACAGAGCAGCAACAGACAGAATTAAAAACCTGGTTTACAGAATCCTTCAAGAAAAGAGAAGAAACCATGCAGAAAAACCGGGAAGATCGGGAAGCCATGCGAGAACAAATGAAAAAGGACCGGGAGGCAACAGACGCCGAGCTTAAAAAGGTATTGACGGAAGAACAATACAATACCTACAAGGCCAACGAAGAAAAACGGATGAAAGAAAGAAGAGGTCCACAAGGAGGTGGACGCCCTCAGAGATAATACGAATAACCGGATCCGAGTTTTCGATCCGGTTATTTTTTACGATTTACTTACCCATGCGTACAATTCTGCTTGCGTCACACCATTCAACAACTTGCCTTTCTGCAACTCCCGTTGCCGAAAAATATGCCACCCAATTTTTGTTCTTTTCCACTGTCTTTAACTATTTAAAGGAAGATCTCGATGCCCGATATCGCGACTCAGCAGATCCATTCGGTTAACAGAGTTTCCAACCATAATCTCCGTGATAGATCATCTGACGAGTCATTCCCCCATCAACGCAGATATTTTCTCCTGTTATAAATCCCGCCTTCTCGGAACAGAGAAAAAGTACCAAGTGAGCAATATCCATCGGATTCCCGACTCGCCCTACCGGTTGCTGGCGGGCATCGGCACCTTCATATTCCCTGTAAGAGGTATCAATCCAACCGGGAGAGATGGAATTTACCCGGGCCTTACCGGCCAAACTGACTGCCAGCGCATGGGTGAGCGCAGCAATTCCTCCTTTGGCCGCGGTATAACTCTCAGTCTGCGGCTGACTCATTCGATCCCGGGAAGAAGAGATATTGACAATACTGGCCCCTGGAGCCAAATGATTGACAAAAAGCTTCGTCAAATAAAAAGGAGCAGTCACTCCCACACTCAACGCATACTGAAATTCCTCATAAGAACATTCATCGATGCCTTTCATAATCGGCAAAGCATTATGAATGATGCAATCCACTCGCCCATATTTTTCAATAACCTCCCGGGCAAAGGTTTCAAGTACTTTTTTATCGGCAATATCTCCGACAAAATGATCGCCCGCCACTTTATCAATCACACAGACTGTCGCACCGGTCCGGAGAAATTCATCGGCAATACATTTGCCAATGCCTCCGGCCCCACCGGTAATCACCACCACTTTTTTCTCTTTCATCATAAAATTCTATTATCTGTTTGCACAAATATAGCCATTTAACTGAGTGATGCCATTCCCAAAGACAGACAAAAAAAACACACACCTGACTTGACAATCCAAACGATATTTCATAATTTTACAGAAAATATAACATTTTATCATGAAGAGTTACTATCTTTTTGCCATCGTATACGGTCTGTTATGGACAGCCTGCTCACACCCCCAGATCAAACTTTCTTTTCACGGATTCACAAACGACACGCTAACCGTCTGTTACTGCCCATTGAAAGACTATGCCGATCTGACCGATGACAGCGATCCCCGTATCATCTATGATACCCTTGTCATGAAAAACGGCGTGATCAGACTACTCCCTCCCACTCAGTCATCCCTATACGTCTTCAGCATAAATGAAACACCGGACAAAAGCATCCGCATGGTCATTGATCCGGACGACCATCTGCAACTGAACATAAAGCGCACCCCCTACGGATTCCAACACACGGCCACAGGCTCCCCCATGGCAGAAGGAATCTCCGATTACATGCAAACCGTCCTTCCCATCGATGAAAGTATCGACAGTCTGTTTCTATTGCTGAAAGCCACCCCCGATGATGCAGCTCTTTCCCAGGAATACAACCGTCTGTTCGACCGCCGTCGGGCACTTTCAGCCCAATGGATACGTACCCATGCCGACAATCCGGCAGCCGGAATTGCTTTGCGCTATGCCAGTCTCGACTCCATTCCAGCACTTTATGCACTCCTTTCCGAAGAAATCCGCCACTCAGCATTAAGGCCGCTGATCGAAGAACGCAAAGAAAATGCGGAGCGTTATTTAGCAACCACAAAAGCAGGACAGCACATCATTCCAGGGGCAGAAGCCCCCGATTTCACATTGTGTGACCCTCAAGGACAGCCTTGGTCGCTTTCTCAACTACGGGGAAAATGGGTGGTACTCGATTTCTGGGGTACCTGGTGCGGTTATTGCCTACAGGGCATTCCAGCAATGAAAAAATACGAATCCCAATACCGCGATCATTGTACTTTCGTCAGCATCGACTGCAACGATTCACACGAAGACTGGCTGGCCGGACTCAAACAACACGCCATGCCCTGGCTCCAACTCTACAATCCCCGTGGTATTAGCAGCGACAAAGACGTAAGTGTACTCTATGGTCTAAAAGGTTTTCCAACCAAGTTTATCATCCATCCAGAAGGCTATATATACCAGATCGTCATAGGCGAAAAACCTGAATTTTACCAAACCCTCGATCAATTGTTCCAATAACAGGAAACAAGGGTTAGATTTCATTGTTAGAAGAAGGCATTCATTTTCAATTTCCTCGGTAAGTCGAATATCCAAACGGCGACAAGGTAATCGGAACATGATAATGTTGATCATCCTTTATTTCAAAAACCACGACAATAAAGGGATAAAATGTTTTTTTATTCTTACGTTCAAAATAAGGTTTTACATCATAGGTCAATCGATAAATGCCTCGATGATCCGTTCCATCTTCTTTCAAAAAATCCCGGTAATTTCCTCTAATTATATTTGGTTATAAAAGGAAAATATTTTTACTTTGTAAAAGTTTTCAATGGAAATAATTTTATCAATACAAATAAATACATCAAAAAAAACAACCATGAAATATCTTATCATCGGAGGAGTAGCCGGAGGAGCTACTGCAGCAGCAAGGATCAGAAGGAATACTGAGCAAGCGGAAATCATCCTGTTTGAAAAAGGATCGTATATTTCTTATGCCAATTGCGGTCTTCCCTATTACATTGGAGGAGTTATAGACGACAGAAGCAAACTTTTTGTCCAAACCCCAGACGCTTTCGGTAAGAGATTTCATATAGATGTCAGAATAAACTCTGAAGTCACAAGCATAAATCCTTCTGAAAAAAGTGTTACGGTACGCACAAAAGATGGCAAGGAATACCAAGAACAGTATGACAAACTGTTACTTTCGCCAGGAGCCTCTCCGGTTATTCCTCCCCTTGCGGGGATCGACAGCCAGGGTATTTTTACCCTCAGAAATGTAAACGATACAGACCAGATAAAAAATTACATCGATCAACATTCTGTCAAGCGTGCCGTGATTGTGGGAGCGGGTTTTATCGGGCTCGAAATGGCAGAAAACCTCCAACACGCCGGCATCGAGGTAGCCGTAGTGGAAATGGCGAATCAGGTGATGGGACCGGTTGACTATTCTACGGCCTCTTTGGTCCATGAGCATTTGCAGCAGAAAGGGATAAAATTATATCTTGAACAAGCGGTAGAATCGTTCCATACAGATAATGAGAGTATCCACGTCAAATTCAAGTCCGGAATATCTTTAAATGCCGACTTGGTACTTCTTTCAATCGGTGTACGAGCAGAAACTCGTCTCGCAACAGAAGCAGGCTTAAAGCTTGGCGAAATGAAAGGAATCTATGTCAATGAATATCTTCAGACTTCGGATGAAAACATTTATGCCGTAGGAGATGCCATTGAATTTCCACATCCGATCACCGGCAAACCATGGCTGAATTTTCTGGCCGGACCGGCAAACCGACAAGCCAGGATTGTCGCCGACAATATTGTTTTCGGGAATAAGGTTCGGTACGAAGGTTCCATCGGTACTTCCATCGCTAAAATTTTCGACATGACAGTGGCGTCTACCGGTCTACCGGCCAAACGATTGAAACAAATGGACATTCCATATCTTTCGGCAATCATACACACCGGTTCGCATGCAGGATACTACCCGGGAGCTTTGCAGATGGATATCAAAATTACTTTTTCTCCGGAGGATGGTCGTCTGTATGGTGCACAAATTGTAGGATATGACGGAGTCGACAAGAGGATCGATGAATTAGCCCTGGTTATCAAGAGGAACGGAACGATATACGATCTGACAAAAATAGAGCATGCATATGCCCCTCCTTTCTCTTCGGCAAAAGACCCTGTTGCCGTTGCCGGATATGTTGCCGGAAATATCCTTTCCGGTAAAATGACACCTTTGTACTGGAGAGAATTGCGCGATGCGGATTTGTCAAAAGTGACTCTAATCGATGTACGTACTCCCGACGAACATGCTTTGGGAAGTATCCCCGGTTCCATCAACATTCCGTTGGACGACATGCGTGAAAGATTGGATGAAATTCCATCTGACAAACCGGTTTTCCTTTACTGTGGCATCGGCCTTCGAGGATATCTGGCTTCCAATATATTGAAGGAGAACGGTTTTAAGGATGTGAGAAATCTTATCGGAGGGATCAAAACATACAAGGCTGCTGTAACAAAGGTATGTGCACCCGGGCATGATACCTGGAAATGCGAACAGGAAAATAAGCATGTCTGTTCTTGCACAGTTTCTGCCACCGAGGAAATAAAGACCACAAAGGTGGACGCATGCGGTCTACAGTGTCCCGGACCAATTTTGAAACTGAAGAAAAATATGGAAGATCTGAAGCCTGGCGAAAGACTTGAAATCACTGCCACAGATGCCGGTTTCCCTCGTGATGCCGAATCCTGGTGCCGTACAACAGGGAACAAGTTCGTTTCTTCCACCGCTAGCAACGGCATATATCAGGTGATTATGGAGAAATCAACTCTTTGTACAACCGAAGCACTCCAAGAGATGCCAACGGACAAAGGCAAAACTTTTATCCTTTTCAGTGACGATCTTGACAAAACTCTTGCTACCTTTGTACTTGCCAATGGTGCAGCGGCAACCGGCAAAAAAGTTTCCATTTTCTTTACTTTCTGGGGACTGAATGCTATCAAAAAGGAACACAAACCAGCAGTAAAGAAAGATTTCTTTGGAAAAATGTTTGACATGATGCTGCCTTCCAACACAAAGCAGCTAAAGCTTTCAAAAATGAATATGGGAGGTATTGGCTCCAAGCTGATGAGAGCTATCATGAAAAGCAAAGGCATTGAGTCTCTTGAATCGCTCCGGGAACAGGCCATCGAAAATGGAGTTGAATTCATCGCCTGCCAGATGTCTATGGATGTAATGGGTGTCAAGAAAGAAGAATTGCTCGATCAGGTCACAATTGGTGGTGTAGCCACATACATGGAGAGAGCGGAGAAGGCCAATGTTAATTTGTTTATTTGAATTATTCTAACATTCTTTAATCGATGGAGAAAATTGGTTGTATATGCGTTATGAAAGACCTGTACAAGGCTATCACTGAATTGGAAAACAGTCTTGAGGAACTTTATTCCATTTCCTTTAATGAAGCCATGGTTTTATGCAGTATAGGCGATGAAAAAGTTTCAGCAGGTACGATTGCATCACGCACAGGACTGAGATCTTCCCACCTTTCAAAGGTATTACGTTCCGTTGAAGAAAAGGGTTATCTCAACAGAAATTTTGGAGACAAGGACAAGCGACAGATATATTTTTCATTGACTTCCGAGGCCCAATCTTGCCTCCGAAAATTGAAGAAAGAAGAATTACCTGTCCCGAAACTGCTTGAGGAATTTTTCAAATAACACTCAACGGATTTCAAGGTAGCCTCAATCCCATTTCACGTATATGTAAAATGGGATATCTGTACGAACTGTTCCTCCAAGTTTTGGTAAAAAACTTGGAGGAACAGTTCACTTATTTAAGCAAACAATCATATAACTGCCCGGATGCATTCGGCAAGATTTTCCTGAAATGATTCATCATCCGTTCGCGCGATTCCTGCGGAGTACGAACGGGATGACAGGCTTCTTTTCCCAAAAGAGCTTCCGGCGTAGTAAGCAAGGACCACCCCCATCCATATTCTTGTCCATGCCGATCGTGAGGGTAGACAAAATCTTCCGTTACAATATAAGCGCCCATCTCCAAACGGGTCAGATAAGCATCGAATCGGCTCCGCATCTTCGGACCCGTAAAACCGCAGGCCGCACGCAGTTCTCTGGTAATCAAACTCCTCTGACTTTTCAATGTGACGAGAATAGTTTCCTCCACACTCCCCACCTCCGGTTGCGGATAAATACTTCGCCGGTAATTGCAAAAGTCAGGCCACCACTCCCGACTAATAAAAGCAGCCTTGCACTTAAAAAACTTACCATATGCACACCCGCTTTCCTGCAAGATAGATCCTTTCCACTCCCAAAGCGGCCATTCCCAGCCACCATCAGGCAGGCGGGTATATTGGCAATCCTCATCCACCATCTCTTCTGCCGACCACCCGGGAATACCCATGCGCAACAAAGGCAAAAAACCTATTTCATTGATATAATCAATCAATTCTGGACAGGAATGTAAACACTCTTTTCTCATTTTCCAATCTCTCCATTTATCCTTTTTTTCACGGCGGAATATGCCTTCCGAAACAAAGCAGACTGTTCCATGGTCTGAACCATCTCCCGGAAACGGCATATTGGAATCACAAAGGTAAGTTCGCTGGCAGGCACTAACGGACGGGCGGAAGGATCGAGCATACCGATAAAACAACTCCGGCCATTCTTCCGGTTTTCCTGCACGGCAAAGGTCACGATGCTGCAACATCCCGAAGCGAAACGCGTACATACGGCATCGTCGGCATCGTTATCGTAAAAGGCCCATGCACACAAACCCGAAAGCATGTCGGGAGTTGCAAAAAACAAAATACCTTCCACCTCATCGAGTACGGCAAGCTGATCCATGCGGACAAAATTCAGGAAAGGCTTTTCCGTCAGGCGTATATCCAGCTTGCGAATGTATTCCCGAACCTGTTCGGGCGTCTGCTTATAGTGCTCCGTCTCCGACACGAATCCGGGTATCCGCTCCTGCATAGGAGCGAAAGCAGTGTAAAGGCTTCCTCCACCGCACGACACATGATCGGCACTCAGCGTCAGCGGCTCTCCATCGCATACCTGGCGAATAACGCCGACCATGCAACGCGGTGTTTTTCTCCTCTCCGCAACAGCCGTATGACTATAACCAAAAGCGACAGGAAGAGGAACGGCATCCCCAAACGCATCTCGATATCTTTGCAAAAACATCTGTATCATAAGCATTTCACATGAACTTTTCCCAAAGTTACAAGTTTAATCTTAGTTTTTATCACAGGTTGCAATAAAAATGATATTTCAGAACACACTGCCTAATCGAAAATGACCCTTGGATTCATCATGGCCGGACTATCCCACTCAATGCCATAATCTTCCTTCAAAATCCGCTTCTTCGCACTCCAATAAGCAAAACAAAATCCCATACCGCGAGGCTGACCTTCCAAAAAGGAATATATCCTTTTGTTCGCCTCGTCAATGACACGCTCATAAACCGGACTCCACTCTATCGGATCTTTTTTGAGATAGCCTTTCTGTTCAATTTTGTCAAAATCACCCTTATCTGCATGTGTTATGTTACGCCGATAGTAGAGCAATTCGTTTTCCACCTCTTCACTTACCTCCAATTCACGATCATACAATGCCTCGATACGCCGGATTACTGTCCGTTCCAATTCCAATATCTCAATTTTCAACCTGGGATGGTCAAAGATAGCCTTCCTCATTCTCTGTACGGCCACATATAAGTTATCCAACATATTGTCATAGCCTTCGAGAAAACCGGCCATATCAAGAAACTCTCTCGCCAACGACGCATTTTCCCATTCTCTGTCCTGATTTCTCATATTCTCTTCTACCACCAGAACATCGCCACAACACACCTCCCAATGTGCAACAAGAGCGGCTTCCGTCGCATTGCGTCCATAGTGGACTGCACGCTTACGAGCTTCTTCCAGTTCTTTTCTGCAATCAATATCATTGTCCATCCCTTCACAGCAATTAAGCATCACTCCGGATACGGAAATATCATTTTATCACAAAATTTCTTACTAACTGTAATTCGTCGGTAGGTGGCGTTTCATCTTTGAAAAGAGGGCATAACATGGTATTTTCCGTACTCTGTTTTCCATCTATATTCATTGCACTGTTCACTACACTTTCCAAAAAACGTGTTTCTGCCAATTTTTCCTCATAGATCTGGTTCACCAAATCTATACACTCCTTGTACACCTTCCCTCCTTGTTTGACAATCTTTCCGTAAGCGATAGCTCCCAATCCCAATCCAGGCAATCCCAATGATGCACTCGCCTGCATAACAGGCAACTCCATGAGTGTCGCCTTCACATTTTTCAGGTTCTCCAATTGTTTTTGGCAACTCGAGAACTCCCTGACAATAGAAGAAAAATTTTCTCCTCGCTTGGGCTTCAACATTACAGCCTTGCAAACCTCTCCAGCATCCGTCTCCAAATAATATGTATGAATATCGTATTGCGGTTTGGCTTTTTTGATCATTTCTTCCACCTGTGTATATGCATTTGAAACTCCCGTCAAAAACCGGTCCACCTCTTTCTGACCGGAAGATTTTGGCCTTTCCCATTGATTGTCTATGCTCTTTTCACTCCATGCAGGCTCCGTTATCACAGCTTCGGACAGCCTGGCATCCTTGGGAATGTCCAAGGAGGCATGTTCCTTCGACAGTTTTATGTCATAAAAAATATACTGTCCAGACCAGTTATCGGTATTAGCCAACCAAAACATCAATTGTTGGCAACCGTTGATCGGCACAGTCACTGTCTGCGGCTCCATGGTCTCATACACCGTCAGTTGAGCCATGACTTTATGGTCGGCAGCAATGAGCAATGTCTCCTTGTAATCATCCGGACGAATATATGGTTTATAACATGCCACGGTAAAGGTCACACTATTATATTCGCCATAAGTGTTAAACGCCGCACATGAATTTTCCATTGCCTCCCCCCCCGCAGCAAGCATCAGCAATGCAGCGGCACCGATCAGCGTACTTCCAACTACCGCTCCGCCAACAGCCACACCACCAGCCACAAAGACAGAGCCGACAGCCGCACCGCCTATAGCTCCAGCCGCAGCACCGTCAGTACCCGAGAGAGGACCATAGTCCAGGGAGAAATGCACGCTTGTCTGCAACATGAAACCTTTATTTATACGTTTCCCCTTCAAGTCGAAATACTTCTTTTGGGTCGTACCGTCATAGAAAATTCCTTCATCGGATTGCTTCATAGGACTTACATAATGAATATATGGAGCACCGAGATCTATCAAATCCACCGTATCCGGACAATCCGGTTTCGGATGCACGAACAAATCATTCTCGACAGGTTCGCCGCGGTATACCACAACATCTGCAATTCCATAGGCGGCGACATCCAGAGTAGATGAACCGGAGGTCTCAAAACGCAACTTCCTGCACTTGTTCAAGGGAACAACGAAATCCCTGTTCGGATAAGTGGCTATCAGCGCTTCCTCCAGTACCAGTTCATCATCGGCATACACTTTCAGCACATCATTGTTCATGGCACCGCTCTTGCCAATGTATCCGACAGTAAAGCTGACATAATCAAATTCATTACCGAGATCAAAAACAGCATACGACCTCGTATCATTATCCAAAACGTTGGCTTTATTGTAAAACACCATACCCTCACTGTAACGCACCCCACCCATCGAGAAGGTAATATGGTCGGAAGATCCGTCGTAGATTTGTTTTTTGGTCTGTGCCAAAGAAGTATATGGCGGAATGTTTGAAATAAGTTTACAGACATCCGGCAAATTTTTCAAGCGTGGATCAACGGTAATGTCATCATTCGCCATTTCTTTCGGAGCGACTCCCTCCGGATATACCGTGATATTGGCAATACCAGCATTCATGGAACCTTCCTCCTGTTCCGATTGAAAAGAAAGCATTTGACAACCAGCCACATCCAATGTCACCACCTTGGCAATATCTTCATAAGTCATTTCCAACTCGTAAATTATTTTATCATCCGCCTTCACCGTAATCCAACCTTTTCCTGTCCCCGCATTTGAACTGTTCAAGGGACCTACCACAAAACTCAATTTTGAATATTGTCCCCGGAGATTAAAATAGGACCATCCCGGATTGCTTCCAACGATAGCCCTCTCCATATTCACAGCAAGACCATAATCATAATTCTTCCCGTTAATTGTCATGTGACTGTTCTTGCTTTTAGGCGACACACACACCATCCTGTTGTTCTGAAAATACGGTTCCAGGTCTTTTACCAACTCAATTGTTACCGGTTTCTTATTCAGGATATTCCCGGTTTCCACAGGAGTCTGTCCAGCAGTCCAGAGAGTAGCCTCGGCAAACCCAATCTGTCCATTTCCCGAGACCAATACAAATTTCAGTTCATTTACCCCTTTCACATCGAGCTTGATCCGTCTCGGCACACTATACGGATACACTAACTCATCCATCACCTTGCGGCCATCGGCATAAACCGTAACCACCCTCGGATCGGTGTCAATACCTGTACCGCCGGCACCTCTGTCAAAATTCTCATGCCCAAGTACAAACATCAACGTCTCATATTTACCGCCCAAATTAAATACAGCAAATCCCGGCTTGTAAGGCGCCGAACTATACCCTATGGTGAATCCTCCATACCATTTCAATCCACCGCTCATGGCTATCTGCCTTGACCCCGTCCCTGTATATTCATACGCAGTATAACGATATGAATCTACTGGTTTGTGCAGATTGACAAGATATTTTGTTTGTGCCACAAGCTCCCAATGGCTCATCATCGCAGCCAACAAGACAACAACAAACTTTTTCATGCAAATATTCATTTTTATACAACTTTTAAACCTCCAAAAACAAACAGCCCGACTCATGTTTGCAAGTTACTAAAAAATGATAAAAAACACAAATTTTCATCCCTATTAAAATACTTCTTACCCCATTAAAATACTTCGACAGATATTGATAAGCTTTCCGAAATATAAAGATTTAGAGGAGGCTCGATTTCTATCTCAAAATTTTTTACAGCTAAAAGAGAGAATGGCTGAATCCATTGTCATGGCGTAACCACATCTTTCCTTCCCTTCAAGATAAATACTAAATATAATTAGCTCATTGTAAGTGGTATATGATTTTATATTGCTGTTTGAGTAACAAAATAGCAACAATGTAAATTATTAAATGCAAAATACAGAAAGGGCTGGAGTGTATGCCGCAGGGAACCACATGCAAGATAGAGAACGTGCCTGGTATCGGGTTTGTAAACTTTATCGTACACACATGGTGAGAAATGTGTTTTGAGT
>CALUKE010000025.1 GCA_944321165.1 uncultured Odoribacter sp.
ACCCAATAATTTTACGTAACTCGCTGATTATCATTGTGCGCTATATGATGGCGCAAAAAAGTGATGAAGTCAGGACAGGAAGATGAAAACACCATCTCCTTTCCCCGATCGGTTTTTGTCAGTTTCACTTTCTCCGGCTGTTTCACAATCGACAGCGAGACCTTCTCGAGGGCGGTTCCTGCCGGATATTTCAAAATCCGGACAATCGAAGGAGAATAGTAAATAATCTCCGTAGTCGTACCGTTAACGGTCATTTTCTCTCCATTTCGGACGACCTTTGTCTTTTGTGCCATCAACGCATTCGAAAAAAATGCAACGAGCACAAGCACCATGAACAATTTTCTCTTTTCCATCTCATTGAATAGTTTAAGTATAGTCCTTTTCACGGCAAAAATAAGAGGGAACACACTTTCGTCCGGGATCAGACGGTTGTTATTTTCGGTACATTCTGTTGCAAGGAAGGCCGAATTTCCGGAATCATTCCTCTTCCCGAGCACAAGCCGACTTATAGCGAGAGGGGGTCTGCCCGAAAGCCTGTTTGAAATATTTCGTAAAATATTTCGGAGTATTGAAACCGACCATCACGGCTACCTCACCCACCGGATATCCTTTTTGCAGCAACAGTGCCGCTTTCTTCAAACGTACGGAACGGATAAAATCCGAAGGGGTCTGTCCGGTAAGGGCATGCAGCTTACGATACAATACCGTTCGTTCCATACCGACATCCTGACTGAGGAGTTGCACGGAATACTCCGGATGATCCAGATTCCGGTCTACCGAAGCACAGACCTTTTCGAGGAATTGTTCATCGATGGAAGTAACGGCCAGTTCACCCGGATCGATACGGACCTTTTGGGCGAAACGCTGCTGACGGGTCCGTTTCTCATCGATCAGATGCTGGATCCGCACCCACAAGATATCGATGTTAAAAGGCTTGGAAAGATATTCATCCGCTCCCGACTCATATCCGCACAGCTTGCTTTCGTCAGCAGAACGCGCAGTCAGCAGAATCACAGGAATGTGCGATACCTGAAGATCCGATTTGATCTGTCGGCAAAGCTCAAAGCCATCCATGCCGGGCATCATGACGTCGCTGATCACCAGATCCGGAAATTCGGCTTTGACGATCGCCAGACCGGCAGCACCGTCTCCGGCCTCCAGAATGCGGTATTTCTTAGAGAGCCATTCCGCCATGAACTGCCGGAATTCCGGATGATCATCCACCAAGAGGATCGTATATCCCCTTTCACCCTCCGCCTCTGGAGATATTTCCACGGATGTTTCCCGGACTGGCAGGCTCACGCGAAACAGACTTCCCTGTCCCGGCTCACTCTCCACCTCCACCTTTCCGGCATGCAATTCAACATATTCCTTCACTACATGCAAACCGATCCCACTACCGCCCCGGTGATTCGCGTCAACCTGATAAAAACGTTCAAACAGATGAGGAATCGATTTCCGGGGTATCCCGATGCCCGTATCTGCCACCGAGAATCGGAAATACAGCTGTCCATTCTTATCCCTCCAGGTATCGACAGCAATCCTCACACTGCCTCCCGAAGGGGTATATTTAAAGGCATTTGAAAGAAGATTGTTCAATATTTTCTGGATTTTCTCCCGGTCAAAATCCAGGTAAAACGACTGCAAACCGCCACGATCCATTTCCAAGACAATCCCCTTCTCCCGGGCCAACCCCTCAAAAGCCTTTCCGACCGATTCGATAAATTCCACGATATCCCCCTTCGTTGACAACAACTTCTCACCATCCATTTCCAATCGTCTGAAATCCAACAACTGATTTACCAACGACAGCAATTCCCGGGCATTGCGGTACACCGTATGCAATTTTGCCTTCCAGGCGGCATCGGTGGCTTCCCGAAGCATGGTTTCCAAAGGGACGGTAATCAAAGTCAAAGGAGTTCGTAACTCGTGACTGATATTAGTAAAAAACTGAAATTTCATACGATTCAGTTTTTCTTCCTGCGCCTTTTGCATCTTTTCCCGTTTTCGTTTCAAATAAACCGAAAGAGCCCCGAAAACAGACAGTCCCGCCAACAATCCATACAGGACAAAAGCGAAAGTACTTGCCCACCACGGAGCCAAAATGACAATCTGCAGTGTGGCAGGCTGCGAACTCCACTGTTTCCCTCCGTTGGCACCGTAAACTTCAAAATCATAACGGCCCGGAGCCAGATTGGCATAAGAGACTTCCGCCGAACCGCGGGTAGAGAGCATTTCCCGCCACTCCGGATCGACACCTTTCAAGCGATAGCGATAATGTGTCTGTGCACTGTTGATGTAATTCAAAGCAGAAAATTCCAAAGAAATAAAATTCTGATCATGCTCCAGAACCATTTCTTTCCTCCCAAATATCTTCCCTTTCTCCACCTCTTTCCCGAAAATCCGAAATCCCACGAACAGCGGCCGCAGATCCTGCCGGATCGCTTCTGAACGACGGTTTTCAAATACATTGAAACCATCAATACCCCCCATAAGAATATCTCCCCCTTTTCTCACATACACCGACCGCTCCAGAAATTCACGTCCGATTACCCCATCCGGCTGGCTGTAATTGGAAAACAAATACTCCGTCTGTCCATTGCCGGTTTCCAGGGTCACACAGGAAATACCATAAGAAGTCGTCAGCCAGATCCGCCGTTCCCGATCTTCAACCATTCCTTGTACGCTGTTGTTCACCAGGCCGTCCTCCATATAAAACCGAGCCAGTTTCTCCTGCCGGGGATCCCATATCAGCAATCCATCCAGCGTAGCGATCCAGAGATTTCCCTGCCGATCCACACACACATCCGAACAGTGGTGCAAATTGTAAAAATCTTTCCACTCTTTCTGCCGGGCAAAAGCAAAAGGTTGCAAAACCCGGTTTTTACAATCATAGATAAACAGTCCCTCGTTACCGACGCCGATCAATTGTCCGGCTCCATATTCCTTCAATTGCCAAACAGAAACAAGCGGTTCCGTTCCTTCCGGCGAATTCACCCGGCGACAAATTCCGGACTCAGGATCCAGTATGCCCAATCCATCCGTATACGAACAGACATACAACTGACCGTCCGACGCCTCGAATACCTTTGCCACATTCCCCAACGAATAATGCCGGACCTGTTCCCCCTGAAGGCAGAACACCCCGTCCGTCGTAGCCAGCCACAGTTGCTGCCGACTGTCCTCCGTCAAAGCCTGACATACCAGATTCCGGGGCAAACCGGGGAATCTCGTCATGGGCACATCCGGTCCCGCATATCGCAACAGACCGTGATGGGTACCGACCAGCAATTCTCCCGCCTCCGTCTCAGCAAAACAAGACACCCGGATCTCCCGTTCCGGATCGTCGTCCGGGAAAAAAGTCCTCCCGACATTTTTAAACTTATAGCGATCCGGATGATAATAAAGTATCCCCCGATCATACGTACCGATCCACGTTCCCCCTTGATTATCATTACACACCGTACTGACCTCGGTATTGATCTTCTGTCCATCCACCAATTCCAAGGTTGGAATATAACGTCTGTGCGCCAGCGTCCCGTCACATACCCACAATCCTTTGGCACAGGTAATCCAGATATCCCCGTTTCTGGCAATCGAAATCACATTCAGGTGATCTTCCGACTCCAACACCGTTTCCCACAAACGCCGTTTCCAGTCAAAGCGCAAAGCGGCACTCTTCCCTCCATTCATCAGATAATACAAATACGGACCGTCAGGCACAACCAATAAGGTTGTGCAGAAATTCTTCCCGATTCGTTTCCCCCATACATCATTCCGGTATAACTCTTTCTGCGATTTTTCATCGTAACAGACCATGAGACCGGAATCGTAAAACAGAAAAACCTGTTGTTCCACCACGCACAAGTCCAAGAGACGGGCCGAAGCCTCCTCTTTTCCAGACACATTCCGTAAAAAAATCCTTGCCGGTTTCCGACGGTCGGCCCACCTCCAGAGACAATCATCCGTCGTCAATATCCAATAAGCGCCCGCATCGTCCATAAAAAAATCGGACAGCGTTCCTTCGATTCCGATGGCTGTCCACAAACTGTCCAGACGAAACTCAAAACGTTCCTCGGAAATATGAATAGCCATCAAGCGATGATAATCCTTCGTAAAAATATACGTACCATCCGTATAGACACGATGGTAACCGTCATATCCCGCCAAGGGGAAAAGACAACTTTTGTCATAATGGAAATAACGGAACGAAGTACCATCGTATATACTGACGATTTCATTGGCGTTGATAGCCATCCGACCATCCCGCAGCTGAATGATATTGCGCACCCGATTACCCGAAAGGCCGTCCCGACAGTCTATCGGACTGAAAGCATAGTGTTCCTGGGCCGTCAGCGAACCGACACACAAGAACAGAAAAAAACAACAATATCTCAACGCATGCCCCATTAGATGAACAGTCTTTGCCTAGAGCATGCAATATAATAAAATTTCGTAAATTTTAATTGTTTCCCGGATGTTTGTTAAACAAAGAAACAACCCATAGCAGAACAATGGCACCCAGAGTCGCCACGACCAGACTGCCGATAATTCCGCCGGTCGAATAGATTCCCAATAAACTGAACAACCAGCCCCCCAATACTCCTCCAATGATACCGACCACCAGATTTACAATCAGGCCAAATCCTCCTCCTCTCATAATCTTACCGGCTGCATAACCGGCAATAATTCCAATAATTACAAACCAAATCAATGACATAAGCAAACTATTTTTTCTTGCTTATACTCCGTCAATAAAAAATAGTTTGCTTTTTAAACTTAAAGAATGCTATTTCTGTCTCTTTTCTACAAACTCACAAATAAACGCAGTGGTTTCGTCTATACCATACAGAGACGAATTGATGCAAAGATCATATGATTCTGCAGCTCCCCATATTTTATCAGTGTAATAATTATAATAGGAAGCCCTGGATTTATCAGCTTTCCGAATATATTCTTCCGCGTCTTTCTCTGCGATATGGGCATATTCGACCGCCCTTCGAATCCGATCTTCCAAACTGGCGCTGATAAAAATACTGATACAATCCTTTTCATCCCGCAAAATATAATCGGCACAACGGCCCACCAAAATGCAAGAATGCTCCGAAGCCACTTTCCGGATGACATCGGACTGAATCTGAAACAACGATTCATTGGAAAGGTAATCATTACTCTGAAAAATGGCATTATTCATCGAAAACCCCATTGCCAGCGCCTTCAATAAATTACCGGAATTCCGTTCATCCGCCTTCTCGAAAAATTCCCCGCAGATACCGCTTTCTTTGGAAGCCAGATTGATCAGTTCCTTATCATAGTAGGCGATTCCCAATTGTTCCGCCAGTTTCTTACCGATAAACCGGCCGCCACTGCCGTACTGCCGTCCGATGGTGATAATTATTTTCTTTTCCATAGTAAACCATTTTCAAAGTCTATTACAAAACTACCGAATCTTTTGTATTTTCCAATCCTTTCTCTTTAAATTTCTTCAATTGCCAGGCCAACATCAGTCCGGTCGTGATGGAGGCAGCGAAATCGGCCACCGGAATACTTCCCCATACGCCGTCGGCACCCCAGAAATGCGGCAACACCAACAGACAGGGCAACAAAAAGATCAATTGCCGGGTCAATGACAGAAAAATCGCCTTTCCGGCCATACCGATCGATTGAAAGAAACTGGCCGATACCATCTGAAAACCGACCAGCGGGAAAAACAACATGATGAGATGCAAACCGTGCTCCGCAATATCAATCAGAGCCACATCGGTCGTAAACAGACGAATAATCGCCCGTGGGAAAAGATGACCGATCAAAAAACCCAGAGTCGTTACGGCGACTCCACAAATGGTCGTATATTTCAATACCTGCAGCAAACGATCCAATTGACGAGCACCGAAATTATAACCAGCAATCGGCTGCATCCCCTGGTTGAACCCCATGACAATCATACAAAACAGATAGACAATCCGATTGACAATACCATAAGCACCGATATACATATCACCGCCATGGTCCTTCAGACCATTATTGATCAACAGTACAATGAGACAACTGCACAGATTCATCAAAAAAGGCGACAACCCAATGGCCAGCATCGCCCAGATAATTTTCCACTTGACATGAAAAATCCCTTTCTGGAAACGAATGAAGCTCTTCGGATTCGAAAAATGGTACAATACACCGAGCAAAGCCAGAAACTGAGCACAGATCGTCCCCAAAGCAGCTCCCTGTATCCCCATATCCAATCCAAAAATAAAAATCGCATTCAGTACACCGTTGATCAGTACGGCAAACAACGTAGCGGCCATCGCCCGCTGCGGATAGCCGGAAGCCCGCATCACCTCGTTCAGTCCCATATAAATATGAGTAATCAAATTGCCATACAAAATTACTTTCATATAGTCCCGGGCATACGGCAGCGTATCTTCACTGGCTCCGAAGAAATATAAAATCGGATCCAGAAAAATCAGGCATACGGCCATGAACAACAAGCCAATCGTACCATTCAGCAGAATGACATTCCCGAGAACAGCCTCCGCACTTTTCAGATCCTTTTGTCCCATTTTCACAGACACCAAGGTAGAAGCCCCCACACCGACCAGCGAACCGAAAGCGGCCGCCAGATTGATAAAAGGGAAGGTCACCGCCAAACCGGCAATCGCCAGCGTTCCCACACCGTGTCCGATAAATATGCTGTCCATCATATTATATAAGGAAGCTGCCGTCATAGCGACAATGGCAGGGACAGCATAACGCATCAATAATTTTCGAATATCCTCTGTTCCCAATGTCAGAGGAGTTTGTTGTGACATAAATAAAACTTTAAAATGAATGATCTTTTTCTATTAACACGCGCAAAGCCTCGATGGCATCTTCTTCCGGGACTGCCGTACGCACGATCTGCCGTCCTTTGTAAAGATTCACCTTTCCATTGCCTGCGCCGACATAACCGTAATCGGCATCCCCCATCTCGCCAGGGCCATTCACCACACAACCCATTACGGCAATCTTCAAGGTTTCCAGATGTCCAAAAGCAGCCTTCACCTTGGCAACAGCCCCCTGCAGGTCGAACTGTGTCCGCCCGCAGCCGGGACAACTGATAAATTCCGCTTTATAACGACGAACCCCGGCCGACTGCAAGATATTCCGACTCAATTCCAAAGAGAAGGTCACATCGTCGATGGCAGGCGTATGAATCCAAAGTCCACCGGCCAAACGGTCCAGAAAAAAACTGCCCAGGTGTGCCGCTGCCGTTAAACGAATCTGCTCCCGGTCCGTCCCCGACAAAACCGCCCGAATCAGCGTCTTGTTCGAAAGCCCCGAACGATGCAAGGCAATATACAGCTGCCTGTACATACGCCAAACCACCGGAAATGCCAGTACCAATACCGCTTTTTCATCCGACCTCAACAAACGGACAAGCTCTTCGTCCAACTCTTCCGGCCGGGAAAGCTGCACAAAATGTTGCCTGCTATCGATCTCCTGCATTCTCGCCTTGTATTCCTCCACCGTATACAAAGGCGAGGCATTCCGGTTATAAACATGAGCCATATCCAGAATCTCCGACGGTACAATGACACCGGTTTCCTTCGGCAACTTTGTCAATTCCGGTCCGAGAGTCTCGGTATAGATCCATTCCGGAGCCTTTATTCCGGCCTGTAAACGAGCTCCGAGTATCGGATCGTTGACCGGTTCAACCGTAAATCCCAGCTGCCGGCTAACCTGTTCATCCAATACCGTCACTCCCGACAAATCCGCTACCATCACCGGTTTGCTTTCCTCCCCTTTCAAGGGGAATGGCAGCAAATCGTAATCCGGATCGTTGCAAATCCTGACCAGATCGCGGGCGACAGGAATTTCCGCTTCCGGAGCCTCCGTCAAAGAAACCCGAATCGTATCCCCGATCCCTTCGTTCAACAACGCCCCGATTCCAACCGCCGAACGGATTCGGCCATCCTCCCCCTCTCCTGCCTCGGTCACACCCAAATGCAAGGGATAATGCATATTCTCCTCCTCCATTTTCCGGACCAACAGGCGTACGGCATCCACCATCACCCGACAATCGCTCGATTTCAGGGAAATCACGACATCCTTAAAATCACAAGCCTGACAAACCCGCAGATATTCAAGCGTAGCTTCCACCATTCCGGCAGGAGTATCTCCATAACGACTCATGATGCGATCAGACAAAGAACCGTGATTCGTTCCGATCCGGACCGCAGTTCCATACTGACGACACACCTCCAGAAAAGCGGTGAATTTTTCCTTCAATCCTTCCAGTTCCGCCGCATATTCCTCTTCCGTATAAGTCAATTTTTTAAAAGTAGCCCGCTTGTCTACAAAATTCCCCGGATTAATTCTTACCTTCTCCACATAACGGGCTGCCACAGAAGCCGCTTCCGGAGTAAAATGAATATCCGCAGACAAGGGAACGGTATATCCGCGCTTTCTCAACAAATCATGGATATCCTTCAGTTTCTCCGCTTCCTTTACTCCGGGAGCCGTAATTCTCACCAGTTGTCCTCCGGCTTCGATGATTTGAATGGCTTGTTCCACACAAGCTTCAACATCCAAAGTTGAAGTATTCAGCATCGACTGGACCATCACCGGTTCTTCAGACGAAAGAACTTGATTCCCAATCCTGACTGCAATTGTTTTTCTACGCATATCTTTCTTTCAGTTATTCTCAAAAAATAGCCAAATTCCACCCCACCTATACAACAAACGTACCATAACTTCCTTTTGCCAAATGCTATTTTCAATATTTTTCCGAAAATTTAGAACTAAAACAGATAAATCACCCGGATCCGCTCCAAATCAATCAAGGTATACAGATCCTCATTCATCGTAATTGCAAAGATACGAAAAACAATCTACTTCCGTAATGACCATTTCCAATCTAAGCGCAAGAAATTAATTTGCAATAAATCCTCCGACATTTCATCTTTCAACAGATTTAAATTATTTTTGTATATATGAATTTCTCTAACGACATCGATATACAGTTATATCTCGACATACAGGCCGGTAATTATACTGCCTTCAAACAGTTGTTTCAAAAATACTATGCCCATTTATGCCGCTATACCAGCAGTCTGGTCATGGATGCCGACACGGCGGAAGATATCGTCCAGGAAGTTTTTGTTCAAATGTGGGAAAATCGGCAGAAAGTTCAACTGACAGGATCCATCCGTTCGTTTCTGTATACTTGTGTTCGAAACCGGGCATTGCGGACATTGCAGAACGAACAGATCCAACAGCGCCACAGTTCTCATATAAAAGAATTCATGGAATATCTCTCTTCCTGTGGATATACGGAAGAAGAAGAGGAGATCATCAACCGGATAAAAACCGTTATGGAATCCTTACCGCCACAATGTCTCAAGGTCTTTGTCATGAGTGTCGTCGATTCCAAGAAATATACCGAAATTGCTTCGGAACTTCAAATCTCTGTCAATACGGTTAAAACACACATCACCAAAGCCTATCGGCTCATCCGGTCACAACTGTCAGGAAAAGACCGACTTGTATTGTATCTGCTCATTAAAAAATGGAATGGGGAAAGAAGCACAGAGCAAAATTCCCTGGTTCTTTCCCCACAATTTTAATCAAACTTTAATCATCAAGTCAAAAGCGACATTAACGTCTCTCCCGGTAAAGTACATCCTTGATCTTTCCGAATCCGGTATACTCTATCCGTTTAGACACGGTATTGGAACTCGATACCTGGTAGAAAGTCAGTTTACCGCCGTTATTTCCTGCCACCGAGGAATCATAGGTTCCGACGATCAGTTCATACTGCCGGTTCATAAATTCTTCGGACTGGTTATTCAAATACTCCAATGCGGGATTTTCATACAAATTAAATTTAAGCATGGTCACCGTTTCCGTATCCTTCAATCCCAAATTCAACGGATAACACGTACCAGTTCCTAAATTATACAGATAGACTTGATTCCCCACCGCATAAAACATATACGGATATTGGGAATGGAAGGCAAAAAGATCCGCATCCTTGAAATTAGTGGCTTGGATATTTTCATAAACAGACTCTTGTATAAAACCGGTTCCGCTCATGTTAATACCATAGACATGCCGGTTTCCATCACTTCCCTGTAAAATCGAATAAACCAAACCATTACTGAAACGGGTGCTTTCCATATATACCAAATCCATTCCGGTCTGGAAACTGAATTTTTTGTTATCCGGATCCGACAACGGATACAATACCTGACGGGCATCTACCGTCGTTCCATATGTCCATCCCACGAAACGCTTATTGTCGATATCATAGAATAACGCCGTCGATCCATTTCCGGGCCGAGCTTTGCTCACACCGATATAGGGAGCTACCCGATATTCAGGAGTTCCACCACGAGTAGAAGTGTTGATCGGCAACTCAAAAGCAGCACCGGCAGAACCGAGGATCAACGCATAGGCATTCCCGTTTTCCAATACACAGAAGAAAGCCAACTGATTATAAAACATACCACTATTTACGGATTGCCAAGTAGCAATATTGGTCCCCGGATTAACAATAAAATCCAAATTCAATACATTATAAGATTCATCCGTAGTCAAAGTATTCTGATCCAATTTCCATCCACCTTCTTCCGAAAACAGATAAATCAACTCCCCACTGGCCATCATATTGGGAGAAAAACCGAGTTCAAGCGCCCGATGTGCCTCCGGCATGTCGGTTCCGTTCAAAATATTATAGGCCACCACTTCTCTATCAGCAGAAATCACAGCAATCATGTCCAAACGCACCTTTTCTTCCGCTCCATCATTACACAACACCAACCATCCTTCATAAGTTGTAGAAGAAAGACGAACGTCAAAAGAGGTGGAGGTCGTACATCCGGTTCGTTTATCGGTTACCTTAAACCAACAGATATAAGAATCCGCCGGGAAGGAAGCAATCGTATCCAGATTCATGGAACCGGAAGGATTCAAACGAACCCATCTATGTTCAGTATTAATAGTCCCGCCCCCCTTCAATTCAAAATCATATGCAAACTCATAATTCGGATCGTTGTCACTCAAAACACCTTCCGTCGAAGAAGTAATCTTCGGATTACAAACAATGTGATCGGAATAAGCCAACAATTCCAAATTGGGTAAATTCTCTATGGTAATATCCGCTACCTCGTGATAGTCGTAATTTCCTTTATCATCGAAACAGGCAGCACAAAATACCAAAACAACTCCTAAAAAAATATTATATATTTTCATACATGACCATTTTTATCATTCATACTTCGAATAATCCACCTGATAGGGCTCAGGCAACTGCATATACGTACCGTCGGACTCCAATACCGGTGTTCCTGCATCGGCCTGCCCCTGCAGATATTCCTGCAAACGGGTGGCAGCAAAACTAAAACGTCCCAATACCACCTTTGCACCAGTTCCTCCGGCACGACTCCAATCCGAAGCCGTCCATTCCATCACACTGTTCAAGGTAACGTATTTTTTGGCTGTCCAAGCTCCGAAATAATCACCTCCGAACCAAGTCCAATAGCTGGGCTCCGTATACATCTCGCTCACAATGAAAGTAAAACGGATTCCGTCCAGCATTTCCCCAGTCGTTGCATAGGAATTGGTATTTTTATACTCATCAATGTAAAGCCCGAAATGTTCGTTAGCTTCCAACTTCAAACCCAAACGAACCGTTTTTTCCAAAAGATCTTCCGCCCTCAGGAAACGGATTCTGACATTCACCGAACTTTGTCCGGCCGGGATATACAACGTATCCAGGTTTTCCTCATAATGCACTCCCTCGATAGCCGTCGTATTCTCTTCGTCGATGACCACTTTGACCGGGCGGTCATAATCCATCACCTTTCCCATGGTACGAAGCGGCACACTCAATACCACCGAAGATGTTTCTGCCGATGCTGAAGAAAAAGAATAGCTCAGCGAATCAGTATAATTTTCAATGGAAGTTCCATAAACATATGAACTTCTATATTGAAAATAGACGCCATGATCATCACTTGTAAATACCGGAATTTCCTGTTTCGAACAAGAAAAAAACAATCCGGTCAACAGTATCAATAAAACAATTCTATATTTCATAACATTTCACTTTTTAACGATTTTCCAATTCTCCAGCCGGCATCGGAGGTACATAGCCAATTTTTGTATTTTGAACTAAACTATTCAGATGACCATTATTAGCCGCTTCAATATTACTGTTCAAGCGTTTGAACATGAAAAAGATCTGTCCTTCACCCAAAAATTCCCGGAGATACTCTTTTTTCAACTCAGTCATCAGAGTTTCCGGAGTAACTTCAAGCTGTGCCAACCCCCTTCTTTCACGAGCCTGATTCAACCAGACAACCCCATCATTGGTATTGGGTTCACACTCTGCTGCAATGTAGTACATCTCACTCAAACGAATCAATGGCAGGAAGCGACTCCAGAAATATTCTTCATCTTCATCCTCAATCGGTTTGTATTTGACAAAAACATATCCGTCAACTCCCACAGTCGAAGAGACATTCCACTGCGATTGAAAACGATAATCCTGGGTTTCACCTCCGAACAAATTTCCATCAACATAACCGTTTCGAGGCGATAACAAATAAGTACCCGCATTATCTCCGTCAAACGAGTAAGCATACAAATTCGACATATCATCATAATACAACCCCATCAGAGTTTCTGTCGAAAATACCCGGTCTGGATTGATCTGGTTGGCCAACAACTTACTGGGATCTACTGCCGGGAAATGTTCTGCCATCGCGGGATCATTCAACAGGGATGTCGCCATCGCCAAAGCGTTCACCTTGTCTCCGCTATAAAGATATACCCGAGCTTTTAACGCTTTGACGGCATAATAATTCATGCGGAGCTGACGATAAGACAGATATACATCGTCTCCTTCTTCGCTGTTAACGGTTGTCAAGGGCCCTCCCTGAATCACCGGATCATTTGCCAGCAAACTCTCTGCCGTGTTTAAATCCCGTAAAATACGGTTTACCACCGTATCTGCCGGCAAAAAGTCCAAAGCAGAAATTTGAACGGACTCATTATATGGAATGGACTGAGCCGAAGGATTCGACACATAAATAGGTCCAAACAGACGCAACATGTCGAAATGCAGGAAAGCCCGGACAGCCAGCATCTCTCCCCGAATCAGATTCGCATCGGATTCAGACAATACGCCGGATTGGCGATCTACATTATCAATTATCACATTACAACCCAAAATAGTCGAATAAGCCGAACTCCATATATTGCTCAGAGCATTTTCCACATCCGAGTTTGTATAATCCCAAGTGTTCAAGGCTGTCAGATAAGTATTAGACGCAGAAGGCGCATACCGCTTGGCAATCACATCGATAAATTCGTAGGATAAATATTTGCCATACAAAGAAGAGCCACCCAGGGAATTGTATATTCCGTTTACAGCCGTAAAGAAACCGCCGCGGGTAGCATACAGCTGTTCTTCGGTCTGTTGATCTTTCGGAGTCACATCCAGAAAATCAGAACATCCGGAAAACATAAACAACCCCAACAATCCGATTATCGTATATTTCAATTTCATATCGTTAGTATTTAAAAATTAAATGACAATCCTGCTTCCATGGTTCTCGCAAAAGGATAGGAAGTTCCCCGTTCGGAACGAATAGTCGAAGCTCTGAAAACATCTCGCATGGAGAAAGAAACAGTCAGACTGCTCAAACCGATTTTCTCAATCCATCCTTCATACCAGTCATATCCCAAATAAAGGGATTCCAGTGTCAATACGTTCTCTTTCTGAACAAAACGGGAAGACATCGGAGTCGACGCTGCATTTGCAATGTCCTTGAAACGTACGATATCACCAGGCTTCTGCCAACGTTCATACAAGGCCCGCTTGTCCTGGTTGTAGTTCAAACTGCTTGTCGAAATATTTTCCACTTTATTGTATAATGCTTCATTGAATACATCAGCGCCCAATTCATAACGGAAATTCATACTCAAAGAGAAACCTTTGTAAGCAAAGGATGTTCCGAATACACCCTCCACTTTCGGCCGGGAATTACCGCAGATCACCTCATCATCATAAGAGAAGTCGTAGGTATAATTTCCGTCCTTATCATAGAACAACTCCCGTCCGGTAGAGGGGTCGATACCGGCAGAACGTACCGCCCAGATATCGTCCGGATCGGAACCGTCGTAATAACGGACTGTATTCGTACCCTTTCCGCTGGAGTTCAAACCGCTCAATTTATTGCCAATATTCTGCAGTTCATATTTCTGCGTACGCAAATTAGCCCGCAATGCCCAAGATAAACGATCTTCCAGACGCTGGATCACATAATAGGTCATAGATGCCGTCCAGCCTTGAGAAATCTGTTTTCCGGCATTGGTCAAATAAACCGTTGTTCCCGAAGAATAAGGCATACCGATGGACACCAGCAACGGATCGGTCACTTTGTGATAGTAATCCACCACCAAATTCAAGCGCTTGTTAAACAAAGTCAAATCCAAACCAATATTTTTATCCGTAGTTATCTGCCATTTCAGATCCGGATTTCCCACTTGATTCAAAGAAGCTCCCATACCGAAATAATTCATGGAACCATACTGGAAAGCATAGGTCAAAAGAGTCTGTCCGGATTCGAAGTTCTGGTTTCCGGGGTTACCGATAGAAGCCCTCAATTTGAAGAAGTCTACCCAAGCAAAATTGTCTTTGATCCAGTTTTCATTGTGGATATTCCAACCCAAACCGACCGACCAGGTGGTATTGTATTTCTGCGTATTACCGAAAACCGAAGTACCGCTGGTACGCAGACTGACATCCATCAAATAACGGTTGTCATACACATAACCGCCATTGAAATAAGCATTCAAAGAATGGGAAACCGATTCAAAATAGGTCGGAGTACCGTTCTCCGGATAACCATTGGAGAAAGAAGGATAAGAAAAATCTCCTTCCGGAAATCCCGTTGCCGAATAACCCTGAGTCAGGGACTCGGTACCGTAAATATTTCCACCGGCCACCAGGTTTACCTGATGTTTTTCGAATACCTTACCAAAAGTTACCGACAATTCGCCTTCGTAAGTATTGATTCGCGTATTGGTGGCAGTATACCGTCCTTTTCTCGTAATCTCCACCTCGTCGAAACTGGTGTCATTCGACGACAAAAAATTCTCCGTATCGTTATTGCCGTATGTATAACCGAAACGGCCTCTGACTTTCCAGGCATTGGTCGGCATAAACTCGGCCACAAAATAGTTGCTGATGCTGACATTCTTTCCCTCGTCCCGACTGTTCAGGTTGTCATTGTACAAAGGGTTGGGAGATTGAAAATAATCGTTGTTTTCCAACCATTTCTCCACCGTACCGTCGTCGTTTCTTTTCTTGAAATAAGGATTGGCATTGGCATATTCACTGAAAGAAACAATCGGGTTGGTCATATTGGTCACATTCATGGAAAACTTGTTGGAGAATTGAAATTTCGATACCCGATATATCAAATCGATATTACCGCTGACCACTTCACGCAAAGATTTGTTCATGACACCGGAATTACCATTGTAACCGGCACCCAGACCAAAGATGAAATTTCCTTCACCCCCCTGTACATACAATGAATGAGTCTGATTTGCCCCTACCCGCAACGGTTCCGCCAACCAATAGGTATCCACCCCACCGGCGATCGCCCGTAGTTTCTCCTGATACAAAGCATCCTTTTCAATTTCAGACATCACATCATCTCCGGAATAACGACCGGCCAAACGTTCGAATTCCAATTTTTCGGCCGCATTCATCATATTGTAACTGGTCAGGTCCGGCATTGACAGGTTCAGATTCCCGCTATAATTCACCTGCAACTTGCCGGCTTCCGGCTTGACGGTTTCCACAACTACCACACCATTGGCAGCCTTCGAACCATAAATGGCCGTCGAAGCCGCATCCTTCAGAATCGTAATAGATGCTATCCGATTGATATCCAAGTCATTGATTGCAGAAAGAGTCGACTCGAAACCATCCAGAATAAACAAAGGCTGATTCGGATCGGTTTCCAACTGATCCCGCATACCCAGCATAGACGATTTACCCCGGATCTCCATATTCGGCAAATGGTTCGGGTCAGAACCGAATTCATTATTATCGATGATGGCAAAAGCCGGATCCAAAGTCTTCAAACTCTGCAATACATTGCGGGTTCCCATCGTCTTCAACTCCTTAGAGGTATAAGTGGAAGCCGATCCGGTAAAACTTTCTTTCTTACGGCTGAAAATACCGGTCACCACAACCTCTTCCAGACTTTCCGAACTTTCTTGCAAAGTGACTTTCAAAACGGTATTCGGATCCGTTACCGTCACTTCGGTCGATTCCATACCGATGAAAGAGAACACCAGCACCACTTTTTCCATCTCCGGACAGGCAAGGGAGAATTTTCCTTCTGCATCCGTAGCGGTTCCGATTGTAGTTCCTTTCAACAAAACCGTTACCCCGGGTAACGGAGCGCCGTTTTTATCCACCACCGAACCCGTTATTTTCATTTCCTTCACTTGAGGAATCGCCTCTTTCAAGGGAGACAGAACAATCAGTTTTCCCTCCAGATTGTAAGAAAACTTATTTCCAGCGATCAGTTTCAAAACCTCCTCGATGGTCATCGTTTTTTCCAAGGCAATCTTCCGTTTCAAATCCAGCAATTCGCTGTTGTAAAAAACATCGTATTGCAGCTGCAACGAAATCTCATCAAAAATTTCCTCCACAGACAAAGAAGGCGATTGGAAAGAAATTTTCTCATTTTGAGCAAACACATTTGCGTTCACAGGAAGTACAAAAACCAACAGGAAAAACACCAGCCAGTTCATGCTTTTAAAACTTCGTTTTATTTTATCCGGAAGATAAAACAAAACCCCATGTTTCTCTTTGTTCATAAATTCATCATTAAAGTTTATAATTAATTAGTATTCATCATGCTTTTCTGACAACCACAGTCTTACCATCGATGTCAAAATGCAAATCCGCCGTGCGTTCCAAGTAACGAAGTACTGTATCGAAGGAATCATATCTATTGATTACTCCGCCAAAGCGCCAATCCTTCAACTCCTGATTGGCATAAAACATCTGAAAATCAAACCATCGCTGCAACTTGCGAACAATATCCTCCAGACGTTCATCCCGGAAAACGATTTTCCCTTTTATCCAGGAGGTATACAAATCCGTATAAACAGCCTCCAAACGTCTACTTCCTGTCTCATTGTCAACCACATAACGTTCAGAAGGCTTCAATATCTGCGAATGATCTTTTTCCTGCACCTCAATCTTTCCACTGACCAGCACCGTCGACCAATATTTTTCATCCTGATAGTTCGTTACATTGAAGCTTGTTCCCAACACCTGAATAGAACAACTGTCCATCTGCACAATAAAAGGAGCTGTCGTATCCCTGGCCACCTCGAAATAAGCCTCTCCGGAAAGCTCCACTCTTCGCTCATTGGCCGCAAAACGAACCGGATAGCGAAGCTCCGTTTCCGCATTCAAAATCACTTTGGAACCATCCGACAAAATCAAAGAAAATTCACCTCCGGCAGGAACTCTCAGAGTATTATATTCCATCCGATCAGAAACGATTCCCTGATTCTGAGAATAATCGATCTGCTGATTCATCGTATCAAAACTGATCAAACGTTCCTTTTGCGCCAATTGTTCATTCAAATGGTTCTGCAATAAGATCTCCTCCCCATTTCCCAAGGTCAAAACAGGGATACCCGGTATCCGAACAATGGCAGTGGCGATCTCCTCGTTCAATTCCTGTTTCTCTCGAACAAGCAATAAAGACAAACCGACAAACAACACACAACTTGCAGCCGCAGCGATCCGGCAACAGCGTCTTAAACGCTTTTTCCGCTCGATTTTATGATTTACTTTTCGAAAAGCACTCTCCGCCTCAAACGCTCTTGAACAACGGCTTTGAAAATAAGCGAAACGCAAGAATGTCCGTTCATTCTTCTCAAAAATATCCAACCTCTTTGGAGCATCATCTTCCATTTTATTACCCATAATCAATTTCGTATTTTTTTATAGTTTATATATAGATACACAAGCATTCAAATCGGGTGATTCAAAAACAAAAAAAATGATACCCAATTCAAAAAATTATTTAAACGACAATAATTCAAACGTTTGCAATTGTCTAAAAATAAACGGAATAAACTTTCTCTGTAAAAAACAAGAAAAACATTTGGATTAAAAAAAAATTCATCACTATCTTTGTTCCGCAAAAATGGAATAACAATGAAAAGTTTATCACTACATCTCATTCAGATTATTATTCGCGTGGTCCTTAGCCACGGAAGAGAGAGAGGTGTATAAACACAAGTGACCTAAAAGTTAAGATTGAACATATGCCTTTCTCAGAAACGAGAAAGGCTTTTTTATAAAATGAAAAAAATGAACCGAAGCATGTACAATTATATTATCGTCATTAACATTCTACTCGTGGTCTTGCAAAACTGACGAGAGAAGGGTGACGCGCGTATATAAACTATTTTGGAAGAAGCCTTTCTCTCGTCGGGGAGAAAGGCTTCTTCGCATTAACGAATTTACTGCACAAATTGAAAGGAAATGAGAAACAATCTTAGAAGCGCAATTACGATGACAGGCCGTCGGATGGCCGGAGCCAGAAGTCTCTGGAGAGCCAACGGCATGAAAGACGAGCAGTTTGGAATGCCGGTGATTGGGATCGTCAATTCATTCACCCAGTTTGTTCCGGGACATACTCATCTGCACGAAGTCGGACAATATGTCAAAAAACTGATCGAGGAACGCGGCTGTTTTGCAGCAGAATTCAACACCATTGCCATAGACGACGGAATTGCCATGGGACACAACGGAATGTTGTATTCACTGCCCTCTCGGGAAATTATTGCTGACAGTGTCGAATACATGGCCAATGCCCATCAGGTAGATGCCCTGTTCTGCATCAGCAATTGCGACAAAATCACGCCAGGCATGCTGATGGCTGCCATGCGCCTGAATCTGCCGACCGTCTTTGTTTCCGGAGGTCCGATGGAAGCCGGTAATTTTCAAGGGAAAAGCGTAGACCTGATCGATGCCATGGTCATGAGTGCAGACCAGCACTGCAGCGACAGCGATATCGAACAAATCGAACGTTGTGCCTGTCCGGGCTGTGGCTCCTGTTCCGGCATGTTCACCGCCAATTCCATGAACTGCCTGAACGAAGCATTGGGATTGGCACTTCCTGGAAATGGCACCATCGTCGCCACCCATACCAATCGTCGTCGGCTGTTTGAAAAAGCAGCCTCCCTGATTGTACAAATGGCCGGTCGTTATTATTTCGAAGGAGATGATACCGTACTCCCTCGCAGCATCGCCACCAAAGTGGCCTTTGAAAATGCCATGTCGCTCGACATCGCCATGGGAGGTTCCACCAATACGGTTCTCCACCTGCTGGCCATCGCCCACGAAGCCGGTGTTGACTTCACCATGCAGGACATCGACAAGCTGTCTCGAAAAATCCCGGTTCTGTGCAAGGTTGCCCCAAACTCTCACTTTCACATACAAGATGTCAACCGGGCCGGCGGCATCATGTCCATTCTCGGCGAACTGGACCGGGGCGGACTGATCGATACCAGTGTCTACCGTATCGGCTACAAAAACCTGGCCGAATGCCTGTCCAAATACAATCTGCGAAGTTCGAAACTCACCCAGAAAGCACAAAAGTTTTATCTCAGTGCCCCGGGGAACAAATTCAGCCGGGAATTGGGTTCCCAAAGCAAATACTATGCCCGGTTCGACAGCGACCGACAGATGGGGTGCATCCGGGACTTGGAACATGCCTATTTCAAAGATGGCGGACTGGCTGTTCTGACGGGCAACATCGCACAGGATGGCTGTATCGTCAAAACCGCCGGTGTGGATGAATCCCTGTTTGTATTCCGGGGACAGGCAAAAGTTTTCGAATCCCAGGAGCAGGCCATGAACGGCATACTGAACGACGAAGTAAAAGCCGGCGATGTTGTCGTCATCCGCTACGAAGGACCCAAGGGCGGTCCCGGCATGCAGGAAATGCTTTACCCGACTTCCTATCTGAAATCCAAACACCTGGACAAAGCCTGTGCACTGATTACCGACGGCCGTTTTTCCGGAGGCACTTCGGGACTGTCCATCGGACATATCTCCCCGGAAGCCGCAGCAGGCGGAGCCATCGCCATCGTCCGTGACGGAGACTGGATTGAGATCGATATCCCGAATCGGACCATCAACCTGCTGGTGAGCGATGAGGAAATCGCAATCCGTCTGGCAGCCCAAACACATTTCCGTCCACAGCAGCGCGACCGGCAAATACCCAAATCCCTCCAGGCCTACGCCTCCCTGGTCAGTTCCGCTGACAAAGGAGCCATTCGAGAAATATAAACCCATACAAACAACACACATATGCACACTACACAATCTACCTATATGGAAAAGCAAGCAACTCAAACCACTTGTTTTTCGGGCTCGAAAGCGGTCATCGAAACCCTCCTGCGAGAAGGGGTCGATACCATTTTCGGGTATCCCGGAGGCACCATCATGCCGGTATACGATGCCTTGTATGATTATCAAAACCGGCTAAACCACATCCTGGTTCGTCACGAACAAGGAGCCATCCATGCGGCCCAGGGATATGCCCGGGTCAGCGGCAAACCGGGCGTATGCATCGTCACTTCCGGTCCCGGAGCTACCAATACCGTCACCGGTCTGGCAGACGCCCTGATGGACTCTACTCCCATCGTACTGATCAGCGGACAGGTAGGATCAAACTTTTTAGGGACAGATGCCTTTCAGGAAACCAACTTTGTCGGCATTACCCAGGCAGTCACCAAATGGAACTGCCAGGTAAGACGGGCTGCCGATATACCGGGAGCCATCGCCAAAGCTTTCTACATTGCCCAGTCCGGACGCCCCGGTCCAGTGGTAATAGATATTACCAAAGACGCCCAACAGGAAATGGCGGAATACCATTACCAGAAAGTCGATTTCATCCGTAGCTACAACCCCACGCCGGCCATCGACCGGGAACAGATCGCCCAAGCCGCCAAACTGATCAATCTCTCCCGCAAGCCATTGGCGCTGATCGGACAGGGAGTTATCCTGGGAAGAGCGGAAAAGGAACTGTTGGCCTTCCTCCATAAAAGCGGCATTCCGGCAGCATCGACACTGCTGGGACTATCGGCCATTCCATCCGACCATCCGCAATGGGTCGGCATGCTGGGCATGCATGGCAACTATGCCCCCAACATCAAAAACAAAGAGTGCGATTTATTGATCGCCATCGGCATGCGCTTTGACGATCGGGTGACCGGGAAAGTGGATGAATTCGGCATCAATGCCAAAATCATCCACCTGGAGATCGATCCGGCAGAAATCAACAAAATCGTCTATGCCGACGTACCGGTTATCGGTAACGTCAAGGAAACCCTACCGCTGCTTACCGAACGGATTGCCCGCAACAGCCACGAAGAGTGGATTGCTGAATTCAATGCCTGCTACAACGTTGAATACCAGGAAATTATTGAACCGGCGCTGTTCCCGACCGGCAAACACATCCGGATGGGCGAGGTGGTGCACCAGGTTTCCGAAGCCTACCGACACGATGCCGTACTGGTCACCGATGTCGGCCAACAACAGATGATGGCGTCGCGCTATTTCCGTTTCAAGCACAGCCGCAGCATGGTCACGTCTGGCGGCCTGGGCACAATGGGCTTCGGTCTGCCGGCAGCCATCGGAGCCAAAATCGGAGCGCCCCAGCGGGAGGTCTGCCTGTTTGTCGGAGACGGAGGATTCCAGATGAACCTGCAAGAGTTAGGCACCATCCATCAGTCCCGGATACCGGTCAAGATCGTATTGCTGAACAACAACTTTCTGGGTATGGTACGACAATGGCAGGATCTCTTTTTCGACAAACGTTATTCCTTTACCACCATGAACAACCCTGATTTCGGACTGATCGCCCAAGGGAACGGCATTGCCTACCAGTGTGTAGAAAAGCGGGAAGATTTACCGACCGCTATCCAACGGATGAAAAATCATCCGGGAGCCTATCTGCTGGAAGTACGGGTAGAAGCAGAAGAAAATGTCTTTCCGATGGTTCCGGCAGGTGCCGCCGTTTCCGATATCAGACTGGAATAAAATAAAAACGGTTTTGCTATGAACAAAGAATACATCATCACAGCATTTTCAGAAAACAAAGTAGGTTTACTGAACCAGATCACGACGGTCTTTATTTGCCGGGACATCAACATCGACAGTCTGACTACCTCGGAATCATCCATACCGGGCATACACAAGTTTACGATCATTGTCCATACAGATCCGGAAAAAATCGAGAAACTGGTCAAGCAAATCGAGAAAAAAGTCGATGTACTGAAAGCATTCGTATTTACTCCGGACGAGGTGGTACAGCAGGAGATCGCTCTGTACAAAGTAAACCGGAGTCAAAGTGTCGAAAAACTGGTACGCGAACAACATGTCCGGATTCTGGAAATTTGCGACGAATACATTGTCCTGGAAAAAACCGGACACAAAGAAGAGACCCAGGCATTGTTCGAACTGTTGAAACCTTATGGGGTCCAGCAATTCGTCCGCTCGGGCCAGATCGCCATCATCAAATCAAAACGCGAACTGTTGAACGAATATCTGAAAGAACGGGAAGAAACGCTGAAGGCGTAATCAACCCTAAAAATAAAACATAACACTAACAATTAAATCATGATTATTATGGCAAAGATTAATTTCGGAGGAGTAGAAGAAAATGTAGTTACCAGAGAAGAATTTCCATTGACAAAAGCACTTGAAGTACTGAAAAACGAAACCATCGCAGTCATCGGCTATGGCGTTCAGGGACCGGGACAGGCGCTCAACCTGAAAGACAACGGTTTCAATGTCATCGTCGGACAACGACAGGGAAGCAGAAGCTGGGACAAGGCAGTCGCCGACGGTTGGGTGCCTGGAGAAACCCTGTTTGACATCGAAGAAGCCGCCCAAAGGGGCAGCATCATACAATATTTACTGTCAGACGCCGGTCAGATTGCCGTTTGGCCGACCATCAAAAAGCACCTGACACCGGGGAAAGCCCTTTATTTCTCTCACGGATTCGGTATCACCTACAAAGACCGGACCGGTATCATTCCACCGGCAGAAGTAGACGTGATCCTCATTGCCCCCAAAGGATCCGGGACCTCTTTACGGAGAATGTTCCTGCAGGGAAGAGGTCTGAACTCCAGTTACGCCATTTTTCAGGATGCCACCGGCAAGGCCTGGGAACGGGTCATCGCACTGGGCATCGGCATCGGCTCCGGTTATCTGTTCGAGACCACCTTTCAACGGGAAGTCTATTCCGACCTGACCGGTGAGCGGGGCACTTTGATGGGTGCCATCCAGGGCCTTTTTGCGGCCCAGTATGACACATTGCGGGAACACGGCCACACGCCCTCCGAAGCCTTTAACGAAACAGTCGAAGAACTGACCCAAAGCCTGATGCCGTTGATTGCAGAAAACGGCATGGACTGGATGTACGCCAATTGTTCGACCACTGCCCAGCGGGGCGCTCTCGACTGGTGGAAGAAATTCCGGGATGCCGCCAAACCGGTTTTCGACGAACTGTACGGCCAGGTGGCCTGTGGCAACGAAGCACAGCGTTCCATCGACTCCAACAGTCAACCCGACTACCGGGAAAAACTGGAAAAAGAACTCCAGACCATGCGGGAATCCGAAATGTGGCAGGCGGGGGCCGTAGTTCGTAAACTGAGACCGGAAAACAATTGACTTTCACATCAGGAACATCGCTTATGGAAAAAGTATACATATTTGACACGACACTCCGGGACGCCGAACAGGTCCCGGGCTGTCAACTGAACACCATCGAAAAAATCGAAGTGGCCAGGCAACTCGAGAAACTGGGAGTAGACATCATCGAAGCCGGTTTCCCGATTTCCAGTCCCGGAGACTTCAACTCCGTCGTGGAGATTTCGAAAGCGGTAACCACTCCGACCATCTGCGCCCTGACCCGGGCCGTCAAAAAAGACATCGAAGTTGCGGCCGAGGCCCTGAAATTTGCCAAACGGGGACGGATACACACCGGAATCGGTACCTCCTGGTACCACATCCACGAAAAACTGAATTCCCATCCGGAGGCCATCATCGAACGGGCTGTCGAAGCCGTCAAATATGCCCGTCAGTTTGTCGATGACGTAGAATTCTATGCGGAAGATGCCGGACGAACGGACGAAGAGTACCTGGCCCGAGTCATCGAAGCCGTCATTCAGGCAGGAGCGACCGTCGTCAACATACCGGATACCACCGGCTACTGTCTGCCCAATGAATACGGGGCCAAAATCGCCTACCTGATGAATCACGTACCCAACATCGACAAAGCCATTGTTTCTACCCACTGTCACAACGACCTGGGCATGGCTACCGCCAACACCCTGGCTGCCGTACAGAACGGAGCCCGCCAGGTGGAAGTGACCATCAACGGTTTGGGAGAACGGGCCGGCAACACCGCCCTGGAAGAGGTCGTCATGGCCATCGCCTGTCACAAAAACCTGGACTTCAGCATCGGTATCAACACCAAACAGATCATTGCCACCAGTCAGCTGGTATCCAGCCTGATGAGGGTACCGGTACAACCCAACAAAGCCATCGTCGGCCGGAATGCGTTCGCCCATTCCTCCGGCATTCATCAGGACGGAGTTCTGAAAAGCCGGGAGACATACGAGATCATCGATCCCGAAGATGTCGGCGTCGACCAGTCGAGCATTGTACTGACCGCCCGCAGCGGCCGGGCTGCCCTGAAACACCATCTCAAGGAAATCGGCTACAGCCCGGACAATGAAGAACTGGATACGCTCTATCAGCGCTTTCTGGAACTGGCCGACAAGAAAAAAGACATCACCACCCGGGATCTGGAAATCCTGGTCGGCAGCGAAGCCGCCCGGAAAAAACGGGACCTGAAATTAGTCGGTCTGCAGGTCGTATGCGGACTGACCTCCATCCCGACCGCAACCGTACAGATCAGTTTCGGAGGAGACATCTTTACGGAGACAGCCAGCGGGAACGGACCGGTGGATGCCGCCATCAATGCCGTAAAAAACATTACCAAACGCCGGGTCCACCTCGAAGAATACCTTGTACAGGCCATCACCCGGGGAAGCGACGATCTGGGAAAAGTACACGTTCAGATTTCCCATAAAGGGAAGATGTACCACGGTTTCGGTGCCAATACCGACATTGTCACGGCATCGGTAGAATCTTTTTTGGATGCCATCGCTAAAATCAATTAGTCATGAAAACATTGTTCGATAAAATCTGGGATGCCCACACGGTCGATACGCTTGCAGACGGTTCGTGCGTACTTTACATCGACAGGGAATACATCCACGAAGTAACGAGTCCGCAAGCTTTCGAAGGCCTTCGGAAACGGGGCATCCAGGTATTCCGTCCCCAACAGATCACGGCCAGTCCCGACCACAACATTCCCACCCGGAACCAGCATCTACCGGTACAGGATCCCCTTTCCGCCCAACAATTGGCCACTCTGGAAAAAAACTGTACCGAAAACGGGATTACCTTGTTCAAGGTGGGCTCTCCCCGGAACGGCATCATCCACGTCATGGGGCCGGAAACCGGACTGACTCAGCCGGGCATGACCATTGTCTGTGGAGACAGCCATACCTCTACCCACGGAGCCATGGGCTGCATTGCCTTCGGTATCGGCACCAGCGAGGTGGAAATGGTGCTGGCTTCCCAATGCATACTTCAAACCAAACCCAAAACCATGCGGATCAATGTCGAAGGGGAAGTGCAGCCGGGAGTCTGTTCCAAAGACATCATTCTTCACATCATTTCCCAGATAGGAACCGGCGGGGGGACCGGCCACTTCATCGAATTCGCCGGTTCCACCATCCGTTCCCTGTCGATGGAGGCCCGGATGACCATCTGCAACATGAGCATCGAAATGGGTGCTCGGGGAGGCATGATCGCCCCCGACGAAACGACCTTCGCCTACCTGAAAGACCGGGAATATGCACCACAGGGAGCAGAATGGGACAAGGCCGTCGCCTGCTGGAGAGAGCTGTACAGCGACCCCGACGCCATCTTTGACCGGGAGATCACCTTCGATGCCGCAGCCATCCGACCGATGATCACCTACGGCACCAATCCCGGCATGGGCATGCCCATCGACCAGGCAATTCCACCACTCTGCGAAATCGAGGAAAACAACAGGCCGTCCTTTTTGAAATCCCTGGCCTACATGGGTTTTCAACCCGGAGAGAAACTATTGGGGAAACCGGTCGACTACGTCTTTGTAGGGAGTTGCACCAACGGCCGCATCGAAGATCTGCGGACCTTTGCCCATTATGTGGCAGGCAAGCAGAAAGCCCCCGGAGTTACCGCCTGGATTGTTCCCGGCAGCAAACAGGTGGAACAGCAGGCCATCGCAGAAGGACTTCGGGAACTGCTTGAAGCCGCCGGTTTCGAGTTGCGACAACCCGGATGTTCGGCCTGTCTGGCCATGAACGAGGATAAGGTGCCGGCCGGGAAATATTGTATCGCCACCTCCAACCGGAATTTCGAAGGACGTCAGGGACCCGGGGCCAGAACCCTGTTAGCAGGTCCGCTGGTAGCCGCCGCCTGCGCCGTCAGCGGTGTCATTTGCCAGCCAGAAATTTAACATCATCCATCAGTCATTTTAATTGCCATGATAAAACCATTTACCACCCTCATTTCTACCGCGGTTCCCCTGAACATCGAGAACATAGACACCGACCAGATCATTCCGGCCCGTTTTTTAAAGGCGACCACCCGGGAAGGATTCGGTCAGCAGCTGTTCTTCGACTGGCGTTACGATCATCAGGGAAATCCCCGGAAAGAATTTGTCTTGAATGACCCTCAATACCGGGGGAAGATCCTGATCGCCGGAAAAAACTTCGGTTGCGGTTCCAGTCGGGAACACGCCGCCTGGGCCATTTACGGCGCCGGTTTTCAGGTTGTCATTTCCAGCTTTTTTGCCGACATATTCCGCAACAATGCACTGAACAACGGTCTGTTACCCGTACAGATTTCCGATTCGTTTCTGGCCCGTCTATTCGAAACCGTACAGGCAGCCCCTTCGACCACCCTTACGGTCGACCTGGAACGACAAAGCGTTGCACTGACCGAAAGCGGCGAAGAGGAAAACTTCGAAATCTCGCCTTACAAAAAGGAATGTCTGTTAAAGGGGTTCGACGACATCGACTACCTGATCAGCATACAGTCCAAAATCGAGCAATTCGAAAAAAACAACAAAAATAACCGATAACCGCATTCAGACGATGAATTTCAAAATAGCAGTATTACCCGGAGACGGCATCGGACCGGAAATCATGGCCCAAGCCGTCAAGGCAGTCGATGCCGTCTGCCAAAAATACGGACACACCGTTACCTATAATTATGGAGCAGTCGGAGCTGCCGCCATCGACCGGACCGGACAGCCCTATCCGGAAGAAACACATCAACTTTGTTTAGCGGCAGATGCCGTTCTGTTCGGTGCCATCGGAGATCCTCGTTTCGACAACAATCCCCAGGCCAAAGTACGCCCCGAACAGGGATTGCTGGAAATGCGGAAGCGCCTGGGCCTGTATGCCAACATCCGTCCGGTAAACACCTTCCGTTCGCTGATCCACCGTTCCCCGCTCCGACAGGAGCTGATCGAAGGAGCCGATTTCATCTGTATCCGGGAACTTACGGGCGGCATTTATTTCGGGCGACCCCAAGGACGCTCGGAAGACGGTCTGACCGCTTTCGACAGTTGTGTATACACCCAGGCGGAAATCGAACGAATCTGTCTGCTGGGCTTCCAATACGCCCAGCAACGACGGCGGCAGCTGACAGTGGTCGACAAGGCCAACGTACTGGCCACATCGCGTTTGTGGCGGGAAACCGTCCAGAAGATGGCACCGAAATACCCCGAGGTGGAAGTCGAATACATGTTTGTCGACAATGCCGCCATGAAAGTGATCCAGCAACCCAAACACTTCGACGTGATCGTCACCGAAAACATGTTCGGCGACATACTCACCGACGAAGCCAGTGTGATCACCGGTTCCCTCGGGCTGTTGCCTTCCGCCTCCATCGGAAACCGTACCTCGCTGTTCGAACCGATCCACGGTTCCTACCCACAGGCAGCCGGGAAAAATATCGCCAATCCGATTGCCACCATCCTGTCTGCCGCCATGATGTTCGAATACGCCTTCCAGTCGGCAGAAGCCGGCGCCGCCATCCGCCAGGCCGTAGCCCGCTCGCTCGAAGCCGGAGTAGTCACCGAAGACATCGCCGAAGACGGGAAAGCATACGGGACAGAAGAAGTAGGCGATTTCATTGCGAAACACATCGCATAAGCCAGAAACCAAGTAAAACCTTAAAACATGTGTGACAGTTATTTTCCTTCTTTAAAAGATATCATGACTGCGGAGCATACCCTAAACGATATCCTGGTTCCGACTCCGCTGATGAAAAACAGGAACCTTTCCGAAAAATACGATGCCCAGGTCTTCCTGAAACGGGAAGACCTGCAAATGGTCAGATCATACAAGATCCGGGGAGCCTACAACAAAATCCGTTCTTTAAGCCCCGAAGAAATGGAAAAAGGAGTCGTCTGTGCCAGTGCCGGCAATCATGCCCAGGGAGTAGCCTTTTCCTGCAGCAAACTGAACATCCGAGGCAAGATTTTCATGCCGGTCACTACCCCCAAACAAAAAATCAACCAGGTCAAAATGTTCGGAGGGAAATCCATTGAAGTAGTTCTGACGGGCGACACTTTCGACCAGGCCAATGCAGCAGCCGTCAAGGCATGCGAAGAGGAAGACATGATATTCATCCCCCCCTTCGACGATCCCAAGATCATCGAGGGGCAGGCCACCGTAGGCTTGGAAATCATCCAGGAAGCCCGAATGAAGATCGACTATATCTTCGTTCCGATCGGGGGAGGTGGTTTGGCTTCCGGCGTAGGCAGTTTCTACAAACAGATGAGTCCCCGCACCAAAATCATCGGCGTAGAACCGGCCGGAGCCGCGGGTATGAAAAAATCTTTCGAATGCGGACAAGTCACGGAACTGACTGAAGTCGACAAATTCGTCGACGGAGCCGCCGTCCAGCGGGTAGGCGAACTCACCTACCAGATCTGCCGGCAGGTCGTAGACGATATCGTCACGGTTCCCGAAGGAAAAATCTGTACCACCATCCTGAATCTGTACAATTTCGACGCCATTGTCGTAGAACCGGCCGGAGCCCTGAGCATGAGCGCCCTCGATTTTTACAAAGAAGAAATCAAAGGCAAAAATGTCGTCTGCATCGTCAGCGGCAGCAACAACGACATCACCCGGATGGAAGACATCAAAGAACGTTCGCTGCTATACGAAGGTCTGAAACACTATTTCGTCGTGCGTTTTCCACAAAGGGCCGGGGCCCTTCAAAACTTTGTCAGCAACGTACTGGGCCCTCACGATGACATCAGCTATTTCGAATACAAGAAAAAGACCAACCGGGAAAAAGGTCCGGCCCTCATCGGCATTGAAATCCAGCATCCGGAGGACTTCCAGGATCTTCTAACCCGTATGAAATCCGAAGGGATCATTTACGATTACCTCAACGACAACCCAAACCTGTTCGAATTTCTGATCGGCTGAGCCCAATGCTCAGCCGATTCTCTTATCAACGACCTCTAAAAGTCCTGTCTAACTTTAGAGGTATTATACAGATATTCGGTTACACCATTTAGTGTCCCGTTAAAATCGAGACGCTAATGGTTGATTTCACATGTCATTTATCCAAAACACGCTGTATTTCAAGCAGGAAGTCCTGCATATTCTCCGGACTCGGCATATGCGGATTCACAATCTGCCCTCCCCGGTCGATCAGCATCAAAGTAGGATAACTCTCGACTCCCAATTTTCGAATAACCAACCGTTGCTGTTCCACAGGCAGATTATAATGTACCACCTGAGGACCCCAAAGCCTGAATTCCTTGATGACATTCTTCCAGGAATCCTCCGGAGACAAATAGGCAAAATACAGAAACACCACCTCCTGATCTTTCAATTTTTCTTTTATCGGAGCCAGGTAACTCATCATCTCTTTGCAAGGATCGCACCAGGACCCCAAAAATCCACGACGACTGCTTTTCCGCGATAAGGCGCCAACAAGGTTTCCCACAACTGGTCCGCATCCGTTATATCGACAAAATCTGCCGAGTTTTTCAAACTTTCCGGATAATCGATCTGCTGATTCTTCAACTTTTCATAAACCGCATTCTGATCCATAATCCGACGTTTCAGACAAGGAATCGAGATTTTCTTTTCCATCAATTCCAGCTGAAAAGCATTCAAGGTCGTACGATCATGTTTCAGGTAATCCATAAAATAGTTGGCGGTATAGATTTCCCGCAATGCCGGCTGGGAAAGCAGGGTGTCATACAACCGTAATTCCTCCTGCTGGTGCAAAGCCTGCGCCAGCTCCTGCACACGCGTATCCAATAAAAAAGGCCTCAACATACTGTCCAGTCCCATTTTTTCAGGCAACAAGCGTTGTAATGCCAAAGTATCCTGTCTTTCCAATAAACGGTCAAACATTCCTCGCAGAACAACATAGCGATCACACTCTTTTCCCGTCAGTCGGGGAAACTTTCCTTCTCGCACCAACAGTTGCAAGGCTTTCGGTTTCCAATCTTTTAAAAACTTTCCCCTTACACCGTCATACAACCACCCCCAAGACTGATCGTTCATATAGCCTGTATAATCCCTTATAAAAGATCCGTAATCCCGGGTGATAAAATAATACAACACACTGTCCCGGCTGAAATTTTGATCGACAAAAGCCATGTACTCCGGACTCTTGAAGGCATTGCCCCGCTTCAGGGAAGGACAGAAACGACCTTGCATCAGAATCCATGCCATTTCATATTTTATTCCGCTATAAACGGCCTCCAAACAACGACGAGACAAGGGTGCGTATTTCTGTTCCACTGCTTTCATTTCCTGTACACACGACTCATAATCCGACCGAACAGCTGCCAAATACGCCATATCCCCCGGAACCTTCCCGCACAACTCCCCCATATCGCGCATAAAAGAGTAAGGACAATGGGTGAATTCATTATGCAACCGGGCCTGTTCGCCCATAAACAGCAGATCCCGATCGCGCTGAAAAAAGAACTTCCGGTCTTTCCGGTCTTCCTCTGTTGGAATCAGGTCCTTGGCATCCACATACATCAGAAGTGTCTCTCCCGGAGTCACCACAATCCTTCTCAGTAATTTCCCCCAATCCAAAAATATCAATTGGGAAGAATAAACCGGAATTTTCATACAAAAACGCCCCAAAGAATCGATATCAGCCGATATCTCCCGCTGATCTTCACCGAATTCACTCCAGGATACCGTAAAATTCCGCTTCCCATAACATTCGGCATGCCGGATATAACCGAACAAGGTCACCGTATCCTCCTCAAAAGTCGGTTGAGGGAAAGAGGTCGTATCCGGTAAAGGGTAAGACAAAAAACATTTATTCCAGAGGAAAAACTCTTCAAAAGGTTCGCCTTCAAAGGAAATAGCCGACAACTTCCCGTCTGTTTTCCGGATTTTCAAATGGATCTCCTGTGTTCCGTTTTCAAGAATCACCTCCAACCGTTTTTTCCTCTCTTTTATGGTCTTATAATTCCAAAAACCTGTACGTGCGACTGCAAAGTCCTCATAAAACCCATATTCCCATTCGTGGGTCGCTTTATTCATCCAGTTTCCCAACAAGGCAGTCGGGCACGATACTGATTTTCCGTCAGCCCACACAGATAAATACCATAAAAGTAAACATCCGAATATCAATAATTTCTTTTTCATATTCCCAAATTCGATGTAGAGTCAAGTGGCAAGTGCAAAATTAGCAAATACTTTTATAAAACTCGATTTTGGGGGTTGAAAACCCTAGT
>CALUKE010000026.1 GCA_944321165.1 uncultured Odoribacter sp.
ATAGGACTCGAACCTACACGGCCGTGAAGCCACTAGTACCTGAAACTAGCGTGTATACCAATTTCACCACTTGGGCAATCAATTTGTTGTCCCACCAGGACTCGAACCTGGACTGACAGAACCAAAACCTGCTGTGCTGCCATTACACAATGGGACAATCATTGATGCGTCATTTTTGACGCTGCAAATATATGACCTTTTTTTTTTCAAACAAAAAAAATGAGGAAAATTCGGGTAAAATAATTATTTTCGTGCTCCATTAGTTGTTGCGCTTTTGACAACCATTCTGAATATCATTCAATTAATGAATTTCAGAATTACGAAAGCCCTCTCCATACAGAGAGAGAAGTCAAAAAGTGACCTGAAAAATGGATTTTTGCACCAATAATAATAGTAAATTTATTCTAATAAATGAATATGTATAAAATCAAAGATCATCCTAATTTAAGCTTTAAGCTGATCAACAGGGTTACCGGCTGGGTGACTTTTGTTATTGCGAGCATGACGTACATACTCACAGCTGAGTCTACGGCCAGTCTATGGGATTGCGGAGAGTTTATCACAACATCAGTGGGATTACAGGTAGGACATCCCCCTGGAGCCCCGTTATTTATGATCATTTCACGGTTATTTGCCATTTTTGCACCTTCTGCAGATACCCAGGCCTACATGATCAACTGCATGTCGGGCATCTGTTCCGGATTGACCATTCTCTTTCTGTTCTGGACCATCACACATTTGGCCCGCAAGATTGTCGTAAAAGACGGAGAAGAAATGACTCTGGGACAAATGTTTGCTATTTTAGGAGCCTCTTTAATCGGATCTTTAACCTACAGCTTCACGGATACATTCTGGTTCTCCGCAGTAGAAGGAGAAGTTTATGCCATGTCCTCCCTGTTTACGGCCGTCGTATTTTGGGCCATTTTAAAATGGGAGAATGTCGCTTATGAACGCTATGCAAACCGTTGGTTGATCCTAATTGCCTTTTTGATGGGACTGTCCATCGGGGTTCACTTGCTGAACCTGCTGGCAATTCCAGCCATCGTATTTGTATATTATTTCAAAAAATATACTCCTACGACACGAGGAATCATCAAAACCGCCATTCTTTCCATATTGATCCTTGGAATCATCAATTTCGGTGTCATTCCAGGAGTAATCAAAATAGCCTGTTGGTTTGAGCTGATGTTCGTCAATGGTATGGGTGCACCGTTCAACACGGGAGTCATCGTCTACGTATTGCTGATTATCGGCATATTGACTTGGGGAATCCGTTATACCCTGAAAAAGGATATGCCGATATGGAACACCATTCTGACCAGTTTTATGGTCATCCTGATCGGCTACTCTTCCTATTCGATGGTGGTTATCCGTTCATTAAGCGACCCGCCTATCGACGAAGGCAGCCCGGACAACGTATTCTCCCTGCTGTCGTATGTAAACCGGGATCAATACGGAGACTCCCCCCTATTTTACGGTCCATACTACAATGCACCCCAGATCGGTTCCAAAGAGGGAGAAGCTATTTATTATCAAAACAAGGAAACCGGTGTATATGAAAAAATAGGTAACAAAACCATCATCGAATACGACAAACGTTTCTGTGGTTTCTTTCCCCGCATGCACAGCAACACACGTCCCTATTTTGCCAGCCAATATCAGGCCTGGGGAGGAAAAAGCAATGGCCCCAGCTATACTATTAATGGACAGACCATCACCCGTCCCAGCTTTGGAAACAATCTGCGCTATTTCTTCAATTACCAATTGGGACATATGTATTGGAGATACTTCATGTGGAATTTTTCCGGCCGCCAAAATGACATTCAGGGACATGGCGACATCATGCACGGCAACTGGATTACAGGCATCCGGTTTTTAGACGAAATACGCCTGGGAAATCAATCTGAACTCCCAGACAGTTTAAAAAATGAAAAAGCCAACAACAAATATTATATGCTGCCGTTCCTGTTAGGCATCATCGGTATGTTTTATCAGTATCGGAAAGGACTTACCGGCAAAAAAGATTTTTGGACCGTCATGCTTCTATTCTTCCTGACAGGTATAGCGATCATTCTATATCTGAATCAGACTCCCATGGAACCGCGTGAACGGGATTATGCTTATGCCGGCTCTTTTTATGCTTATTCCATCTGGATCGGTTTGGGCGTATTGTCGCTTTGGGAACTTCTGAGCAAAAAAGCCAAGAAATTGAATCCAAGCGTATCCGCCATTGCCGTGACGACAATCTGCTTATTTGCTGTTCCAGTCAATATGGCTGCCCAAAACTGGGATGATCACAACCGCCACGGACGTTATGCAACGACAGCACATGCCCGAAACTACTTGAATTCGTGTGCACCCAATGCCATTCTGTTCACCTATGGAGACAACGACACCTTCCCGCTTTGGTATGTACAAGAAGTAGAAGGCGTACGTCGAGATATCCGAATTGTAAACTTAAGTCTTTTATCCGGATCGTGGTATATAGACCAGATGAAACGAAAAACTTACGAAACACCTGGAGTACCTATTTCATTCACACATGAACAGTATCGGGACGGCAAGAGAGACTATGTGCTGATTGAAGAAAAATTCAAGGAAGGAAATTTAAAGGATGTGATGGAATTCGTTGCCAGCGACCTGCCGCAAACCAAATTGCAAGGTTACACCGAAGAATTTGATTTTGTTCCCACACGAAATGTATTTTTGCCGGTGGATTCTGCCAAAGTCATCGCGAATGGAACGGTAAAAGCCCAGGACGCAGATCAAATCGTCAAAGAATTAAGATTAGAGTTATCTATGCGGGGATTAACAAAATCCCAACTGATGGTTCTGGATATTTTGGCGACAAACAACTGGGAGCGTCCTGTTTACTTCGGAGTCGGTATGGGCACAGAAGCCTATATGGGATTGGAAAAATATTTCCAATTAGAAGGTGCAGCCTACCGGGTAGTGCCCATCGAAACGGAAGATGCAGAATTCTACGACTACGGACGCATCGATTCTGACATTCTGTATGACAACGTTATGAACAAATTTGTATGGGGCAACATCAAAGATCCGAAAGTAAACATCGACTTTTTCCATGACCAGACCATTGCTGTCATGAAATATCGGAATACCTTCCTTCGATTAGCCCAAAAACTCTATGAAGAAGGTAAAAATCAGGAAGCCATCGCCGTATTGGACAAATCTTTGGAAGAAATTCCGTTGTATCAAGTACCGGCAGACAACAACATGTTATATTATATTCCGATGTACTATGAATTGGGAGAAACCGAAAAGGCCAACCATTTACTGAACGAACTGGCAACCAACAACTATCAGATGTTGAAATACGCCCATTCACTGGAGCCCAAATTTGCCAATACCCCCAGTGTACAGCAAGAAGAAAAGCTCAGTGTGGAGGTAATCCGCTTATTGCTCTCTTTTGCCAGCCAAAGCGGACAGGAAGAACTGGCTCAGGAATGGCAAGACAAAGTTTTAAGAATATACAATCCGTCCCATATTTCAACAGAACGTACTTTGGAAAAAAAGACAGATAATCCAGCGGGAAACTAATGATTTTATTTTAAACAAAAACAACTATGATAACAATAGATCAGCTGAAGGCAGTTGAAGAACGCGGTGGCGCTCTGAGGAGGTATCTTTGACATCGATCGAAAAAAAATAGAACTAGAAGAGGTGGAAATGCGCACCCAGGCACCGGATTTTTGGAATGATGCCAAACAGGCGGAAAAAGTCATGAAACAGGTCCGGGAACTGAAAGGCTGGATTGAGGGCTGTGAAGCTGTACAGCGCTCTATAGACGATCTGAATGTACTTTTTGAGTTTGCCAAGGAAGGTGAAGCCACTGAGGAAGAGGTTGATGCCCATTATGCTGAAACCATACAATTGGTGGAAGACTTGGAATTGAAAAACATGCTTCAAGGAGAAGCCGACCAGATGAGCTGTGTGTTGAAAATCAACTCGGGAGCAGGAGGAACAGAAAGTCAAGATTGGGCTTCTATGCTAATGCGCATGTATATGCGATGGGCAGAAGCCAATCATTACAAGACCACGATCAGCAACCTTCAAGAAGGAGATGAAGCCGGAATCAAAACGGTTACCATGCAATTGGAAGGAGATTTTGCATACGGCTATCTGAAAGGAGAGAATGGGGTTCACCGACTGGTTCGGGTTTCCCCGTTCAACGCCCAAGGCAAACGGATGACTTCTTTTGCCTCCGTCTTTGTCACCCCTTTGGTGGACGATTCTATCGAAATTGCCATCAATCCAGCCGACATCAGCTGGGATACCTTCCGATCGGGAGGAGCCGGAGGACAGAACGTCAACAAAGTGGAAACAGGAGTCCGACTACGCTATAATTACAAGGATCCGGAGACAGGAGAAACCCGTGAGATCCTGATTGAAAATACAGAAACCCGCTCTCAGTTGGACAACCGGGAAAATGCCATGCGTCTTCTCCGTTCCATGTTATACGACATGGAATTACAAAGGAGAATGGCCGAACAACAAAAGATCGAAAGCAATAAAAAAAAGATCGAATGGGGTTCGCAAATCCGAAGTTATGTATTCGATGACCGGCGGGTAAAAGATCATCGGACCAATTACCAAACCTCCGATGTCGGAGGAGTCATGGATGGAAAGATCGATGGTTTTATAAAAGCCTATTTGATGGAATTCGGAGGAGTTGAATAAATACAGAAGACACCAAAATGTTAGATTTTTCAAACAACAAGATTCTGATCGTGGGAGATGTCATGCTGGACAAATACTATTTTGGCAAGGTAGACCGGATCTCCCCGGAGGCTCCCGTACCGATCGTCAATATACAAAAAGAAGAATCACGCTTGGGAGGAGCCTCGAATGTGGCCAATAACATCGCAAGTTTGGGCGGACATCCCCTGTTGTGCGGAGTCATCGGTCATGATCTTTTCGGGAAAGAAATCGAAAGAATCAGCCGCCAGAAAAATATCGAAACCTTTTTGCTGAAAACCATCTCCCCCACCATCACTAAAGCTCGCATCATCGGAGGAAAACAACAGATTGTCCGGGTGGATTATGAAGATAAAAGCGAACTCGATTCTGAAACAAAAAAAATTCTTCGGGACAAAATCTGTCAAATACTACCTTCCTATGACATTCTGGTTATCTCGGATTACGGAAAAGGAATGATCTCCGAAGATTTATGTTCTTTTCTCATTCGACTGGCTCACAAACACAACAAAAAAGTCATCATCGATCCCAAGGGGAAGAACTGGAAAAAATATACGGGAGCAGATATTGTCACCCCCAATGTCAAAGAGTTAAGCGATATTGTCGGATACACTGTTCCGAATACAGACCGGGCCATAGAAAAAGCCGCCAGAGAAGCCATCAGTCTCAATCAACTGACAGCATTGCTGGTAACCCGAAGCGACAAAGGCATGAGCCTGATTGGTCCGATTCCTCCCATCCATATTCCAACCCACTCGGAAGAAGTATTCGATGTAAGTGGTGCCGGAGATACCGTTGTTGCAACCCTCAGCTTATGCTTAGCCCAAGGGATCAAGATCGACGAGGCAATGAGAACCGCCAATATCGCAGCCGGTATTGTTGTCAAGAAAGTCGGTACGGCAACCTTATCCATTGAAGAACTTTTACAACAAAAATAAGAGGGTGAATTCTATATTAAATTTAGAATTCACCCTCCTATACAAATCCAATAAAAGAAAATTTACAAATAATGCCCTTTTGGCATTTTTCAATTTACTTTTGATCACCGGAAATGATTTTCCAAACCCAAGCACTCAAGGTTGCTCCAAGGAAAGGTGCTACGATAAAAAGCCATAACTGAGACAAGGCTACACCGCCTTCAAACAAGGCTGGAGCAATCGAACGGGCAGGATTCACAGAGGTACCCGTAATCGGGATACACACAATGTGCACCAACACCAAAGTCAAACCAATCGCCAAACCAGCCAGATTTCCGGCACCATGTTTCGAATCTGTTGTCCCCAATACAACCAATACAAAAATAAAGGTAAATACTGTCTCTGCAATAAAAGCCTGCAACATCATGCCTTCCCCAAAACTATTGGCACCGGTAGCCGTCGGTCCTCCGTGCATGCCAGTGGATACCAGCACATATAACACGGCCGATCCAAGAATGGCACCAATCACCTGAAAAATCATGTACCCAAGGGCATCCTTGCCAGCCATTCGTCCGGAAAGAAACACACCCAAAGTAATAGCCGGATTAATGTGACAACCCGAAATATTACCTATCGTATAAGCCATGGCAATGACAGCGAGGCCAAATGCCAACGCTACACCGATCGTACCGACCCCAGCACCGACTGTACCGACAATACTTCCAGCAAAGACAGCGCTACCGCATCCCATAAGAACAAGGACCATTGTTCCGATCATTTCTGCAATATACTTTTTCATTTCTCTATAAGTTAATAGTTTATTTGAATGATGAAAGTTAATCATAAAAATAAAATAAACAAAATATCCAAGTACAAACACAAAAATCTGAAGAGAACAAACAGCGCTTTTCTTTATACCAAAACACAGCTTTCCATTTTGGAAACCTCATCGTTATCCCTTCATCATCGCTACTTCCGGCACATTCCAATAAAATATTGATGGAATGCGCTATCATCGGTCAATTCCGGATGAAAGGAAGTGGCCAACATATTCCGCTCCCGAACCGCAACAATATGGTCATCCACCCGGCACAATACTCGAACAGCCTTTCCAACCCTGGTTATATAAGGAGCCCGGATAAACACCAAAGGTATTTCCCGATTACTGATTTCCGGGACAACCATCCGCACATCAAAACTATCGATTTGCGTTCCGTATGCATTTCTTTTGACAGTCATATCCATCACTCCTAAATGTACCAGAGGATCCTGTTCCAACTCTTTGGCCAACAAAATCATTCCGGCACAAGTTCCCCATACAGGTAATCCCTGAAGAATTTTTTCCCGCAGAGGATCCATCAGACCGGTTCTATTCAACAATTTCCCCATGGTGGTACTTTCTCCTCCTGGAAGTATAAGTCCATCTATGGTTTCCAGTTGCTCTCGATAACGGACGATCACAGCCTCCTGTTCCAATTGCTGAATATGTTGCTGATGCTCAATGACAGCACCTTGAAATCCTAAAATACCAATCTTCATCGTTTTACCGCACTCTTCCGTTACCAACCTCTCTCGGCATATTTATTTTCAAGGGTTTTTATTTCCAGCCCGGACATGGCCTCTCCTAAATTTTCAGACAATTCGGCCAGCTTAACCGGATCATTATAATAAGTCACGGCCTGAACAATAGCTCTTGCTCTCTTTTCAGGATCTCCCGACTTAAAGATACCAGAACCGACGAATACTCCCTCAGATCCCAATTGCATCATTAAAGCGGCATCTGCAGGTGTGGCAATTCCTCCGGCAGCAAAATTAACAACGGGCAGTTTCCCGTTTTCATGTACATATTTCACCAATTCGAAAGGAGCGCAAAATTCTTTTGCCAGACTCATCAACTCCTCCGTTCCAGCATTTTTCACCCGACGCATATCATCATTGATCTGACGCATATGAGTCACTGCCTCCACGACATTTCCCGTTCCAGCTTCTCCCTTGGTTCGAATCATAGCAGCCCCCTCACCAATCCGACGCAATGCTTCCCCCAAATTTCGTGCACCACATACAAAAGGCACCTTAAAAGCTGTTTTATCTACATGATACAATTCATCTGCCGGAGTCAACACTTCGCTTTCATCAATAAAATCAATGCCAATCGCCTCTAATATCTGAGCCTCCACAAAATGGCCGATTCTTACTTTTGCCATTACTGGAATAGAAACAGCTTTTTGAATGGCTTTGATCATTTGGGGATCAGACATACGGGCAACACCACCATCCCGACGGATGTCCGCAGGAACCCGCTCCAATGCCATCACGGCACAAGCACCCGCTGCCTCTGCAATTTTTGCCTGTTCAGCATTTGTAACATCCATAATCACTCCACCTTTCAACATTTGTGCAAGATTTTTATTCAATTCATATTTTCCCATAACAATAAGTTATAACAGATTAATAATGTATTTAAATTTTTCAACACTTATTCAAAGCCATAAACGGTTGTTTTCCGATAGATCTCTCCCGGCAACAACAGAGTAGAAGGAAAATCGGGATGATTCGGAGAATCTGGCCAATACTGAGCTTCCAAAGCCACACCTGCATATGGTCCATAATGTTTCCCGTCTTTGGCATGTTTCACATCTAAAAATCTTCCCGTATATACCTGTAATCCGGGATAATCTGAGCAGACATAAAGTTTTATACCCGATTCTGCATCCCAAAGTTCTGCCATTCGTATCAATTTACCGGCATTTTCAAATACAAAACAATCATCCAAACCGCCATAATGATCGATAACAGCCTTCAATGGCTGCGGATTTGTAAAATCGTAATCACCGGTAACAGTAACAAAACTTCCATCTGGAATCAGATCATTCGTTTTTAAATAACGGTCGGTATACAATTTCAAGACATGATCCCGAATATCCAAAGCCGTTGAATTCAGATTAAAATACGGATGATGAGTCAGATTCACAAAACACTTTTGGTCTGAAACAGCCTCATACTCTATACGTAATTCCTTTTCATGCAAAGTAAATGCAATTTTCACCTGCAGAGTTCCCGGATAAGCCTCCTCCCCATCCGGACTGCAATAAGTCAAAATCAGCGAATCGGATGACGCCTTCTCCACCTCCCATATCTTTTTATCAAATCCCTGAACTCCACCATGCAAATGGTTTTTTCCATTATTGATCGCCAGACGGTACTTCTTTCCGTCAAGATCAAAACATCCATTGGCAATCCTATTGGCATAACGTCCAATAGCGGCACCCAGATAAGCACCTGTAGCAGTATAATCCAAAGCTTCGTAATCCTCTGCCTGCTCCAGCCCCAAAATCACATCAACTTTCTGTCCTTGTCGATCTGAAGTCAACATACGGGTCAAGGTCGCCCCAAAAGTCGAAATAGACACTTCCAACTGACTGTTTTTCAATATGTAAATTTGTGGTCTCATAATATTAAAGATTTCTCGTCAATAGCGAGCAAAGATATCAAAAGATATCAATTTCTCACTATAAAAATTCAGCTCGCTCCCAAAAAACGAGAAGTGTATTCATTACCATATCTTAACACTTTAAGTTGCAGTACTAAAAAAAATGTTATAATTTTGTCGAGAATATGGGTACACAAGCCATAGTGAAGAGGAGCATAAAGCAAATTAATAATCTCATAAAATTTTATTATGAATCCGAGTTTTCATATAATTGACTTCGTAATCGTTGGAATTTACGCGATTCTATTAGTGGGCGTGGGTTTATGGGTATCACGCACTAAAAAAGGGACCCAAAAAACTGCAGAAGATTACTTCTTGGCAAGTAAAGCTCTCCCTTGGTGGGCCATCGGTTCTTCCTTGATAGCCGCCAATATCTCGGCAGAGCAATTCATCGGTATGTCGGGATCCGGTTTTGCGGGAGGTTTGGCCATCGCTTCTTATGAATTTATGGCAGCCCTGACATTAATCATTGTAGGAAAATTTTTCCTGCCGATTTTCATCAAACAAGGCATCTACACCATTCCCGAATTTGTGGAAAAACGGTTTTCAACCAATCTGAAAACCATCTTAGCCGTCTTCTGGATTGCTCTTTTCATTTTTGTAAACTTGACATCTGTTTTATTCTTAGGAGGTAAAGCCATCGATACCATTGTCGGTGTCGGAGACGGTAGTATGGTAATGCCAGCTATCATCGTCCTGGCAGTCTTCGCCGCTGCCTATTCTTTGTATGGAGGTCTGTCTGCTGTCGCCTGGACCGATATCATCCAAGTAGCCTTGTTGGTTGCCGGTGGATTGATTACGACGGTTATCGCCTTGCACTATGTAACACCGGACGGTGGAGTCATAAACGGGATCTCTCATCTGGCCGATGTTGCCAGCGACAAATTCGACATGGTATTATCCCGAGACAATAAGGAATATAACAACTTGCCAGGTATTTACGTTCTCATTGGCGGACTGTGGGTGGCCAATCTTTATTATTGGGGATTCAACCAATACATCATTCAGCGAACTCTGGCAGCAAAATCCCTGAAAGAGGCTCAACGGGGTATTGCTTTCGCCGCTTTCCTGAAAATGCTGATTCCTTTTATCGTCGTCATTCCAGGTATCGTTGCCTGGGTCATGTACTCGGAAGACCTTTACGGAGCCAAAAGCGCTTTTGAAATCGCCGGTTCCACCGCACTGAATAACGACAATGCCTATCCTTGGCTGATCAGTACCTTCATTCCAATCGGACTAAAAGGACTGGTATTAGCCGCTTTGGCTGCCGCCATTGTTTCTTCTCTGGCCTCCATGTTGAATTCTACATCAACCATTTTCACCATGGATATTTATAAGCCTTACCTCAACCCGTCCGCCTCTCAAACCAAATTGGTAAATGTGGGCCGATTGAGTGCCGGTATCGCACTGATCGTGGCTGTATGCCTGGCTCCCCTATTAGGTGGTATCGATCAAATGTTCCAATATATTCAGGAATATACCGGTTTAGTGAGTCCGGGTATATTAGCAGTATTCCTGATGGGACTGTTCTGGAAAAAAGCCACCAACAAGGGTGCCATTTGGGGAGTTCTCTCTTCCATACCCATTGCATTGATTTTCAAATTATTGCCGCTTGAAATGCCTTTCATGGATCAAATGTTCTACACAACCGTGTTAACCATTGTTGTCATCTTCATGGTCAGCTTAACCAACAATCCGGAATACGATGATCCGAAAGCTATTAAACTGACAGCCGACATGTTCAAAACCGATAAGGTATTCAACATTTGTGCTTACATTATCTGTATCCTGCTGGTTGTCATCTACACTGTATTTTTCTAATAAAATACCGTTCTCAAAGAATAAGCCCCCAAAAGTTAAATGTAAACCTTTTGGGGGCTATTTATTATAACGACATAGATTTGAAGCAAACCTGAATACATCAGCCTCAACTTACAAATAAGTTTTCAAACGCTTATTATTGGCCACTTCCTTCAACTTTCGAATCGCCTTTGTTTTTACTTGCCGGACTCGTTCGCTGGTCAATCCTAATTTAGTGCCAATTTCTTCCAAGGACATTGACATATAGCCGTTCAAACCATAATACATGCTCAATATTGCCGCTTCCCGCACGGACAATATTGCAAACGAACGCTCAATATCGGTTTTTAATGAATTTTGATTCATCGATGTTTCTATCCCTTGAATTGAGGGGTCTGCTGCGACATAAATATCATACAATGAAATAGATTCTTCATCGGAGGTTAACGGCGCATCCATTGACACCGGCTTACTTGCTATTTTCAAATTTTCCTTCACTTCTTCCAAGGTCATATTCATCTTTTCCGCAATTTCAGCTTCAGTCGGTTCGCGCTGAAATTCCTGTTCCAAAAGAGTATAACAACGATTGACCTTATTAATAGTACTGATTTTATTCAACGGCAAACGAATCAAACGTGCATTTTCAGCAATCGCCTGTAAAATAGACTGTCGGATCCACCACACGGCATATGAAATAAATTTAAAGCCCTTGGTCTCATCAAAACATTCCGCAGCCTTAATCAAACCGACGTTGCCTTCATTGATCAAATCGCCCAACGTCAAACCATGATTTTGATATTGTTTTGCCACCGAAACAACAAAACGCAAATTGCTTAATACCAATTTCTCCCGTGCTACCCGATCACCGTTCTTAATTTTTTTGGCCAAATCAGCTTCCTCTTCAGGTGATAAAACATGAATTTTTCCTATTTCCTGAAGATATTTTTCAATGGAATATGATTCCCTTCCCGTAATCTGCTTGGTAATCTTAAGCTGTCTCATATCAGGATAAATGCTCTTAAAGTTAATAATTTGATTTATAAAAACAAATTTTCAGACATCTTTTTGATCTTTGAGAATAATACGACACAAAATATAGCTGAGTTACAAATTATCAGATAAAAAATAGATTTTTTTTGTGTATCAAAAAAAAAATCTCTACTTTTGCAGCTCAAAGTGAAAAAATAGAAAACAAAAAAATATTTTACGATGAAACGGACATTTCAACCCTCAAACACAAAAAGAAGAAACAAACACGGTTTCAGAGAAAGAATGGCAACTGCCGGAGGTAGAGCAGTTTTGGCCAGAAGAAGAGCAAAAGGAAGAAAAAAGCTGACTGTATCTGACGAACGCAGACACAAGGCCTAATCTTTTATAGATATCAAAAAGCTGCTCCAGGGCAGCTTTTTTCATATCAACAGCGCTTAATTCGTCTCGCAAAAACAACGAACATGAACAAAGCAGAGAAAAAAATAGAAGATATAGAACAGTTACTGGCCATGGCAGGTTCCAATCTGAATATTTTGGAAGAGGAAGTAGATATTGCAGTACAAAAGGAATACTTTGAGATGATCAACCTGTTAAGCAAACAAAGAGAGAAATATACAGAAATCAGTAAACAGTATCTGGAAAATATCAATGATCTTTTTGATGAAGCCGTCTCCCCCGAAATCAAAAAGAGAATGTTAGTTGTTTTAGCGACACTGGAAGATGTCTCCGTATATCGCACCATCGAAAATTTCTCGAAACAGGATACCCCTTTGAAAAAATGGGCTATCATAGCCTTACAGCAATCCCGCATGTTGCTACAATCAACTCTACTGGACGATCCCGGGGTATTTATTTCCACTGGTTTAGGTGGACACGGCTCACTATTACGCTATTTCTGCGTATTCTTTTACCGACAAGCAGGGGAATTACAGGCCTTCCAACAGAATATTCTAAAAAATGAAGCAGAAACAGCCATCCACAACGCCCAAGGGGAAATCGAATCAACTGAATTCAAAACAAACTATGCAGTGATGCTGTTGTTACTACCGTTGAAAACCGATCTCCAACCGCTTTTTACCGGTCTCATAGACGAATGCAACCAATATGGGAATTTTTTACATGAAAACATGATCATTACAAACGTAAAAAAACTGACCGATGAGGAGATTCTGCAAATGCTGCACACCCAAAAGCGGAAGAACCATCCTAAAGATCAAAATGTATAGCGTATCTGTAAAGTAATGTCTGTCAATTTATTCCCATCTACTTTCGTTATTCCGGAACTGATTTCCTCTCGATCCGGATAAATCACAAAACCGGTTTTCAGATAGCAAGTAAATCCCGTCATCGGTTTCCAGGTCAAATTCAAATAGGAACGCCATCCTTTCCCCATAAAGGATGGGAAAGAATATCCGTACAACACATTGTTTTCATAGGCATAAATCCTCGATTGATAAGAATCGGTATGAAACCAGGCCAAACGATATTGCATCTTAAACCGGGCACGAGGAGCCGTATAGATCAAATCTTGATAAATCATATAGCCTTTTTCCAGAAGCATCTCTTTGTGATAACGGGACATACTCCATCGATTTCTCAATTCCCATTGTGAATTCAGCCGACAAGCAACCTGATAACGATATTCACTTTTCCCCCTCCGCACAGATCCGGACGTTTTTGAGTCTTCCGGCCGTATTTCCTGCTTCAAACGAAAATCATGTTCCCAAATGGCATGTCGATAAGTCACCTGGCCTAAAAATTCCCAACCAGCTCCAGGCATCGTAGCTCCATAACGAGGACTGAAAAAACGGAACCAATCATAATACAGATTCACTTTCAAATTCTTCCAAGGAGAACACTCCATGCCAAGATACCAACCCTCTTCATTGGAAGTATTGGAATACTCCCCAAAACCGGCCGCATAATGAGAAACATACTTTTTATCATAACGCCTATACAGCAAACAGGCGGATAAAAAAGAATTTCCCCACCGCAAACCGTTGATAGTTGCGCAGGCTCCCTGAAAACTGTAAGCAGTTTCACCAAACAAATATATCCCCCGAAAAGCAGTCTTATAATCGACACTCACCAGCCAGCGCCGATCTCCTGTATCATTATATAGCTGGTAGATTCGATTACCCACGATCAAGGCCGGCTCAAAATCGTAATACAAAACATTTCCACTAATTTTAAAAGAAGCTGTATTCCAATGTAAAGACAAACCCGTCGTTACTTCATCTAAGACCTGCTTCTTTTTACACTCATTGTTATTACGATGATAACCAGATTCATACAAAGAGACAGACAGCAGCTCTTCCTCTGCCAAAGTATCCGTCCGTATGATATTGGCATCACTCTTTTTCTTAGAAAAAAACAAATCGGCGCTCCACTGCGAATGCAACCTAAGCGTCATAGCAATTCCTCGTAAATAATTATTCTCATCAGTAGATGTATATGGAGAGAAACCTTTTCCCGATTTTTCATTTCCGACAGCCACATCCGATTTTCCGGAAGAAAATCCGGCCCAGGCAAGCAGCCCCTGGCCCCACTGAATCCGGTAATCTCCTAAAGAAATACGTTGAAAAAAACGATCAGTCGTAACACTCACATGCATGGACAAAAAATCGAAACCGGTTTTCTGATAACGGGTAAAATACCCTTCTCCGGGATCATTTTCCAAAGTCACACCGGCCTGCCAGTGTTTTCCGATCTGCGCTTTATATTTCAACAGCATCCCCCAAGGAGGACCATGAAAACGGCTATTCATTTTTCGTTCGTACTCCTTTCGAGTATCAAAATCATATGGAGAATAATCACGATATCCCTCCTGCAAAGGCATGCTTATTTTCGTTTTTACCAATAATTCATGCCGGGTCTGAGCTCGGACCGCCTGTACACGTGTCCTCATCTCCGGCTGTCCCAGAGTAATAAAGGGCTGTATATTCGCCAGATCTTTTTTCCCGATTCCCGGCACCATCAGCAATTCATTTACGTAAAGAAAATTACCGTACTTCTCCCGAAATTTCAACAATTGATCGATCTGGCTGTCAGATAATAAAAATAACATTTTCAGGGAATCAAAATCAGCAGTATTTACATTTACCGGATTCAACAACAGAGCAGAAAGAGTCGTTAGCATTTCTTCATATCCATCCTCCGTACTCAAAATATCATTTCCTTCCAGCAAACGTTCAATATCAGACAACTCCTGTGCATCAAGTTTCCAAGATATCAGGAACAACGACAGAAACAAAACTCCAAAGGAGAATTTCATTTTATCAAAAATTAGGCAACTTCCTGACAGGCCGGATCACGCAACAATCAGCAAGCTGCATCTAGCATCAGACAAAGAATCTTACCATCCCGTTAACACCCAAGAGCATCTGTAAAAAAATACCGGCAGCATTCATCAAAGCAGAAACACGATAAATATGAGAAAAAGATCCACTTCTACCACCGGTATCGCGCCATAGCTACATCATAAACAACTTGTTGCTTGACTTGTTCAAATTTATGAATTTTTTACTTAAATTCCATGTTATTTTTTAAATATCTACAAAAAATCCGCCTGATTTTTACTTTTCAGGCGGATTTTATCATTTCAATGACCAAGCGGTATCAATTGGTTTTATACTGATATTTTACAGCGGCCAATTCCTGATTGGCATCCACAATTTTCTTTTTCAGAGACTCTTTAAAAGCTATCATTTTCTCTTTCAATCCCGGATCACCGACAGCCAACATCTGCACGGCAAGGATACCGGCGTTCATCGCGCCATTGATGGCCACGGTTGCAACCGGTATTCCCGGAGGCATCTGAGTAATGGCCAACAGGGCATCCATACCGTTCAAAGAGGCATTGATCGGTACCCCAATCACCGGAACCGGAGTCATGGCAGCAATCACACCCGGCAAATGAGCAGCCATACCAGCCCCCGCAATGATCACTTCAATTCCTCTGCCAGCCGCATTTTTTGCAAAGGCTTCAACTTCGGCAGGCGTACGATGAGCAGACAGAGCATTCATCTCAAATGGAACGCCCATATCATCCAATACTTTCGCAGCCTTTTCCATAATGGAAAGGTCGGAAGTACTTCCCATAATAATACTTACTCTTGGATTCATTCAATATCTATTTTATAAAGTAAAATTCATCTGTCTAATCTCTACAAAAATAAATATAATCTGATTTACACCTCCACATATGCCTTAAAAATATTATTTTTGTCCAAACAAACAGTGCCGTCAGAAAAACCGCTATGGGAAAGATTGTATTACATGATAAAGAGTTTCGTCTCTTTATGAAAGCAGAAAAAATAGATCAGGTCATTACAAACATGGCCGAAGAAATGAACGAGGCCTTAAAAAACAGTTCTCCGCTATTTTTAAGTATCCTGAACGGCTCTTTCATGTTTACGTCTGATCTGATCAAACAGATCACCATTCCAGGCACTCAAATCAGTTTTGTCAAGATAGCCTCCTATTGTGGCACTCATTCAACCGGAGAGATTCAGGAGCTAATCGGTCTGAAAGAAGAAATCCGGAATCGAACCATTGTCATCTTGGAAGATATCATCGACAGCGGTCGTTCCATGAAGCATCTATTAGAATACCTAAAACAAAAATCTCCTAAAAAAATCATCATAGCCACGCTATTTTACAAACCGAAAGCAATTGTTTACCCCATTCCCATCGACTATAAGGGAATTGAACTGGAAAACGATTTTGTTGTCGGCAGAGGCTTGGACTTCGACGGATTGGGCCGGAACTATCCGGATCTTTACATACTGAACAAATAAACAATACCTGAATTTTAACTATTATGGCTTCTACGAATTTTGTCGATTATGTAAAAACGTTCTGCCGCAGTGGCGCCGGAGGAAGAGGATCAGCCCATTTACACCGGGATAAACGTACAATTAAAGGCGGTCCCGACGGAGGTGACGGCGGTCGGGGAGGACACGTCATCATCCGTGGGAACCGGAATTACTGGACCTTGATACACCTGAAATATCAGCGGCATGTCTTTGCTGGCGACGGAGGCAACGGAAGTGAAAACCGCAGTACAGGTGCCGATGGAGAAGATGTTATCATTGAAGTTCCTTTGGGTACAGTCGCCAAAGATGCCGACACAGGAGAAACAATCTGTGAAATTACAACCGATGGAGAAAGCCAGATATTGGTCAAAGGAGGACGTGGAGGACTGGGCAACTGGCATTTCCGTTCTGCTACCAATCAGACTCCTCGATATGCCCAACCGGGTGAACCTCGAGTCGAACGCACTGTCATTCTCGAACTGAAAGTACTGGCTGATGTCGGACTTGTCGGCTTCCCTAATGCAGGCAAATCCACCTTGTTATCGGTTGTATCCGCCGCTAAACCGGAAATTGCCAACTATCCGTTTACAACGTTAGTCCCTAACCTGGGAATCGTCAACTACCGGGACGGCCGTTCTTTTGTCATGGCGGACATTCCGGGTATCATCGAAGGGGCTCACCTGGGGAAAGGATTAGGTATCCGTTTTTTACGACACATTGAGCGTAATTCCGTCCTGCTGTTTTTAGTCCCTGCCGACAGCAAGCATATCCACGAAGAATATCAAATTCTGCTGAATGAATTAAAACAATATAATCCAGAGTTGTTGGACAAAAAAAGAGTACTTGCCATTTCTAAATCCGACTGTGCCGACAAAGAATTGATTGCTGAAATGGAAAGTGATCTACCCGATATCCCTTATGTCTTTATCTCTTCTGTAGCCGGTACCGGCATCACTGAATTAAAGGACATATTGTGGAAAGTATTGAATGAAGAGTAAACGACGGATTTGACCGTCGTTTACTTGTAACTGCAACAAACCGGCTTCTTTTACTTGTGCCGGGACCTCAATACCTGAATAACATCTTCCAGTCCATATCCTTTGGCTATCAAAAGGACCAAATAATGGTACATCAAATCGGCTGCTTCATTTAAAAACAACTTTTCATTCTCATCCTTGGCCTCAATCACCAGCTCAACAGCCTCCTCTCCCACTTTTTGAGCCACTTTATTGATTCCCCTGGAAATCAATCGAGCGGTATATGACTCTTCCGGAGAATCATTTTTCCGTTTCTGTAGAAACCTCTGTAAATAAAATAAAAAATCTGCTTCTTCATTTTTCTCTCCCCAGCAAGTATCACTTCCCGTATGACAAGTCGGCCCTTCCGGTCTGACTTTCACCAGCAGAGTATCCCGATCACAATCGACTTTGATCTCTTTCAAATATAAGAAATGACCGCTCTCTTCTCCTTTGGTCCACAATTTCTGCCGGGAACGGCTAAAAAAACAGACTTTACCGCTCTTCCGAGTCTCTTCAAGCGATGCCTGATTCATGTATCCCAACATCAATACGTTTCTTGTTTCTGCATCCTGAATGATGGCCGGGATCAAACCCGCTTCATTAAATTTCAAATCTTCCATAACGTCTATTGTTCAAATTCATTATTCAATACCTCACTTCTATTCCATGAATTTTCAAATACTCCTTTACCTGTCCAATCGTCAGCATTCCATAATGAAACACCCCTGCAGCCAGGGCCGCATCTGCCTTCCCTTCGCTAAATACCTTATAAAAATCCGCCAACATACCCGCTCCCCCGGAAGCGATTAGCGGAATATTCACTTCCCCCGCCAAAGCAGCCATAGCCTCGCAAGCAAACCCCTGGTGAGTGCCATCATGATTCATCGAAGTAAACAAAATCTCTCCGGCACCCCGTTCTTCCACCTCTTTTGCCCAGGCATATAATTCCCGTCCTGTCTGTTTTCGTCCACCATGACTATAAACCTGCCAACTCCCATCCACCTGTTTACCATCGATTGCCACCACGATACACTGCCGACCGAAATGATAGGCCAGACGATCGATCAAATCCGGATCTGCCAGCACAGCCGAATTCACCGATATTTTATCCGCCCCTCTTTTCAAAAGAGCCTCTACATCCGCCTCAGAGGTAATTCCCCCTCCCACAGTAAAAGGAATATTCACCGTCCGAGCGACCTGTTCCACCCAATTCAAGCGAGTCTTTCGTTGATCGCAACTTGCCGTAATATCCAAAAACACCAATTCATCTGCACCAGCCTCCGAATAACGAGCAGACAATTCAACAATATCCCCGGCATCTTTCAAGGCAAGAAAATTCACTCCTTTTACCGTACGCCCCTCTTTGACATCCAAACAGGGTATAATTCTTTTTGCCAACATTTTCAACTTCCGTTAAATTCCACTCAATTCTATTTTTCTCTCATACAAAGCCTTACCAACAATCACCTCCTCCACCCCAACCGCTTCCAACCGCTTCAAATCCTCCAGTCCACCGACTCCCCCAGAGGCAATCAGATGGACTTCAGGATACAATCGAAGCAATTCTTCATACAAATCAAAGGCCGGCCCTGTCATCATTCCGTCACGAGTAATATCCGTACACATCAAATGCCGAATCCTCCCCCGATAAGTTTCAATCAATTGAAAAATTGTCACATCGGTAATTTTCTTCCAGCCCTGAATGCAAACTTTCGTATTCCATACATCCGCACCAACAATCAATTTTTCTCCGCCGTAACGTTCCAACCAACAAGCAGTCTGTTCCGGATCGGTCTGAGCCATGCTTCCCACACAAACATAATCAGCACCAGCATCAAATACCCGACGAATGTCCGACTCCGACTTCACACCACCACCAAAATCCACAGACAGAGTTGTTTGTGAACAAATCGCCTCCAAGATCGGCCAATTGACGACTCCAGCCGCTTTTGCTCCATCCAGATCGACCAAGTGCAAGCGTTTTACTCCAGCAGCCTCAAAAAGCTTAGCCACCTCCAGCGGATCCGATGAATAAATTTTGCATTGACTATAATTTCCCTGTGTCAATCGGACACATTTCCCATCTATAATATCTATGGCAGGTATAACTTTCATATTCCTCTATGCTATTTCTAAAAAATTTTTCAATATTTTCTCTCCAACAGCAGCAGATTTTTCAGGATGGAACTGACATCCGTAAAAATTCTCTCTACATACCGCAGCAGAAAACTGCTGCTGATAATCACAGACCGCAACGGTATCATCACAAAATGGAAGATAATATGAGTGTACAAAATACACCCAATCACCGGACTCCACACCTCGGAAAAGAGAGGTCTTCAAATTCTGAATCCGATTCCATCCCATATGAGGAACTTTTACGGAAGAAGAAAATCTCTTAACTTCCAAAGGAAAAATTCCCAAACCGGTTGTTTGCTCTTCTTCTGTCTGCCGACACATCAACTGCATGCCTAAACAGATTCCCAGTACCGGCATTTTCAATTGCGGAATCAGTATATGTAAACCGGTGTTTTTTAACTGTTGCATCGCTGCAGAGGCTTGCCCGACTCCGGGGAAAATCACTCGATCCGCCCGACGAATCACCATTTCTTCATGGCTCAACACTGGTCGTACCCCCAAACGTTGCAAGGCCGTCATAACCGAAAAGACATTACCGGCTCCATAATCGATAATCACCACATTCATATACTTACATTTTACAGATCATATAACTCCTTTGGATGAAGGAACTGCTGTTCCCGTCTGACATATCGCCTGTCGTACAGCCCGGGCAAAAGCCTTGAATACGGCTTCCAATACATGGTGAGTATTTTCCCCCGAAGCCGATACATGCAGATTACACCGGCATGTTTGACAAAAGGATGCAAAAAAATGCCTGGCCATTTCGGTTGGAAAATCACCGACATATTCCCGTTTCAAGGGAACATTCCATTCCAGCCAGGCCCTTCCACTGAAATCAAGCAATACCGAAGCTGCAGCCTCATCCATAGGCAAGGCAAAACCATAACGCTCAATTCCCTTTTTACTTCCCAAAGCCGAAGCAAAACACTCTCCCAGTACAATCGCCGTATCTTCAATCGTATGATGTTCATCCACCTCCAAATCACCTTTCACTCGAATATCCAAATCTACCCCCCCATGCCGGGCAATCTGTTCCAGCATATGATCGAAAAAAGCCAAACCGGTTTCTATCCTTCCTCGCCCTGTTCCATTTAAATCAAGCGACACTGTCACTTCCGTTTCTTTCGTTTTCCGCACCATCTTTGTTTTCCGACTCCCGGAAACAATAAACGTCGCAATTTCTTTCCAAGAGGCCGTATTCAACGCCAACTGCATACCAGCCTCCTGTTTTTCCCCAAACAGAATGCCCTGAATTCCCATATTTGAAGCCAACTGCATATCGGTCAAACGATCTCCGATTACATAAGAATTCTCATAATCCAGATATTCGTTCAGATATTTCTCCACCATTCCAATCTCCGGTTTCCGGAAACGAGAATGTTCTTCCGGCAAACTCGCATCAATCAGAATCTCATCAAAAACAATCCCCTCGCCTTTCAGGGTATTGAGCATCAACTGTTGTGGCAACAGAAAATCAGCCATGGGAAAAGCGGCTGTTCCAAGACCATCCTGATTACTGACCATCACCAAGCGATAATCCGTTCGTTCAACAATAGTTCGTAATGCACCGATTACCCCGGGGACAAATTCAAATTTCTCCGGCCGATCTATCTGAAAATCTCCGGGTGGTTCTTTTAAAATCGTCCCATCCCGATCAATAAACAATATCTTTTTCATACGCTAACCAAATCTCATTTATATTGTTTCAATACTTCCAGCAAACGATTATTTTCCTCTTTCGTACCGACCGTCATCCGAATTCCCCCAGGTATCAATGGAGGCATATCCCGCAAACGTACCACCAATTGCCGCTCAATCAGATACTGATACAGTTTCCGACAGGCAGGTGTAATGACAAGAATAAAGTTGGCCTCTGAATCATACACCTGCTGGAACAGATTCAATTTCCTCAATTCTGTCAATAAACGTCCTCTTTCTGAAACAATTTCATCCCTCCTTTTTTGAAATTCATCGTATCGATCCAATAAAGCGAGTACAGTCTGCTGAGTCAAACTACTGATATTATAGGGGGCTTTCACCTTATTCAGAATCCCGACAACCGCAGGATCTGCCATTGCCATTCCCAATCGTAAACCGGCCATTCCCCAGGCTTTCGACAAGGTCTGTAACACCACCACATTCCGGTATTTCTGCAATAGATTTACTGCCGACTTCTCCCGGGTAAAATCAATGTAGGCCTCATCCACCACCACCAATCCCCGAAAGGTCTGAACCAATTGTTCTATCTGAACCAAAGGAATCACCTTCCCCGTCGGATTGTTCGGCGTACAAAGAAAAATCAGCTTGGTCCGTTTATCAACCTGCCTCCACATTTCCTCCCAGTCGGGCAAAAAATCAGCAGTCAAAACAAGCTTCCTCACTTCAACTTGATTTACCGCAGCACAAACCTCATACATCGCATAACCGGGCGAAAAGACAATCATATTGTCCCGAGCCGGTTCGCAAAAACTCCGGACAAGCAAATCGATAATCTCATCACTTCCATTCCCCAACACCAGATTTTCTGTCGCAACCTGCTTCAAACTCCCTAATTTTTTTTTCACCTCCCGCTGATAAGGATCCGGATAACGGTTATAACCCGTATCATAAGGATTCTCATTGGCATCCAGAAAAATCGCCTGTTTCCCCTGGTATTCCTCCCGAGCACAGGAATACGGTTGTAATTCCAGAATATTCTTTCGACACAATTGATTGATATCCATTGGTTTCTCGTTAATCTCATTCAACACTTTCATTTTATTCATATCTTTTGGTCTTCCAAACGGATTTCCACCGCTCGCCGGTGAGCATACAAACACTCATTTTCCGCCATCGTCATGATAGTCGGTGCCAAAGCGACCAATCCCTTGCGAGTAATCTCCTGGAAAGTAATTTTCTTCACAAAAGCATCGATATTGATACCACTGTACGCTTTGGCATATCCATTGGTCGGTAAGGTATGGTTGGTTCCGGAGGCATAATCGCCTGCACTTTCCGGAGCATAATTACCTAAAAAGACAGAACCCGCATTCTTTATTTTCGGAATCGCTTCGATATAATTCTCCATACACAAAATCAAGTGTTCCGGTGCATACTCATTGACCATATCCAAACATTCTTCCATGTCTGCCAACACAATCACCTTCGAATTTTCCAATGCTCTTGAAGCGATATCTCTCCGGGGCAGTTCCGACAGCTGAGAGACCACTTCCTGTTCTACCGTCTCTGCCCAACGACTGTCTATGGTCAGTAAAATCACCTGACTGTCGGGACCATGTTCCGCCTGTGACAATAAATCAGCTGCCACAAAACGGGGATTGGCCGAAGCATCTGCCACCACCATTACTTCCGAAGGCCCCGCCGGCATATCAATAGCTACGCCATAATGAACCGCCAACTGTTTGGCTGCCGTAACAAATTGATTCCCCGGTCCAAAAATCTTGTTTACTCGAGGAACAGTCTCTGTCCCCAAAGTCATCGCACCAATGGCCTGAATACCTCCCACTTTAAAAATCTTGTGCACCCCGCACAACTGGGCCGTCCATAAAATTGCCGGATGAATTTTCCCGGAACGATCAGGAGGCGTGCAAAGAATTACCTCCTGACATCCGGCAAGCTTTGCCGGAACAGCCAACATTAAAACCGTGGAAAACAAAGGAGCACTTCCCCCGGGAATATACAACCCGACCTTTTCAATTCCTCGGGCTTCCTGCCAACAACGAAAACCTTCCGATGAAACATATTCATTCCGGTCCATACATTGCAAGGCATGAAACGCTTCTATATTTCGTTTTGCCGTCCGAATCGCCTGCTTCAGTACCTCGCTGACTTGCGAATCAGCCTCCAGACATTCTTGCTCCGATACTTCCAGACGATCAATTCTCACCTGATCGAAAAACCACGTATATTTACCCAAGGCACGATCGCCATCTTTCTGAATCTCGGCAAATATTTCCTTACAAACTTTTGCCAGATCGGCAGTTTTCAATTGTGGACGAGTCAACAAAGCAGCCCATTCCTCCCGCTGAGGATTTACAATCTTTTCCATATATTCCGTATTTTATAATTTCATAAAACCATTTTCTCTATCGGGACAATCAGGATGCCTTCCGCACCAACCTCCTTCAATCGACCAATCACTTCCCAGAATTCATTTTCATTTACCACCGAATGAACAGAAACCCATCCTTTCTCCCGTAAAGGCATAACAGTCGGACTTTTCATTCCCGGCAAAAGAGTACAAATCTGATCCAAAGCTGCCTCCGGTGCATTTAAAAGAATATATTTGTTATACTTCGAGGCCAACACCGCCTTGATCCGAAACACCAACTGATCCAGCAATTCTTTTTTTTCATCCGACAATCGGGGATTTGCAACTAAAATTGCTTGGGATTCAAAAATTTTATATACCTCTTTCAAGCCATTTTTAAATAAAGTACTTCCAGAACTTACCAAATCGCAAATGGCATCCGCTAAACCGATATTCGGAGCAATCTCTACCGATCCGGAAATTTCATGTATCTCTGCTTCAATATGGTTTTCCGAAAGAAAATCTTTCAAAGAATTCGGATAAGAAGTAGCTATTTTCTTGCCTTGTAAATAAGATAAATCCGAGAAATCAACATTTTTAGGAACAGCTATCGACAGACGGCATTTCGAAAATCCCAGATCCAATACATGCAAAATGCCAGTTTTTTTTTCTTTTTCCGTATTGTCACCAATAATTGCAATATCGGCCACTCCATCCCGAACATATTGCGGGATATCGGAATTCCTCAAAAACAATACATCCAGGCGGAAATTGGAAGCCTGGGCAATCAATTGGTCTTTTCCATTGTTAATAGAAATACCACATTCTTTCAACAGAGTCAATGAATCTTCATTCAAACGTCCCGATTTCTGAACTGCAATTTTTAAGTTTACCATCATGCGATTTAGAATTTGCACTCGACTGATCCGGGGACATATATAAAAAAAGCCCGCCTGAATCAGGCGAGCTTTATTATACTTCTATTTGAAAAAACAGCATAACAACATCATCTCACCCGAAACAGTGATGGCAATGATGATGGTTATGATGTAATGTTGTAATCATTTTTCTTTTTTTAGTGTCGCAAATATAGAAGGAAAAAATGACATTCCAAATTTTTACCCGAGGAATGTTACAAATATAACATTCCTCGGAGATTTATGAATCAATTTTGTATAAAAAGACTCCCACGAGAAAGATCTAAAAAAACTTTTCCACTATATTGGGAATTTCCGACAAATTGTCTGCCGACAGTCACATTTCTTTCACCTGTAGCTTCTTCCTCCAAAATCAATCCTTGCGGAAGATCTGTTTTCAAAGACTTATTACGCTTCAATTCCAGTTGATAACCGGCTTCTTTCATAAAAGCCAATCCAACTTTTGTAAATGAACCTTTTACATGAATTTCGGAAAATAACAATTGTACATTTCGTACATTCAGTTCACCCATTTTCATATCCATATCCAGGTAATCTCCCAGATCCAGTACCTCATATTTCGTAAAAGAAGAACTTCCGGTCAGTACTTCCACATCACCGATTTTCATGGTCCCCCCAGAAGAACGCAAATTCAATGTACCGATAGATTCCAACTCACCTTCACAAGATTCCGTTATCAACTTCACTTTTTCTCCGGCAGCGATCCGAACAGTTGAATTCCGAAATTCTCCTGTCATCACCCCGACCTTTTCTACATTAAAAATACCTTTTTCCTGCTTGATGAACAACTCTCCTCCCGTTAAAGCCGTCGCCTTAAAATCACCGGAACGAATATCCGCATTTATCTCTCCTGAAAAATTAGTCAAATATACATTTCCATTGGTACTGATCAATCTTAAACGAATTCCCTTCGGTAAAAAAACTTTATAATCAACGTTTACCGCCGTACCTCTCAATAATTGGCTCATTCCAAAATCTTTTCCAATTCCAGTCTCAAAATGGATGTATTGATCGGTAACAGTTTCCACCACCTGTATCAACTCTAACGTTTCATCCGCCTTCACTCCGGTTTTGGCTGTTACCTTCATATTCACTACCACTTGAATCTCATCGCCGTCAACCTGAACAATTTCCATTTTACCGAACTGATTGGTCAATACCAGTTCTTCAACAGAAGCTTTCGGATAAGACTTCTCATATTTCTTCTCTCGGGTCTCCGCCTTCAGGGAAGGCCCCAGCATCCATAAACACAAAATCGTAATGAATACTTTCATAAATACTCAAATTTTAAATGATGAATTTTCTGTTTCTTCTTCCATTTGCTTATAACGGGCAGCCAAATAAGCCATCATCTTGCTAAAAGATTCCATGGCAGTCGCTGTCTCCGGATGAATTTCCTTTTTCTGCAATTTAAGCATCCATTGCCCATATAATGCATTCAGGGCCAACTCCACATCGGAAATTTCATTACCGGCTCCGGCTTTTCGGCGAAATTCAACCAGATTGCCAGCAGCCTGAGTAAGTAGTTGCTGGTATTTCAGATCGTGAGCTTGATGTAAAAGAAAAAAATGCAACTCAGTCAATTCGTTGACCGTATTTTTCAATGCCTGAATATGTCCTTTCTCTTCCACTTTCTCATTCCTCATTATAGCAATGAGATTATCATACCAATCATGCATCTCTCTGGATGTCCGTTCATCAGCCTGAAATCCGGCAATCAGATAACGATCCACCTGATCCATATCGAGTTTCAGTGCCCGAAGCATATCCTCCAATTGCCACATATACAAAATATATTCAGCAATATTTTCTTTCTTCTTCTCTCTGGCGATCAACACAGCAATTTACTTTAAGATTAAAACTCTTCCCCCTCCTTCAAACGGTCGATCATTCGACGGTCCCTCTTTGTCGGACGTCCAGCCCCCCGAGGGCGAGACTCAAAACCATATGCTTTTACAGCATTCAGCAATGCCAAATTTTCCGGAGGTGTTATATCCTCAACAAAACCTGCGGCCAATTGTGCCGACATCCGTTTTACGGTCAATGCTTTCACCAAATAATGCCGTTCAATCGGCGGGACCCTTACTTTCACGACCTCTCCTCCTTTCAACTCTCGAGATGCTTTCACATGAACATCTCCGATAGTCACATGTCCTTTGGCACACTCTTCTGCAGCCAGCGAACGGGTTTTAAATATTCGCACAGCCCATAACCATTTGTCTATTCTGACCTTCTCTTCTGCCATCATGATATCGGATAACGACTATTTTTTATTAAAAGCATTCATGGTCCGCACAATTCCCTGCAATACAAAACTAGTGATAATTTCTCCACCCCGATTCAACAACTCCGGTAATTTTTCAATTTCTTCCGTTTCCCAATTTCCCAATACATAATCGATCTGCTGTCCTTTCTGAAAATCATTTCCGATGCCATATCTCAAACGGGCGTAAGCTGTAGTTCCCAATAAAGCATTGATACTCTTCAATCCATTGTGTCCTCCGTCGCTTCCCTGCGCTCGTAAACGCATGGAACCAAACGGTAAAGCCAGATCATCTACCACCACCAGTAAATTTTCCAGGGCAATTTTTTCCTTTTGCATCCAATAACTAACTGCCTTCCCACTCAAATTCATATAGGTATTGGGTTTCAACAATATCAGTGTCCTGCCATTCAGCTTCATCTCCGCAACAGCTCCATAACGGATATTATCAAAAACAGCATTGGACGCCTTTGCAAAAGCGTCCAACACCTTAAATCCGATATTATGTCGTGTATCCTGATATTCCGGGCCGATATTTCCCAGCCCCACTATAAGATACTTCATATCAAATTTTATTTACCTTCCTGAGCCGCAGCACGAGCAGCACGAGTCAATTTAATCTGGGCAATAACAACATCTTTTGCATTGACAACTTCAAAATTATCAAAAGCCAAATCTCTTACTTTAATAGATTTTCCCAGGCCCAAATTAGTCACATCCAATACAATTTCACCCGGCAGATTAGCAGGAAGAGCTTTTACTTTCAATTTTCTAACAACCAATGACAATTTACCACCAGCCTGTACTCCTTCTGCAAATCCAGTCAATTTAACAGGTACCTCCATTACTACTGGCTTGTTATCGAAAATCTGGTAAAAATCCATATGCAGAACGCGATCTGTTACCGGATGAAACTGAATTTCACGCATAACAGCTTCGTACAACTTCTCTCCGATCTTTATATTTACGATATAAACAATCGGAGTATACAATAATTTCTGCAAATCTTTCTCAACAACAGAAAAATGCACATTTCCCTCACCGCCATACAATACACACGGAATTCTACCTTCAGCTCTCAAGGCATTTGTTGCTTTTTTCCCCAGATCAGTTCTCAATTCTCCCTGTAATTCAAATACTTGCATAACATTTCTTTTTTTTGTGCTACTCAGAAACAGACTTCAGCTCCGGGGGATTAAGCCCATCTGTTTCCCCATGACACTCATTTCAATTATTCCCCGTAAAATCAGGCCGTAAAGGTAGAAAATAAATTTGAATATGTGAGTTTTATCGAATTGAAAATATAAAAAACAAATAAAAACTTTTTTCTTTCAAATAATGATTATACTTTTGCGCATTATTAATCAATTAAACAAATTAAAAAATGGCTTACGTAATATCTGATGAATGTATCTCCTGTGGCACATGCGAAGGAGAATGCCCAGTTGGAGCAATATCTATGGGTGCTGATCACTATGAAATTGATGCTAATGCATGTACTGACTGCGGTACTTGTGCTGCTGCTTGCCCGGTTGAAGCTATCAAACAGGCTTAAATATTATACAGCATGAAAAAAAGCGGAGTTGAACTCCGCTTTTTTTATATCTCAACTATGAATCACCTGGGACATTTTTATGTCATGCTCTTCAACTGGCAATTGATCCAAAAACTGAAAATCAAAACAAACACCCAATTTATACGTATTTGTTTGAGACAAAATCTTGTCATAATATCCTTTCCCCCGTCCCAATCGATTTTGTAGTCGATCAAAAGCGACTCCAGGCACCAACACCAGATCAATTCGACTGAGATCCTCAAAAAGTTGTCCCACAGGTTCCGGAATCGCATATCCCTCTCCCGCCACCAATTTTTCCTGTCCCTCAAAATAACGAACTTCCAATTCATCTCCCCTGACACAAGGCAATAAAATTGTTTTTTGTCTGGCCCACTTACACACAAAATCATGTGTATAGACTTCATCATCCATAGACCAATAGGCCAACACAATCTGAGATTTTTGAAAAACCGCACTCTGTTCCACTTGTTGCCATACAGACAAAGACATCTGTTTCTTCTCCTCTAAAGAGTAGCGCATTTTCAGTTCACGAATCTGCTTCCTAATAGCTTTCTTTTCTACAATCATCTTAGTTATAAATGTAGTTCTGTTTTCAAAATAATTGCAATTATACAAAACTTCACGATTATTTTTTATTGCTTTGACACTAAAAATCGTAATTTTACGGCCAGAAAAAAGCGTACCAAACGCTCCAAGAGACAGAATCGGCCAAATGTTCCATAACAATTGACATCTATCAAAATACAAGAGATTATGATCATTGCAATACCACAATTAAACTACAAAGCCGGAGACATTCAAGGAAACAGTGAAAAAATAATTACAGCCATCCAAAGAGCACAGAAAGAAAAAGCTGAATTAATTCTTTTTCCGGAGCTGGCTGTTTGTGGAGCATTTCCCCAGGATCTGCTGGAAAGAGAGGAGTTCGTCTATGCCTGCCGCCTGGAAATTGAGAAAATAGCCACAGTCTGTACCCACATTGCAGCCATCATCGGTGCACCCAATCTGAATATAGAAAGCGGTATCATGTATAATTCAGCCTACTTTATTCAACATGGAGAAATCGTAGACGGGGTTCACAAAAACATTCTAAGTGATTACGACATTTTTAATGAAAGTCGTTACTTCATTGCAGGGGAGGACAATGCCCCAATCAAATATAAAAATCAAAATATACGTATCCTTTTTGACGAATACGAAGCGGAATACATCCAGTCCAGCGACAATTTCGTTGTACTCATGGGTATGACGCCTTTCACCATAGACAGCAAACAGGAAAAAGAAAAAGTACTGGTAAACCTATCCAAAAAATACAACAAACCCATTCTGGCTGTCAATCATGTCGGAGGCTATACTTCAGTACTGTTCGACGGTAATTCTTGTGTATATAACAGTAAAGGTCAATCCGTCATGCAATGGAACGAGTTTTCTGAAGATTTCCGCCTCATTGATACTCGTCAGTTAGACAAACAACCGAGATGCCCCCGGAATATAGAAGACCGGATTTCATTAATCCACAGAGCGCTGGTATTCGGCATTCAGGATTATTTTCAAAAACATGGTTTTCAGAAAGCGATTTTAGGTTTATCGGGAGGAATTGATTCTGCCGTTGTTGCCGCACTGGCTGTAGAAGCGTTGGGAGCAAACAATGTCATGGGCCTGCTGATGCCGTCCTGTTATTCTTCAGAGCACTCCGTACAAGATGCCTTGGCGTTGGCACATAATCTTGGAATGCCCCATGAAACCATTGCAATCAAAGATATCTATCAACAATATCTAAATGCACTTCAACCTCTATTCCAAGATCAGCCATTCAATGTAGCAGAAGAAAATCTCCAGGCCCGTACTCGGGGCATGCTGGTCATGGCGATGTCCAATAAATATGGTTACATTGCCTTGAACACTTCCAACAAAAGTGAAGCCGCCGTCGGATACGGTACCCTATACGGGGATCTCTGCGGTTCCCTGAGCGTTTTAGGAGATATTTTCAAAACCGAGGTATACGCACTAGCCCAGCACATCAATCGAGAAAAAATCCTTATTCCGGAAAATACGATACAAAAAGCACCTTCTGCCGAATTGCGTCCCAACCAAAAGGATCAGGATTCGTTACCGGAATACAGCGAACTGGACCAGATCTTAAAACTGTACTTAGAAGAAAACTATAGTCAGGAAATGTTGATAAAAACAGGATATGCCCCCCAAATTGTCGAAAGAATCATACAAATGGTACGACGTAATGAATATAAACGGGCCCAATGTCCTCCCATCATTAAAGTTACTAAAAAAGCCTTCGGATATGGCAGAAAATATCCTTATTAATTATGACCATCATCACAGACAACGATTTACACGATAGTTTATGTCAAATCTGTATTGACAGTCCCCACTCTCTTTTATCAGAATTGGATAGCACAGCCAAACATAAAATTATTGAAACGGCCGTTTGCATTTCCTATAAAAAAGGAGATTTGATTTACAAAGAAGGAGAAATGCCATCAGGTCTCCACTGTCTGATCACAGGAAAAGCCAAAATCTACAAAGAAGGAATTGGAGGACGTCAACAAATCGTGCGTATGGCAAAACCAATCGGATTCATCGGTTATCGAGCTTTCTTCGCGGAAGAGATGCACATTGCTTCTGCAGAAGCCCTGGAAGATTCAATTATCTGCAGAATCCAAACCGAATTGATATTGAACATCGTACGTACTACTCCAGATTTAGCCATGAGTATTATCCGGGCACTGGCTACAGACCTGGGATTCTCTCACCGTCGAACTGTTACATTAACCCAAAAGCATATTAGAGGTCGATTAGCTGAAGCTCTTCTGGTATTAAAAGAAACCTATGGTTACGAAAGAGATGGATGTACGCTCAAAATATGCCTTACACGGGAAGATCTGGCCAACTTATCAAACATGACAACGGCCAATGCTATCCGTACACTTTCTAATTTCGCATCGGAAGGAATTGTTGCACTGGAAGGGAAAAAGATCAAAATTATTGACAAAGAACAATTGGAACACATCAATGATTTAGGATAAATCCCGTAGATAGCAATCAAAAATATTCCATATAAGCCCAGCCACCTCATTTGCCAGGTAGCATGCAAAAAAAAAGCGAGTCATAAATTATGACTCGCTCATCAAATTCGGCATCGACCTACTCT
>CALUKE010000027.1 GCA_944321165.1 uncultured Odoribacter sp.
CCGTAAACAGCACCCGCTTTTTTGAATTGTTACAGGAAAAACTGGAGGGACTGAATTATATGGTGGTGGCACTGGGGGAGGATGAACTGAATGTCAAGACGGCACTTGAATTATCCCGTTATATCAGTCGGGAAAAGAAACAGGGAAAGGTGAAAATTTTAACCGACGTGTACAATATCCGTGATTACAGTTATATGCTGCAGCCGGGAGCCTGTTTGGAACAGATGGAATTGTATGGAAGCAATGAACATCTTTTTTCGGAAGACATTATTGTGAATGAAAGCCGGGAGAGAACAGCCCAAAAAATCCATAATTATTACAATGCTTTACAGAAAGCGGAAAAGCAAATGTCCTGGAAGCAACTTTCACCGATTAAGAAGAGAACAAATATTTCAGCTGCGGCACATATATATACGAAATTGAAACTGGCCGGTTTGACGCTGGCAGATTTCGAAAAGTGGACGAGTGAGGCGGAGTATGTCGCCGCTTTGGGAAAAGAGCGTTTTGAAAATCTGAGCCGGGGAGAACATTTGCATTGGATGGCGACCTTGTTTACCCATGAATGGGATGTTTGGAAACTCGAGGATATCCCGGAACAGGCTTCAGTCAACAAGGATGAAAAGCACAAGCGGCATGCCTGTCTGGTCGATTGGGAGGCATTGCCGGAGGTGGAAAGGCGTTTTGGTGAACCTTATCAGGAGTACGATCGGGACAGTGTCCGGAATATCTGGATATTGGCCAAAGAACGGTTACTCTGATATTATTTTATCGGATTTCAAGGCGGTCGCATCAGTTCGGCTGCCTTTTTTTGTTTTGTGGTGATAGAAATTGGAAAATAGAGGTTCTAATCATTTTAAAATAAGCACATATTAAATGTTGAATTTTAAAAATAAGAAAGATGAAGATTTTTGGGAGAATTATGGTCGCTGTGATTGCGGTCTCTTTGTTTGGAATGATGCTGATTTTTTGGGCGGCCTATGTAAAGTACCAACAGAAGGAGATTTATCTGGAGGATGAAAAGAGATTGGGAGATCATTACCTGTATGAGGAGTATTCGAATGGCGAAAAGAGAGTGAAGGATCTGAATACCGAACAGGTGGTATTGGAAGATCTGCAGTGGATTGTGTCATCTGAAGCGGGGGATGACTTGGCTGTTTTTTGTCAGCAGGGGAAAAGAGGGTATTGGAATTGCTCGACCGGTCGGGTGGAGATTCCGGCACGGTACGAACGGGCCTGGCTCTTTTCAGAAGGTCTGGCGGCTGTGATGGTAGGCGGAAAGATCGGTTTTATCAACCGGGAGGGAGAAATGGTTCTGGAACCGACCTGGGTTTATCCTTTGGGGGAGAAACAGATGGATTATCTGTTTAAAGGTGGGTATTGTGCCGTGTACGATACTTCGGAATGGTGCGGTTTGATTGATACAGCCGGCAACTGGGCACTGGATCCCGATTATGATTATATCTATCCTCCGGAGCAGGGTGTGCGTTTTTTACAGTGCGGTGAAATGTGGGGTGCTTTGACAGATTCCCTGCAGGTGTTGTTGCCGGTGGAATACGACTGGTTGAAGCTTGTGGACGGGGGTATTCTTTGTATCAAAGGCGGAGATCAGTGTGTCGTCGGACGGGATGGAAAGACAGTCGTGCAGGCTTTCGTTTATGACGATGTCCATCCGTTGTATTATTCCAGCGGTGAATTTGGTGAAGAGGGAGAGGAACTGGTCGTGAAATGCAAATATTTTGAATACGGGGTCTGGAATCCGAAAGGTGAGCGTTTCGGATTGATGAATGAAAAAGGAGAGCGGGTGACCGAAGCGCTTTACAGTGAAATACAGGCGTTGTCGGATCATCTGTTCCTTTGCACGATGGAAGACGGACTTTATAAGGTGCTGGTAAGGCTTTGATTTGGTAGCGTGATTATTTTCAATCAATTTTTAGAAATAATACTCGTTATCAAAATATTTATCATTACTTTGCATCACAAATATGATGTAAATATGAAAAGAGAATTGCCTGCCGATATATCATTGTGGGACGAAAAGTGCATGCAGATTTTTATTGAAGAGAACTCGGCCATGTTTCGTGTATTTGCCAGTCGTTATGTAACAGACATGGACATGATAAACGATTTTTTGCAGGAAGCATATATCAGGCTGTGGAATCACCGTGCCTCGATAGGTCGGGTAGATTCTTTGCGCAATTATTTTTTTACACTGCTTTATCACATCATCGTAGACAAACGATCTTATCTTTCTCGAAATGATATTTCGCTTGAAGAGAAAGAAGTTCTGGAGCTTACGTCCGAAACATCTCTGTTCGAGAGTATTATAGAAGCGGAGAGTTCACACCTTATTGCTGAAGCATTGAAGAAACTTTCATCACAGAGTCGGCAAGTCATTCTATTTAGTATTGAAGGGAAAAATATGGCGCAGATTGCCGAAGAACTTCATGTTACGGTCAATACGGTGAAAACCGTGAAATATCGTGCTTTGAAGCGTCTTTCCGAACTCCTTTCCAAAGAAGATTTTCTGTTGCTTCTTTTCCTGCTGAATATTTGAAATGTTAAAATTAACACGAGTTGTCATACTTTTTTTAATGCAGAGGCGTCTATATAAGTGAACAATCCTAAAATTGACTGAAGAATGATGGACGCTTTTAATGAAATTTCACGTTTGATTGCCGCTCGTATCTTAGGCTCCTCGATGACTGATGAAGAAAATCGTCGGTTGGACGAGTGGTTGCAGGCTTCGCCTGAACACCAGGAAACATTCAAACGGATACGGCATTTCGAGATGGTAAAACATTTGCTGAAACTCGATCGGGCTGATTACGGCAAGCAAATGGCTACACGCTTCAAACGTGCTTTCTGTTTGCGGAAACGTTCCGATCTTATTTTCCGACGAGTGTGCATAAGTGCTGGTATTGCGGCCTGTCTGCTTGTCGGATTCTTTATTGCGCAAATCTATTCCCGGCATCCCGTTTCTGAAGAGCAGCCTCCGGTAGCGTCTTTTGTCATTACGCCGGGTGAAACGGCCGCAATTTTGACCTTGGCTGATGGCCGACAGATCGATGTGCGCGAAAAAGGAGAGAAAGCAATGACACGTTTGCTCGATTCCATTGCTCAGGTTGCGCCACAAGATCGTGATGGATCGATAGCGTATCAAACGCTTACAATCCCTGCAGGGGGAGAGTTTCATTGTTTTTTGCCTGATGGTACCGAAGTGTGGATCAATTCGCAGAGTTCATTGCGTTTTCCCGAAGCTTTTACAGCCACGGAACGTCGGGTGTATTTGCAGGGAGAAGCTTTCTTTGATGTGAAAAAAGACGCTGATATTCCTTTTGTCGTGAGTATGAGTCAGGGTGATATAACGGTTTTTGGAACGCGTTTTAATATTACCGATTATGCTGATCAGCCTCTTTCGGCGGTTTTGGTGGAGGGAAGCATTGGATTTTGTGCTGAAAACGGGCAACCGGTGCGTCTTCAACCGTCCCAGCGTATAACTTATGATCGTGACAACGGCAATATAAACATAGAAACTGTCGATACCTCCATTTATACAGCGTGGGTGGAACAGCGTTTTGTATTCAGAGGACAAACCTTGGAAGAAATTATGAATACCTTGGCGCGTTGGTATGATTTTAATCCTATATTTACTTCCGATTCCATTCGTCACATCCGGCTTTCAGGCCGTCTGAACCGTTATGATGATATACGCATCTTGCTTCAAAGTTACGAGTATACAACTGACATCAAATTCCGCATAGAAGGAAAAGATATTTTTATTACCCAATAAAACAGTTTATTATATGAAACAGAAACATTTTGGCAGTGGACTGCGTTCACATGCCTCCGGATTCTTTGCACGTGCATTTATGGCCTTCGCGCTTGGCACTGCTGTCATGTTACCGAGAGAAATTATGGCACAGCCGCTTTCTGTGCAGATCAAACAGGGAAATCTTGATCAGGCTTTTCAGCAAATTATACAGAAAAGCGATATTCAGCTGGTATATAATACCCATGAAGCGGCCCAGATCAAATGTAAATCACAATCTTTTCAGAATAAAGAAATTGCTGATATTCTGTCCATTCTGTTGGAAGGAACCAATCTGACTTATACATTGAATAATGGCATATATACTGTTCGTATGAAACAAATTTCAGAACGGCAGAAAGAAGGATATGTGGCTGGACAGATATTTGATGAGGATGGTGAAACTATCGTCGGTGCAACGGTTTTATTGAAAGGAACTGTACAGGGAACTGTTTCCGATGTGAATGGACGTTTCAGGATGGAAAAGGTTAAAACTTATGGTGATGAGGTTACTATTCAGATTTCGTTTGTCGGCAAGAAAACCATAGAAGTAAAGGTGAAACTGAATTCAGACAATACTTTTACACTGCAAGAAGATACACGTATGATGTCGGAGGTAGTGATTACCGGTTATCAGGATATAAAGAAAGAAAAAATGACCGGTGCAGTGACAACTATTCGTGCCGATAAAATAGAAGAACGTTATACCCCCAGTCTTGCAGATAACCTGGAAGGACGTGTGGCAGGACTTAGCACCTATGGTGGAAAACTGACCATTCGTGGTACGAGTTCCCTTTATGCAGAGACTTCTCCCTTGCTGGTGGTGGACGGACTGCCGATAGAAGGAAGCATAGACGATATCAACCCTTATGATATTGCAAGCATCAATATATTGAAAGATGCTGCCGCTACCGCTATTTACGGAGCACGTGCTTCAAACGGTATCATCGTTATTACGACCAAGAATGCCAGAAAAGAAGGTATGGTAGATATCGAGTTCTCGACCAATATAACGTTTTTCGAAAACAAGAACATGGACTATGCTGATAACTTTTATATGACACCGGAACAACAGGTGAATACCGAAGCCGCTTATTGGGATTATTATTTCTTCAATAATGATGGAGAAGTAGCCGACCCCTTGTCATCAACTTCTTCAAGCATAGAATCAGGCAGTAGTTATATTTCTCCCATCCAGTGGGCTTATTATCAGCATGCATTGGGAAACATCGGTCGGGAAACGTTGGACGCAACACTTGAGCGCCTGAAAAAAAATAATTTTGCGAAAGAGTATGCTGATGAGGTATATCGCCGGCAGGTGATACAGCAGTATAACCTTTCCCTGAGAAGCCGCTCGGACAAATTTCAGGGTAATTTGACGTTAAACTATAAACATGATAACAGCGGACAAATAAATACGTTTGACAAATGGTTGAATATTAGTTATAAGGGGTCGTATGACATCGCTCCCTGGCTCACGGCGACCGCCAGCATCAACAGTGTGATCAGCAAAGAACGCATGCCGGGTGAGGATTATAACTCTTCACATACCAACCCTTGGGCCGTACCGGCATACGAATCGATGTATAATGAAGACGGAAATGACCGTCCGTTCTACTATTGGTATAGCGGTAATGAGTATTGGAGTGGAAAGGATGATGCCAACTTTAAGGATTTGGGGGTTAACATTGTAGATGAGTTTTACAATAATGTGCAGAATACCAACCGTCAGCACATGCGTTATCATGGCGATTTGCTTTTCAAACCTCTGAAAGGACTGACCATTAATGCGCAGTTCATTTATGAAACCGAACATACCACCACCAAATGGTATGCCAATCAGCAAAGCCATGTGGCACGCACCATTTACAATGCCTATACGGTACTGGACAGTGAAGGAAAGGTGAGTCATCTCACTCCGGAGATGGGAGGAATGTTGCGGACAACCAATACCGATGGTTCCTATTGGACGGCTCGCGGACAGGTAAATTACGTAAATACTTTTGGCAAGCACAGCATCAATGCGCTGGCCGGTCTGGAATTTCGTGAAACGCTTTACAACGGCTCAAACAGTCTGGCGTTGGGATATGACGAACAGTTGCAGAACAGCTCTACGCATACCGTTGATTTTGGTGAACTGAGTCAGATGAAGTATAATTCATATTATATGTCTCTTGCCGGAGGGTATCCGTCACAACAGTTTGCTTACAATCCATATATGGAAGAGGCTATGAGTCCTGTGATGGAAGAACGTCACCGTTATGCTTCGGGATATGCGAATCTGACTTATACGTATGATGAGAAATACAATGTATTCGGTTCGTTCCGTAAAGATTATGCCGATGTGTATGGATTGAACGCGAAGTTTCGCGGCAAACCGTTGTGGTCTGTCGGAGCCGGCTGGAACTTGCATAATGAAGATTTCATGCAGCAGCTTTTGTGGGTGAATTTCCTGAAACTGCGTGTAAGTTACGGTGTAACCGGTAATATTTATCAGAATGCAACCAGTTATATGACTGCGACTTCTACGGGAATGAACCAGTATACCAACCGTCCTTATGGTGAGGTGGAAAGTCCGGCCAATCCGAATTTGAAATGGGAGCAAAGCCGAACGACCAACGTAGGTTTTGACTTTGCCGTGTTGGACAACCGTTTCTCCGGTTCTGTGGATTATTACAACAAGGAGGGAAAAGATATTTTCTCGAACCGTACGCTCGATCCTACAACCGGATTTACCTCCATGTTTGTGAATATGGCTTCCATGTGGAACCGGGGTGTGGAAATTACCCTTTCCGGAGAATGGTTCCGGGCTTTTGACCGAAAGAAATTCGGTTGGGGAACAACCCTGACATTTACATACAACAAAAATAAAATTACCAGCGTGGAAAATCCTTCGACATTGGCTTATCAGTTAATCAACAATCCTTATCGTACCGGCTATCCGACCAGCGCTCTTTGGTCGTACCGTTTTGCCGGAATCAGTGATGTGGAGGGAGAAGAAGGACAGACCTTGTGGTATGTGGAAGATGGAGGTAAGGCTCATAATGCGAGTAGCAAAGATATTAGCATTCTGGAATATTCCGGTCAATCGGATCCTAAGGCCATAGTGGGTATCGACAATCGTTTTACCTGGAACGGATTTAGTCTGGGGGTTTTAATGGCTTATTACGGAGGGCATAAAATGCGTGCATTGGCAGAGAGTGAGACATTTGGAGTTCCAACAACAGCAATTGCGAGTTATTTCAATAATGCCTGGACACCGGAGAATCCTACCAATACACCGGGTATAGGGCGTTATGGCTCTAATTCTATAGGGTCTGAAACTACGTATTCGAATATGGCTGTTCATCCGGCCGATTTCCTGAAAATACGCAATATCGTTTTGGGATATGAGATGTCTCATGAATGGATTAAAAATTTGGGAATAAGTCGATTGGCCTTGAATTTTCAAATTAATAATCCCAAATATCTGTGGGTGAAGAATAAGGTGGGAGTTGATCCGGAAACATTGGGTATACGAACCTTGAGTTCTTATGTTTTCGGCTTGAGTATTAATTTGTAATGTGTAATTAAAAGACAAGAGACCATGAAAAAACTGATATACAATCTGATGATAGCGGGAGCATTGCTGTTCGCTTCCTGCTCTGATTTTACGGATATACAGCCTAAGGGAAAAAACCTGCTTTCTACAACCGATGAAATAGAAATGTTGCTCAACAGTGAGTTTTATTTAAGTTCTACGGATGCACAGATGATATCCGGTGACATGTTGACTCTCTATTCTAATGTAGCCAACGAAATCAATCAACCCAATAAGACACGGGATGCCATTATGATAACGTTTGATGTTGCCAATCAGGATAAAATGGCCGAGTTGACAAGCAGTGACGGTGAATATTCCGATTATTACAATATCATTGGACGGATAGCCAATGTCGTTTTGTCGCAGATTGATGCAGCCAGCGGAAACGAAGAGGTAAAGAACAGATTGAAATGTGAGGCATTGGTGCTCAGGGCGTATTTCCATTACTTGCTGGTCAATAAGTTTGCCAAGGCGTATAATCCGGCAACGGCTGCCACCGATCCGGGAGTGCCTTATCTGAAAGAGGATTGGGATATTATGATACCAACGGAAAAGGAAACGGTGGAAAATGTATATAAATACATTCTTGAAGATTTGGACAAGGCGATTGAGATCAATGCGCTTCCCGATGAGGCCATTAACCGGATGCGCATCAGCAAGCCTTGTGCCTATGCGGCCAAAGCGTTGGCACTGATTAGCATGCAGCGCTTTGATGAGGCTGAACAGGCTGCACAGGCAGCATTGGCTATCAACGGTGAGGTGGACGATTATAATGCGATGACTACTACTTATACCGGTAATATTATTGGCGGAAAGTATGAGGTGATTCTGCGTCCGCGTCTGCAATGTAAGGAAGACTTGTTTTATACAGAGGCATTAGAGTTTTTTCATGCCATTATGCCTTGTGCCTGGGATGCTTTTGAAGAAGGGCATGCCAGCCGCGACAAGATGACGACAGACCGCATAATGTATGATTATATGATGGGAATGGGAAGTCTCATGATTGGTTTGGACTATACCTTTACGTATGATTTGCAATCGGGTTGGAACGGGGTAGGTATGAAAACCACTCACATGTATCTTGTCATAGCTGAGGCAGAAATCCGAAAAGGACATTATGATGAGGCCATGGCCGCTCTTGACAAGATCCGTGTAAACCGTATCGACCCCGATATTTATCTTCCGTTGGAAGGCACGGTAGATAATGAAACCGACGCCATTTTCCATTTGAAGCAGACTTCGCACGGCGAAAATATCTACTCCTGCTATAATTTCATCAACCGTAAACGCTGGAACCAATTGGAAGAGAAGTATCAGGAGACGATTGTGCGCGATTTGGAAGGAATAGGCACCTATACCATGGAACCCGATTCGCCTATGTGGATATTTCCTTTCCCGACCAATGCCGTGAACAACAATCCGAATCTTACGCAGAATTATAAAGAACTGTAATAACTTAAATAGAAAGAAGAAATGAAGAAATTGTTATCTTTTCTGCTTGTGGTATGCTGCGTCTTTACAGTTTATGCACAAAAAAAGCAAGACCTGAAGATTCTTTATGTTGGGGGATCGGGCAATTACGATACGATTGCCGACAAGCCCGACAGCCTGTTGATGGCACGGAGTGCAAAAGAGCGCATGGCTTCGTTTGAAAAGATGCTGAAACGTTATTTCAGAACCGTGAAAGCCATTCAAGGGAAAGATTACCGTCAGCAGATGTCTGACGACTATGATGTAACTGTTTTTGACGGCGTATTTCCCGCTATCCGTGAAAAAGGTTACGTATATGATCATGGCGAACTCAAGGATGTTATATCTCCCGTTTATTTTACGGACGATTTTGACCGTCCGGCCATAACCATTGCAGAATTGGGCGAGGATTTGGGACGTAGTCTGGGGCTTAAAAGCGACTGGTATTGCCTGTGTCTGGGTGCTGATGCACATAGTTGGATAGAGGATCATCCCATTTTCAAGGGACCTTTCCCCGTCAGGCTGAATGTGAGCCTTCAGCCGACTCCCGCTGCGGCTAAAGAAGCAGCCAAGATGTATGCAGAGATTTTGCCCGATTCAATTCCGATGTGGAAAGTTCAGACAAAAGGATATGAGACGGATAATGGGTTCCGTATAGGAATGGTGAGTCGGCCGAACGGATTCGGTGATCCGGACGATGAAGTGATTTCGAGTGGTGTTTGTGCCAAAAGTATTGATGCGGTAGCATTGGGCAGGCATGCCAATTTCTTTCATTGGGGATTTTCTGCTTCTCCGGCAGATATGACTCCGGAGGGTCGTCAGGTCTTTGCCAATGCCATTGTGTATATTTCCAAGTTTGCCGGTCAACGGCCTGTAGCACGTAAACTGGATGAGCGCATCAGAACGCGGGACAAGAATCTTGTAAAAGGCATGAAGTATATTCTTTCAAGAGAATGCTGGGAAGATTATTGCAAGACGAACGATACGCATAATGAGAATATGAAAAAAATAAAGGAAGAAGCATTTGTAAAAAAGGCCAAAGGAGAGAAACTTAGTCAGATGGAAGAAATTTCATTGGTATATCAGGCTCCCAAAAATCCTTCTTATGCTGACTTTCTTAAGCAGAGAGAACCGGAGATGTATCATTTTTTCGGAGAGGAGACCGAATTGTATGTGCGTTATTATGAAATAAACTATCCTTATTTTTATGCACAGGGCTTTAAGCTGGTAGTAGACGAAGATGCCCGCGAATTGGGGATCGCCAATAACGACAAGCGTTTGTTGGATACGGCTATCCGTATGCTGGAGGAAGGGAAAGATGCAGAGAAAGCCACCCGGATATTGCATCGTTATACCCTCTGTCGCTTTGATACACCGGCAGAATGGAGGAAATGGTATGATACTTATCAGGATAAACTGTTCTTTAGCGAAGGAGGCGGTTTCTTATGGCTGGTGAATACGCAGGACAAGGCGGTGCCGGGAAACGATTATCATGTGCTGGATGCCGTAAATGCTGCCAATACGGAAGCTACGTCGTCTGCGAAAGGAGAGACTGATGACAAGAATCCTGTATTGATAGAAAGCGAACTGAATACACTCGAAAGCGGAAAGCAGGAACTGATCATTCGTATAAAGATTCATCCGGGATATCACATTTATGCGCAAGTGTCGGATAAAGACCCGTACATACCTACGACCTTTGATTTTCAGTTGCCCGAAGGCTGGGAACAGGAAGGAGAAATGCGATTGCCTTCGTTTACGAAACTGGATGATAACGGAACAACCGTATACACGGGCGATTGCGTATTCCGTCAGACATTTGCGGGCAGGGGTAGCGGTGAGATAAAATGTAGGGTTCGTTATCAGTGTTGTGACAATACGATTTGTTTCCCGCCGGTAGAAAAAGAGCTGGCCTTCTCCGTAAAATAGGAATTAATCTTATAAAATAAGTGCTATGAATTGGAAAAATACACTTTCGGTTTGTCTGTTGGGGGCAGGTTTGTTGAGTGCTTGTCAAGGTTCACAGAACTATCAGTTGAGTGGAACCATTAAAGGGGTTCCGACAGACAGTCTGGTAATGTGTGTGATTAATTTGGAAAGCATGCGTACAGAACGCATTGATACGATTCCGATGCAGGACGGAACGTTTCAGATAAATCTTCCGGATACGGTTGTGAAAAGTGTCAGTATTACCTCATTGCCGGCCGACGGAAAACCTTTGTTTTCAGATAGGCTGGGTACGATGGAATTATTGGTACTGCCGAATGAACGAATTACCGTTAAGGGGACTCTCAGCGACTATGAACTGGGAGGAAGCGATTTTTATATCCGTTTGAATGAGGTCCGTAAACTGTTGCTGCCGATTATGGAAGAAGTGACGAAGTTGCGTGTGAAATATGAGGGATTGATGCAGCAGGAACTTGACAAAGATTCTTTAAGCCAAGCTTACATTGCGGAATATGCACCCTTGCAGAAGCAATTGCAGGAGATGGCTCTTGACTATATCGGGCAGCATCCGGATGATGAAGTTTCTGTATATCTGTTGTCTTATCTGGGTGAGAATATGAAACAGGGACTTCAATATATCAATGACGAAGTGAAGAATGGCCGGATGAAAGCATACTATCAGCCGATACTTGCTATTTATGAAGCGCGGAAGTTGAGAGAACAGGCAGCCGAGCAGATACAGCCGGGAAAAGATGCTCCGGTATTTACTGCAAATGATTTGAATGGCAAGGCGTTTAGTCTGACTTCATTAAAAGGAAAATATGTGGCGCTGGATTTCTGGGGTAGTTGGTGTAAATGGTGTATCAAAGGTTTTCCGAAAATGAAAGAAGCATACGCACGTCATAAAGGGAAGGTTGAATTTGTGGGTATAGCTTGTCAGGATACTGAAATACAGTGGAAAGCTGCTGTAGATAAGAATCAGTTACCGTGGATTAATGTTCGTAATGCGGACGGCCCGGATATCAGTGCGGTGTATGCCATTCAGGCTTATCCTACTAAGATCATTATTGACCCGGAAGGAAAGATTGTAAAAGTATTTGTGGGGGAAGATCCAGACTTCTATACTTTCCTGGAAACACTTTAAGTCGTTGTTGTAAATGAGCAATGCAGGATTCGTCGGGGTCCTGCATTGCTCATTTATTGTAGATTTTAATTTCATGGAGAAGGATAATTCTCTCGATTTCTCGATTGTTTTTGGGAAAGGAACTGTTGTTTGTGCAGGGGTGAGATTGTTCTAAAGGCAATGTAATCGACTTATTTATGCGGTTTTTCCATGTAATTTTACTAAGTTTGCACAAAATTGCAAAACAGCATGCGTATGAAATATCTGGCAAGATTTATCATGTGGTTGGGAGGGTGGAAATATACGGGGGATATCCCGCGGGAAAAGAAGGCAGTGATTATTTCAGTTCCTCATACTTCCAATTGGGACTTTTTCTGGGGAGAATTGGCTTTCCTGAGTCAGGGCATTCCAGCTTATATTCTGATGAAGAAGGAATTTTTCTTTTTCCCTTTGGGGATCCTTTTGCGCTGGCTGAGAGTGATACCGGTGGACAGAGGCAACAAGGACAGTCACCTGGTGGCTCAGATGGTGGAGGAATTTAAACAGCGTGATTCGATGTATTTGTGTATTACTCCGGAAGGAAGTCGAAAGAAACGGAAGAAATGGAAAAAAGGTTTTCTGGTGATTGCGAAGGCTGCCGGCGTACCGGTATATTTGGGACGGATCGATTACAAGGAGAAGTCTTGTAAGGTGGGGCCGCTGTTTTATCCCACGGAAGATGTGGATGCCGATTTAGAGTATATTATGAGTACATATCACGATGCTCATCCGAAGTATCCGGAAAATTTTTCTTATGGTGAATGATTCGAAACAGATGAAAATAGCTTTGGTGCAGTCTGCCTTGATCTGGGGAGATGTTGCGGCCAATTTGAAGAATTTTGATGAACAATGTAAAGCCTGTCAAGGGTGTGATGTCATATTGTTGCCGGAGATGTTTGCCTCCGGATGTATGATGGTGAAAAAAGCGCCTGAAATGGCTATGGCGGAGAAAGAGAAGGTCGCAGCCTGTTATCCGGCAGTGGAAAAAGCGATGTGTTCGTGGGCTCGACGGGGAGATGCACTGGTGGTGGGATCTACGGCTTGCCGGGAAAACGGGAAGTATTACAACCGGCTGATTGCGGCTCTGCCCGATGGCACTTGTTTTTATTATGACAAACGCCACTGTTTCCGGGGAGGGGGAGAAAACGAACATTTTGTCGCTGGCGACCGACAGCTCGTGATTCCTTTTCGGGGAGTCCGGATGGCATTTTTTATTTGCTATGATTTGCGTTTCCCGGTGTGGTGTCGGAATACCCAGTCGTATGATGTGGCGGTATTCGTGGCCAATTGGCCCGAGTCGAGACGGGAGATCTGGAAAGTCTTGCTGAAGGCCCGGGCGATTGAAAACCAGGCGTATGTGGCTGGAGTGAATTGTGTGGGAATGGATAATAACGGCTTGAGCTATGCCGGCGATTCGACGGTAGTGGATGCCCGGGGACGGGAGGTGGCTACTCTGGAGCCGGGGCAGGAAGGGATCATTCAAACGGAACTCGATTTCGTTGCTTTGGAACAGTTCCGGGAAAAGTTTCCGGTGTTGTCTGACCGGGATCGTTTTTCTTTTACGGAATAAGTGAAGGTAAAGAGGTTTGTTAGTAATCATCTTAATTTATATAAAATGAAAAAAATATTGTTGACATCTATGTGTGTGGGCATGGTCATGGGTCTGTATGCCGGAAATGTTGCAGAAAATCAGACGGAACAACCGCAAATCGGTCATGGAAAGGTTTTGACGATGGAAGAGGCAGTGCTTGGATATCAGCTTTATCCGAAAAATTTGTATGTGCAATGGCAGGGCGACCGGAACGTGCTTACTTTTATCGAGGGGAAAAATCTGATGGGGGATTTTATCGACAAAAATGAATCGAAGGTATTGATGTCTTTGGATGAGTTGAACCGTATTTTAAATGCTGACTTACAGGGGTGGCCCCAGTTCGCCTGGAAAGACGGCCAGACACTGGTGGTTCAGCGGCAGGGGAAACGGTATGAAATCGATGTGGACCGAAAAGTCCTGGAGACGGTTTTCCCCATCGCCAAAGGCGCACAGAATGTGGTGTCGAACGGACACGATCTGCTGGCTTATACCAAGGCGAACAACCTGTATTATGTGGATGCGAACGGAAATGAATTTGCCGTAACCCGGGATGAAGATCCGAATATCGTTAACGGACAAACGGTCAGCCGGAATGAATTCGGGATTTCCGGAGGAATCTTTTGGTCTCCGGACGGGAAAAAACTGGCTTTTTACCGCAAAGATGAAAGTGAAGTCGGGACTTTCCCTCTGTTGGACATCACGACACGTACGGGTTCTCTGCGGGAGATCAAATATCCGATGGCGGGCATGAAGTCGGAACAGATCAGTCTGGGGGTATACGATGTGGCCAGCGGAAAGACGGTCTTTTTGAAAGTAGACGATTTCGGACGTGAACAATACCTGACGAATATTGCCTGGGGACCGGCTTCCGATTGTATTTACGTACAGGTACTCGATCGGGCGCAGAAGCACATGCGTTTGAACCGGTACGATGCGAAAAACGGTGAACTGGTGAAGACATTGCTGGAGGAACAGAATGATCGTTACGTTGAACCTTTGACGCCGATTGTATTTTTGAAGAACGATCCATCCCGTTTTATTTATCGAACCAATAACCGGGACGGTTACTTCAATCTCTATCTGTGTGACGCCCAGACGGGAAAAGTGTTGAAACGCTTGACGGATACCGACGCGGACGTGGAAATGGTGGGACAGGATGACCGTTATGTGTATTATACTTCTGCCGAAGTGAGTCCCATTGAAAATCACCTTTTCCGGGTGGACCTGAAAAACGGTAAAAAGACCCGTTTGACAGCTGCTGAAGGATGGCATCAGGTGCTGATGAGCGGGGACATGAAATATTTTGTGGATAATTACAGCAGTCTGAACGTACCCCGGGTGATCCTGCTGGCGCAAAATGATGGAAAAACAGTGAAGGAGTTGTTGAAGGCGGAGGATCCGACCCGGGATTACAATTTCGGTGAGATTACGCTGGGAACAGTCAAGACGGCTGATGGAAAATTCGATAACTATTATCGTCTGATCAAACCCATGGATTTCGATCCTTCCCGGAAATATCCGGTGATCGTGTATGTTTATGGCGGCCCCCATTCGCAAATGGTGAAAAATACCTGGTTGGGTGAACTGCGGCGTTGGGAAATGTATATGGCCCAGCACGGCTATGTGGTGTATGTCATGGATAACCGGGGAACTTCAAACCGGGGGGCTGAATTTGAGAAAGCGATTCATGGCCAGTGCGGACAGGCTGAAATGGCCGATCAGATGATGGGAATTGAGTTCTTGAAATCCCTGCCTTATGTCGATACCGATCGGATCGGAGTGCATGGATGGAGTTACGGCGGTTTTATGACGATTTCTCTGATTACCAATTATCCGGAAGTGTTCAAGGTGGCGGTAGCCGGAGGTCCGGTGATCGACTGGAAATGGTATGAAGTGATGTATGGTGAGCGTTACATGGATTCTCCGCATACCAATCCGGAAGGCTACCAGAAGGTCAGCCTATTGAACAAGGCCAAAGATCTGAAGGGTAAATTGCTGATCTGCCAGGGAGCGATCGACAACACGGTGGTTTGGGAGCACAGCCTGAGTTTTATCCGGGAGTGTATCAAAAACCATGTACAGGTCGATTATTTCCCTTATCCGTGCGCCGAACACAATGTGATGGGAAAAGACCGGATTCACCTGATGCAGAAGGTGACCGACTATTTTGAAGATTATCTGAAATAGTCATTTAAAGGAGATGGCATGCGTATAGATATATTGAGCGTAGTCCCGGAACTCCTGGAGAGCCCGTTGAATCATTCGATTGTTAAACGGGCAAGGGATAAGGGAATCGTAGAGATTTACATACATAACATCCGGGACTGGTCGAAGGATAAATTCCGGAAGGTGGATGACTATCCCTTTGGCGGAGAAGCCGGATTGGTGATGATGATTCAACCGGTATTCGACTGTATCAATGAATTGACGGCCCAGCGGCACTATGACGAGATAATTTATACGGCACCGGATGCGCCGACTTTTAATCAGAAAATGGCGAATGAATTGTCCTTGAAAGAGAATCTGATGATTTTGTGCGGCCATTATAAGGGAATCGATCAGCGCGTTCGGGATCACCTGGTGACCCGGGAGATCTCGGTGGGCGACTACGTATTGACGGGAGGGGAATTGCCGGCCTGTATCATGACGGATGCGATTGTCCGTCTGATTCCGGGGGCGATGAATGACGAAAGTTCGGCATTGAGCGATTCGTTTCAGGACAATTTGTTGGCTCCCCCCGTTTATACCCGTCCTGCAGAGTTTAACGGATGGCGGGTTCCGGACATCCTTTTGTCCGGTAATCATGCCAAAATACGGGAGTGGCAGGAAAAAATGGCCTATGAACGGACTCAGGCTCTGCGGCCGGATCTGTTGGAAGAGTAGGGAGCGGAACAGGTGAAAGATCTCTCGTATTTTTTTTGTAGATTCCAAAACGAAGTGCAACGTTTTGGTCTTTAAAAGTAGTAGATTCAAGGAGTAAAGTGTTAACTTTGC
>CALUKE010000028.1 GCA_944321165.1 uncultured Odoribacter sp.
GGTTTGATTGTATTCGCTACCGCAAAGCTACAACCAAACCTCAAACTATAAAAGGTGCATTTGTCCGAATGCTTACTATAAAAGAGCGGCACTTTCTTTGTACCGCTCTCCTATCAAATATAATATATTTTACTGCATTCTGACCAAAGGAGCTTTTTTTTCCAACTCATTTGCCAAATCTTCATTCCCCAATGCTCTTACAATGCGAGCTTTCACTTTCATATATTCTGAACGGAAATAACCTGAAACAGCCTCTGCAATTAAATCATCCAACCAGAGATCCGCTTCTTTCAAGAAATTAGCATCTCCCGTCCTTTCTATCTGTCGGAAAAAAGCTCTAATAAAATCTAATTTAGCATCAGGATCATAAAAAATACCATAGTCCACAGAACGATGCATTTCATCCAACAACGCACGCATGTTTCCATCTACAACCGCTTGTACCGCATACAACGTAGCAAGATATTGTGGAACTTTAAAAAAATTTAAAGTAGAAATATAACATAACAATGAATCATAACGTTGACTATCAAAAGTACTTGCCTGAAGATCCTTCCAAACAAAGCTATTGATTGCACTTCGAAAAATATAATCTTGAAAAAGATCAAATGTATCTTTGCAAACAATATTTTCAAAGCGAAATTTATTTGCAACGACCTTTTTCAATATAGGAGAAAATGGATCTGATAAATTTTTAACAATTAATTCCCACGTCGATCGAGAATAAAATTCTCGGTCCGTTAAACCTGCAATATATTCCGAAGCGACCTTTTCCTGTAATGAAGGACGACATGCCTGAAACAATACATCCATATACCGTTTCACAAAAGACACATCCCGCTCGCCAGAATCATAACGAGCTTGCATTGCTTCTAATGTCATGTCGCCAGCCAACGCCAGTTTTCCATTTTGTATCAATACATCTGCTGTCTGAAAACCAGCAACTGCATGCTTCAACTTTCCGTACTCATCAATATACAAGAGAGTCGGATAAGCAGCAACCTCATACCGCTTGGCCAAAGTAGGACCATCCCCTTTTTCCATATCAATTTTCACACACAGAAAATTTCTATTATAAAAATCCGCAACAGAATCTCGGGTAAAGATATTTTTAGCCAACATCTTACAAGGTCCACACCAAGAAGTATAGCAATCAACAAAAATCATTTTCTTCTCTTTCTGGGCCTGTTTCAAAATTTCATTCCAACTCTCCTCTTGAAACACAATGGAACGATTCTGTGCATCCACTCCCAAAAATAAGAGACATCCTAACAATATAAAATATAATTTCATTGCATTCTATTTAAAATTATTGCCTTTCTCTATAGGTAACATCAACCACTCGGCCAAAACCACCATATTCTTTTCGAACAACAGCAGGTTTATCCATCAAAGTAGGTATTTCCAACATCCGTACAATTCCATCCAACTCTTCTGTTCCTTTACTACCCACAATCAAACGATATTGCATTTCAGCACCTTCCGGTTTATTATCTCCACCCAAAATAAAAATATTGAATTTCAGCATCGTAATATCATGCTCCGGCAAAGATTCTTTCACCTCATCTTCAAAAGAAATCGGTAAAATCCGGGTATCTTTTGTTATCAAATCATATTGATAGATCTTATTATCTACAGCATAAAACAAATAATATAAAATCGGATGGACTGCAAAACAAGTAGCTTTCTCAATCTCTGGAGCATCTAATGGATAACAGTAATCCTTTGCTTGTTCAATATTTTGACCGCCTTTAAATTTTATTCCATATAAATGCAACTTACCCGTATTTTCTTTCAAAATTGTAAACAGAATGCCATATGTATCATGTAAAGTACTGGTCATATAAACAAAGTCTTTTCCTGTTTGAAAGGGAAATACAGTTTCCTGTGCAGTCGGTAAACGCATACTGGCCAAATTTGTATTTATCTGCACAAAACGTAAATTTGTCGTATCATATAAAATAACCGCCGGATTATAATCATATGGATAAGCAGTCATTCCGATGGCAGGGGCTACCCCAAAATATTCACTTTCCCCGTCAAGACGATTAATCGGCATACCATAAAGAGAACCCGTCATCATATCATCTTTTGCAAAAACTCCTTTATCAGTCACACATATTCGCCAGGCATTCACATAATTTCCAGCCATTCTCAAAGGCTCCATATTACTCGGAGTTTGTGCAAACTCGTATTCTACATTATTTAATTCATCATACCCTAAATCTTTCGGGTCCAATTTAACAGCCCCATCTTTTGCTACCAAATACACTGGATTTTCACCGGCAGCAGCAAACATATCCACCCAAATCGCCAATTGTTTCGGTCCTTTCCAGGATGCAAACTCTGTTCCCTCCCAAACATCTTTCACGATCATTTCTTTCCCTCCAGACAAAGAAATCATATCCAAACGGCAAGTGTTATTTACTTCAGATAAAATCATCCAGCCTTCATTCAAAGCAGTAGTAACTTTTAAATCAAAAGACTGTCGCCACGTTACATTGGTCTCTTTATCTTTCACTAACAAATAAACAGCATATTCTGCTTCTGGAAGCTTTACAAAATATTCCAAATTTACACGATTGCTGTCCAATGGATAATGAGTTTTTCCTTCTGCAGTCGTTCCCGATTTTACCACAGCTTCCCATTTAAAGGTATACTGACTCAAATCTTTATCATTCAATGTACCAGAAATATCCGGATAAACCTTTATTGAATCAACGCCTCTGAATTTAAACATTTTCTCTGTCGGGAAACCAGCAAACTGCACCTCATTAATCTCGTGATAATCGTAATTTCCCAAATCTTTATAACAGGAAGTCAATAATAAAATCAATACTCCTACTATATAACATATTACATATTTCATACAATTACATTTTTTCATTCAACAATATTAAAGTACCCCCTCCCCCATGGTCATCTCACTACCATTTTCTTCCAAAACCGGCATACCAAGGGCTTTCATCCGGTCAAAATAATCATCCATATATCGTGCGATATATTGTATTCTTCCAAAAGACATATAAGATCTGTCCAAAAACTTCTCCCTTGGAATATCCATCTGATCACAAATTTCCCTGAATTTGGCAGCAGAAAAAGTACCCAAATAATATTCATTCCAAGTATCTGGAGCTTCCAACATCATTTCATGGAATAAAATCCGTCGAGACAATTTGCTAAATACAACTGTTCCTCCAGTTGAAGGGATATCTTCCTGATATAACAAATCAAAATCCTCATTGGGCTGTAATTCCACTGTAATTTCTTTTATTTCTGATTTTAACGCGTCTGTCCTTTTTAAACACACCGGAATTTCACAGAAGATTTTTCCAGGAGCAATTTCATAACGCTCCTTCAAAGGCAAATAATCGACACCCGCTTCTGCATTTTTTCCCGTCACTTTCACACTAACATAACGTGTTTCGCTATTTACGACCTCCCCCATTACATTTGCCTGCAATACAACGGTATCATACTCATTTTTACTATCAATATATACAAAAGATACTACTGTAGAATCAACGGTTTGCTCCAAATATACGACATCTTTTCCAGACCATGTATCTAAATCACGTTCACATCCATTCCATACCAATGTCAAAGTGATTCCTAAAATAAATAATAACTTATTCATACAATTATAATTTTACGCCATACAAATCAGTTTCAATCATCATTATTCACCTAATAAATACCAATACCTGAAAACTTTATCTATAATCAGTTTCAATCTGAGGTAACGGCATCTGATAATTTACCGCCTCCATTGCAACAGGCTGACCAATAGCAGAAGATATCAATGACTTATTCAAACGTTTATAATAAAAAAACAATTGACCTTCTCCCCAAAATTCCTTCTGATACTCACTTAATAAAGTTTCTTGAAGTAATGTTTCCGATTCTAATTTATTCAATCCACGAGCTTCCAATACCATATTAATGCTATTCAATACCTCTGTTTTATCCGTAGATGCCTCTGCCAAAATATAATACATCTCTGTCACACGGATCAACGGGATCAAATAATTATACAAATTCGTATTTTCAACTTTTGCATATTTATAGAAACATCTAAAATCATAATTAGTGGCCTCCAACCAAATCGGGCTATAACGCATATCTTTATCTCTCAAAACTCCAAATACATCTTCCAAAAATGTTTTCGGAGTTTTGAATATCTGATAATCAGACAAATCTGGAGAAAAATAAGCAGTAAAGATATCATTCCGTTTCGTATTCTGTAAAGCAAATAATAATTCAGAAGAAAATACCCGATCAGGAGTTTTAGTATTACCAACTACACTTGTATATTCTGTAAAAGGGAAATATTTCTCTTGAACCTTGGTAACAACACGAGCGGCTTCACAAGCTTTCTCATTTTCACCGGCATATAACCACACTCTTGCTTGTAAAGCCTTCACCGCATAATAATTCATTCTTAAAGATCTATAACGCCAATAATTTTCCGAATCTGTTCCTGCGTCAGACGATAAAGGACCCTGTTCTATTATAGGATCAGTCTGCAAACGTCTTTCTGCTTCCTGCAAATCTGTTATAACTTTTTCCACAACTTCTGAAGCAGGTAATAAATCAGAAGCAGACAAAGCATAATGAGTGTTATAACATATAGACAGTTTATCGCTATCTGTTACATATACAGGACCAAATAACCTTAACAAATCAAAATGTAAAAACGCCCGTAAAGCATAAGCTTCTCCTGTTAACCAATCATAATGTTCCTCCGTAAAAAGCTCTTTCTTAAGCTCTGCATTCTCTATGATTTTGTTTAAATTCAAAATCAGAGCATAGGCCTCTTTCCAAATATTAGCTGCTACCTCTTCTGCATAATCAGAAGTATAATTAAATTTAGACAATTCATAATATTTCGATTGCTCATAAGCAGAAGAGAATTGATAACGCTGAGCTAATATCTCCACTGTTTTAAATAACAACTCTTCACCATACAATGCACTCTGATTCATTTCGACATACACTCCATTCAAAGCTTGCATAAATCCAGATTCCGTTTCAAACAATTGTTCTTCAGAAACTTGATCTACAGGTTGTACATCCAACCAACTTTCGCACCCGGCATTCATCCATATTCCAGCCAGGATTATCATTATTTTTATATATTTCATCATACACTTTAAATTTAAAAACTTACAGAAATAGATGCTGAAATAGTCCGAGCAAATGGATATTCTATACCTCGTTCTTCCTTGACTGTAGATATTCTAAAAATATCATTCATCGTAGCTTGTAATCTCAAAGAAGAAAATCCAGCTCCCTCTATCCATTTTTGAGGAAAATCATAACCAACAGATATTGACTCCCCTTTTAGAAAATTATCCTTTTGAACAAAACGGGAAGACATTTCTGTTGTCTCTGTCAAAGAAATACCCTTAAATTGAGCATGTTGTCCCGGTTGTGTCCACCGATCATATAAAGCCCGTTTATCCTGATTATATTTCAAATTACTCGCTGATATATTCTCGACTTTTGAATATAAAGCCTCATTAAATACATCTCCACCAAAACTATAACGCAGATATACCGAAAAAGAAAAACCTTTATAATATAAAACACTACCCAAAACTCCTTCCAAATCAGGTTCCGTATCACCTACTTCCACTTCATCCTTGCTATCATAAGTAAAAGTATAAGAACCATCTTTTTTTAAGAATACCTCTTTCCCTGTTGCAGGATCAATTCCCAGAGAAGGTACTGCCCATAATGCGGTGGGACTCCCTCCATCATAATAACGTTGTAAACTAGTATTTTCATTTTGCTCATTGAATTGATCCAAACTATTACCTATATTTCGATATTCTGCTTTCTGATGACGAAAATTTAAACTTAAGGTCCAATTTATTCCTTCCTCCAATTTCAATAATGGCGAATATTTAACAGTCCCACTATATCCTTTAGTCCACTGTTCGCCCATATTAGTTGTTATTGTCGTCGATCCAATCGAAGCAGGAACACTAATCACTGCTAACAAAGGATCTGTTTTCTTTTGATAATAATCAAAATTTATATTGAATCGATTATTAAAAAAAGACAAGTCTGCTCCTATATTCTTATCCAAAGTCTTTTGCCACTCTAAATCCGGATTACCTAAAACATTCAGTATCATACTGGTCCCAAAATTATTTTGAATCCAATTATTAAAAGAATAAGTCGTAAAAGACTGATAGGCATCAAAATTTTGATTTCCTGGATTTCCAATCGAAGCTCTTAATTTTATCAAGCCAACCCATTCTTTATCGGCAAGGAAAGATTCATTATGAAGATTCCATGCTAACCCCACAGACCAGGTTTTATCATAATGTTGATCACGTCCAAATACAGAAGAACCATCCAAACGAATATTCGCATCTAACAAATAACGATTGTTATAAGCATAACCAAAATTCAGATAATAGCTACTGGAACGAGCAATTGATTCTGTATAATTGGGTTTACTTCCTTCCTGAAAGCCAGTAGAAAAAGAAGGTCTATCAAAATTTCCATCTGGGAAACCAACGGCAGTGTAACCATCAACCTTCGTCTCGTCTGAACGCATATTTGTTCCAGCAACCACATTCACTTGATGAGTTTCACCGAACAATTTACCATAGGTAACTGTAAATTCTCCGTCATAATACCAATTATCTGTTTCTGTTTCTGAATAACTGCCTTTCTTATCACGAGCATAATTATCAAACATCGTGTGTTGAGGAGACAAAAAACGCTCCGATTTATGAATACTTTTCCCTAAACCAAATCGAGCACGAACCCTTAACTCAGAAACCGGTTGCCATTCTACATTAAAATTATTAATAAAATTCACTTTTTTGGCTTGATCAAAACTATTTAAACTGGCATTGTACAATGGATTCTCAACCGTATAATGCTGTGAAGTCAATGTATAATATTCTTCCAAATAACGCCCAACTTTTCCATTCGCATCCCTTTTAGGAAAATACGGATTTGCCTTTGCATACTCAACAAAAGAAACCGTTGGATTCTCTTCCGTCGTATAATCAAATGACATTTTATTATAAAAACGGAATTGCTTTTTTCTATAACTCAAATCAAAATTTATTCCTAACAATTTATTCCCAGATTGTTTCATAACTCCCTGAGTCCCATTGTATGTGATTCCCAAACCATATCGAACCGCCTCATCACCACCTTCTGCATACATATTATGTTTTTGAACCAAAGCAATTCTCAAAGGTTCCGACAACCAATAAGTATTAACTCCTCTTGCAATATTTGCCTGATGAAGATTATATAAACTATCCAGAAATAATTGCTCCTGAGCATCATGCGTATAAGCAGAAGTATAAAAACCTGCTTTCTGTTCAAATTCCAATTTCTCTTTAGCATTCATCAGATTATACCCGGATAAATCTGGAATTGACAACGAAAAATTACCATTATAATTAACCCGAAACTCTCCAGGTTCTGGCATTTTTGTTTCAATAACAACAACACCATTTGCAGCTTTCGATCCATATAAAGCTGTGGATGCGGCATCTTTCAGAATTGTTACAGAAGCAACTCTATCCATATTCAGGTCAACAACAGTCTTTAAGTCTGTCTCAAATCCATCCAAAATAAACAACGGCTGATTGGGATCTGTATCATATTGTTCTTTTAAACCGACGATACTACTTTTTCCCCGAATTTCGATATCCGGCAATTTATTGGGATCTGAGCCCCAATCATTATTTTCCATAATAACAAATGAAGGGTCCAACGTTTTCAAACTCTGAATTATATTTTGAGCTCCAACCATCTTCAACTCCTCTTTTTTAAAAGTAGCTGTCGATCCCGTAAAACTCTCCTTTTTTCGTGTAAATATACCTGTCACCACCACTTCCTCCATTTCTGTCACTTCTTCTTCCATCACGACTGAAATTTCTGACCGACTTCCTACCACTTCCCGGTGCTGTTTCATTCCCACAAATGAATAAAGCAAGGTCAGGTCCTTTATACCGGAGGTCTCGAGAACGTATTTACCATCACTGTCGGTGGTCGTTCCAATGGTTGTTCCTTCGATAATAATTCCGACTCCCGGCAGAGGAGCTCCCTGGCGATCAGTAACAGTTCCTGAAATCCTCCGCACTTGGGGCTGTTGATTTTGCCTGATCCGTTTTAGAATGACCTGATCACCCACCAATTCATATCCGACAGAAGTCCCCTTAAAACAAGAATCCAATGCCACTGTAAGCGCAACTTGCCGTAAATTCAAGGTTTTGTTTGCCAATGACGATAAATCGGAATCATGATACATAAATTTACAGGCCACCTGTTTCTCTATCTCTTTCAAGATCTCCGTTACAGGCATCTGATTCACCGAAAGAGTTACCGTATTCCCGGTACGTTGAGCATGGAGCGAAACATAAAAGAAACACGCCAGCGACACAGTCAAACAACATCGTAAACAGATGTCGGTCAAATAACGACTCCGAGGAAATCGTAATTCCAGATTTTTTTTCATAATTTTGTAGAGATTTAAATGTTAATAGAAAGCCGGTCTAACTGTGCCCGCAGTTAAAAATGTCCGGCTTTTTCCTTTATCAAAATGAAATTTTCTTTTTGTTCGAAACTTACAATATTCATCCGCTCCATCAGTTCCAATATCTGTTTTATCCCGACATCCCGACTCACCTTCCCCGTAAAAAGATACTTTCTCAGTTTGTCATCGTTAAAACGGAATTCAACATCATACCAACGCTCTAATTTTTTCACGACTTCTTCCAGCGGTTCGTGTTCAAAAACAAAGATTCCCTGCACCCATCCCAACTCATTTTCCACGTCCACCTCTTTCTCCAATAACTCTCCGCCTTTTACAAAAACTTTACGATGAGGCATCAGCACACGACTTTGATCTCCCCAAGAAGCCCGCACACTTCCCTGCACCAAAGTCGTCGACCAGATGCTGTCAAGCGGATAAACCGTCATTCCAAATGCCGTACCCAATACTTCCACACATCCCTCTCCAGCTTTTACACGAAAAGGACGCAAGGTATCATGAACCACTTCCAGATACACTTCACCGGTAACAGAAATCTCGCGTGATTCCCGGGCAAATGATACCGGAAAACGAATCGTCGACTCGGAATTCAACCACACCTGGGTTCCATCCGACAAAACCAACTTGTATTCACCCCCTCGAGGAATGTCCAGTTGATGCCAAATCAAAGAATCCTCTGTCAAGGGTGTCTGATACACCAGTTCCTTCAACGAATCACTTACATGCACCCCTCTGCTTTCCAATTGAAAAACAGATTCCTTATTTCCATCCAAATAAATCACCTTCCCGTCAGAAGTCTTCAGAACAGCCGAAAAAAGATCTTTACGATCCGACACGACAGGAGATGTCTCCGTCTCTGCAGTCCGGAACAAATACCAACCTATCGAACTTAAGAATAAGAAAGAAACAACTGCCGCCCAACGCCATACAAGCAATCGACGTTTTTTTGTTTTCCCGATCATCCGCCGCTCCAACAAATCATATTCCTTTAGAGGATCTATCTTACGCCAGGAAGCATAATACGTCTTTAAAGATGTTTGACGGCAAAGACGCTGAAAAAATTCCCGATTCCTGCGCTCCTCCCACAACCATCGAGCCAATTCCCGCCGTTCCGAAGAAGTCAGCTCTCCATCGAAATATTTTTTTAATAAATCGCCACATTTTACAATTCGACGATATTCGTAATCCGTATTCATCCTTCCATTTATTAACATATATCCTAAATACACGCAATGGACAAAATACGACTACACAAAATTTAATTTTTTTGCATAAAAATTTTTAGATACTAAAAATCAAAGCCAAAAATAAAATATCCGAAGAATCGTTCAGGTATTTTTTCAAAATAGCCCGAGCTCTTTGTTTATGCGTCAAAACGGTATTGACGGTAATATTCAATTCACGGGCAATTTCCTCGTTGGATAAACCGTCGACATGCAACCAAATGACTTTTTTCTGCATTTCCGGCAACTGTTCTATTTTCCGACACAAATAATCATAAGCCTCCTCCTCCAAAATATGTTCTTGAAACTCCTCTTCGTGCTGCAATAAAGACAATTTCTCCCGATGCTTTTGCTCCACCTGTTTATCCCGCAAATAATTCATGGAACGATTCCGGATCGTCTTGTAAATGAAGGCTTTTATATGTTCTTCATTCTCAAATTCTTCCATTCGCTGCCACACGGAAATAAAAGCATCCTGAACAATATCCCGTACCACTTCCGTATCATCCACATACCTCGCTGCAAAATGATAAAATAAGCGTACATGATTTTGATGAAAAGCCTGAAATATCCTTTTATAACGTATATCTCTATTGCTTTGCTCCATTTCCCAAGTTTTAGAATTCATCCATCATCCGTACAAAGATAAAACAAATATTCTCCCCATACACCTATTTTTCCATAGACACTTTGTCTAAAAAAACAAAGAAGTGTTTCCAAAATCCCACGTCAGTTCCCAGAAACACTTCTTGTTTTTAAGTAATGGAGTCTGCTACCATGCTGCCGGATGGGCCTCAATCTGCTTCAACAATTCCTCCACCGCCTTCTCCAATTGCAGGTCACGCCCCTCAATCACCTGATCATAATCATTCCGGACCTTAAAATCCGGTTCCAATTGGCAATTTTCAAGATAATTCCCTTCTTGTGTACGATATCCCACTACCGGAATACCAAAAACCAATGTAGGATCCTGTAGTGTTTCCCAATTTACAGATGTCATCGTTCCCGGGACAGGCATTCCAACTACAGCACCTAATCCCATTTTTTTATATACCCAGGGAGTCCCATGCGCATTTGAATAATTCGCCTCACAAACAAGCATAATGGACGGTTTATTATACCGGCGGGAAGGCATCTCACAGGCTACGACACCCCGAATTACCTGTTCCAGATATTTATGCCCACTAAAGAGTATTTCAATATCCTCATGCAAACGTCCGCCTCCATTATTACGAGTATCAATCACAATACCCTCTTTCAGATTGTATTTTCCCAATATATCTGAATATACATCCCGATAATTTTCATCATCCATACTCTCCAGATGCACATATCCCAAGCGTCCGCCCGACAAGCGTTCCACCTCTGCCGCCCGACTCTTTATCCAACGTTTATAAAGCAATTGCATCTGTTTGGAGAACGATATCGGCTTTGTCACTTCTTCCCATCTTTCTTTTGTCAGAGGATCATAAAAAGACAATAAGACAGATTTTCCGACTTTCCCGTTTATCAATGGATAATAATCCCTGCCTGCTTCAATCTTATTTCCATCCACTTTCTCCACCACGACACCGGCTTTCACTTTGGTAAAACTATTATCAAAAGGCCCATATTCCAAAACCTCATCTACTTTCAACCCATCACCTCTATACGCCCAGTCAAACAAAAGTCCGAATTCCGGAGTCGGTTTCTTGGAAGACTGGCCTTTATAACGTGCTCCCGTATGGGACACATTCAATTCCCCCAACACCTCGCTTAACAATTCTGCAAAATCGTAGTTGTTATTGATATGAGACAGAAAAGGCTCATAAGCTTTTTTCAATTTTTCCAGATCGACACCATGATAATCGGTCCTGTAAAAACGTTTCTCCTGTTGTGTAAAAACGTGATTAAACATATATTTCCGCTCTGCGGCCTTATCTATTTCCAGTTGCAGATTAAATGAAATTGGAGATACACTATAGCCAGACAGATTCATTTTGGAAGGTTGTCCCCCTAAAATATACAAGTTTTTTCCGGACTTATCCAACTGCAGAGAGGCATAGGAAGTATTCATCTTTTTTACCATCTGAAGATTTCCCGTCCGAATTTCCTTCTTCCACAAATCAAATCCACCTTCAAAAGCCGAAAGGAAAAACAACGACTCACCATCTTCCGTCAAAACCGCTGAAGCAATACGCGAAGACATCGGAGTCAGACGTAAAACCCGTTCGGAAATCCGATCCAAATCGATTACAACCTCTTTTCCCCCCTCACGTTCCTTATCCGCTTTCTTGTCTTTTCCTTGAACTTTCGACTCCGATACAGACTCTTCTTTTCGTTTCTCCGCTTGCTTCCATAAATCCATCTCCTCCTTATTCATCAAAAAACGATCCATTGTCTCCTGATTCATAAATGCGATGTAAACATCATTCTGACTTCCCCAGGAAGCATGCGAACGCATTCCATGACGATCTGAAACAAACAGGATGGCATTACCACCCATCACCCATCGAGGAGAACGACCAATATAAGCACTATTCGTTACATTATAAATTTTACCTCCATCTATTGCAGACACGATTCCTACATCACTGTAAGGATCCCTTCTATTCGTTATCAATGTCAAAGTAAACCATTTCCCGTCAGGAGACCATTCGTAAGCAAATGATCCGCCCACATTATTCCCATAATGCTGAGTGCCATCTGTGATTGTTCTCACTTTACCCGTTTTACAATCAAATACTTTCAAAATATTACGATTCTCAATAAAAGCCAATTCCTTCCCATCCGGAGAAAAAGAAGGCGCCATTCTTTCCACCCGATCTTTAAACAAAGGTTTCTCTTCAATCAAGGTCGCATGTGCAAAATCAATATCCTCATTCCGCCCTTTGGTTGCCTGATAAAGATTCCACACTCCATTCCGACAACTTGCATACACGATTGTTTTTCCATCCGGCGAAATCGTAACTCCGGATTCAGCTTCCGCCGTATGAGAAATCTGTTTAACCGTACCGTATTTCGTAGAAACAGCAAATACCTCCCCCCGGGCAATAACAGCCATATCATCCCCCTCCTCCGGCAAAGCATATTCGGATGCATTTCTAAAACTCATCCGGGCAAATTCAGTAGCAGGTAAATCATTGACAATTTCAATCTGCACTTTCTCCGGATTTTGTCCTTCCTTCAATGTATAAATCTCCCCCTGATAACCAAAACACAAGGTTCCATCTTTTGCTTGTGAAAGAAAACGAACCGGATGCTCCTTAAACTTCGTCAAAGCAATAACTTGATCCGATTCCTTCGATTCCATTTTATACACATTAAAGGAACCTCCGTTCCGTTCACTCAAAAATACGATCCCTCCATCCGGCGTAAAAAGAGGATTGCGATCCTCTCTCGGATTTTTCGTTATTTGAATATGCTTTTTCTGTTCCGCGTCATAATAGAAAATATCTCTGGCAACAGATGAAGTATGGTGTTTTCTCCATTCATTTTCCTGACCGGTCCTATTCTCATAAAGAAAAGACTTCCCGTCTTTATCAAAACACATATTACAAACCGGAGCCGCCAACACCTGTTCAGGACGTCCTCCGTCAACGGAAATCTTATACAACTCTGTCATCCATGAAGCCGGATACATCGCACTACTTGCCGGATCCTGCATCACGGCCGAATAATAAATATACCTGTCATCAGAAGAAAAAGCCAATACAGACTCTTTTGCAGAATGGGTTGTTATTCTTTTCGCCACACCACCACTAACCGCAACTGTATATATATCCATCCCTCCTTCCCGATCGGATATAAAAGCAAGGGTCTCTCCATCATTGGCCCATACAGGAGTCGATTCAAAACTTTCTCCGCTCGTTAAACGTTCTGCCAAACCACCTTCGCTATTCACAACATAAATATCCCCCTGATAAGCGAAAGCAATCTTAGATCCATCCGGAGAAATAGAACAATATCGCATCCACAATGGCTGGGCATCAACACCCAATGCCAGCGTCAGACAAAGCAATAAAAACAATTTACGCATAATTCACCATGATCCTGACTTCGTCAATGCGCCACCCAAATTAAGATTTGTTGCCAGATATGTCGAAAAGTGGTTTCACTGCGAGGTG
>CALUKE010000029.1 GCA_944321165.1 uncultured Odoribacter sp.
AAACTAGGGTTTTCAACCCCCAAAATCGAGTTTTATAAAAGTATTTGCTAATTTTGCACTTGCCACTTGACTCTACACCAGCAAAAAAAATATCGTTTTTTTTGCTGGTTTCATTTTAAACACCTACCTTTGCCGACGCAAAAAAAGAAAACTGGGCAGTTACCAGAGTGGCCAAATGGGGCTGACTGTAACTCAGCTGGCGAAGCCTTCGGTGGTTCGAATCCATCACTGCCCACGATTCAAATGCGGAAATAGCTCAGTCGATAGAGCACTAGCCTTCCAAGCTGGGGGTCGCGGGTTTGAGTCCCGTTTTCCGCTCTCTTTTACAGGTAGTTACGAAAGCAACTACCTTTTTTATTTTTGTGGTTTTTCGTGGTTTGGGGCATCTGTTTAAACCGAGAGTTAAACCGGAACCTAAAATTGTTTTCTGTGCGGCAATTTGGGGAAAAGTTTTCGGAAGCGTACCAAGACAGTCGTTATATTACCACCGGCAATAATCAAAGTAACAGCCAAAATAATCATTGCAATTCCTATCACCAAACGCAAAGAAAGAGATTCTCCAAAAATCGTAACTCCAAACAAAACAGCCGTGACCGGTTCCAGAGCTCCAAGGATCGCCGTGGGTGTAGAACCGACATATTGTATGGCCCGTGTCGTACACAGAAAAGAAATCACAGTGGGGAAAAGGGCCAAAGCCCATAGGTTGCCCCACAGGTACCATTTATCGACAACACACAAACTGCCGGCGAAACACACCCGAAACAAAAAAAGAAACAACCCAAAAAACAAAACATAAAAAGTCAGTTTTACGGTAGCAACCTGCTTCAACACCGACTGATTTACCGCCACAATATAAATGGCATAGGTAAGCGCAGAAACCATCACCAGGATGACACCCGTCACACTCAGCGGTATTCCTTCACTTGTTTTGGATAAAAGCGCTATACCCGAAAAAGCCAAAAGAATACACAAAAAAGTCCTCAAGCTCAACCGCTCCCGAAAGAACACAGTCATGATCAAAGCCACCAGGATGGGATAAACGAATAACAAGGTAGATGCAATCCCAGCATCCATATAATTATAACTTTGAAACAAAGCCAGCGAAGAGAGTGCAATCAATAATCCCACCATCAGCAACGGAAAAATTTCTTTTTTTCTCAATCGAAAGTTTTGTCCACGGACTTTGATCATCAATGCCAAAATAGGAAGTGCAAAGAGATATCTGAAAAAAAGTACCGAATCCGGATTCATCCCATCCCGATATAAAGGCAAAGCGAATAAGGGATTCATCCCATAAGCAGCTGCAGCCACAGCCCCCAGAATATATCCTTTTGCTTTTACAGGTATCATTGATATTCCTTATTTTTACGGGCCGCACATTCCGCACAAAGTCCTTTAATGACATAATTTGCTCCGGTCTGGATAAAACCCGGCGGCAACTGAACAAAAGGCACCGGCACATTTCTTACACAAAAAGTACGATGGCACTCCTCACAACAAAAATGCATGTGCTGATCTTCCACTGAACAATGACAACTGTCCTCACACAAGGCATATTTCAAAATGCCACTGCCATCATCCACACCATGAATCAAATGATGAGCCAGAAAAAGAGTCAGGGTTCGGAAAATGGTCGATTTATCCACCGTATCCAGCTGATACTCCAAGTCGGACATCGAAACGGCCTGCTGCATATCTATCAGCTTCTGAAGTATCAGAATCCGAATCGCTGTCGGACGAATTTCCCGAAGAGCCAGTTTTTGCAAACAAATTTCTTCCTTTACCATCATTCAAATTTTTTTGTAAGAAGACGTACCGCATTCAGTACCGCCAACAGAGCCACTCCGACATCCGCAAAAACAGCCGCCCACAGTGTGATAAATCCTGCGATACCTGCCAACAGAATGATCAGTTTCACTCCCAAAGCACCGATAATATTCTGCCACACAATCCGCCGTGTCGCCCGACCGATCCGAATCGCCGTCGCCACCTTGGATGGCTGGTCCGTCTGAATCACAACATCCGCACTTTCAATGGCTGCATCAGACCCCAATCCACCCATCGCAATTCCCACATCGCTCAGGACAAGCACCGGTGCATCGTTCATACCATCTCCCACGAAAGCGACATTCGCCCCCTCTTCCAAGCGGACCTTTTCCAGACAAGCCGCCTTATCCTGCGGCAACAACTCCGCCAATACCCGATCGATTCCTAATTCTTTCGCAAAGATAGCAACAATTTCTTGTTTATCTCCAGAGAACAATCGGATTTGCGGAATATGCAACTCTTTCAAACGCCGTATGGCTTCCTTCGCATCCGGCTTTAAACAATCCTTCAACAGCAAATGCCCTTCATAAACCCCATTCACCACACAAGCAACCACCGTCGCCACGCATTTCTCCAACTCTGCAGGAAACGCCATGCTCCGACTTTTCAAAAAATGCAGATTTCCTATCCAGACTTTTTTCCCGTCAACCGTTCCTTCCATTCCAAGACCGGAATATTCACAAAGATCAGTCACCGGAACCGCAGTAATTCCTTGACGGGAAGCAAAAGCGACAATCGCCTGAGCAATCGGATGAGTACTCTTACTTTCCAAAGAAACAACCAGTTTCAGCAAATCAGACATGCAACCGTTTACCGCCTTTACCTCAAACACCTCAAAATATCCATTGGTAAGCGTTCCTGTTTTATCGAATACGACCGTATTCACACGCGTAATGGCATCCAAATAATTGCCACCCTTGAATAAAATTCCTTTCCTGGAGGCCGCCCCGATTCCGCCAAAATATCCCAACGGAATACTGATCATCAAGGCACAGGGACAAGAAATCACCAAGAAAAATAACCCCCGATAAACCCATTCCTGCCAGCCATAAACGAAAGTCGGTACCAAAAGAGACATCAACGCAGGCAAAATCATAATCAACAAAGCCAGTAAAAATACAATCGGCGTATAAACCCGGGCAAAACGGCGAATAAACAACTCCGCAGGAGCCTTCCGTTCCGAAGCTTCCTGCACCAAGGCCAGAATTCGTGACAACGCACTCTGTTCATAAGGGCGGCATACCCGCAACCGAACCACCTGTCCACTTACAATCATTCCGGCCAGTACTTCTTCTCCTGGCTGGATGGTACGGGGCAGACTCTCACCGGTAAGAGCCGATGTATCAAAAAAAGCCTGTTTTTCCTGCAATATGCCATCCAAAGGTACCCGTTCACCAGCCTTCACTTCAATGATCTCCCCCACTGCTACTGCCGCAGGATCCAGAAAGTGCAACTGCCCGTTTCGAATGACTGCAGCCTGTTCCGGACGTACATCCAACAAACTTTGAATATGATGTTTTGCCCGATCGACAGCCGCATGTTGCAGCATCTCTCCCCAGGCATAAAACAGCATAACAGCTACCCCTTCGGGATACTCCCCGATCACAAATGCCCCCAGAGAAGCCAATGACATCAAAGTAAATTCATTGAAAAACTCTTTTTGCCGTATGCTTTGCCAGGCTTCCCGCAACACCGGCCAGGCGACCAGCAAATAAGCAACCAAAAACCACCCAAGCTCTATTCCCGGCAAAGACCAAAAAGCAAATTCCCGATAGCGGAAAAAAATACCGATTACCAGAGCAGCCAAAGAAATCAACGAACAGACAATCCCGTAAAACGCATGGACATGCTCCTCATTTTCAAACGTCCCATGTACATGATTTTCACATTTGCATTTCATCTCTTTACTATTTTTAATATGTCAAAAATAATAGACAATTCCTGCAACCGGGTTGCAAAAGCAGATTTCTTTCTACATGTGGACAGTCTGCATCCGTAGCTTTCTGTCATCCAGCCCGAACGATTCTTTTCCCGGTTCTCCGGATTTGATTTTGCCATTGCATAGTTTTTTTATAAATTAGCCGCTTGAAAAACTAACAAAAAAACTATGTTTCCACAGGACGAATTCAAAAAATACGCTGTAAAGCACAAAGGGATCAGCAGCCTGAATCTCCATCGGTATCAAACAGCCACCAACAGCTATATTACACCGAACATCATCGAGGAGCGCCAGTTAAACATTGCCACCATGGACGTTTTTTCTCGCCTCATGATGGACCGGATTATTTTTTTGGGAGTGCCCATAGACGACGATGTCGCCAATATCATCATGGCCCAACTGTTATTCCTGGAAACCGCCGATCCCGGCCGGGATATCCAGCTTTATTTCAACAGTCCGGGAGGATCGATCTATGCCGGCCTGGGTATTTATGACACCATGCAATACATCAACTGCGATGTAGCCACTATTTGCACCGGTCTGGCAGCTTCCATGGCAGCCGTATTGATGACCGCCGGTACCAAAGGCAAACGTTCGGCCCTGACCCACTCCCGCATCATGATTCACCAACCCATGAGCGGAGTACAGGGGCAGGCCTCGGACATCGAGATTACGTCCCGGGAAGTTCAAAAATTGAAAAAAGAACTTTATACGATCATTTCGGAACATTCCGGACAGCCCTATAAAAAAGTGGAAAAAGACTCTGATCGCGATTATTGGATGACTGCAGCAGAAGCCAAAGAATACGGTATGATCGACTCCATATTAACCAGAACAAAAAAATAAAAAGTAGCAGATTCATTAAAAATGCAAGATAAGTGTTCATTTTGCGGCCGATCCCGCAGCGAAGTAAATCTATTGATTGCAGGAACGGACGGATTTATTTGCGACGAATGTGCGTCACAAGCCTATGACATCGTCCAGGAAGAAATGAGATGCAAATCGACTCTCAACCTGGACCACATTGAAGTAAAAAAACCGATGGAGATCAAAGCCTTTCTGGATCAATACGTCATCGGTCAGGACGAAGCCAAAAAACACTTGGCTGTCGCCGTTTACAATCATTACAAAAGACTCATGCACGGCAGCGGAAACGACGATGTAGAAATAGAAAAATCCAATATCGTCATGGTCGGACGGACCGGTACCGGAAAAACCCTGTTGGCCCGAACCATCGCCAAGATGTTGCACGTACCTTTCACCATCGTGGACGCCACCGTCCTGACCGAAGCCGGTTATGTCGGAGAAGACATCGAATCCATTCTGACACGCCTATTGCAGGCAGCAGACTATGATGTGGAAGCAGCTGAAAAAGGCATCGTGTTCATCGACGAACTGGATAAAATCGCCCGCAAAGGAGACAACCCTTCCATCACCCGGGATGTCAGCGGCGAAGGTGTTCAGCAAGGTTTGTTGAAACTGCTGGAAGGGTCCATTGTCAACGTTCCCCCACAAGGAGGCCGAAAACATCCGGATCAGAAAATGATTCCGGTAAATACCAAAAACATTCTGTTCATTTGCGGCGGAGCTTTCGACGGCATCGAGAAAAAGATTGCCGCCCGTATGAATACCATGGTGGTGGGCTTCAATGCCAGCCAACAGGCAGAAAAGATCGACCGGGAAAACTTTTTACAGTATATTGCCCCCCAGGATCTGAAATCTTTCGGTCTGATACCGGAAATCATCGGCCGTCTTCCAGTACTGACTTATCTGGAACCACTCGATCGTCAGGCCTTACGCAATATCCTGACAGAGCCCAAAAACGCCATTATCCGTCAATATATCAAACTCTTTGAACTGGATGGCATTACTCTGAAATTTGACGACGATGTATACGAATACATCGTCGACAAGGCCATTGAATTCAAACTCGGCGCCAGAGGCTTGCGTTCCATCTGCGAAGCAATCATGACCGACCTGATGTTTGAAGTACCCTCACAGGGCAAAAAAAGCATCACCATCGACAAAGCCTATGCCGAAGAGAAAATGAATCGGGTCAGCGCCCAAAAACTCAGGGCATAAAATACCCACTCAAAAAACGAGCCAACAATTCACAGTGAATTGTTGGCTCGTTTTTACAGGCAGGCTGTTCCTAAAAACCGGCATGGCTCAACATACTGTACGGGATCTTGGTCAACCCCTCTCCCAATTGGTTGATACCCTTCTCCAATTTTCCTTTCAGCATCATTTTCATCACCATGTTCAATTCTCCCTGAAAAGTAATTTTCATCCGGGTATCATAAGGTCCATTTTCCAGCAACTGAATCCACAAATTAAAATCAAATGGCATGCTTCCTTCCCCTCCCAGTTTGATCAGCTTGGGTTCTTCTTTTTCCACAATCTTCACCGCCAACTCCCCCATTCCTTTCAAAGTCAGATAGCAAGCATCTTCCGTAAAACGGGTATCCTCAATCTTTTCAGAAATCTTATCCATCTGCAACCCGTTGGTCATTCCCATTTGTTTTGCCATTTCAACCAAACGTCCAATCTTGCTAAAATCAGAAAGAAGAGCATAAACATCCCGGATGGGGCTTTCAATCTTAAAAATTTCGCTTGCAATTTTTGTTGTTGACATCGTTAGAATTATTGATAAGTTTCAGGACTCAATCGCCATTCTTTCAGCTTTTCGACTTGTTCCGGCTTCACATAACCGATTTTCAGCGCCAGGTCGATCATGGCATTATAATTACTCAAAGTGGTCAATTCGCATTGTGCATTCTTAAAATTATCCACCGCTTTTTGAAAACCATATGTAAAAATGGCAGCCATACCCAACACCTCGCATCCGGCGTTCCGCAATGCTTCCACAGCCTGCAAACTGGATCCTCCGGTAGATACCAGATCTTCGATTACCACCACTTTCTGTCCTGCCTTATATTCTCCTTCGATCAGATTTTCCAATCCGTGACTCTTTGCTGAAGAGCGAACATAAATAAATGGCAGATTCAGTTCCTGAGCGACCAAAACCCCTTGTGCAATCGCACCCGTTGCCACTCCGGCAACTACTTCCACCTGCGGATATTTTCCCCGGACCAGCGCCACAAACTGCTCCTTGATGTAAGAACGTACTTCCGGATAAGAAAGAGTCTTTCGGTTATCACAATAAATCGGTGATTTCCAACCGGATGCCCAGGTAAAAGGATGGGTCGGTTCTAACTTGATTGCTTTAATCTCCAATAAATAGGATGCTACTTTTTCTGCAACTGTATTCATTTTTCTCTATTTTTGTTGTTCAAATACTAGATTTTTTGCAAATGTATAAAGTATTTTTCAAAGAGAACAGCTTTTTACTGACTGATGATCAGAATTTACTCAAAGAAGGGAATATTCATTTCATCCATCAGGATTTTATGGCAACCCGGCAATTCATCATCCGGCAACTGAACTCTTCCATTCCATTTCAAGCCGTAATGTTCAGTCCGGACGTAGAAGAATTGCTATCCATCTTCAAATCCTGTTTTACCTATGTCAAAGCTGCCGGAGGTTGCGTTATACAAGAAGGGAAAGTCTTACTCATCAAACGGCTGGGCATGTATGACCTGCCCAAAGGCCATCAGGAAACCGGAGAAACCATTGAACAATGCGCCATTCGGGAGGTAGAAGAAGAGTGTGGATTACATCAGCTCCAAATCACAGCCCCTCTGTCGACTACTTTACACATCTATGAAAGAGAAGATAACTGGTTCCTGAAAAAGACCTATTGGTTTCGCATGCATACCGTTCCCCATCAATCCCTCACACCACAAACAGAAGAAGACATCGAAGCGGCCTTTTGGTTTCCTCTTTGTCAGCTTTCAGATCTTTCGGAACAGACCTACCCATCCCTGCGGGAAGTCTTCCAGAAATTACAAACGGAGAAAGCGTTCTGATCGCCTCAACTGCTCGCAGACATGCCAAATTTCTGCATAATCCGCACCTACTTTTCCGGCTTGGAAAAGTCGACAAATATTTTCCAGTCCCGGCTGAATCGAATCGATAAAATGCGCTTTCTTTTCGTAGAGCCCCCTCAATCCAAAAGCTCCCATCGCCTGTAAAAGACGAATCAACACAAAATGATAATACTCTTCCCGAAACTGCAGACTGTCAACAGAACGATAAGTCTGCAATTCTCCGATATAATCATCCAGCAGACACTCCCGTTGCACATCCGGCATGTGAACAATCGCATCATACAGCAAAGATGCGACATCGTATTGCAAAGCACCCTGGCGTCCTCCTTGATAATCGATAAACCAAACCTCCTCATCACGAACCATGATATTACGCGACTGAAAATCCCGGAACATAAAGGCTTGATTGTCTACCCGACAAAGACGATCTGTCAGACGGGAAAAATCATTCTCCAGAGCCTCTTCTGAAAACACCCCCCCAGCCAAACGCAAAAAACAATATTTAAAATAATTCAAATCCCAAAGAATACATCTGCGGTCGAATACTGGTCGAGGAATGCAATGAGAATAATCCAAACCGACATGTCCTAAAAATTGGAAGCGCAACAGTTCCGACAACACTTTCCGATACAGCTCCATCAAATGAGGTGTCAAATCTCCCTGCTCCCGCTCCATAACAATCACATCCAACAGCATCCGGTCGCCCAAATCTTCCTGAAGGTAAGCAAATCCATCCTCTGACATCACATATATCTCCGGAACATGCAAACCACACTTCCGGAAATGCCTTGAAAAATCCACAAACAGTCGATTTTCCGCCACATCGGCATGCCAGGTACCCACACAAACAAAATTCCCCGCAGACAATCGATAATATTTTCGAGCCGACCCGGAAACCGGCAATAAAATCATACTTTCCGGTTTACTTCCGAAATACCGATGAAACAAACCAGCTAATACCTCTTCGATCTCTATGTGCTTCTCCATTTTTCACTATGTAACAAAATAATATGGCGTAAACGTTAAAAACCGCTGTGTTTACAGCGGTTTTTAACGTTAAATTTCTTGGTGCCCAGGACAAGACTCGAACTTGCACAGCCTTTCGACCACTACCACCTCAAAGTAGCGTGTATACCAATTTCACCACCTGGGCCTATTACCTGTATTCAAATTGTACCGTGCCCGAAATAGGACTCGAACCTACACGGCCGTGAAGCCACTAGTACCTGAAACTAGCGTGTATACCAATTTCACCA
>CALUKE010000030.1 GCA_944321165.1 uncultured Odoribacter sp.
TTTGAGATGTTGGACAATATATACATACTGACAGATACCGAGCTTTGCAACAGGATTGCAGCCAAAATAAAAACAGTACGTCTGAAGCAGAACATGTCGCAGGCCGAGCTGGCAGACAAGAGCGGTGTTTCCATCTCCACCATAAAGCGCATGGAGGACGGGGAGGTAAAGAACTTCGAGTCGCTGATCCGCGTCCTGCGCACCTTGGGCAAGCTCGACATCTTCGTCCCGCTCGTCGAGGAGGAGCAGTTGAGTCCGAATGAATACTACGAGTTGGCCAGCAAAGCAAACAAGCCCAAGCGCAAGCGGGCATCCAAAAGTTACACAAAAGAGAATAAGGAGGAATCGGAATGGTAGATGTAGCTCGTGTCAATCTATACGGCCAGCCCATAGGCTCGGTACGTTGGGATCAAAGATATGAAATCGCACAGTTCGAGTACGATCCGGACTTTGTGCGACAAGGCATAGAGCCTTCGCCGCTGATGATGCCCGTAAGGGAAGGACGTGTGTACAGTTTCGGGGAGCTCGACAAAACGACCTTCAAAGGCCTGCCCGGAATGCTGGCGGACTCCCTGCCGGATACATACGGCCGGGCCCTCTTTGAGAGATGGCTGGCCCTGACGGGACGGACCAGCGGCAATGCGATCGAGACGCTTTGCTTTCTGGGCAAACGCTGCATGGGTGCCCTTGAATTCGAGCCAGCCATCGATGCCGTAGATACGGATATCCGGATAGAGGTCGATTCGCTGGTGGATGTAGCCAGAGAAGCCCTTGCCGACAAATCAAGTTTCAATGTGAACATCAGTTCCGATAAAAAGGCTGCCATTGCAGAAATTCTGCGCCTCGGCACCTCTGCCGGCGGGCAACGAGCCAAGGCAATCATTGCCTACAACAAAGCCACCGGAGAGATCCGTTCGGGACAGGTCGAAGCTCCCGATGGGTTCGACTACTACATCATCAAGCTGGACGGCGTATCCGCCACGGCCGGATTCAGGGAGACGGAGAACTTCGGGCGTCTGGAATACTCCTTCTCACGTCTTGTGAAGGAATGCGGCATCGACATGGCGGAATGCTCGCTGATCGAAGAGAACGGGAGGGCCCATTTCCTGACAAAGAGGTTCGACCGGATAAACGGTGCAAAGGTACACATGCAAACACTCTGCGGTATCGCGCACTTCGATTACCGGCTTCTCAGGGCCTACTCCTACGAACAGGCATTCGCCGTGATGCGCGGGCTGCGGCTTACCTACAAGGAGGCGCAGGAGATGTTCCGCAGAATGGTGTTCAATGTCGTGGTGCGCAACCAGGACGATCACACGAAAAACATCTCGTTCCTAATGGACAGAGGCGGAAAATGGCACCTTTCTCCGGCCTACGACATGGGCTACGCCTACAATCCCAACGGCCAGTGGACCTCGGCCCACCAGATGTCGATAAACGGCAAATTCAGCGGTATAACCAAAGACGACCTGCTCGAATGTGCGGCCAAGAACAACATCAAGAATGCCGCACGGATTATCGACGAGGTTTGCCAGGCGGCATCCATGTGGCCGGAGATCGCCCGGGAGTGCGAAGTGCCGCAAAAGATGATTGAGGAGATCCGGCCGAATATGATTTTCTTCTGATGGTATGGTTCGACGGATTGCCGCAACTTTACTTTATCCCCGTATTCAATATATACGTTCATTAAAGTAAAGTCAAAATAAGGGAAGAAAAGAGATGGCTGCGCCATGGCTAAATGGTTCCGACCATTTTCTCTTTTGGCTGTAAAAACTTATAAGCAATCATTAGTGTCCGATAAACATATTCAATAGGCTGATTAACAGTGTTATTCTTATGGACAAGCCTCTTTGTTAATGCCGCTGCTTAATTTTATGCATATCAATAAGTTATTGATGGTTTGAAAAACTTTATAGGACTGCAATAATAAGCAATTTGGTGTAAGGACAGACAAAACACTCATCAGGTTTGCTCAAGATAACGGGCAACAATCCTGAAAATATCCGTGAGTCCATCCTCAATCTTACAGTCATTTTGGGAAAATCCCCTCGGCATACCCTATCTTTGAAGACGGGGCATTCAGAATCAAAACTGCCATTTTTCCCTCTTTACCTTCTATGGGGAGAGAGCCTATAAAATACGTTAAATCTTTGATTTATCGCGAAAGTAACTTTATCTTTAATTATCCGAGATTACCTCGTCTAAAAAATGTATTTATTTACTATATCCAATTTTTAGAGGAATTGAATATTAATTCTTATATTTAAACCTAAAACATACATTTTGGTTATGACGAACAAACAAATAATTTTAAGGCCTGAACAGGATATTCATGAACAAGTTTTCACGGGAAATAATATTGTCCATCAGGCTGAGCTCCAGCAGGTATTGGATTTGATAGATCAATTCATACAAGAAGCTAATCAACAGACCCTATTAGAGTCAACATCGAATACAAAGTCTATAACTGACAAACGACGAGTTCATCATACCATAACTTTATCCGGTAGTCGAGGTAGCGGAAAAACATCTTTTTTAAAGACTTTAATTGATAAAATTAAAAGTCAGCCTGACAAGTATAAAATTGAAATTTTAGATATCGTCGATCCAACGTTAATTGAAGAAAAAGGACATATTTTTCTCAATATTGTAGCTCGTGTTAAGGAGCGTATTGACGTATTGGTGCAAGATAAAGAGATGTCTATCAGACAAAGTTGGGAATACAAACAATGGGAGGAATGTTTAAATAGCCTTGCAGCCGGTCTCCCCATGCTGGATGGTATCAACGGGGGATTAGACCCTAGCGATTGGAACGACACAACATTCGTGATGCGCGACGGATTAAGACGGGTCAGTGGAGCGAATAGATTAGAGGAACATTTCAGGCACTATATTAATTACTCTTTACAATTACTCGGACAAGACTTTTTGCTAATAGCTTTCGACGATGTCGATACGGATTTTTCTAAAGGATGGCCGGTATTAGAAACCCTGCGTAAATATCTCACAGCTCCCAATATACTGACCTTCATCAGCGGGGATTTGGACTTGTATTCTTTTCTTGTTAGGAAAAAGCAATGGAAAAACTTCGGAAAAGCATTGCTCAAAAACGAATATGACAAGCCAGAAACTATCTATACTGCTAAGTATCCGGAGTTAGTGGAACAATTAGAAAGCCAATATATGATGAAACTTTTGAAGCCTGAATACCGCATTACTTTATCAACTTTGGCTTCAAAACTGGCGACGAAAAAAATTCAGATTTATATTAACAATAATGATGTCAATAATGAATTGGGGAAATATTACTCAAAACAGTTGGAGGATATATGGGGAATATCAGGTAGTATGACCCAATTATCATATGTGCGTTTTTTTACCAGCTTACCTTTACGTACCCAATTGTCACTCTTACAACTTTTCTCCATCGCTCAAAACCAGAAGCAAGATCTCAGAATAAAGTTGCAGAACCTGGCAAAAGGAATATCCGATGTGTTTTATAATGAACTTCACTACACTAAGGTGGATATCTGGGAGCTTCTTAACGAATATGGATTAGCCAATATTTATCTATTACGCTTCTTGTTGGATAATAATGTCCTTGACGAAGCAAGCCAATTTTTTCCAAAACTGAACAACCCTTCACTAGATGGATCCGTAGTAGCTTTAGGTGCTGTACTATCTGAGAAACTAACACTCAAACCGTACGAGTTGTTCGATCACATCATACGTGTATCCAATATCGTTGCTAAAGCAACAAGGTGGCCAATGGTAGGTACTTCTCCAAATATACATGATTTCGTACAGCACAGTCGCAGCCTATTTGATTATGGACTGAAAAAAATCGCTTCTTTGCAAAGTGCATATATCATGTCGTTCAATAATGAAGACGCAGTACATAACGGATTAATTCCAATTAGATCGTTGCAAAGTAAATCCAAAAATAAACGAGACGAGAACGACCTTGCACTAGATGAAGTTTTTGATCACACTAATAATGCTGAAATCGTTCGGCTATTAGGTCTTCTTCCCGCTTTTGGAGCCCAGGATCCATTGGGACGTAATCGTCTTTTCTATTCGTTTTACAGCCTTATAGGAGCTATCGGCGATATTATCCTGAATGAGAACATGTTGAGTATACAAAATGAATTGATACGCATGGCTCAATTACGGGAATTTCCCCTAGCTTTCAATCAGAATAATCGCAACGATATTACAGATGATATCGAAGACTACAACGACCCAGAATATGTGGTAGCAGACAATTCAATCGCAGAATTTGCATTGAAAATACGACAGTGGCAAGAAAATTGGCAAAATTATACACCATATGTTATACCACCTTATCTACTGGGAAGAATCATGGTTAGAACCGTGTATTCTTTTATGCGCATTCAGCCTCAGCCCAATCAGAAAGTAGCTGATTTGTTTCATAGATTTTTGGTCGTTTTCCTGAATGCAATATTGGTTGAAGAAGCCATGGAACGAGATGCAACGGCTCATATGACTCTAACTAATCCAACCGGATCGGACAAGATATTTTTCAATAACTATAATGAAAAGACGGTATCCTGTCCATTGTTCGAGTTCATGTTGAGTTGTCCTCTCATTCAAGCCTATCTCGATCCTGCCCTATTGGACCAGACAACAAACACACACCCGGTCTATTCCGTATATAACTACCTTAACCGACTCAACATTTCAGGGGCAATCAAGCAACATAGGGAACAACCTATTAAGATTGATGCCTATGTTCGTGCCAATAATCAGGAGCATATAGATGCCTTAATGCACTATTTCCAACAAATAGGATTGTCTAAAGAGCAACTGAGTTCCGACCAGGTAAAAAAGGCCATCAAAACGATTTTTACAAATAAAATGGTATACAACCAAGTCGTTACGGATGTATTAAATGCAGTAAAAAACAGTAGTAAATGGTAGATTTGTGTTTACGACAGATCTTGATGGATAGATTGACTCTGCGTGATTACGCGGCAGGAGACTCTGTGTCATGGATGGATATTCGTCGCCGCTTAATGTTAAATGAACGAGAGGTTGATCCAACTATTCCTGACCACTTGTACCGATCCGCGCTTGTTGCCCAAGTGGACGAACAAGGGATCGATTCTCTTTCTAAACTGTTGACACAAGGACTGGGCAACCTAGCATCCCTATATATACAAGAAAAAAATTCAATAATGCATATCAAAAGTGAGCGTTTCGAGCAATGGCAGGAATTACTCACCTTTTGTCCTCCATTACCATTAATTGCAGCTTTCTTTTGGGGAAAATACAAAGAAACAACTATTATTCCGCCTTCTTGTTTCCAAAATATCAAATATACAGCGCTTCTATCACCGGACATATCAGAATTGAACGAACAAAAAAAATATTCAAAGGGATTCAATGACTTGCATATTCACCTGAACGGATCGACGGAAACGGATATCGTTTGGCAAGATGCATTGAATAATCCTCATGATTTTCGCAAATACTACAAACAATCACTAAAAAACCAACGCGTTAGAGAGCAAAATGAACAAGAATACGTCTTCAAAGATGCAGATGAATTATCCAAACTGTTACAATACGCTCGAGCATTACGCTATTATTTCACCCTCATTATTGCCCACAACGATCATGCACATTCGCAGGAACCAACACCTATGTTTCCTGATTCAGATATTCTGATAGAACAATACGAAGCAAACCTCATTCGAGGACAACACCCTTTGGCGTCATGTAAGGATACACAGCCTACAGATACAGATATAATATATGAATGTAAATTATATATTCAAATACTGAATCTGTTAGCCGATAAACAGGCCGAGCAACGATATCCAAAACTGGCACAAGGTTTTCATCATTACCTACTGATTTTAGGCACAATGAACCGTTTCTTGGTGCAACAGATCCGACAAAACGGATTTCAGCAATTTCAAAAAATAGCAGACAACGATTTACGAAAATATTCAGAATCAGATTATCATCAACGATTCTTCCAACTATGTGGTAATTGTCTCGATAGTCCTCATTTTAACATTTTAGAAGGACGCTTTGCCCCGAAAAAGACTCCAAAAGATATTGCATCCTTAATCAATAGGATTAGAACTGGCTGGCAACAATTCGTACAGGATGAGAAGCTAAAAGAAAATTACAAGCCCGAATTGTGTTTAGTAGCACATTTCATTAAAAAACCCGCAAAAAAACAAGGTGATTCGTTTTATCACGAATCTTTGCGCAGCCAATTATGGATACAAACTCAGGCTATATTAAGCCTTTGGACGGACCCCATATGGCAACAATGCCCGATTGACGAACATTCAGGAGAATCCGTAGATCAATTATTGAATTTACAAAAATTTGTAGGCATTGATGCTGCTGCTAGTGAATTCGATGCCCCGCCGGAAATATTCGCATCTGCATATGGGAAAATTCGCAGAACATTGTCTAACGCATGCCATTTTACGTTCCATGCTGGAGAGGATTTTTCACATATCGTCAGTGGGTTAAGAGCCATTTATGAAGCTATTCAATTTTTACCACTAAACAATGCTGACCGGATTGGACATGCAGTGGCATTGGGATTGGATTATGCTTTATGGAAAGAACGTATCGGCGACCACATATGGATGAAACAGGGAGAATGGTTAGATAATCTGTTATTTATTTACCATCTATATCAAGAAGATCATAGAACGATACCGCTAAATATCACAGAAAGTATAAAAAAACATTACGCCGATATATACAATAAGAGCATCAATGACATCGATGATGCCATCGTAGCATGGTTGAATCGGAAATGGAATCCCATTTTTATTCAAAGTTCTTCATGGATAGATCTATCCTACAAAGAGACTTTCGATTCGGCTGAATGGGATGCTTTCCAAGAGGCCAATCTTACTCCTGCGGTAAAAGCTATTATGGAAGATTATTGGATGCATCGAGAAAATTGTTCGGGCAATAATTCTTATGACAAACACATCCTTGTTGATTTGGACAACAATTTTCTCGAAATTGTTGATTTTGCACAGAATAGTCTTAAACAAATCGTTAGGGAACGGAATATTGTATTGGAAGCGCCACTTACAAGTAATGTACGAATCGGAATTTATAAAAATTATACTGAGCATCATTTGAAGAAATGGCTCGATCAAGGTCTGAATGTTGTTCTTGGAAGTGACGATGCAGGTATTTTTGCAACGAACATATACAATGAATATGCCCATGCGTGGCTGGGACAATCTATTAGAAGAAATCACATTAAACGCTTAATTGCAAACTCCGAAACCTACGTTTTCAATAATAAAGATTCTAAATAAATATGATCTCGTTTAACGCATATAATCCGCTTATTAAAAAATCAACAGTTCTAAAAATATTTGTTATCGAACCTGCGCATTGCATAATAAGATGTTTCAGGCATTGGCTTTTACACTCATCTTAATTGACACTGTCCCCTTATAATGTGTATTATCATTCCAAATATTACATTAGGGACTGTCGTAAAAAGAATAAAACTTTATAATGAATTGATTGCCAATGTAATATAAAATTTGTATCTTAGCT
>CALUKE010000031.1 GCA_944321165.1 uncultured Odoribacter sp.
ATTCAACCGAACCAAGTTTGTTTTAATTCCTTAAATTTTATAATAATCGCCCGGATCTTTTACCGGACAGCAGTGATAATCGATGATAAGTTCTTTACTTTGTTCGTCGAAATGCAATAATTCATCTCGGATCCGCATGAGGCATTCCACAAAAATTGTTCGTTCCTGTTCTGTCAGACGCAAGGCTTCGTGAATGTCGTAAGAAAAAAAGCCATAGTGTTTTATATTTTGTTCTAATGAGGTACCTCGCAAAAAGTCAGGATGAAACATCAATACATAACCGTTTGCTTGCCTGATTTCTCCATCTTCTTCTACTCCGGCGACCTGGCCAGGAGCGATGAATACGAGCGTTCCTTTGTCATAGTCGTATTTGCTGCAACCATAATACAATGCAGTATATCTGTTTCCCTTCAGATAGATGGCATAATAACCGAACAGACGACGGGGGATGGCGTAACGTATGGGTGGCAGTTCGGAAAAGTTTACAACACCGATAAGTGGATGTTGTGTCTGTGTGCCGATCATGTCGCAATAGTGTTGAATATCGTTTACCTTTATCGTCTCGCTCATAAATTCTTGATTTGATGCAAAGATACTCTTTCGTCTTCAATTACTTATGAAAAATCTTGTTTTCTTGATTTGGCGGATCAGATTTACGGTTCGATCTTTGGATGGAGGTAAGATTTGTATTATGTGCCTCAATCGTTTGATTTTAATTTTGAAAGCAATGAAAATAATTGTCGAAGTGAATTTTTTTCTACCTTTGTGGGCCATTAAAAATTTGCTATGACTAAAGACAAACTTTTTTCCATTAATTTTTGTTTTATTCTGGCAGCTAACTTTTTGCTTTTTTTTGCTTTCTATCTTTTGCTACCAGTGTTGCCGTTCTATCTGAGAGAGCAGTTCATGGCCGGAAAATCGATGATCGGCTTTATTTTGTCCTGTTATACGGTGGCGTGTTTATGTATTCGTCCCTTTTCCGGTTATCTGTTGGATACCTTTAGCCGGAAACCCTTGTATCTTCTTTCCTATTTTGTCTTTACGGTGATTTTCGGCGGTTATATGCTGGCCGGAGTTTTGTGGTTGTTTATCCTGTTGCGGATTGTACACGGTTTTGCTTTCGGGATGGTTTCGGTGGCCGGAAATACGATCGTTATCGACATTTTACCCTCTTCGCGACGGGGGGAAGGTCTGGGCTATTATGGATTGGCCAACAATATAGCGATGAGTTTTGGACCGATGACGGGTCTGTTTATGCATGGACGCTGTTCTTATCCCTTTATTTTCAGCTGTTCGCTGGCTTCGGGCTGTTTGGGACTGCTGATGGCCTCCCTGGTGAGGACTCCTTATAAACAGCCGGTGAAGCGTGAACCGATTTCCCTGGACCGTTTCTTTTTGGTCAAAGGTTTGCCGGCCGGTATCTCTTTGTTATTGTTGTCTGTGCCTTACGGGATGACGACGAGTTATGTGGCTATGTATGCCGAAGAGATCGGTATTGCGGTCAGTTCCGGACTTTATTTTACCTGTATGGCTGTCGGTTTGGCGGTATCCCGGATTTTTTCGGGCAAACAGGTCGATAAGGGACGGATTACCCAGGTCATCTCTTTGGGGATGTATATGGCTTGTATCAGTTTTTTTGCTTTGGCTGCCTGTGAACACTGGATGAAATGGAATGCGACGGCGACCTCTTTTATCTTTTTGGGGATTGCTTTGTTGCAGGGGATCGCTTTTGGTACGATGTTTCCGGCCTTTAATACTTTGTTTGTAAATCTGGGGACCAATAGCCAACGGGGTACGGCGACTTCTACCTATTTGACCAGTTGGGATGTCGGTATCGGAATCGGGTTGATGTGTGGAGGAGCTATTGCCCAGGCTTTCGGCGGATTTAACTATGCCTATCTGTTTGGGGCCTGTTTTACCATTTTATCCACGCTGTTTTTCGTATGCAAGGCAGGGCCTCATTTCAACCGGAATAAATTGCGCTGAATAGTCGCTTTTGAATATGAAAATTATTTGTAACTTAGGGCTTTGAATTTTTTTTATTATATTTTATAAAATGGCATTATTCGGATTATTCGGAAAAACAAAAAAGGAAAACCTGAATAAAGGGTTGGAAAAAACAAAAGAAAGTGTTTTTAAAAAATTGGCCAGGGTAGTTGTCGGGAAATCCAAGGTCGACGAGGAGGTTTTGGATAATTTGGAAGAGGTCCTGATTACTTCAGATGTCGGTGTGGAGACGACGGTGCGGATTATCGAGCGTATTGAAGCCCGCGTACAGAGAGACAAATATATGGGAGTCGATGAATTGAATCGGGTATTGAAAGAGGAGATCGTTGCCTTGTTGAAGGAAAATACGGTGAATGATTCCGATTCCTTTGAATTGCCGGACAACGGTGTGCCTTACGTAATCATGGTTGTGGGAGTGAATGGGGTTGGTAAGACGACGACGATCGGTAAGCTGGCATATAAGTTTAAAGAAGCTGGGAAGACTGTATTGCTGGGAGCTGCAGATACCTTCCGGGCTGCCGCTGTGGATCAGTTGGTGATCTGGGCGGACCGGGTTGGTGTGCCGATTGTCAAACAGGCAATGGGAGCCGATCCTGCTTCGGTGGCTTATGATACCTTGTGCAAGGCCAAAGCAGACAAGACGGATGTAGTGATCATCGATACCGCCGGACGTTTGCATAACAAAATCAATTTGATGAATGAGCTGACGAAAATCAAGAATGTGATGAAAAAAGTCTTACCGGATGCTCCGAATGAAGTGCTGTTGGTGTTGGACGGATCTACCGGTCAGAATGCCTATGAACAGGCCAAACAGTTTACTCTTGCGACGGAGGTGAATGCGCTGGCGATCACCAAACTCGACGGTACAGCCAAAGGTGGTGTGGTGATCGGTATTTCGGATCAGTTCAAGATTCCGGTCAAATACATCGGTATCGGGGAGAAAATGGAGGATCTGCAGGTATTTAACCGGGAGGAATTTGTTGATTCATTGTTCAGCTGATGGTTCGGATACTTTTTGTCTGTTTGGGTAATATTTGTCGCTCTCCCGGGGCGGAAGCCATTATGAAGTCTCTGGTGCGGAAAGCCGGTCAGGAAAAATTCTTTCACATTGATTCGGCCGGATTGTACGGTGGACATGCGGGTGCGCTTCCGGACGAGCGGATGCGCAGACACGCTGCGCGGAGAGGTTATGTTCTCGACAGTCGGGCGCGGACTTTCTATCCTTCGGCAGATTTTGCCGATTTCGATATGATTATAGGAATGGACCGTCAGAACATGTCGGCCTTGAAACGGCTGGCACAGGATGAGACAGAGCGGGCGAAACTTTTTCTGATGACCGATTTTTGTCGGCCGCCGGCTCTTTATTCGGAAGTTCCGGATCCCTATTATCGGGGAGAGGAAGGTTTTGAAGAGGTTTTGGATATTCTGGAGAATGCAACGGCCGGTTTGTTGCAGGTTTGTCTGTCTTCGGAAAAATAAAGGTGTGTTCTTAAAAATTTCCATGTGATAATGTTTATTTTTGCCGAAAAGGCAAAAGATGAGACGAACTGAATATATCAAAAGAAATCCCCGGCAGCTATTCGGATGTGCGGGTGGATTTCTTTTTTTCGTTTTTCTTTTCTGGTGGTTTCTTTTGCCGAATCCGCTGTTCCGGGTGCCTTATGCGACGGTGTTGCTCGACCGGGAACGACAGTTACTGGGTTTGAAAGTAGCGGATGACGGGCAGATGCGTTTTCGGGAGATACACGATTTGCCGCCTCGCTATGTGGCAGCGGTGATGCTTTTCGAGGATCGTCATTTTCTGGTACATCGAGGGGTGAATCCGGTGGCTTTGTGTCGGGCTTTGTGGCAAAATCTCCGGGCCGGGAAGGTGGTCAGTGGCGGCAGTACTCTTTCCATGCAGGTGATTCGTTTGGCCTTGGGGAATCCTCCCCGTACGATTCCTGAAAAGATGCGGGAGATTGTTTTGACTCTTCGCTTGGAACAATCCTATTCAAAAAAAGAGATTTTGGAATTGTATGCCTCGCATGCCCCTTTTGGGGGCAATGTGGTGGGTATACAGGCGGCGGCCTTGAAATATTTCAATCGTCGTCCGGAACAGCTGAGCTGGGCCGAAGCCGCTTTGCTGGCAGTGCTTCCGAACGCACCGGCCTTGATCTATCCCGGCAAGAACAATGAGTTGTTGAAACGGAAACGCGACCGTTTGCTCGATCGTTTGTTTCAGGAAGGTTTCCTCTCGGAAGAGGCTCATATCCTGGCTCTGGCAGAGCCTTTGCCCGAAGAGCTGTTTGAATGGCCTTCGGCAGCTCCCCATTTGTTGGCCAAGGCCTGTCTGGAACGGAAAGGTGAGGTCTGCCTGACAAACATCGACGGACGTTTACAGCAAAGAGTGAATGAAATCGTGGAGCGGCATGCCGCTCTCTTGAGTCAGAATTATATATACAACCTGGCCGTTCTGGTGGCGCATGTTCCTACGGGCGAAGTGCGGGCTTATGTCGGCAACAGTGCGGCACGACCGGGCAGCCGGGGGAACGATGTGGACATGATCCAGTCGCTGCGCAGTCCCGGCAGTGTGCTGAAACCGGCCTTGTATGCCTGTATGTTGCAGCACGGCTTTATTTTGCCCCAAATGTTGCTTCCCGATATTCCTTCCCGTTTCGGAAACTATGCTCCATCCAATTTCAATCGGGATTTCAAAGGGGCTGTACCGGCCGATCAGGCGCTGGCCCAATCCCTGAACATTCCTTTTGTCCGTTTGCTTCGGGACTATTCGTATGCCCGTTTTTATGACGATCTGAAGCAGTTGGGCATCACCACCCTGCACCAGCCTGCCGATCATTATGGATTGAGTCTGATTCTGGGGGGAGCAGAAACCTCTCTGTGGGATCTTGCCAATATGTATGGCGGTATGGCATCCGTATTGAATCATTATGGAGAGCTGGACGGTCGCTATTTGGACGGAGAATATCGGCGTTTGGATCTATGGCGGGATGATACTGTCAGAACTATTCCCGGGCCTCTTTCCGAGGGAAAAGATCCGGAGCCTGTTTTGAGAGCCGCTGCCATCTGGCAGACCTTCAAAGCCTTGGAGGAGGTGGAGCGTCCTGAGATGGAATCGGGCTGGAAACATTTTGTGTCGGCGATGAATCTCTCCTGGAAGACCGGGACCAGTTTTGGTTCTCGGGATGCCTGGGCCATCGGAGTGAATCCCGATTATGTGATCGGAGTCTGGGTAGGCAATGCCGATGGAGAGGGACGTCCGGGACTGGTGGGGGTACGGGCGGCGGCTCCGGTGCTGTTCGAGGTCGCTTCCCTGTTGCCGGTTTACCGTTCTTTCTATGAACCCCGAGAAGAGATGAAAGAGGTGGTGGTTTGTCGTCAAAGCGGTTTTCGGGCCTCTTTATATTGTGATGAAACGGATACACTCCGGGTGTGTGCCTCCGGTACTCCATCCCCCTTGTGTCCTTACCACCGTTTGATTTCCTTGGATTCCACCGGGCAATGGCGGGTAACTTCCGAATGCGAACCGATTCATCGCATTCGCATGACTCCCTGGTTTGTGCTGCCTCCGGTTCAGGAGTGGTATTACTGCCGTACGCACACCGGATACCGTCGTTTACCGCCCTATCGTCCCGGTTGTCATCCGCCGGGCGAGGAAGTAATGGAAATGATCTATCCCCAGCGGGGTACCCGGGTGTTCATCCCCCGGGATTTCGGGGGACGGCCGGGACGGGTGGTCTTGGAGGCGGTCCATCGTCAGCCGGAGGCCTTGATTTATTGGCATGTCGACGATCGTTTTCTGGGGACAACCCGTACCATTCACCAGAAAGAGGTTTGGTTGAAAGAGGGCTTGCACACCCTCACCCTGGTGGATGAGGAGGGAAATTGCTTGCAGCACTCTTTCCGGGTGGTGGGAAAATAAAATATTGATTTTTTCTTCCGGAATGATTTTGATATATCAAAAAATTATTACTTTTGCACCCGTAAACGCCAATTTAGCTCAGCTGGTAGAGCAACGCATTCGTAATGCGTAGGTCGCGAGTTCAAGTCTCGCAATTGGCTCTGGGGACCAAAATTTTTGGTCCTTTTTTATTTCTCTCAGGTAACTTTTTTCACCTTTTTTTACGTAAAAGTTTTTAAATAATTCCTCTTAAAATAGCCTGGTGGCTTACCTTTCCGGGGTGAATTATTTAAACGTAGTAAAATTTATGGCAACAGTAAAAGTGAAATTCAGAACTTCGAGAGTACCTGGTAAAGCCGGGGTTATTTATTATCAGCTTTACCACAAACAGGATTGTAAACAGATTACGACAGGCTTTCGGATTCCCCGGCAATGTTGGGATGCGGAACGGGGAGAGTTGATCGTTCTGCCGGAATATGAAGGGCTCTTGCGAAATTACCAGCGTCGGATTGAATACGATATCTCTTTGTTGCAGCGTCTCATTCGGGAGGAAGACGAACGAAAACAGGATTATCTTTTGTCCGATATCATCGCTTTGTTTCGATCGTCGCTTGCACAGACGTCGGTGTTGGCTTATATCCAGGAACAGATTGCGGTGCTTCGGCGCAACCGGCAATGGGGAACTGCCCGTAATTATCGGCGGATGTTAAACAGTTTCTCCGCTTTTTTGCAGGGAAACGACATTCCTTTCGGACTCTTGGACGAAGAGTTGGTTCTGGCTTACAATGACTGGCTGCTGGACCGGAAAATCGTGCGTAACAGTATTTCCTTTTACATGCGTATTTTGCGCTCTGTCTATAACAAAGCAGTCCGTCAGCATTTTGCAGAGCAGTCGTTTCCTTTTCAACATGTTTATACCGGCATAGACCGGACCTGCAAGCGGGCCGTAAATGAAAATATCATTGTTTCTCTGCAACAGTTGGATCTGAGTTTTTCCGCTTCGCTTGCCTTTGCCCGGGATCTTTTTCTGTTCAGCTACTGTACGCGTGGTATGGCATTTGTGGATGTGGCCTATCTTCGGAAAGAAAATGTCGAACGCGGCCTGATCAGTTATATCCGTCACAAAACGGGACAGCGCCTGACCATCCGTATGGAACCCTGTATCGAAGAGATCATCGCACGTTACCAGGATCCTTCCGGCAAACGTCCCTATCTCTTTCCGATTCTTACCTCTGAAGATCCGGAGAAAGCTTATCGGCAATATCTGACAGCCTTGGGATATCAAAACCAGAAATTAAAACGAATCAGCGAACTGCTTGGAAAAAATCTCTCCATGTCTTCTTATACGGCCCGCCATACCTGGGCGACTGCTGCCCGTAACCGCAACGTCCCCCTTTCCATTATCAGTGCCGGCATGGGACATTCCTCCGAAAAGACAACTCAAATCTATCTGGATTCCTTGGAAAATTCACTTATTGACCGTGTTAATCAGCGTATTCTGGAAAGATTAAATCATGGCATTTCTATATAAGAAACATCAGATTTTCACACAAAAGTATCAAAAGTTGCCCTATGATACAAATTTTACGCTTTAAAT
>CALUKE010000032.1 GCA_944321165.1 uncultured Odoribacter sp.
CATCGGGTCGTAACCGTATGTTATTTTGAGAATTGTGAGGATATGGTCTCCCGCTTTCGAAAGGCGGGAAGCGTAGTCGTATGTTTGAGCCCGGATGGAATACGAATCGGAGGCTGGAGAGGTGTTTTATTCCTGTATAAAGGATTGCGGTCCGTTTTGAAACAATACAAACCTGATGTCGCCCATGTTCAATATATGGCTCCGGGTGCAATCCCCATTTTGCTGTTGCGGATGTTGGGCATGCGACGGATTCTCGCAACGGCTCATACGGCGGCAGATATTTACCCAAGCCTGAAATTAGTTCATTTTATTCAGCGGCATTGCGTAACGGCATTTACCTGTATTACGGAGTTGGCCGAACGTTCGTTTTTTGGACGCTCGCAACTTTATGATGAGAACTACCCTCTGAAAAAACACAATCATTTCACTATTTATAATGCGCTTCCGGTAAGTCTTCCTATTATTCCAGAGAAGCGTACGGCGGATCGTCCGATGACCATTGGGGTAATTAGCCGATTGGAGGTTATCAAGGGTATGGATCTGGTGGTGCCGGCTTTTGCAAAGGTAAAGGCTTCCCATCCGGATGTCCGATTGTTGATTGTCGGAGACGGTACTTTGCGTGAGCAAATGGAGCAACAAGGGCAAGCTGCAAATATTTCTGATTATGTGGAATTCGTTGGCCGTCAACCGCAGGAGGCTTTGTCGCAATATTATGATCGGATTGATATCTTGTTGATGCCGTCACGCAGTGAAGGTTTTGGCCTGACAGCCATTGAAGGAATGGCTCGGGGATGCGTTGTCGTGGCTTCACGGATTGGAGGTCTTCCGGAGGTTGTTTGTGAAGGAGAGGTCGGATTATTGCATGAAGCGGGAAATGTGGATGATTTGGCATCGAAACTGATTTATCTTTGCGAATCCCCCGAATCCTGGCGACGGTTTTCTGCTCGGGCAATTACTTATGTGAAACGGTTCGGTTTTGACCGATTCTGCATATTGTTCAATAACTTGTACCGAAGGATTGCTTGAATAAACAGGCCGCATCATAGTCGAGAGTATGTACGTATTGAATTATCTATATTTTTTGATCATCACGATTGTCGGTTTTAAGTGGTTGACCTCTTCGGGGACCATGAAAAATCCGCTGGACAAGCATCGGAGAATGTTATTGGATGGTCCTGAAAGGTTTTGGATTTTGACATTCTCAACCGGATTATTGGCATTTTCTGCTCCTGGAGGACTGGATTTGATGGCAATTCGCTTAATGGTCCTGGAACTTTTTTGCTTGCTTGGTTTATTGTTTTTTTGCAAACGTAAGATTCATTGGTCTTCGGTATCCGTTGTCTATATAATTTATCTTTGTTGGTTAGTTATTGGATTGACCTATAGCCCTGCCCCTGGTTATGGGTTTCGGGTGATTCTGAAATATATCTATCCGTTGTTGATCATGCTGTTTGCTTCGGCAACTGTTCGTGATACGGAGGTCTTTCTTAAAGCAGGATCAGGGGCTCGAACGGTAGCCTTGGTTTCAATTATTTTTGCTTTTATCCCATTCATCGGAAAACTCGTACCAGGTGTATTCTGGTATGGAACAGCTCGTGCTATTAATTATATCTCTATTATGATTTTTTCGTTGGGATTGTTTTATTATACCAATGAAAAACGTAAGAATCTGATTTATACGATCTTGTTTATGCTCCCATGCTTTATTTGGGTGTTTCGAACTTCGATTATGGGGTCATTGGTCGCAATCATGGCTTTTTACTTCATCAAATATCGGGTTCGATCCTTACCTATTATTGCCGGAGTACTCATAGCCGGAGTTCTGGCAGTCTTTTTTATCCCGTCTCTTCATAGAAAAATGTTTACGGATAGTTCTGTCGGTATTGAACAGTTTCAAAGAGGGCAGGTAGACATGACAGATGTCAATACAAATGCTCGTACTGCCATGTGGGAACATTTAGAGGATAAATTTTATGTAGGGCATGAATTGATTGGATCAGGAACTGGCTCTGTGCAGAATTACATGTACAGTAATTTTATTTTTGGAGGGCTTCGGGTCCCTCACAGCGATTTTGTCCAGATGCGGTGTGATAATGGATTAATAGGTTTATTTCTTTATGGAGTTATAGCCATACTGATATTTATAGATTGTTTCCGGACGTACCATTCTTCCAGAAATCAAGGGATAAAATTGTGTTCTTTGGTAGCAGGCGCTTCTATGATTGGTGTTTTTGTTACATTATACTCTGATAATGTGGTCAACTATTCCATGGCGACTTTGTCAATGCCATTTGGCTTCTATGGGATGATGTTAGGACTCAAACAGAACAAAAAAAATGATATCCGTCGTAATTCCTCTTTATAACAAAGAGAAGAGTATCGCGTCTACATTACGGACTGTTTTAAGCCAGACCTTTAGCGATTATGAGATTGTAATCGTAAATGATGGCTCGACAGATAATAGTGTCGTGGAAGTTGAGAAAGTCCATGATGATCGTATTCGATTGATTCATCAACAGAATGCTGGCGTATCAGCAGCCCGGAATCGAGGAATTGAAGAGGCGAAGGGAGAGTTGATTGCATTTTTGGATGCCGATGACGAATGGAAGCCTGA
>CALUKE010000033.1 GCA_944321165.1 uncultured Odoribacter sp.
TCAAGGTCATAAACCTTCCGGCTCTTGGGAAGCCATTTCCCGGTTTCGTCCATTGCCCGCATGGTCAGCAGGATGTGAGCGTGGGGATTCCCGTCCCCCTTATCGTGAATGGCAAAGTCAGCAATCATGCCTTTGGAAACAAAAAACTCCCGGCAATAGTCCCGGATCAGGTCGGCGTGCTGCTCTGGGGGAATTTCTCTCGGTATGGCAAGCACGATCCTGCGGGCAAGCTGGGAGTTCCATTGCTTCTCCACTGCTTCGGCGGCGTTCCACAAAGTATTGCGGTCTGCATACTCCGGCGGAGCGTTTGCCGGAAGCAGGATTTCATTGTGGACGATACCACGCTTTTCCGGGTAGTGCTTTACTTGCTGGTCATATTCACAGAAAAGCTTTTCGCCACTCTGGTAAGCAGCGGCGGCAACCGCAGACTGCCGCTGGCTTCGCTGTACAATCGTGATTTCGTTGTGTGGACAGGGCATTTCGTGTCCCTCCTTTCTATGCTTGGTGGATGGGGTGGCGTTTTGCCACCTCATTTTGGGCAGAAAAAAAGCAGGAGACCTTTTTCAGATTTCCTGCTCGGTATGCCGCTGGACGGCGGGTATTTAGTTGTAAAAGTTCGGGGCAAGTTGACCCAATGTGAAGCTGACAAACAGGAATTTGTATGGCTCAACTCCTTATCGACCGGCCATAGCTCGTTTATAAAGTAGACCTCCTTTTATAAGTAACAACAGAAAAGCCACTGTTACTGCATATGGTTCTCTCGCAATCGCCAGATACAAAACAGTAATAATACTAAGCCCTACAGACAAAAAAGTAATCACCTTTTTTCCCTTTTCAAATTTGAAATTGACCATTAAAATATTCACAATTCCAATAATCGTTAATGCGATAAAAAGACCCCAGTATGTCATACGAATCCAAATTTCATTATCTACATACTCAATAAGACTTACTGAATAGATATATCCATCAACCGGTTTGGTATACAATGGAAGAAAAATAAGCATCAAAGAGAGCAAATCGGTAAATCCAAATAACAAGTCACATAGACCATTGAGATTTGACTTGTTTTCTTTTTCAGCAATCAAAACCAACTGATCTCCGGATAACAGCTCATCAATGGACACAGAGAAATATCTGGATATTTCCTTTAATGAATCTATGCTCGGATATCCTCTTCCGGATTCCCATTTTGAAATTGCAGTTCTTGAAACAAATAATGCCTCGGCTAGTTCTTCTTGTGTCAAACCTCGGCTCTTTCTTAATTCCTGAAGCTTTTCATGGAATTCCACCTCCTGCACCTCCTTTTTTATTTCACTTTTTTATTGTTAGCATAACTACTGCCTTATAAACAGTAAATAATCCGGCACTTAACAATACACCACCCACAATATCCGTAAACCAATGTACTCCGGAAATCAATCTGCCGATAACCATGAATGCAGAAAAAGCGATTGCTAGAATCGTTATGATTCTTTTCAATGTAGAACATGACATTCTTCGCTGGATCTGTTCAATCAAAGTCGGCATCACACACAATACCAGTAATGTCGTTGAAGAAGGATAAGAAGCCTCCATAACTCCATTGATTAAAATCGGTCTGTAATTGATTGAGATCATTTCAAAAATCAAATATGCCAGTATCACGACAACATAGTAAACTCCAAGGATAATGATATCTGGATCCACTTTGAAGAGACTTCTTCTCTTTATTAACTGAACCACTCCAATACCTGCAAAAATCAGGCATACAACTAAAGGAATAAGTCCCATCCAATCGGTAATCGTATAAATTGTCATATTGACACCTGCCAAACGATGAAACCAGCAATTGAATGTTGCAAATCCAATATTGGTTCCGTTCTGACCCAGCGGCTGCACGTCTACCATCTGGATCAAAGCTGTCCATACTGCAAACGCTACAATAAGTATTCCTCCAAATAATAAAACCTGTTTTCCACTTTTTTTCATCATTCTACGTCCTTTCTATAATTGGTTTGTCTTTTCGACAGTTTCACCTTATCAAAAAACGTAAAATGACGAAAGAATCGCTCTTTCACATGTGTGACACGATTCGTATCATCCCCGCAAATGCGCAGTTTTCACTATATTTTCCAGAATATCTATTCCTACAAATTTCGATTTGTTGTCATCTTCATTATACTTCATCGGCTATCGAAAAGATAGCATATTTTATGAAACTTGTCGGCTGGGAACAGCTTGCAACGCAAGGTGTCCCCAGATGGCAAGTCCACAAAAGGGTAGCTGGCGGCAGCCAGCGCAGGGGAAGCGTAGCGTCCCCTGTATGATTTGGAGCAGACCATGACTGCGGAAAATCACAGCCCTCCGGCGAGGAGCCTTCGGAGAACGCAATGCACCAACCTCTGGGTGGTGTATAATTGCGCCCTTACTCCGTAAGGGGTTTCCCAGCTACCCGACCTTTCACCCTCTCCGCAACAGCTTCCTTCATACCAGTTTGGGAAAATGCCTGTTTCAGAATGTCCATCACATCATCGTCCGTCAGCACTTCCGGCCTTATCAGGAAACT